>DASSLY010000101.1:0-13735 GCA_035689185.1 Dermatophilaceae bacterium
CCGCAGGGGTACGACACGTTCACCCTGGCCAGCGACGCCGCCAGCATGGTCCGGGCACTGGGCGAGGTCGACGCCGTCGTGGTCGGCCAGGGATCCGGCGCCTGGACCGCGTGGGCCATGCCGGCCATGCAGCCGGCGGTCACCCGCGGCGTCGCCGCGCTCGCGATGCCGCACCCGCTGGTGCTGCGGCGGGCCTCGTTCACCGACCTGGCCCAGGCGCGCGCCAGCGCCTACATCCTGGGGCTGCAGCGCCCGTTCGTGCCGGAGCGGCAGATGGGACGCCAGAGCCGGTATGTCGAGCGGCTGCTCCGCGCGTTCGCGTCGCCTTCCTCGCCGTTTCCGTCCGCGGAGGAGGTCCAGCGGTACACCGCGGCCATGGCGCTGCCGTTCGTGGCGCACTCGGCCGCGGAACACTACCGGTGGGTTGGGCGCTCCCAGCTGCGGCTGGACGGTCGCCGGTTCAACCGGCGGCTGCGCAGCCGGATCGCCGTCCCCGTGCTGCACCTGCACGGTGCCGACGACGGCGCGGTCCTGCCGGGGACGGCGACCGGGTCCGACCGGTACGCGGCCGGGTCGTTCGAGGAGCGGCTGCTTCCGGGCGTGGGCCACTTCGTGGCGGAGGAGGCGCCCGATGAAGTCAACCGGCTCCTCGTCCAGTGGCTCAGCAGCCTCGCCTGAACAGCCGGTCGACCAGACGCGCACACCGCCGGACCGGGATGGCGGCGTGCCGGTCGAACGCGAAGCCGAGTGGGCGCGGCCGAGGACCGACCGTGGAGTGGGCTCAGGCAGCTGAGCACTGGGTCGCGCGTACCGGGCGCCTGGCCTGGACCCCCTGACTCAGCACCGGTTCGGCCTCGGCCAGGGTCAGGGCGTACCCGGTCAGGGCGTCATCCAGGGACCTAGCGAACACGACGCCCGCGACCCGCCCGTCCGGGCTGAGCAGCGGCCCGCCGGAGTTACCCGGCTCCACCCGCGTGTACAGGGAGTACACCTGCCGCACGACCCCGGGGCTGCCGAAGATGTCCGCGCCGGAGGCACGCACCTGCGAGCGAACCCGGGCCGGGTCGACCCGGTACGGGCCGTCCAGCGGGAAACCGGCGACCGCCGCCTCGTCGCCGCGGCCCAGCGGGCCGCCCAGCGGCAGGTTCGGCGCCGACAGCCCCTGCACCGCCAGCACAGCCAGGTCGCGGCGGGGGTCGAAGACGACGACCTGCGCGGCATACACCTGACCACGGTCGCCGACGCGGACCCGGGGCAGCCGCATGCCGGCGACCACGTGGGCATTGGTGACCACCCGCTGCGCCGAGTAGACGAAACCGCTGCCTTCCTGGGCCCGGCTGCACGACTCGGCGACGCCGGTGATCTTGACCACCGACGCCGCCGCCCGGGCGACTGCAGCGGTCTGCGCGGCACCCGATGGCGGCGCAACCGGGTCGATCGGTTCCTGCTGCAGGCCACTGAACACCCGGGGGAAGCCCTCGGCGTCCAGCAGCGAGCGGAACCCGGCGAACAGCCGGCCGGTCTGCTCCGGGACCAGCCGGTCGACCGCCCGCAAGACGGTCGAGGATGCGATGGCCCGGGCCAGCGGCACCGGCGCCACCCCGCGCAACGCCCCCGCGAGGAACCAGACGAGCACCGCGACCACGACCGTGGTGGCAACCGCACCGAGCAGTGAGTCCAGCACCCGGGCCGAACGCAGGGTCACCGCCCCCCGCAGCCGGGCGCCGACCACGGCGGCGACGGCCTGCCCCATGCTGGCCAGGACGAACACGCCCAACACGAGCAGGGCCGACCGCCAGAACACGTTGCCGTCGACCGCGACCCACTGGGCCAGCAGGACCGGCAGCAGCCAGAGGCCCAGCACTCCGCCGCCGACGAAACCCACCAGCGACAGCGCGCTGACCACGAAACCCTGCCGATACCCGGTCACTGCGTAGCTCACCAGCAACAGCCCCAGCACGATGTCGATGACGGCGCCGCTCACCGGCGCGACCCCCCGCCGAACCGCTCCGGCAGCGGCTCGTGCCGTCCGATGTCCCACTCCTGCGCCAGTCCGGCCAGGTCGAGCAGCCCGGCCAACAGCGTCCCGGTGAACCCCCACACCAGCAACCCGTCGACGTTGAAGGCCGGCCCGACGTACCCGCTGGGGTGGGTGACGCTGAACCGGCGCGCCGGGTCCACCAGCTCCGCCACCGGCGCCCGGACCACCCGGGCGACCTCCACGGGGTCGACCACGCGGACGGGCGACGGCCGCGCCCACCAGGCCAGGACGGGGGTGACGAGGTACCCGCTCGGCGCCAAGCCGATGGGCGGCAGCTCGGCAAGCACTTCGACCCCGGCCGGGTCCAGCCCGATCTCCTCCTGCGCCTCCCGCAACGCGGCGGCGGACGCGGTCTCCCCGGGATCGATCGCCCCGCCCGGGAACGACACCTGACCGGCGTGCGAGCGCAGGTCGGCCGCCCGTTCGGTGAGTACCACGTCCTCGCCGTCGAGGCCCGGGAGGGTCGGCCCGAACAACATGAGCACAGCCGCGGGCCGGCCGTTGGCCGAGGTCGCCGGCGGCCAGACCACGGCACCCCCCCGGATCGCTGCGACCACCGTCTGCATCCAGGCCGGCGGAGCGCTCACCGCGCGGCCCCCGGCGCCAGCTCGTACTTCAGCAGCCCCAACGCCAGCACCGGGTCGGTCTCCCCCTCGCCGTAGGCCGGGCACCACCTGGCCACCGGGCACGCCCCGCAAGCCGGTCGCCGGGCGTGACACGTGCGCCGGCCGTGGAAGATCAGCACGTGCGACAGCATGGTCCAGTCGCGCCGGGGGATGAGCTCTCCCACAGCGAGCTCGACCTTGACCGGGTCGAGCTCGGCGGTCCAGCCGAACCGGCGCGCCAGCCGGCCGACATGGGTGTCGACGGTGATGCCGGGCACCCCGAACGCGTTGCCGAGCACGACGTTGGCGGTCTTGCGCCCCACGCCCGGCAGCGTCACCAGGTCAGCCAGCCGCCCCGGGACCTGACCGCCGAACCGGTCCTCCAACGCGGCTCCCAGCTTCATCAGGGCGTCGGTCTTGGCCCGGAAGAACCCCGTCGGCTGGACCAGCTGCTCCAGCTCGGCCCGATCGGCTGCGGCGTAGTCCGCGGCGGTCCGGTACCGCGCAAACAGGGCCGGGGTCACCTGGTTCACCCGCTGGTCGGTGGTCTGCGCCGACAGGATGGTGGCGACCAGGAGCTCGAGCGGAGTGCCGAAGTCCAGCTCGCAGTGCGCGTACGGGTAGCGCTCGCGCAGCACGGCATACATCCGCCTGGCCCGCCGGGTGCGCGCCAGCGGCGTCTCCGCGTGTCGGGGGCGGGCGGCGGGCGGCACCCGGCCAGGGTAGACCGCCCTCCTGACACCCTCCCGGTCATGTAAACCCCTACCGGTATGACGCAGTGGTCCGCCTCGGCGCGCCGGACGGTGGCGATACCGCAGTTCGCAGCCAGCGCCAGCGAGGGTCCTGCGTGGCAGACTGTCCGGCGTGAATCCCGACGTGGTGAGCCGAGCACCCTTGTTCGCTGCCCTGGAACAGGAGTCTGCCGACGCGCTCATGGCGTCGATGACCAGGGCCAGGCTGGAGCGCGGCGAGATCCTGTTCCACGAGGGCGACCCGGGCCAGCACCTCTACATCATCGGCGAGGGCAAGATCAAGCTGGGCCGGACCAGCGCCGACGGCCGGGAGAACCTGTTGGCGATCCTCGGCCCGGGTGAGATGTTCGGCGAGCTCAGCCTGTTCGACCCCGGCCCCCGCACCGCCACCGCCACCGCCGTCGCCGAGACCGAGCTGCTCGGGCTGGGACACGACTCGCTGCAGGCGGTGCTCACCGGGCGTCCCGACGTCGCCCAGGCCTTGCTCGCGGCGCTGGCGCGGCGGCTGCGCCGCACCAACGAGAGCCTGGCCGACCTGGTCTTCACCGACGTGCCGGGCCGGGTCGCCAAGGCGCTGCTCGACCTGTCCAACCGGTTCGGCCGGCCGGCCGAGGAAGGCATCCTGGTCGCCCACGACCTCACCCAGGAGGAGCTGGCCCAGCTGGTCGGCGCGTCGCGGGAGACCGTGAACAAGGCGCTCGCCGACTTCGCCACCCGCGGCTGGATCCGGCTGGAGGCCCGCGCCGTGGTGCTGCTGGCCGTGGACCGCCTCAAGCGCCGCGCCCGCTGAATCCGCGCCCCCCGACTTGTCAGAACCTCAGCGCGTCATGCCCCGATCACGTTCTGACAGCTCGGTGAGGTAGGCCAGCTGGGCCAGCACGCTCAACCGAGCGGCCGGCCACACCTCCCGCGGCACGTCCGCGTACACCCTCTCGACCACCGCGTCCGCGTCCACCGCACCGGCCGCCACCGCGTCGCGGACCTGGTCCAACCGCTCGCGCCGGTGCTGCAGGTACCACCGGACAGTTCCCGCGGCATCCGGCACGACCGGGCCGTGCCCCGGCCAGATCGCGGTCACCGTCCCGGTACGGGCGAGCCGCTCGATCCGCTCCAGCGAGGCCAGGTATGCCGCGAGGTCGCCGTCCGGCCAGGCCACCACCGAGGTGCCCCGGCCGAGCACGGTGTCGCCGGTGAGCAGCGCCGCCTCGGACGGCAGCAGGAACGACACCGAGTCGCCGGTGTGCCCCGGCGTGGTCACCACGAGCAGCTCCAGCCCGCCGACGGCCAAGACCTGCCCTTCTGCCAGGCCGTCACTGGCAGCACGCACCGGCGCGCCGCTCAGCTCGGCGAACCGCCCCGCCGCCTCGGCGTGGTCCCAGTGGCGGTGGGTCAGCAGGATCACCGCCACCCGGCCGTCACGGCGGGACACCTCGGCCAGCACCCGCTGCAGGTGGTCCTCGTCCAGCGGGCCAGGGTCCACCACGACACAGTCGCCGGTGCCGAGCACCCAGGTGTTGGTCCCCTCCAGGGTCATCGGCGTCGGGTTCGGTGCCAGCACGCAGGTCGCCGTGGAGGTGACCGGGCCCCCCTGCCAGCCCGGCGTCATACCGGCAGCTCGCACCGGATGACCAGGTCCGCCCCGTCCTCGGCAAGCCACGGAAGGACCGGCTGCACCACCGCCGCAGACGCCAGGAAGGACCGCGCGGACGTGGCGGCCGCCACCGACTCCATGGCCACCACCGTCGGCGGCAACAACTCGACCCGGCCCGACGCGTGGTCCGCCAACACCTGCGTCGGCGAGGTCCAGCCGGCCTGGTCGGTCTCGGGCGAGGCGTCATCGGCGCCCTGCCCGGCCGGCAGCAGCGCCGCGAAGAACCAGGTGTCGTAGCGGCGGGACTCGAACTGCGGGGTGACCCAGCGAGCGCGCGCGCTGAGCAGGTCCGAGCGCAGCACCAGCCGGTGCCGGCGCAGCAGCTCGCCCAGGCCGGTGGCGCGGGCCAGCAACGCAGCCCGCTCGGCCCGCCACAGCGGCGCGGCCACATCCGCGACCGGGTCGCCGGCCAGCAGTACCCCGCACTCCTCGAACAGCTCCCGCACCGCGGCGACGACGACCGCGCGGGCTAGCCCCGGTTCCACGCCCAGCCGGCGCGACCACTCGGCCACCGATGGCCCGGCCCAGGGCACCGCCACATCGAAGTCGGCCGGGTCCACCCGCCCGCCCGGGAACACCGTCATCCCCGCCGCGAAGTCCATCGACGCCACCCGGCGCATCGTGAACACCTCGACTCCGCGCGCGGTGTCGCGCAGCAGCAGCACCGTCGCCGCCGGGGCGGCTCCCGGGGCGACTGCGTCGGCGGCTCCCGGGGCGGCTGCGTCGGCGGCTCCCGGGGCGACTGCGGTCGAACCGCCCGCGGCCAGCCAGGCCCGTGCACGATCCGATCGACCTCCCACCGGGAAGTCCCGCACCACGGTTAGTCCTCGACCGCGAAGATCGCCTCGACCTCGACCGGCGCGTCCAACGGCAGTGCCGCCACCCCCACTGCCGACCGCGCGTGCCGGCCGGCGTCCCCGAACGCGGCGGCGAACAGCTCCGACGCGCCGTTCACGACCGCCGGCTGCCCGACGAAGCCGTCGCCGCTGGCCACGAAACCGACGACCTTCACCACGCGCACCACCCGGTCCAGGTCCGCGACGCTCGCCAGGGCCGCGACCGCGTTGAGCGCGCACCGTTGCGCCAACTCGGCTGCTCGCGACGGCGACACCTGGCCGGCCCCCTCGCCGACCTTGCCGGTGGCCGGCAGAGCGCCGTCGACCATCGGCAGCTGCCCGGACACGTAGACGTACCGTCCGTCGCGTACCGCCGGCTGGTATGCCGCCACGGGCGGCACCACCTCGGGGACGCGCAAGCCGAGCTCCGCGAGCCGGTCCGCGACCGCGCTCATCTCCGGCTCACGGCTTCTGCCGCTTCAAGTAGGCGACCAGCCCCCCGTTCGGTCCCTCCAGCACCTGCACCAGCTCCCAGCCGTCCTCGCCCCACTGGTCCAGGATCTGCTTGGTCGCATGCACGATGAGCGGCACCGTCACGTACTCCCACTTCGCCATTCCCGAACCCTACCCACGCCCCAGCACCGCCCCACTGCTGCCCGAAACCGTGTGCTCCGGGCGCCCCGCAACCCGTCCCGTTCCGTTCCGTTCCGGGTAGCACGCGCACGCCGCGAGCCGGTCGACGCGCGGGTGCCAACATGGCTGCCTCGGCTCCCGGTCAGTCGAGCACGCCGTCTGGCCGACCCGACCCTGCCGGGCTGCTGCGTCGTGGTCGGCCATTCCGCCGGGGGCACCTGAGCGGTGCTGCTGCGGGTCACCCCGGGTGCAATCCCAACGGTCTCAGCGACCCCGCGCATCCGGGGTTCGCCGCGGTGCTCCGGGCCGTGCGCGACCTCACCGGCTCGTCCGCCTAGAGTCGGCGCATGCTGCGCAGCCAGTGGGACGGAGTGCGCCTGCACGTGGTCACCGGCAAGGGGGGCACCGGCAAGACCACCGTCGCCGCGGCGCTGGCGCTGGCGCTGGCCGACCAGGGCAGGCGAGTGCTGTTGGTCGAGGTGGAGGGCCGGCAGGGGATCAGCCAGACGTTCGACGTCGCACCGCTGGCCGCGACCGAGGCCCGGATCGCCCACGCGGCCGGCGGGGGGGAGATCTTCGGGCTCGCCGTGGACGCGAAGACCGCGTTGCTGGAGTACCTGCAGATGTTCTACAAGCTCGGCCGCGCCGGTGGAGCGCTGGAACGGTTCGGGGCCATCGACTTCGCGACGACCATCGCACCCGGGGTTCGTGACGTGCTGCTGACCGGCAAGGTGTACGAGGCGGTGACCAGGAAGCGCGAGCCGAGCCGGCGCGGCGAACCGGCGCGACCGGCATACGACGCGGTGGTGCTGGACGCCCCACCGACCGGGCGGGTGGTGCGCTTCCTCAGCGTGAACAACGAGGTCGCCGGCCTGGCCAAGGTCGGCCCGATCAACAGCCAGGCGGCCTCGATCACCCGGATGCTGCGGTCGCGCTGGACCAAGGTGCACCTGGTCACGTTGCTGGAGGAGATGCCGGTGCAGGAGACCGTCGACGCGGTCGCCCAGCTGCGCGCCGCCTCACTGCCGATCGGCGCCGTCGTGGTGAACCAGGTGCGCGACCCGCTGCTGTCCGAGCGTCAGCTCGCCGCGGTCGCGGCCGGCAAGGTCGACCGGGACGGCGTCAAGGGCGACCTGGCCGCGGCGGGAGTGGCCGCGGACGCGGACATGGTCGACGCGCTGGTGGCGCTGGGCGCCGACCACGCCGTGCGAGTTGACCTCGAGCGAACGGAGGCCGAAGTGGTCGCCGAACTGGGCCTGCCGACCTACCGGCTTCCCTCGATCGCCGAGGGCATCGACCCGGGCTCGGTCCGCGAACTCGCCGACGAGCTGGCCGAGCAGGGCGCCGCATGACCGTGGCCAAGCCGGGTCGCCCCCGGAAGCCACCCCGGCTGTCCCTCGACGCCGTCGCGCTGGACCCCGCGACCAAGATCATCGTCTGCTGCGGCGCTGGCGGTGTCGGCAAGACGACCACCGCGGCGGCCGTGGCGCTGCGCGCGGCTGAGGCAGGCCGACACGTGGTGGTGCTCACCATCGACCCGGCCCGCCGGCTGGCCCAGTCCATGGGGCTGGACCAGCTGGACAACACCCCCCGCGCCGTGCTCGGGATCGACCACACCGCGGGCGGCCACCTGGACGCCATGATGCTGGACATGAAGCGCACCTTCGACGAGGTCGTGCACGCGCACGCCACCCCGGAGAAGGCCGCGCAGATCCTGGCCAACCCCTTCTACCAGGCCGTCTCCAGCTCGTTCGCCGGGACGCAGGAGTACATGGCGATGGAGAAGCTCGGCCAGCTCCGGGCGCAGGCCGACCGTCCGCAGTCGGACCGGTCCGGCAACCATTGGGACCTCATCGTCGTGGACACGCCGCCGTCCCGCTCGGCCCTGGACTTCCTGGACGCGCCGAGCCGGCTGGGCTCGTTCCTCGACGGGCGGTTCATCCGGCTGCTGGCGGCGCCGGCCAAAGCCGGTGGGCGGGCCTACGTCAAGGTCCTGTCGGCCGGGGTGACCGCGGTGACGAACACCCTGACCAAGGTCCTCGGCGGCCAGATGCTCACCGACGTGCAGACCTTCGTCGCGGCGCTCGACACCATGTTCGGCGGCTTCCGGGAGCGCGCCGACCACACCTACGCCCTGCTGAAGGACGAGGGGACGGCATTCCTCGTGGTCGCGGTGCCGGAACGGGACGCGTTGCGGGAGGCGTCCTACTTCGTCGACCGACTGGCGCAGGAGTCCATGCCGCTGGCCGGGCTGGTACTCAACCGCGTGTATGCCGGGTCGGTTCCCGGCTTGTCGGCGGCTCGCGCGGCAGCCGCCGCGGCCGAGCTGGCGGACCCGGATTCCGCCGCGTCGGCGTCGCCGACCGCGCCGGTCACCGCAGGGCTGCTACAGGTGCAGGCGATGGCGGCCGAGGCCTCGGCCCGGCACCAGGCGATGGCTCGCCGGTTCGCCGCCGGTCACCCCGGCATTGCCACGGCGCAGGTGCCCGCCGCGGCCCATGACATCCACGACCTGGACGGGCTGCGCCGGATCGGCAGCGCACTGGCGGGGTGAGCCGGCGCCACCGGGTGAGCGGACGACATACGAGCCGTCGCGCTCGACAGGTCAGGAGGCCTGCTGCTCCCCGGTCTGGCGGAGCCGGTCCTCGACGAACACCTGCCGCCAGGAGCGGATGTCGGGGCGGCGCTTCAGCAGCGCGCGACGCTCCCGTTCGGTCATGCCGCCCCAGACGCCGAACTCGGTGCGGTTGTCCAGCGCGTCCGCGAGGCATTCGGCGATCACCGGGCAGCCGACGCAGACCTGCTTGGCGGTCTGCTGCGCGGCCCCCTGCACGAACAGGGCGTCCGGGTCCTGTCCAGCACAGCGACCCTGCTGCGCCCAGTCCGCCACCCAGACCGGGCGGTCGACGCTTGGGGCTTCGGTACGGAACGGCGTGACCGTCATGCTGGATCCCTGACACTTTCCTATGGCCGGGCACGCCGCTGAACCTCGGAGGTCCAGGGGGAGCCTGTTGAACCGACCTCTGCAATCTAGGGAACCCGGCAGGTCCGCAACTATGACCATTGCGGGTGGTTTCTTGACCACCGAGTGACTAGTCAATGGGGGTGATCCGAGGGTCGAGTTCGCCCATGGCGCCCCCAAGCCGTGCCTCAAGAGGGGGCTTCGGGGCCTGCTCCAGCGGCGCCCAACCGAGCGCACGGCTGCGGCGTCCTGCTCATGTGCTCCCCCATCGTGCGACTCCCCCGCCCGCGAGTGCCCCGGGCGGCACCGGCGTGCGGGTTACTCTGGACGCCATGCAGGCCCGCGTCACGAACTTCGCCAACGTGCTCAGCCTCCTGGTGGCGCTCGTGGTCACGGCGCTGGTCATGGGCCTGCTCGCCGCGGGCCTGGTGCTGCCCGCGGTCGGTGCGACCGGGGCGACCGCGCGCAAGGGCGTGGAGATGTTCGAGTCGCTGCCCAGCGAGCTGAGCACCTCCCCGCTCTCCCAGCAGTCGCGGATCCTGGCCGGCAACACCGTGATCGCCACCCCCTTCGACGAGAACCGGATCCTGGTCCCGCTGTCCCAGGTGGCGCCGATCATGCGCCAGGCCCAGGTCGCCATCGAGGACGACCGGTTCTACGAGCACGGCGGTGTCGACACCCAGGGCCTGGTCCGGGCGGCCGTGCAGACCATCCAAGGCAACAAGCAGGGCGCTTCGACCCTCACCCAGCAGTACGTCAAGCTGACGCTGCAGGAGAACGCGCTGCAGGCCAACGACCAGCAGGAGGCTCAGCGCGTCGTCGCCCGGGAGGGGATGGCCGGGTACACCCGCAAGCTGCAGGAGCTGCGCTACGCCACCGCCCTCGAGCGGACGATGACCAAGGACCAGATCCTGGAGTCCTACCTGAACATCGCCTACTACGGTGACCGGGCCTACGGGGTCGAGGCGGCGGCGCGCCACTACTTCAACACCACGGCGGCCAAGCTGAACCTGCCGCAAGCCGCGCTGCTGGCCGGACTGGTGCAGCTGCCCAGCGAGACGGACCCGGTCAACTACCCCGATCGGGCGCTGAACCGGCGCAACGTGGTGCTGGACCGGATGCTTGAGCTGGGCAAGATCACCCCGGAACAGCACGCCAAGGCCCGGGCAGCCAAGCTGGGCCTGAACGTGCAGCCGGGGCAGAGCACCTGCGCGATGTCGCCCTTCCCGTACTTCTGCAGCTACGTCATCGCCTGGCTGCGGGAGCGTCCCGAGCTGGGCCGGACCATCGCCGAGCGCAACAAGGCGATCTTCCGCGGCGGCCTGACGGTCCAGACGACGCTGGACCCGAAGATGGTCCGGATGGCCGAGAAGCAGCTGGCCCAGCGGGTTCCGGTGGGCGACAAGTCCAAGGTCGCGGCGGCCACGGCGATCGTCGAGCCGGGCACCGGCAAGGTGCTGGCGATCGCCCAGACGTCGCAGTACTCGATCAAGAAGAGTCTGGGCAAGACGTCGGTGAACTGGGCAGTCGACTACCAGTACGGCGGCTCCAACGGCTTCTCGTTCGGCTCCACCGCCAAGATGTTCGCCATCGCCGCCTGGCTGGCCGACGGGCACCCGGTCCGGTCCACCGTGTTCGCCAAGACCGCCGGCCCCTCCAACGCCGCCCAGTTCACCGACGCCGACTACACCGCGGACAACTGCAAGATCGGCACCCGCAACGGCGCCGCCCCATGGCAGGTGCGCAACGACTCCAGTCGCACCAACGGCACCATGCCCCTCGTCCAGGCGGCAGCGCAGTCGGTGAACACCGCCTTCGCCGGCATCGTCGCGCGGGAGGGAATCTGCCGGGTCCGCGACCTGATGACCAAGATGGGCCTGCACCAAGCCAGCGGCGAGCCGATCCAGACCTATGCCTCCCCGGTGACCCTCGGGTCGGACAACACCTCCCCGCTCACCCTGGCCTCGGCCTACGCCACCGCCGCCTCCGGCGGTCGGTACTGCCCGCCGATGCCGGTGCTGTCGGTGACCACCGCGGACCGCAAGGTCATCCCGTTCCGCAGCGACTGCAAGCAGGTCATCAGCAAGGACGTGGCCGCGGGCGTCACCAGCGTGCTCCGGCACGTACTGACCGACCCGGGCGCCACGGCATACGGGCTCGGCCTGAACGGCGGCCGGGAGGCGGCCGGGAAGACGGGGACCACCGAGAACCACAACGAGACCTGGTTCGCCGGTTACACCCCGCAGCTGGCCAGCGCCGTCTGGGTGGGCTACCCCGACGACGACCGTCGGCAGCTGCGGAACGTGCGGATCGGAGGGCGCTACTACGGCAACATCTTCGGCGCGACGATCGCCGCTCCGCTGTGGCGCAACATCATGAACGGCGCCTCGGTCGGGCTGCCGATGCAGGACTTCGCCGCCCCCAGCCCCAGGATGCTCTACGGAGACCAGGTCCCCGTACCGCGGGTGGTGGGGCTTTCCATCGCGACGGCGCGGGAGCGGCTGATCAGTGCCGGGTTCGAGGTCGCGATCGGCAAGTCCATCGACTCCCGGCTGCCGGCCGGGCTGGTGGCGGGGACCGGAGGCGCCGGGTCGGTGGAGGCCCGCGGCTCGACCATCCTGCTGCAGCCGTCCAACGGCAACGCCCCGTACGTCCCGCCGCCGCCACAGCCCAAGCCGAAACCGAAGCCCAAGGTCCAGCCGCCCCCGGCCCCCGCTCCGACCCCCTCCCCCACGCCTGTCCCCAAGCCGAAGCCGAAGCCGCCGGGCAAGCCTCGGTAGTCAGCCGGTGAGGGCGCGCCGGACCGCCGCGGCGACGCGTCCGCCGTCAGCCCGCCCGGCCACGAGCGGCTGGACGGCCTTCATGACCAGGCCGAGCTGCGGCATTCCGGTCGCGCCGGTCGACTGGACGGCCTGGGTCACCAGGGCTTCCAGCTCGGCGTCGCCGAGCTGGGCCGGCAGGTACCCCTCCAGCACCGCCAGCTCCGCCAGTTCCTGGGCGGCCAGCTCGGTGCGACCGGCCCCCTGGTATGCCGCGGCCGCCTCCCGCCGCTTCTTCGCCTCCTTCATGAGCACCTTCACCACCTCGTCGTCGGTCAGCTCGCGGGCCGTCGGGCCGGCGACCTCCTCGGTGGTCACTGCGGTCAGGGCCATCCGGATGGTCGAGGACCGCACCCTGTCCCGCTCCCGCATCGCCGCCGTGAGATCCGCGCGCAGGGTGGCCTTCAACGTGGTCATGTGCGGCAGTCTCGCACCCGGTTTGCAAGGATGGCGCCGATGAACCCGCTGCTACGCACGACCCTGGGGCTGGCCGGTGCCGGTGTCGCGGGGATCGCCTACGCCGGGCTGGTGGAACGCAACGCGTTCGCGCTGCGACGGTTCGAGGTGCCTGTGCTCCCTGCCGGGTCGTCACCGATGCGGGTGCTGCACGTGTCCGACCTGCATCTCGTGCCGGGACAGGAGCGCAAGATCGGCTGGGTCCGCAGGCTCGCCGACCTCCGCCCCGACCTGGTGGTGAACACCGGCGACAACCTGGCCCATATGCGGGCCGTCCCGGCGGTGATCCGCGCGCTGGAGCCGCTGATGCAGCTGCCGGGGGTGTTCGTGATGGGGTCCAACGACTACTGGGCGCCGACCCCGAAGAACCCGGCGCTCTACCTCACCACGAGCTACGCCAGCCGGCCTCCCAGCAAGCTGCTGCCGACCGGCGACCTGACCCGCGCCTTCGTCGAGGCCGGCTGGCTGGACCTGACCAATGCCCGGGGCTCACTCACCGTTGCCGGGCACCCGGTGGAGTTCGTCGGCGTCGACGACCCGCACCGGAGCCTCGACCGGTATGCCGCGGTGTCCGGTCCGGCCGACCCGTTCGCCGCGCTGACCGTCGGGGTTACCCACGCGCCCTACACCCGCGTGCTGGACGCCATGGTCGCCGACGGGGCCCGCCTGGTCCTGGCCGGCCACACCCACGGCGGCCAGCTGTGCCTGCCCCTGTATGGCGCGCTGGTCACCAACTGCGACCTCGACCGGTCCCGGGCCAAGGGCCTGTCCCGCTGGTGGCCGGGCGCGGGGGGCCCGCCGGGCCGCGGCGGCAAGCCGGGCCCGGCGCCGCAGCCGTCCTCGGCCGCGCCCCCGGACGCAGCCTGGCTGGAGGTCTCGGCCGGGCTCGGCACCTCGCCGTACGCACCGGTGCGCTTCGCCTGCCGCCCGGAGGCGACGCTGCTCACCCTGGTCGGCCGCTGAGGCCGACGCCCGGGCCG
>DASSLY010000102.1:0-18436 GCA_035689185.1 Dermatophilaceae bacterium
GCTCGCCCGGCTGCGGGAGGACGGCATACACCTGGCGGTCGCGGTGGTCGCCCAGCCCAACCCGGCGAGCAACGCGCTGCATGAGCGGCTCGGGTTCACCGAGGCCGGCACCCTCACCCAGGTCGGGCGCAAGTTCGACCGGTGGGTCGACACCCGCTGGTACCAGCTGCTGTTGTGAGCCCGCCCGCACAGGGCCGCGGGCGTCGAGCGGCCTTGGCTGCCGAGACACCTGCTTTCGCCCCCCACCCCCCCGCACGTCTTCGCACAATCCGGCGACGACGACCCCCGGCCAGGCCCGGCACCGGCACGTCTTCGCACAATCCGGCGACAACGACCCCCGGCCAGGTCCTGCACCGGCACGTCTTCGCACAATCCGGCGACAACGACCCCCGGCCAGGAGCTGTGGAGGGGCTGACTGTCAAGCGGGCGCGCTGACTTCACCGGGTCGCGTTTCCGATGACCCCCTGCTCCCACCCTGCTCATGTCGCTGCGGATGAATGTCGCGCGGAACCGGGGCCACGGCCGGCCGGAGGGCACCCAGGCCACCCGAAGGGCCTTGACCCCGGCGAGGAAGACGCCATGCTCGGGCGCAGAACCGGAGCGGTGGGGAATGGTGACGCGTGGGGTCAGAGCCCGCTCAGCGTGTCGTGTCGGCGCGTGGTCAAGGACGATATCCGCGGGTTTGGTGCGTCGGCCCATGTGTTCGCCGAGACCCGGGACCGCTGCTGCGGTCATCGAGCGTTGGCCTGGCACCTCGTCAACGCGGGTGTTGCCTAGCCCCGCTGGCCGGTCGCTCCTCAGTCTGCAGGTCCGGTCGCTGGACCGAAAGGTCGGCCTTTGGCCGCGACAGGTGCACCGCGGCCGACGACCAGCACCAGCCGGCAGCTCGCGGCACCTGCGAGGTTGGCGACCACTGAGCGCTTCTTGCGTTGGTTGTCCCGACCCAGCGTTCGGTGCAGCAGGCGAGTGCCGACCTGGAGGCGTCGCCGCGACATACGGGCAGGCGGTGCGCCACAGCCTGGCGACCTTCGACCTGGACGACCCGCCCCGGTCGACGTGGCTGGCCAAGGTCGGCAGCACGACCCCGGGAGACCATTCCTCGTCGCCGAGGATGCGACCGGCGTCATCCGGTACTCCCACGCGGCACCCCACCGGCCGAAACCCGGGTACGCCACGACCCGGGAGACGAGGGTCTCCCAGCACCCAGCCGCGACCGGCCAGGGGGTGGACCGCGTCCGGGCCGGCGGTATCCACCTTGCGCTGGCCGGGATCGCGCAGTCGAACCCGACCAGCAACGCCCTGCACGAGCGACTCGGTTTCACCGTCGGGACAGTCACCGAGGTCGGCCGGGTCGACATGCGGTGTACCAGCTTCTGCTCTGATCCCGACCGAACGCCCGGCGGCGCCCGTTTCCCGCGCCACCGGCCGCGGAAACGGGCCCGACGAGGCGTCCGGTCGCGAAAAACGGCGGTGGCGGTCTACAGGTACTGGCCGGTGTTGGCGACGGTGTCGATGGACCGGCCCGGCTCGGTGCCGTCCTTGCCGGTGATGAGCGTGCGGATGTAGACGATCCGCTCGCCCTTCTTGCCGGAGATCCTGGCCCAGTCGTCGGGGTTGGTGGTGTTCGGCAGGTCCTCGTTCTCCTTGAACTCGTCCACGCAGGCCTGCATCAGGTGCTCGACCCGGATGCCGCGCTGGTCCATGGTGAGGAAGTCCTTGATCGCCATCTTCTTGGCCCGGTCGACGATGTTCTGGATCATCGCGCCGGAGTTGAAGTCCTTGAAGTACAGGACCTCCTTGTCCCCGTTGGCGTAGGTGACCTCCAGGAACCGGTTCTCGTCGATCTCGGAGTACATCCGCTCCACCGCCGCGGTGGTCATCGCCTCGATCGTGCGCTGCCGGTCGTCCCCGTGCACGGACAGGTCGTCCGCGTGCAGCGGTAGGTCGGCGGTGAGGTACTTGGAGAAGATGTCCCGCGCCGACTCGGCGTCCGGGCGCTCGATCTTGATCTTCACGTCCAGCCGGCCCGGCCGCAGGATCGCCGGGTCGATCATGTCCTCCCGGTTGGACGCGCCGATGACGATGACGTTCTCCAGCCGCTCCACGCCGTCGATCTCGGACAGCAGCTGCGGCACGATCGTGGTCTCCACGTCGGAGGACACCCCCGAACCGCGGGTGCGGAACAGCGAGTCCATCTCGTCGAAGAACACCACCACCGGGGTGCCGCCGGAGGCCTTCTCCCGGGCCCGCTGGAAGATGAGCCGGATGTGCCGCTCGGTCTCCCCGACGTACTTGTTCAGCAGCTCGGGGCCCTTGATGTTGAGGAAGAACGACTTGGTCTCGTGCTGCCCGGTCTTCTCGGCCATCTTCTTGGCCAGCGAGGCCGCCACGGCCTTGGCGATCAGCGTCTTGCCGCACCCGGGCGGGCCGTAGAGCAGCACTCCCTTGGGTGGCTTCAGCTTGTGCTCGCGGAACAGGTCGGGGTAGAGGTACGGCAGCTCGACGCTGTCGCGGATCTGCTCGATCTGCCCGGCCAGGCCGCCGATGTCCTCGTAGGCGATGTCCGGGATCTCCTCCAGCACCAGGTCCTCGACCTCGGCCTTGGGGATCCGCTCATACACGAAGCCGGAGCGGGTGTCGAGCATGAGCGCGTCCCCGACCCGCAGGAACTGGCCCTCCAGCGACTCGGCCATGCGGCATACCCGCTCCTCGTCGGCGTGGGCGACCACGAGCACCCGATCGTCGCCGAGCAGTTCCTTGATCATCACCACCTCGCCGACGCGTTCGTACCCGCAGGCGGCGACCACGTTTAGCGCCTCGTTGAGCATCACCTCACGCCCGGCCGACAGGTTCGCCGGGTCCACGGTGGGGCTCACCGCGACCCGCATCTTCCGGCCGCCGGTGAGGATGTCGACCGTGGCGTCGTCGTAGGACTCGATGATCAGGCCGTAGGCGGAGGGCGGCTGCGCGAGCCGGTCCACCTCGTTCTTCAAGGTGACGATCTGCTCGCGCGCCTCCTTCAGCGTGCGGACCAGCCGCTCGTTCTGGGAGGACATGGTCGACAGCGAGGACTGCAGCTGCAGGATGCGGTTCTCCAGGTCCCGGGCGCGCTGGGGGGACTCGGCCAGCCGGCTGCGCAGCGCCGCCACCTCCTCGGCCAGCATCGCCTGCTGGCGGGCAGCCTCGTCGTCGGATCGTGAGTAGGACATGACGTGGACCTCCTCGCCGCTAGCCGGATAGGTTCAACCTAACCCGCTCCGGCGCCTATGCGTCGGACGTATTCGTCACAGAGCGACGAAGCCGCCGCAGCCGCTTGTCGGAGATCGCTCGCTCGCCGACGTCGGCGGGCTCCCAGTCCTGGTATGCCGTGTCGTCACCCTCCTCGTACGCCCCCTTCGCGGGGCGACGCTTGCGCAGCGGCGGGCTCACGCCCGGCGCCAGGCGGCGCGTGGTGATGAGGAAGCCGGTATGGCCGTGCATCCGGTGCTGCGGACGAACGGCCAGCCCCTCCAGGTGCCAGCCGCGCAGCAGCGTCTCCCAGGCCTGCGGCTCGGTGTAGCCGCCGTGGTCCCGGGTGGCCTCGGCCACCCGGGACAGCTGGGTGGCGGTGGCGACGTAGCAGATGAGCACTCCCCCTGGCGCCAGTGCGTCGGCGACGACGTCGAGGCACTCCCAGGGCGCGAGCATGTCCAGCACGACCCGGTCGACGCTGCCGCGTTCGACGCAGACAGGCAGCTGGTCGACCAGGTCACCCACGGTGACCCGCCAGGCCGGGTGCGGACCGCCGAAGAAGGCCTCCACGTTGGCCCGGGCTATGTCGGCGAACTCCTCCCGCCGTTCGAAGGACTGCAACCTGCCGGAATCGCCCACGGCACGCAACAGCGACATCGACAGGGCCCCGGACCCGACCCCCGCCTCGACCACATGGGCGCCGGGGAAGATGTCGGCCATCGCCACGATCTGCCCGGCGTCCTTGGGGTACACCACAGCGGCCCCGCGAGGCATCGACATCACGTAGTCCGACAGCAGCGGCCGGACTGCGAGGTACTCCACGCCCGCGGTGCTGGTCACCGTCGATCCGTCCGGCGCGCCGATCAGGTCATCGTGGGCGATGCGTCCGCGGTGGGTGTGGAACTCCTGCCCGTCGCGCAGCGTGACCGTGTGCATCCGCCCGCGGGGGTCGGTCAACTGGACCCGCTCCCCCGACCGGAACGGCCCGCGGCGGCTGGCTGCTCCGGTGCTCATCGGCGGCAGTCTAGGCCGCCTCAGGCGGACAGGCGCGCGTCCAGGTCAGCCGCATACACCACCCCCGCCAGCGCCTGGCCGGGGGTGCGGACGAGTACGGTGCCGTGGCCGAGCTGCTGCATACGGGTGACGACCGACAGGGCCGACCCGGCCGGGTCGAGGTCGAGCACCCACCCGTCCGGCTGGCCGCGGACCGCGGCGACGATCGGGGTGGTGGCCCGAAGATGCGCCGGCACTCCGGCCAGCGCCGCCGGGTCGACCAGCGCTACCGGCCGGCCCGTCCCGTCGACGACGACCCCCGTGACCACCCGCGCGAGGCCGCCGTGCGGCCGGGACAAAGCCGTGTCCGCATCGGCCACGGTGGCCCCCGCCGGCAGGGCCACCACGGGGTGCAGCACCGAAGCCAAGGGGATCCGGTCCAAGGCCGTCCCCGCCGCCCCGGCCCGGATGGCCCCGGAGGCGCCCGTCCACAGGAAAGCGCCGATCAGCCCGCCCCAGACGACCTGGAACAGCGACGGCTGCTCGCCGCGCAGGAGCGGGCGAGCCAGCACCCAGGCAACCGCCAGGACCGCCACGACCCGCCCGCACCAGCCGGCGACCAGCAGGCCGCGCTGCCGGCTGCCGGTCAGCCGCCAGACCGCGGCCTCCAGCAGGAACCCGCCGTCCAGCGGCAGCCCGGGCAGCAGGTTGAACGCGGCGACGAAGCCGTTGGTCCACACCGCCGCGCCCATGAGCAGCGCGCCGATGTCGCCGCTGACGAAGGGGAGCAGGAGCCACCCGAACGCGGCCAGCGCAGCGTTCGCCGCCGGCCCGGCCAGGGCGACCAGCGCCGACGGCCCGGGTCGGCTGCTCTGGGTCTCATAGGCGGTGTGACCGCCCCACAGGTCGGCGACCACGCGCTGCACGTGGTAGCCGGCCCGGGTGGCGACGACGGCGTGAGCCGCCTCGTGGGCCAGCACAGAGACCAACAGCAGCAGCGCGTAGGCCAGGGCCACCAGGTATGCGGTGCCGGTCGCCAGGCCGGGGATGGCCGGCTGCACCTGTGGCCCGAACGTCACCACGACGACCAGGGCGATGACCGGCCAGCTGCGCCCGATGTACACCGGGACCCCGCCCACGGTGGCGATGCGCAGGCCGGTCGGCGTCATGGGCTCGACCCTAAGCCACCCGACACCTCGACCTGTCAGATCGCCAGTGCGCCCCAGCACGCCCAGGTTCTGACAGGTCGGCGCGGTTCGCGCACGTGCGACGCGGCCGGTGTGTCGGCGCCGCGGCGTACTGTCCTGGCCATGGTCGCCGCACTGTCACCGAGCCGGGCCGCCGACTTCATGCAGTGCCCGCTGCTCTACCGCTTCCGGGTGGTCGACCGGCTGCCGACGCGGCCCTCCCCCGCCGCTGCCCGCGGCACCCTGGTGCACGCGGTGCTGGAGCGGCTGTTCGACCTCCCCGCCGCTTCGCGCACCGTCGCCGAGGCCGAGCGGCTGGTCGGCCCGCAGTGGCAGCTGCTGGTGGAGGCCGAGCCCGAGCTGGCGGAGCTGGTCGACGGGCAGGACCCCGAGGCGCTGGACCGCTGGTTCGGCGACGCGCGCCGACTGCTGCGCACCTGGTTCGAGCTGGAAGACCCGACCCGGTTGGAGCCGGCAGAGCGGGAGCTGTACGTGGAGACCGAGGTCGACGGGCTGACTCTGCGGGGGTACGTCGACCGGCTCGACGTGGCCGCCGACGGCGCCCTGCGCGTTGTCGACTACAAGACCGGGCGCGCGCCCGCTCCGCTGTTCGAGGCCAAGGCCCTGTTCCAGATGAAGTTCTACGCGCTGGTGATCTGGCGGATGCGGGGCAGCATCCCCAAGCTGCTGCAGCTAATCTATCTCGGCAGCGGTGAGATCGTGCGTTACGAACCCGAGGAGCTCGATGTGCTGGCAACCGAGCGCAAGCTGAAGGCACTGTGGCAGGCGATCGAGCGCGCGGCCACCAACGGCGACTGGCGGCCGAGCACCTCTCGGCTGTGCGAGTGGTGCGACCACCGCGACATCTGCCCCGCCTGGGGTGGCACTCCCCCGCCACTGCCCGAGCAGGCCGCCGTGCGGGCGTTGGACCCGCGGGCGTCCGCACTGGTCGCGGTAGGTGCGGAATGAGACGCGCCGTCGCGCTGCTCGGCGCAAGCCGCCGTGCGGGCGTTGGACACGCGGACGTCCGCGCTGGTCGCGGTAGGTGCGGAATGAGACGCGCCCTCGCGTTGCTCGGCGCCGCCGCGGTGCTGTTCCCGGCGGTTGCCGTCGCCGGGGCCCAGCCGGCGCAGGCAGACAGCGCCTACGTGCTGCGGCTCGCCTTCGACGAGGCGGACGGCGCCGGGCGCGCGAAGGCGTTCCGCAACGACGGGTCGGGCGATGTCAACGTCTCCGCGGTGACCGAGAACGGGGGACACCCGCGCTGGTCGGGCTCCCCCACCGGGACGGGCCTGCGGCTGCCGGCGTTCGCCCTCGGCGACGGACCCCACGCTGTCCTGCAGGTGCGAGACACTCGGGGGACCGACGAGCTGTCGCCCGGGTCGCGCGGCTTCGGCTTCGGCGCGGACTTTCGCCTGGACAAGCAGCCCCAGGTGGCCAACCCCCGGGACAACGGCGAGAACCTCATCCAGCGTGGGCTGGCGACGCAGGCGGCCCAGTTCAAGCTGCAGGTCGACCACCAGGTGCCGTCCTGCGCCGTCCATGGCGCCTACGGGAAGGCGGCGGTCTCGGCGTCCGCGCTGCCCGTCGGAAAGTGGTACCGAGCGACCTGCACCCTGTCCCTGGGCCGGCTGAGCCTCACCGTGGCACGACTGGGCAAGGACGGCCAGGTCAAGCGCGCGACCGTGCGCAGCGTGGCCGCTGAGGTGGGTCCGGTGGACCTCCCGGCGTCGGTCCCGATGTCGGTCGGTGGGAAGCTGGCCGGGGTCGACCGGCTGGCCAGCGGCTGCTCGGTCGACCAGTTCAATGGCCGGGTCGACAACGTCGTCTACTGGCTCGGCTGACCCCGCTCTGCGGTTCCAGCGACCACGCCCCCGCCGGTCAGCCGGGTCAGATCCCACGGGCCGACGCCGGTGAGGCTGCCGATCTGCACCGCGCCGGCCATCTGCGGCACCGGCACGGCATGCGGGACCGCCACCGTGGGCACGCCTGCGGCGACCGCCGACGCGACTCCCGGCGGGGAGTCCTCGATGGCCACGCAGCGGGCCAGTTCCACACCGAGCAGCCGGGCGGCGGCGAGGTAGGGCTCCGGGTGCGGCTTGCCATGGTCCACCTCGTCGCCGGTCACGATGGCGGTGAACGCGCCGGCCGGCAGCGCCGCGACGACAACGTCGACCAGCGACCGCCACGACATGGTCACCAGCGCGCACGGCACGCCGGCATCGGCCAGGTCGAAGAGCAGCTCCCGCGCGCCGGGCCGCCATGGCACGTGCTGGGCGACCGCGCTGATGACCCGGGCCAGCAGCAGGTGCACGATCTCCAGCGGAGACGCGTCGATGTCAGCGTGGTCGCGGATGTACCGCGCCGACACCAGCAGGTCGTTGCCGACCAGCTGGTGGGCGTGCTCGTCGGTCCACACCCCGCCGTGCTCCTCGACCAGGGAGCGCTCGGAGGCCATCCAGTACGGCTCGGTGTCGACCAGGGTCCCGTCCAGGTCCCACAGCACCGCGGCGGGCAGGCTCATGTGGCGTTGAAGTACTTCGCCTCGGGATGGTGCACGACCATCGCGTCGGTCGACTGCTCGGGGTGCAGCTGCAACTCCTCGGACAGGGTCACCCCGATCCGGGCGGGGTCGAGCAGGTCGACCAGCACCGCCCGGTCGGCCAGGTCGGGGCAGGCGGGGTAGCCGAAGGAGTACCGCGACCCCCGGTAGCCCTGCCGCAGGATGTCGTCCAGCCCCGGCTCGTCCTGCCCGCCGAAGCCCAGCTCCTCGCGGATCCGGGCGTGCCACAGCTCGGCCAGCGCCTCGGTCAGCTGCACGGACAGGCCGTGCAGCTCGAGGTACTCCCGGTAGGCGTTCGCCGCGAACAGCTTCGCCGTCTCCTCCGAGACCCGCGAACCCATGGTGACCAGGTGGAAGGCTATGACGTCCGGGCGACCGTCGGCGTCATACAGCGACTTAGACCGGAAGAAGTCGGCCAGGCACAGCCGCCGGTCCCGCCGCTGCCGGGGGAAGGTGAACCGGGCCCGCTCCTGCCCCTGGCCCGGCCCGGCATGGTGCAGGACGACGACCTGGTTCCCCTCGCTGTAGCAGGGGAAGTAGCCGTACACGACGGCCGCCTCCATCAGCCCCTCGGTGGCGATCCGGTCCAGCCACAGCCGAAGCCGGGGCCGCCCCTCGGTCTCCACCAGCTCGTCATACGTCGGCCCGTCGCCGCGGCTGCTGCGCAGCCCCCACTGGCCGAGGAACGTGGCGCGCTCGTCCAGGTATGCGGTGTAGTCGGCGAGCGCGACCCCCTTGACGACCCGGGTCCCCCAGAACGGCGGCTGCGGGATGGTGTTGTCGGCAGCCACGTCCGAGCGGGTGGTGTCCGCCAGGGCCGCCTCGTCGGCCGCGGTCGGCTGCGCGCGAACGCGTCGCTTGCGCAGCTCCGGCAAGGTGTCCCCCACGCTGCGCTGCGGGTCGGTCTTGGCCAGGGCGACCGCGTCCATCAGCCGCAGCCCCTCGAAGGCGTCCCGGGCATACCGCACCTCGCCCTGGTAGATGGCGGCCAGGTCCTGCTCGACGTAGGCGCGGGTGAGCGCGGCGCCGCCGAGCAGCACCGGCCAGCGAGTGGCCAGTCCGCGGGAGTTGAGCTCCTCCAGGTTCTCCTTCATCACGACGGTGGACTTCACCAGCAGGCCGCTCATCCCGATGGCGTCGGCGTCGTGCTCCTCCGCGGCCCGGATGATCTCGCTGATCGGCGCCTTGATGCCGATGTTCACCACGTCGTAGCCGTTGTTGGACAAGATGATGTCGACCAGGTTCTTGCCGATGTCGTGGACGTCGCCCTTGACGGTGGCCAGCACGATCCGGGCCTTGGCCTCCCGGCCGCCCTCGCCCGCGCCCTCGATGTGCGGCTCCAGGAACGCGACCGCGGCCTTCATCACCTCGGCGGACTGCAGCACGAACGGCAGCTGCATCTCGCCCTTGCCGAACAGCTCACCGACGGTCCGCATCCCGGCCAGCAGGTTCTCGTTGATGACGTCCAGGGCCGACCGGCCCTTGTCCAGGGCCGCCTGCAGGTCGGCTTCGAGTCCTTGCCGCTCGCCGTCGACGATGCGCTGCTCCAGCCGCTCGTCCAGCGGCAGCGCGGCCAGGGCCTGGGCCCGGGTCGTCTTCAGCGACGCGGCGTCAACCCCCTCGAACAGCTCCAGCAGCCGTGACAGCGGGTCGTACCCGGGTCGCCGTCGGTCGTAGACCAGGTCCAGCGCCGCGTCACGCTGCTCGGCCGGGATCCGGTTCATCGGCACGATCTTGGCGGCGTGCACGATCGCGGAATCCAGTCCGGCCTTGACGCACTCGTGCAGGAAGACGGAGTTCAGCACCACCCGAGCCGCCGGCTTCAGGCCGAAGGAGATATTGGACAGCCCGAGGGTGGTCTGCACGGTCGGGTACCTGCGCTTGAGCTCCCGGATCGCCTCGATCGTCTCGATCCCGTCCCGCCGGCTCTCCTCCTGCCCGGTGCCGAGGGTGAACGTGAGCGTGTCGACGACGATGTCCTCGACGGTCATCCCCCACTGCCCGGTCAGCGCGTCGATGATCCGGGACGCGATGGCGACCTTGTGCTCGCGGGTGCGGGCCTGGCCGGTCTCGTCGATGGTGAGCGCGATCACGGCGGCGCCGTGCTCCTTCACGATCCGCATCACCCTGGTGAACCTGGAGTCCGGGCCGTCGCCGTCCTCGTAGTTCACCGAGTTGATGACGGCCCGGCCGCCGAGCAGCTCCAGCCCCGCCTCGATGACCGGCGGCTCGGTGGAGTCCAGCACCAGCGGCAGGGTGGAGGAGGTGGCCAACCGGGCCACGACCTCGCGCATGTCCGCCACCCCGTCGCGGCCCACGTAGTCGACGCAGACGTCGAGCAGGTGGGCTCCGTCGCGGGTCTGGTCCCGGGCGATCTCCACGCACTCGTCCCACCGGCCGGCGAGCATCGCCTCACGGAACGCCTTGGACCCGTTGGCGTTGGTGCGTTCGCCGATGGACAGGTAGGAGGTGTCCTGCCGGAACGGCACAGCGGTGTACAGCGAGGCCACGCCCGGCTCCGGGCGGGGCCGGCGCGGCTGGACCGGCTGCCCGCCGACCGCCTTCACCACGGCCTGCAGGTGCTCCGGCGTGGTGCCGCAGCAGCCGCCGACCAGCGCCAGCCCGAACTCGCCGACGAACTGCTGCTGCGCGGCCGCCAGCTCGTCCGGGGACAGCGGGTATGCCGCGCCGTCCTTGGTCAGCAGCGGCAGGCCGGCGTTGGGCATGCACGAGACGGGCACCCGCGCGTGCCGGGACAGGTGTCGTAGGTGCTCGCTCATCTCGGCCGGTCCGGTGGCGCAGTTGAGCCCGATGGCGTCCACGCCCAACGGCTCGATCGCGGCCAGCGCGGCCCCGATCTCCGAGCCCATCAGCATGGTGCCGGTGGTCTCCACCGTGACCGAGACGAACACCGGCAGGTCGACTCCGGCCGCCGTCATGGCCCGCTTGGCCCCGATCACGGCGGCCTTGGCCTGCAGCAGGTCCTGAGCGGTCTCGACCAGCACGGCGTCCACTCCGCCGTCCACCAGCCCGCGGACCTGCTCGGCATACGCGTCCCGCAGCGTCGCGAACCGGACGTGGCCGAGCGAGGGCAGTTTGGTGCCCGGTCCGACCGATCCGATGGTGAACCGGGGGTGGGCGGCGGTGGACCATCGCGCGGCCGCCTCGGCGGCGATGACCGCACCGGACCGGGCCAGCTCGTAGATCCGGTCGGCGATGTCGTACTCACCCAGGTTGCCGAGGTTCGCGCCGAACGTGTTGGTCTCGACCGCGTCCACGCCGACCCCGAGGTAGGCGTCGTGGACGCCGCTGACGATGTCGGGGCGGGTGACGTTGAGGATCTCGTTGCAGCCCTCGTGTCCCTGGAAGTCCTCCAGCGAGGGGTTGGCGGCCTGCAGCATGGTGCCCATCGCACCGTCGGCCACCAGGACGCGCTCGGCCAACGCGGCGCGCAGCAGATCGGAGCGAGCGCTCACCGAGATGACCTCCGAGGGGCTCCGAGGGGGTGGCGATAGGCCGAGCGCACACGAGTCTATCGGCGCGGCGACGGCGGGCCGGGCCGCAGTACGTAGGCTGGGGACGTGATCGAGCTGGATGACGTGCCGGAGCTGCGCGACCCGATCGTCATCGCGGCCTTCGAGGGGTGGAACGACGCGGGTGAGGCCGCGACCGCGACGGTGGAGCACCTGGCCTCGGTGTGGCGGGCCGAGCCGATCGCGGCGATCGACCCGGAGGAGTACTACGACTTCCAGGTGAACCGCCCTCGGGTGCTGCTGGAGGACGGGCGCCGGCGGGTGTCCTGGCCGACGACCCGGCTGCTCCTGGCCAGCCAGTCGGTCCCGACCCTAGGCCGGGACGTGGTGCTGATCCAGGGCATCGAGCCGAGCACCCGGTGGCGCTCGTTCACCATCGAGCTGCTCGCGTTCGCCCAGCAGGTCGGGGCCGGCATGTTCGTCACGCTGGGGGCACTGCTGGCCGACGTGCCGCACACCCGGCCGATCCCGGTCACCGCGACCTCGGACAACGAGGACGTGGTGCACCGGTTCGACCTGGAACAGAGCAAGTACGAGGGCCCCACGGGCATCGTCGGGGTGCTGGCCGACGCCGCGAGCCAGGCGGACCTGCCGTCGCTTTCCTGTTGGGCCGCCATCCCGCACTACGCCGGGGGCGCCCCGTCGCCGAAGGCCACCCTGGCCCTGGTGAACAAGCTGGAGCAGCTGCTGGACACCACCATCCCGCACGGCGACCTGGTCGAGCAGTCCCGCGCCTGGGAGCGCGGGGTGGACGAGCTGGCCGAGTCCGACGAGGAGGTGGCCGACTACGTGCACACGCTGGAGGAGGCCCAGGACACCGCGGACCTGCCCGAGGCCAGCGGGGACGCCATCGCGCGCGAGTTCGAGCGCTACCTGCGGCGCAAGCGCGACGACCCGGGCAACTAGGGCCGCCCTCGTCGTCGCGGCGGGGCTACGAGCGGGTCAGAGCCGGATGCCCAGAACCCGGTCGACCGTGCGCGAGACCAGCCCCGGGGCGGCCGGGTCGTCCCCGCCCTCGGCCAGGCAGCGCTGCACCCACGCGTCGACGGCCGCGAGTGCGCCGGGGGTGTCCAGGTCGTCGGCGACCCGCTCCCGGACCGCGGCCACCGTGGCGGCCGCGTCCGGGCCCGCGTTCACGGACAGCCCCTCGCGCCACCGCTCCCGCTGGGCGACCGCGGTCGCCAGCAGGTCCTCGGTCCAGTCCCAGGGAGTCCGGTAGTGGTGGGCCAGCAAGGCCAGCCGGATCGCCATCGGCTCGACGCCGTCGGCGCGCAGCCGCGAGACCAGGACCAGGTTGCCCTGCGACTTGCTCATCTTCTCCCCGTGCAGGCCGACCATCGACTGGTGCACGTAGTGCCGGGCGAACGGGGGGTGGCCCGTGAGCCCCTCCGCCTGCACCGCGCTCATCTCGTGGTGCGGGAAGATTAGGTCGGTGCCGCCGCCCTGGATGTCGAAGCCCATCCCCAGGTGGCGCAGCGCGATGGCGCTGCACTCGACGTGCCATCCGGGCCGGCCCCGCCCCAGCACCCCGGCCTCCCAGGCCGGCTCTCCCGGTCGCGCAGCCAGCCACAGCAGCGGGTCGAACGGGTCCCGCTTGCCGGGCCGGTCCGGGTCGCCGCCGCGGTCGGCGAACACCTCGGCCATCTGCTCACGGGTCCACCCGGACACCTCGCCGAACGAGGCGCTGCTCGCCAGGTCGAAGTACACGTCCTCCCCCGGCCCGCCGGGCACGGCCAGCCGGTATGCCGCGCCGCTCGCCTCGAGCGCGGCGACAGCCTCGACGATGGTGCCCATCGACTCCACCACACCGACGTAGTGGTCCGGCGCCAGCACGCCCAGCGCGGTCATGTCCTCCCCGAACAGCGCCACCTCGCGTTCGGCAAGGTCGGCCCAGGACACCCCGTCTCGCTGCGCGCGCTCCAGCAGCGGGTCGTCCACGTCGGTCACGTTCTGCACGTGGACGACCTGCCTGCCGGCGTCGTGCAGCGAGCGCCGTACCACGTCGAAGGTCACGTACGTCGCCGCGTGCCCGATGTGGGTCGCGTCGTAGGGAGTGATGCCGCAGACGTACATCCGCACCGTCGGGCCGAGGACCACCGGCTCGACCGCGCCGGCGGACGCGGCATACAGGCGCAGCGGCGGGGAGGAGCCGGGCACGGCGGGGACGTACGGCGAGGGCCACGGCTTCACGCAACGGCACTGTAGACGAGCGATCCGGAGGCGGCCGCCACCCGCCTCACAGCGGCGGCCAGGGCACCGCCGGCCGCCGGGACGGCAGGTCCGGCAGGATGCCGGCGCCGACCAGCCGGTCGACCCGTCGGCGCAGGGCGGCCAGCTCGGCTCGGGTCAGCAGCCGGGCGAGCGTGGCTGCCAGGGCGGTCCGGTCGTCACGCAGCCAGCCCGCCAGGCATTCCAGCCGGGCCAGCTCGACGGCGGGCAGCGGCTGGCCGGCCCACCCCCACAGGACCGTGCGCAGCTTGGGCGTCTCGTGGAAGGTCAGCCCGTGGTCGAAGCCGCGCAGTCCGCCGGTGCCGTCCAGCACCAGGTGCGAGCCCTTGCGGTCGGCGTTGTTGACGACCGCGTCGAAGACGGCCGCCGCCAGCAGGTCCGGCCGGTCGGCGTGGGCGACCACGACCCGGGTGCCGTCGAAAGTCTGCGCGTCGAAGACCGGCAGCCACCCCTGCCGAAGCCGGCGCCGGGGCACGACGTCGATGAGGGCGCCCTGGTCGGCCGGGTCGACCCACAGCTGCACGGTGCCCTCGCCGAACGGTCCCTCGCGCAGCACGGTGGGGGGCACCAGGTCCCACCCGCCGACGGCCGAGACGGCATACGCTGCCGCCTCCCGGTTGGCCAGCGTGCCGTCCGGGAAGTCCCAGAGCTCCCGTTCGCCGCGGACCGGCTTGTACATGACCAGCGTCTCGGTGCCACCGTCACGCAGCAGGCACTGCAACGCCAGGTTCGACGCGTCCACCAGCCGGCCCACGACCTCCAGCGAGCCGAACGCGAGCCGGTCGAGGACCTGCGCCTGCGGCCAGGGCCAGCTCAGCGCTTGTACCCGTTGGCGCGGGGGCAGATGTGGCCGGTCGGGTCCAGCGGCCCGCCGCAGAACGGGCACGGCGGCCGGCCGGCGGCCACCAGCTTCGCGCACCGGCGGGCGAACGCGCGGGCCGCCGGCGGGGCGATGACGACCCGGAACACCAGGTGCGACACCTGCTCGGCGAGCAGCTCCGGCTCCCCCTCCCCCTCCTCCTCCGCCGCCTCCACGTCGTGGCACTCCAGGATGACCACCTGCCGCTCCGCGTCCCAGCCCAGGCTCATCGTCCCGACCCGGAACTCGTCCTCGATCGGGGTGTCCAGCGGCGCGGTGTCCTCGGTCCCCGCGACCGGCTCGGTCGCCTCGCCGCCCGCGAAGTCGTCCAGCAGGTCGTTCACCCGGTCGGCGAGCACGCTGACCTGCTGCTTCTCCAACGACACCGAGGTGATCCGGGTCCCCGCGCTGGCCTGCAGGAAGAAGGTGCGCCCCCCGGGGGGCCCGACCGTGCCCGCGACGAACCGGTCGGGCGGGTCGAACTCGATCAGCGGCATACCGGGATGCTAATCGGGGGACCCGGCTGCCCGTCCCGGGCCGCCGCCGACCGCCGCGTCGCCCTCCGGGACGTCGCTGCGCCCGCCCGCAGCGTCGCCCGCAGCGTCCCCGGCGCCGTCCCCGGCCGGCTCCGCGGGCACCAGGCTCGCCAGGTCCCCGCCGACGTCGTTGGTCCGCAGCACGAACGGCCGGCGCTCGGTGTAGCTCACCGCTGACAGCGACGCCGGGTCGGCCACGATCCGCTGGAAGTGGTCCAGGTGGGTGCCGGCGGCGTCGGCGAGCACCGCCTTGATCACATCGCCGTGCGACACGGCCACCCACACGGCGCGCGGACCGTGCTCCCGGGCGACCCGAGCGTCCCAGCGGCGGACCGCGCGCACGGCCCGCAGCTGCATCTCGGCCATCGACTCCCCGGGGTACTCCTGGCCGTCGGGGAACCGCACCGCACTCGGCTGGTCCTGCACCGAGCGCCACAACGGATCCTTGGCCAGGTCGCGCAGCAGCCGGCCGGTCCACGCGCCGTACCGGCACTCCCCCAGGTCGTCCTCCGCCACCACCGGTATGCCGTGCAGCCGGCCGGCGAGCAGGGCCGCGGTTTCCTGGCAGCGCTGCAGCGGACTGGTCACGATCGCGCGTACCGGCAGGCCCGCGAGCCGTTCGGCCAGCCCGCCGACCTGGATGCGGCCGGTGTCGTCCAGCCCCACGCCCGGGGTCCATCCGGCGAGGACCCCGCCGGTGTTGGCCGCGGTCCGGCCGTGGCGGACCAGCAGGGCTATCGGCACGGCTGTCACCCTAAGCGGTGTGATCGTGGACCAGGCCGTCTACCGCGACGGGCGCAGGCTGCCGTGCACCGACCTCAGCGACGAGCTCGACGAGCTGCGCAGGGCCGGGACCGGTTTCATCTGGATCGGGTTGAAGGACCCCACCGACGAGGAGTTCGGTCTGGTCGACAGCGAGCTGAAGCTGCACCCGCTGGCCGTGGAGGACGCGGTGAAGGGCGAGCAGCGGCCCAAGCTGGACGTCTACGAGGACACCCTGTTCGTGGTGTTGAAGACGTTGCGGTACATCGACGCCACCTCCGACGTGGAGACCGGTGAGGTGATGATCTTCACCGGTGACCGGTTCGTGGTGACCGTCCGGCGGGGCGAGGCGAACCCGCTGGCCGGGGTGCGGCGGCGGCTGGAGCAGGCGCCCGAGCACCTGGCGCACGGGCCGGTGGCGGTCCTGTACTCGGTGATGGACGCCATCGTGGACAACTACACCGCGATCGACGCCGAGCTCGACGAGGACGTGGTCGAGATCGAGCGCAGGGTCTTCAGCGGGGTCCGCTCGGTCCACGCCCAGGACATCTACCGCCTCAAGCGGGAGGTGCTGGAGGTCCGGCGCGCGGCACTGCCGCTGGCCGGACCGTTGCGCGCACTGGCGGCCGAGGACGTGCCCCTGGTCCACGAGCAGGCCCGACCGTTCTTCGCCGACATCTCCGACCACCTGCTGCGGGTGGTCGACCACGTGGAGGGCTACGACCGGCTGCTGACCGACGTGCTGTCGGCGCACCTGGCCCAGATCTCGGTCGAGCAGAACGATGACATGCGCCGCATCTCCGCCTGGGTCGCGATCGCCGCGGTGCCGACCATGATCGCCGGGGTCTACGGGATGAACTTCGCGAACATGCCCGAGCTCACCGCGAGCTTCCCGGTGGGGGGACACGAGTTCCGGTATGGCTATTTCGTCGTGCTGCTCGTCATGGCCGCTGCGTGCCGGACGTTGTTCCGGGCCTTCAAGCGCTCCGGCTGGCTCTAGGTGGCGGACAGCCAGCCGGCGGCCAGCGCGACCATGACCACCGCGCCCAGGCCGACCCGGTACGGCACGAACCAGCTGATCGGGTGCCGGGCGACGAACCGTAGCAACCAGGCGATGGAGGCGTAGGCCACGACGAACGAGACCAGGATCCCGACCGCCATCTGACCGGCGCCGATCACCGAGAAGTCCACGTCCTTGAGCCCGAACAACCCGGCCGCGGTGAGCGCCGGGATGGCCATGAAGAAGGACAGCCGGGTCGCCGTCACCCGGTCCAACCCGCGCATCAACCCGGCGGAGATCGTCGCACCGGACCGGGACACCCCCGGCACCAGCGAGAAGCACTGGACCAGGCCGAGCACCAGGCCGTCCCGCACCGACACGCTGCGCTCGCCGCGCGCGACCGAGGTCCGCGACAGCACGGCATACCGCCGCTCGGCCACCCACATCACCGCGCTCCACAGCACCAGCGCGGCCGCGACCACCCACAGGCTGCGCAACGGCCCCTCGATGACGTCCCGGCCGAGGAACCCGACCACGCCCACCGGCAGCGACCCCACGATGACCGCCCAGGCGAGCTGGTAGTCGTGGTCCACTCGGCGCTCGGCGGTGCGCAGGCCGCCGGCCCAGGCCGACAGCAGCCGGACGATGTCGCGGAAGAAGTAGACCAGCGTCGCGACGATGGCCCCGATCTGGATCGTCGCGGTGTACCCGGTGATGGTCAGGTTGTCGATTTGCAGCCCGAGCAGCTTCTCGGTGATGGTCAGGTGCCCGGTGGAGGACACCGGGAGGAACTCGGTGAGCCCCTCGACGATGCCCAGGATCACGGCATGGGCGTAGGACAGGTCCACTGTGGGGTCACCTTCAGCTCGACGACGGGGCCAGCCCAGTCTCGTCGATGAGCTCGGCCATGGTCCGCAGGACATGCAGTCGCTGCTCCAGGTCGGCAGCGTAGGGGGCCACGGTCAGCGTCGTCACACCAACCTCGGCGAACCGGGCGAGCCGGTCGCGGACCCGCGCGCGAGACCCGATCAATGCGGTCTGGTCGATCAGCTCGAACGGCACCGCCGTCGCCGCGTCCCGGTGCCGCCCCGCCAGGTACAGCTCTTGCACACGGGTCGCCTCCCGCTCGAACCCCATCCGCACCGCGTGCGCGGTGTAGTAGTTCTGCGTCATGGAGCCCATCCCCCCGACATACAGGGCCGTATACGCGCGCACGGCGTCGCCCGCGCGCTGCACGTCGTCGTCGATGACCACGGGCACCGTGGCGACGATGTCGAACCCGGCCAGGGACCCTCGCGCCGCCCTTCGGGCGCCGACGGCGAGGCTGGTATGCAGCGCGGGCGAGAACTCGGGACTGTAGAAGACCGCGAGCCAGCCGTCGGCGATTTCCCCCGCCAGCTCAAGGTTGCGGGGCCCGACGGCCGCGAGGTAGACGGGCACCTGGCGGGCCGGGATGGACAGCCGCAGCGCCTTGCCCGGCCCGTCCGGCAGCGGCAGCGTCCAGTGCCGGCCGCGGTAGACCAGCGGCTCCCGCCGCAGCACC
>DASSLY010000103.1:0-3525 GCA_035689185.1 Dermatophilaceae bacterium
ACCGGGCTGGCCAGCATCCCGCTGCTGCTGGCCAAGCTGTGGTCGGTCTACCCCAAGCTGTTCACCTGGCCGCCGGCCCGCGACGTCGCCGAGGCGCTCAGCCGGCTGGGCCTGCTCGTGCTGGTGGGATCCGCCATCTTCCAGCTGCTCTCCGGGCTGGTCAATGTGGCCCGCTGGTATGCGGTGATGCCCTTCTTCTTCACCGTCGCCCACTACTGGACCGCGTGGATCGCGATCGGCGCCCTCGTCGTGCACGTGGGCAGCAAGCTGCACATCGTCGCCCGTTCCCTGCGTCACCAGCAGCCGGCCGAGGCAACGACGAGTCGAGACGTGTTGCACCGCAGGCAGTTCCTGGCCTCGGCCGGCGCCGCCGCGGTTGTGGTGACCGTGGCCACGCTGGGTCAGACCGTGCCCGGCCTTCGCCGGCTGTCGGTGCTCGCGCCGCGGGACCCCCAGTTCGGCCCGGCCGGACTGCCGGTGAACAAGACCGCGCGCTCGGCCGGGGTGCTCGCATCGGCGCGGGCCGCAGACTACGCCCTTGCCGTGGACGGTCCGAACCCGCTCCGGCTCAGCCGGGCCGAGCTCGAACAGCTGCCCCAGCATACGGTCGAGCTGCCGATCACCTGCGTCGAGGGATGGAGCGCGACCGGTGTGTGGACCGGCGTACGACTGCGAGATGTGCTGTCCCGCAGCGGGGTCGACGTCGCCGGCAGCGACGCCGTCGTCCGAGTCGAGTCGCTGCAGACCGGCGGTCGGTACCGCAGCAGCGAGGTGTCCGCCCGGCTCGCCGCAGATCCGTTGACGCTGTTGGCGCTGTCGCTCAACGGGCAGCCGCTGGACCTCGACCACGGCTACCCACTGCGCCTGATCGCGCCCAATCGCCCCGGTGTCCTGCAGACCAAATGGGTGGGCCGGATCTCCGTGAACCGGCCGGGGCAGCCGTGAGCTCGCCGGACCCGCGCAGCCGGTGGCGTTGGGCTTGCTACCTGCTCGGTGGTGCGGCGGCCGCATACGGATTGGTGTTCCTGGTGGTCGACCTGCTCGGGACGGCGCTGCTCGGCTGCGCCGCCTTCGTCCTGGCCGGGGTGGCGCTGCACGATCTGGTGCTCGCCCCCCTGGCGGCGTTGGTGGGCCTGGGGATCGGGCGCCGGCTGCCCGGACGGCTCCGCCCAGCGGTCACCGTCGGGCTGCTCGTGGCGGCGATGACCACGGCAGTGGCGTGGCCATTCGTCCTCGGCCTCGGCCAGAACCCGGACAACCCCTCGGCGCTGCCGCTGGACTACGGCCGCGGACTCGTGGTGATCCTCGTCATGGTGGCGCTCGCGACCGCCGCCGCATGCCTGCGCACAGCGCTGAGTCGCCGACGCAGGCGGGGGGCGACCGAGTAGCTTGCTCCCCGACGACCTCCACCGGCTAGCCTGCCCCGGTGGCCAGCCTGCATGAGGTCGTCGACCGGGTCGCGGAGCAGACCGGGTTCAGCGGTGTGGTGCGGGTCGACCGCGGGCCCGAGCTTCTCCTCGAGTGTGCCCGCGGGCTGGCCGACCGACGGCACGGGCAGCGGATGCGGGTGGACTCCCAGCTGGCAATGGCCAGCGGTTCGAAGACATTTACCGCGCTGGTGGTGATGCGGCTGGTGGAGCAGGGCCGACTCCGGCTCGACACGAAGGCGCGGTCCCTGCTCGGTGCCGACCTGCCGTTGGTCGACCGGGGCGTGACCGTCGAGCAGCTGCTCAGCCACCGGTCCGGGATCGGCGACTATCTCGACGAGGACGAGCCGGTGCCCGACTACCCGATGCCGGTCTCCGTGCACCGGCTCGCCGAGACCATCGACTACCTCGCCGTACTCGACGGCCACGCAACGAAGTTCGCACCGGAACAGCGCTTCTCCTACTGCAACGGCGGGTATGTCGTGCTGGCGTTGCTCGCGGAACGCGCCGCCGGTCGGTCGTTCCACGACCTGGTTGAGGAGTTGGTCTGCCGTCCGGCGGGGATGACCGGCACCGCATACCTCCGCTCGGACTGCTTGCCGGGGCGCGCTGCAGTCGGTTACGTGGAGACGCCGACGGGTTGGCGCACGAACGTGTTCCACCTCCCGGTCCGCGGCAGCGGGGACGGCGGTTGCTTCACCACGGTGGCTGACATGCGGCGGTTCTGGATGGCGTTGACGGCTGGGCGGATCGTCTCACCAGCCACCTGGGCCGACATGACCCGGTCACGGACGCCGCGCTCGGAGGGTCCGCAGTACGGTCTCGGCTGCCGGTTGCACGACACCGCTCCGACGGTCTACCTCATCGGCTGCGACACCGGGGTCTCGATGCGCAGCTGGCACGACCCCCCGACCGCAGTGACGGCCACGATCATGTCGACCACGACGCACGGCGCCTGAGGCGTGGCCGACGCCGTGCAGGAGTGGCTCACTGGCTAGCCGCCGGCGACCGTGCCCGCCTGGTCGACCGGGACCTGCCCGGCCTGCCGGGGCTGATCCGTGAGCAGGTCGGCGAGCCGGTCGGCCAGTGCCGGGCGGACCTGCCAGGCCCGCACCAGCTCCTGGTAAGCCGCGTGCACGTCGGGACCGGGCGGCATACCGGTCCGTACTGCGCGGATCATCGCGTTGCGCGGGGTGTGCGCCGAGTCGACGAACTCGATCACCTCGACCCGGTAGCCGACCAGCCGTAGCACCGCCGCGCGCAGCGCGTCGGTGAGCAGGTCCGCCAGCCGTTCCCGCAGGATCCCGTGCCGGGTGACCAGCCGGTATGCCGGCGGCACAGTCGCGGCTCGCAACTGTCGCTGCAGGTCGTGGTGGCAGCACGGCGCGGCAAGGATGACGGGTGCCTGCCACCGGACCGCCCGGGCAAGAGCGTCGTCGGTCGCGGTGTCGCAGGCGTGCAAGGCCAGCACCAGGTCGGGCCGCTGCCCCAGCTCGACGCCGGCGATGGTGGCGTCGACGAACCGTAGCCGCCCAGCAAGGCCCAGCCGGTCGACAACTGCGGTGTTGCGGCCGCGGGCGCTCACCGACACGTCGACGCCGACGGTCTGCACGTCCAGTCCGCGCAGGCTGAGGTACCGGTGGGCGGCGAAGGTGAGGTAGGCGTTGCCGCAGCCGAGGTCGACCACCCGCATGGGCCGTCCCGCGGGCGCAGCAGCGGCCACCATCGGTTCGAGCGCGGCGAGGAAGCGCTCGACCTGCCGGTACTTGGCCACCCTGCTCGGCTTCAGCTGGCCCCGTTCGTCGGACAGGCCCAGGGCGACGAACAACTCGTCGGACTCCTCCAGGCGCCGGGCCTTCTGGCGGTCGTGCGCTCTGTCCGGAGCCGCCGGGGCCTTCGCAGCCGCCGGGGCCGACGGAGCCGTCGGGGCCGAGGCAGCCGCCGGGGCCGTCGCAGTCGCGGGCGCCGCCGGGGCCTGGTGGAGCAGTGCCCGGCCCTTCTTGGTGAACCGCAGCTGGGTCCGCTCGGTCACCGTGTCCACGTGCCAGTTGGCGTAGCCGGCGGCCAGCAGCCGGTCGACCTCCGCCGCCGCGGCGTC
>DASSLY010000104.1:0-26220 GCA_035689185.1 Dermatophilaceae bacterium
ACAAGCAGATGCCCCAACTCCTCGCTGCGCTCCACCGGCACGCTCACCCCGACACGCCCCCAAGCTCGGAAACTGTCGGAGCCGTCGCATAGAGTTCACCCCGGATCGCCACCCAAGTTCCACACGACTCGGGACATCCTCCCCCAGGCACACGACACGTCTGAGGTTGCCATGAAGCTCAACGACATCGGTCGAGCCGGCCTGGTCGTGCAGCCCGTCCACGTTCTGAGTGATGACCCCGGTCACTAGCCCGGCCCGCTGAAGCGCAGCAACGGCGTGGTGACCGGCGTTTGGCGTGGCAGCGGCGAACCGCTGCCAACCGGCGAACGCACGGGCCCAGTACCGCCGGCGGTAGTCCGAGTCCCCGACGAACTCCGCATACGTCATTGGCGTCACCCGCCGCATGCCGTCTGGCCCCCGATAGTCCGGGATACCGGATTCCGTGGACAATCCTGCGCCCGACAGCACTACCACCCCGCCGCGGCTGACCTCGCGCGCCAGCTGCCCGAACGCCTCCTCGAAGCCCGCCACAGCCACTTGGGCCGTCGGGATGGGCTCAGCGGTCACTGCCCCAGTATGCGGCGCGCCCCGCGGCCCGAGTATGCGGCGCGGCCCCGCGGCCGGAGGATGCGGCGCGGCCCCGCGGCCCGAGCATGCTGGCGCGGTCCCCCGTTCCGCGACCGCCCGGCGCCCCGAGCCATGGGGAAGCCCAGACTCGGCGTACCGCGGCGTCGACCACGGTCAGGGCAGCAGCGCGGAGGCGGCGAGGTCGACGTCGGTCCGGGTGTTCCAGACATGAAAGGCGATCCGTACCCTGCCGGCGCGCGATGACACCACCGCCCCGGCCGCGGACAGCCGAGCAGCCACGGCGCCGGTGGGGTCGTCCAGAACGACCACCGGGCGCCGCTGCGCCGGCAGACCCAGCCGCGAGCGGAGCTCGTCCGCGAGCCCGCAATCGAAGTCCCGGATGAGCTCGGTGGGCACGGAGGCGAACAGCTCCATCGCCGGCACGGCGCCGGCGAAGCAAAGCCACGCCGGCGACACGTCGAACCGCCGCGCGTCGCCGGCCAACCGCATACCCGGCCCGTAGCACGACCCCCACACGTCCTGCCCGGCATACCAGCCCGCGTACACCGGGCGCAGCCGGTCGCCGACCTCTGGGCGGACGGTCAGGTAGGCGACACCGCGCGGCTGGCACAACCACTTGTAGGCCGCGCAGACGGTGACATCGAAGTCGCCCGCGGCCACGGGCAGCCAACCGGCGGCCTGGGTCAGGTCGCACAGCGTCAGCGCGCCGACTCGGCGCGCCGCCTCGCGGACCGCCGCGGCGTCGCACACCACGCCCGACGCGCTCTGTGCCAAGGAGAACGCGACAAGTGTCGTTCCCGCGTCGATGCTGTCGGCCAGCCGCTGCAGCGGGACCAGACGGACCGACACGCCACGGTCGCGTTGGGCCAGGAACGGGAACAGAACCGAGGTGAAGTCGTCCTCGATGGCCACGACCTCGGCGTCGTCGGGCAATGACGCTGCCACCAGGCCGACCTGGACCGAGGCCTGCGCACCGACGGCCACCCAGGACGGCGGGACCGAGACCAGCCGGGCGTAGGCCTGCCTGGCCCGGCGCACGTCCTCGTCGTACTGCGCCGCAGTCGCCTCGCCCAGCTGCCAGCCGGTCACCGCCATGCGCAGCCGGTAGGCGGTCTCGGTCGGAGGCAGGCCCATGGTGGCCGCATTGAGGTACCCCGGGACCGGTGTGAACGCCGTGCGCACGCCTGCCAGCGGTCCCCCGGACGTGTCGTCCAGACCCGTTCGACCGGGCGCGACCACGACGTGCGGCTGCTCGGGAATCACCCGGCCACTCTGCCGCGGGTCGAAAGGATCACACAAGGGCCGTCTTCCTGGCCTTCGGATAACGCAGTGTTATACGCTGTTTCCCGTGATCGACGCCGCCGGCCTCCGGGTCATGCGCGCCATCGCCGACGAGGGCAGCTTCACCGGGGCGGCGCTCTCGCTGGGCTACTCCCAACCCGCCATCTCCCAGATGGTCCGCCGGCTGGAGCAGAGAACCGGCACGGCCCTGGTCGAGCGGGTCGGTCGCAACGTGCGTCTCACCGAGGCCGGCAGTGTCCTGGCGCGGCACGCGGTGGGCGTGCTGGCAGCCCTGGACTCCGCCGAGGAGGAGGTCGCGGCCATCGCCGGGCTCCGTGCCGGGCGGGTGCGTCTGATGGCCTTCCCGTCGTCATCGGCGACCCTGGTTCCTCGCGCGCTGGCCCTGGTCCGGCATCGCTACCCCGACGTCAAGGTGACGTTCACCGAGGCCGAGCCGCCGGAGTCGCTCGCCGCCCTTCGGGCGGGCGAGTGCGACCTGGCGGTGGCGTTCGCCTACGAGGGGACCGACCTGGGCCGCGGCGAGGAGGATCTCGACCTGTTCGTCACCCGCAAGCTGCTCGACGACGAGGTGCGGCTCGCGGTGCCGAGGGACCACCCGATGGCAGCCACCGCGGTCGGGGACCTGGCCGCCCTGTCGCAAGAGTCCTGGATCGCCGGCTGCCCCCGCTGCCGTGGCCACCTGCTGCAGCTGTGTGCCAAGGCCGGGTTCACCCCCACCGTCTCGTTCGAGACCGAGGACTACGTGGCAGTCCTGGGGCTGGTCGCCGCGGGACTCGGTGTCGCGCTCATCCCGGACCTCATCCTGCGGTCCGCCGGCCACGCCGACGTGACCGTGCTGCCGATCGAGCCGGCGTCGCGCCGGGCCGTCCATGTGGTGACCACGCCCGACCTGCAACGAGTTCCCGCCGTCCGGGCCACGCTCGACGCTCTGTGCGAGAGCGCCGAGGTGCAGGGGCGTCCCCTGGTCAGCGCCTGACCGGCCGCGCTCGTACCCTTCCATGCTCGGTGTCCTGGACGGCTTTGCCGTCATCGGTGCGGTCATCGCTGTCGGTTTCACCCTCGCGCACACGGGCGTGCTCACGTCGGAGGCGCAGACCCTGCTTGCGCGCATCTCCTTCACCGTGGCAACCCCCGCTCTGCTGTTCCAGCTGCTGTCGCGGACCGAGATCGCCGACGTGGTCTCTCTCAGCCTGGCCGTCACCACCCTGTGCATCGCCATCGTCGCGAGCCTGTATGCCGTGGCGGCTCGCTGGTGGCGCCGCGGGCTGGGCCCCGGCGTGGTGGGCGCTCTGTGCTCCGCGTATGTGAACGCCGGCAACCTCGGGCTGCCCATCGCGGTCTACGTGCTGGGCGACGGCACCGCCGTGGCGCCCCTGATTGTCCTGCAGCTCAGCGTGGTCACCCCGCTGGCGCTGGCACTGCTGGACGCCTCGGCCAGGCGTGAAGGTGGAGACCGTCCAGCGTTCTGGTCCGCGGCGGCTCGGACGGTGACCACGCCGTTGCGAAACCCGGTCACCGTCGCCTGCTTCGTCGGCCTGCTGTGGGCGGTCACGGGCTGGACCGCACCGACGGCCGTGACCGGGTCACTTGACCTCATCGCCGCCATGGCGATTCCCAGCGTCCTGCTCGCGTACGGCGTCTCCTTGCGACTGGGCCCCCGCCCCATCGCGGGAGGGGACGTCGTCGAGCTCGGCGTGGTCTGCGGGCTCAAGCTGGTCGTCCACCCAGGCCTGGCGTACCTGCTCGGCCGCGCCTTCGGCCTGAGCGGCCACGCGCTGCTGGCGGTCGTCGTGGTCGCGGCCCTGCCGACCGCGCAGAACATCTTCGTGTACGCGACCAGGTACGGACAGGCGACGGTCCTGGCCCGGGACTCCATCTTCGTCACCACCATCCTGTCGGTCCCCGCGTTGCTGGTCACCGCGGCGCTGCTGGGCTGACACGGTCACGGTGGCCTCCGTGACGTGAGCACGCGGACAAGCCCCCGGTCGTCGCGGTCCACGGCGATGTCGCCTGCCTCGTCGGTCCGCAGCACCGTGTGGCCGGTCCATCGCAACTGGTCCAGCGTCCGGGGCGAGGGGTGCCCGTAGCTGTTGCCCGCCCCGACGCTGATCACCGCCAGCGGCGCGGCCACCGCGGCCAGCAGCCCGTCGTCCTGCAGCCGGGACCCGTGGTGGGCGACCTTGAGCACGTCGACCTGCGCCGTCGCGTCGCCTCCGGCCCGCCGGCGCAGGTCGAGCAGCACCTGGTGGGCCGCCGCCACCTCCACGTCCCCGAGCAACATCAGGCGAAGCCGACCCACGGAAGCGCTCAGCACCAGGCTGGCGTTGTTCGGCACCGAGCCGTCGTGGAGCACCCTGGCCGGCCAGATGACCTCGGCGGCAACGTCCCCCCAGCGCACGCGGTCGCCGGCGAGGAGCCGCCGCACCGGGATCCCCGCATGGCCTGCCCACGACAGCACCTCCCGTACCTGGAACGGTGGGTCGTCCACCGGGCCCACCAGGACCTGACCCACGCGGCGGCCCCGGATCACTCCCGGCAGGCCGTCAACATGGTCCGCGTGGAAGTGGGTGATGACCACCGCCTCGACGACCTGAACGCCGAGCCGGTCCAGGCAGCGGTCGATCAGAGCCGGGTCGGGGCCGGTGTCGACCACCACGGCACGACCTGGTCCGGCCGCCAGGACGAGGCCGTCCCCCTGGCCGACGTCGCAGGCAACGAACTGCCAGCGGGAGGGCGGCCAGCCCACGGACGTGGTCGGCCAGGCCGCGGCGGTCGCAAGCGCAACCGCGGCGAGGCATCGCAGCGGTCGCTGCCGGACGAGGCGCGCCAGCCACGGCCAGCCGACCAGCAGCGTGAGGCTCGCCCCGGCCAGAAGCAGGGAGCCGCCAACCCCAGCAGGCCACGGCAGCTGGCCCATCGGCGCGTCCGCGGCCGTCCGCGCGATGACCGCGATTCCCTGTGCCGCCATCCCGGCCGGCCAGGCCAAAGCCACGGCTGCGGGGGCCGACACCAGGGCCACCAGCGCGGCCGCCACGCCGAGCACCGTGGCGGGCCCGACCAGCGGCGCCGCCATCAGGTTCGCGGGAATGCCGATGAGCGACACCGACCCCTGCAACAGCACGGCGACCGGGCCGCACACGACCTGTGCCGCCACCGGGATCGCCAGCGCCGGACCGAACCACCGCAACCGGCGCGGCAGCCGCGCGGCGAACCAGTCCCCCCACGGCCTGGCGAAGACCAGCAGGCCCAGGGTCGCCAGCGCGGACAGGGCGAAGCCGTAGGACCGGGCCAGCCACGGGTCCGTCCACAGGAGCAGCACGACCGCCGCCGACAAGGCGGGCAGCCCCACCCGGCGGCGCGACCCGAGCATGCCGGCGAGCCCGACCGCACCCATCGCGGCAGCGCGGAGCACACTGGGCTCCGGCCTGGCGACGACGACGAACCCAGCGAGCACGACCAAGGCGACGAACGGGCGCCAGCGCCGTGCGATGCCGATGAGCCGGCAAAGGCTCAGCCCCGCCGCCAGCACCATGGTCACGTTGGACCCGCTGACCGCGTCCAGGTGGCTCAGCCCGGTCTGCTGCATCGCCGCGGTGAGGCCGGGCGGGGTCCGGCTGCGGTCGCCGATGACCAGCCCGGGCAGCAGCCCGCGCGCGTCCGCCGGCAACGGGTTCGCAGCGTCCCGCAGGCCGGACCGCACGTGCTCCGCGGCCACGGCTACCCACCCGGGCTGCTCCAGCACCACGTACGGCCGGATCGGCGTCACCACCGCGACCACGTCGCCGCCGTCCGAGGGAGCCAGGCGGCCCACCACCCGGACCCGCTCCTGCCACCGCAGCGAAAGCCACGACGGGTCGCCGAACAGCAGTACCGGTGAGGCGGCGCCGCTGCGGGACCCGCGTCCGCTCACTCGCTCCACTGTCAGCCGCACCAACACCAGAGGTTCTGCCGCGGGGCCATGCGACGGCAGTCGCCGGGGGTCGGCACTCACCACGGCGTCGAGGGTCGCTGTCGCGCGTTCGGCGGCCAGTTCCGGCACCAACCCTGCGGTCTGGATGGTCAGGTGCGCCGCCACCGCCAGCAGGCTGGCCCCGGTCAGCAGCAAGGTGAGTGAGAGCCGCGCTCGCCGCCGTCGGCTCCGCCCGGGCTCGGCAGGCAACCGGGCCAGCGGAACATCGCAGGTCGCGACGCCCGGCCGGACCGAGACGAGCAGCAGGAGGATCCCCCCTGCCGTGCAGCCCAAACCGAGCCGAACCACTGTCGGCGGCGACCAGGAAAGTGCACCGGCCACGGCAGCCCACGAGACCAGCGCGGGCAGCAACATGCGCAGGTCGGCTCGCGAGTCGGGGCCAGCAGGGCGCCTCCCGGGGCGCGGGTCGGACGCCCCCACCGGGTCAGACGCCGCCACCGGAGCCGACGCCGCCACCGGATCGGAGGCCCCTACCGGAGCCGACGCCCCCACCGGGTCAGACGCCGCCACCGGAGCCGACGCCCCCACCGGGTCGGGCGCGTCGGCGAGTCCGCGGGACCCGATGGCGGCGTTGGGGTCGCCGTCGGCGCGGCACCGGATGTCACAGGGTGACCTTGGGGGCGAGCTGGGCGAGGAGCTTGTCACCGATGCCGCTCACCTCCCCGAGCTCGTCGATGCTGCTGAACCGGGCGTGCTGGGTGCGCCAGTCGAGGATGCGTTGGGCCAGCACCGGACCGACGCCCGGCAGGGTGTCCAGGGCGCTGCGATCAGCGGTGTTCAGGTTCACCAGGGCGCCGGCCGGCGTAGCGCCTCCGGGAGGGGCCGGGCCGCCGACGGCCGGCGCTGCCGGGATCTGCTCGCCCGGGCGAGGCACCTGCACCTGTTCGCCGTCGAGGAGGACGCGGGCCAGGTTCAGCCGCGCCAGGTCGGCTCGCGTCGTGGGGCCACCGGCTGCCCGCACGGCGTCGAGCACACGCGCCCCGGGCGGCAGCCGAACCACCCCCGGCCGACGCACCTGACCGACCACATGGACGACCACGTGGACGACCATGCCCGAGGACAGGGTGACGGCGGTCGAGGGCGTCGCCGCCCCCGTGGCCGACGCGAACGCCGCTGGGACGGACCGCCGGGTGAGCCCGCTCGGGGTCGCCGCCACGCTGGGCACCGGCTCCGGTTGCGCGGCCGAGGTCGCGAAGGCGACTCGAACGCCGAGCACCAGAGCGGCCGCCAGCACGATGAGCAGGACACCCGCAACCGCCACCAGCCGGGGCCGGGTCCGGGCACCCCGAAGGGAGGACGGCACGGCGAGCAGCGGCGGCCGGACGCGACGGTGCCGGCCGGTGCCGTCGCGTCCGGCTGGCGCCCGCCCCTGCGCCCGGTCCCGGGACCGGCCCGGGTTACGCGGCCACGGGTCGGGCACCCAGCCCCCACTGATCAGCTGCCCGGTCGGCGGCCGGCCTCCCGCGCCGGGCTCGGCCTGCCCGAGGATGGCCACAGCCCGGGGCGGCGGGTCGTCGGCAGCGGGTCGTCGGGTCGGCATGCCCGAGACGCTAGGGAGGCTGGCGTCGCAGGCCAACTCGTCGCACCGGACGCTGTGGACGGCGCCGAAGCCCGCCGGAGGGATGTGGACAACTCAGCCGAGCCGGTGTCCCGCCCAGGACCGGATGTTCGCGTGGTGACGGCCGATGACGAGCAGGGCCAGGCCGACACCCCAGACCCGCCCGGCAAGAACCGGTTCCGGCAGCGGCCACGCGGCGGCATACAGCCCGAGCAGTAGGCAGCAGACCACGGATGCCCCGGCGACCCAGCGCAGCCGCCACAGCAGCAACGCGAACACCACCACCATCGCCAGCGCCAGCCACGGGAAGACGGCCAGCACTGCACCGAGGCAGGTGGCCACCCCCTTGCCGCCTCGGCCGCGCAGGTACGGCGACACGATGTGGCCCAGCACGCACGCCCCGCCGACCGCGTAGGCGACCAACCGTCCCAGCATCAGCAGGGCCAGGACGGTGGGAACGAACCCCTTGGCGACGTCGAGGACGGCCACGACCACCCCCCACTTCAGTCCCAGCACCCGTCCGGCGTTGGTCGCTCCGGGATTGCCCGAGCCCTGGCTCAGGTCCCCCCGCAGGGCCCGGGCGATGATGGTGGCCGGGCTCAGGGCGCCGACGAAGAAGGCGACCAGCGACGCCGCGCCGACGACGACCCAGGGCGAGGCCAGCCAGGTCACGGGGGGTTCGCCGGCCGGGGGGACACGACGACGGCGATCGTCCCCGGCCCGACGTGGGCACCGACGACCGCGCCGAGCTCGACCAGGTCGACCTCGACGTGCAACCGGCCGCGCAAGCGGTCGGCGAGCGCCTGCGCCCGGTCCAGGGCGTCAAGGTGGTGCACCGCCACGTCCACCCGTTGCGCCGCAGGGATGCCCGCGACCGCGAGGTCCTCCAGGCGCGCCAGGGCGCGGTTGGCGGTGCGCACTCGCTCGACCGGCTCGATCCGGCCGTCGCGCAGCTGAAGCAGGGGCTTGATCGCCAGCGCCGACCCCAGCAGCGCCGAGGCAGCGCCGATCCGCCCGCCGCGGCGAAGGTGCTCCAGCGTGTCGACGTAGAAGTAGACCCGTGACGCGGCCGCTCTCGAACGGGCAGCAGCCGCAACCGCGCCGAGTGAAGCCCCGGCGGCCGCGAGCTGCGCCGCCGACACCACTGCGTAGCCCATCCCCATGCCCATCGAACGGGAGTCGACGACCTGCACCGGCATCGCGGACTGGGCCGCGGCCAGGGCTGCTGCCTCGACCGTCCCGGACAGGTCGGCGGACAGGTGCACCGACACGACGCCCGTCAGGCCGGCCTCGGCGGCCGACCGGTAGGCCTTCAGGAAGGCCTGCGGCGTGGGGCGCGAGGTGGTCACCGGGGTGAACCTTCTCAGTGCAGCGGCGATCTCGGCGGTGGAGACCTCGGTCCCCTCGTCATAGGACCTGCCGCCGAGGACGACGTGCAGTGGCACCACCCGCACGCCGTAGGTCGCGGCCAGCTCCGCCGGCAGGTATGCCGTGGAGTCGGTGACGACCGCGACGCTCACCCCGAGCAGGCTACCGGCCGCTCAGGCCGGCACCACGTTCACCAGCTTCGGGGCACGCACGACGACGGTCCGCACGGCCGACCCGGCCAGGGCGGCGACAACCCGCGGGCTGGCCAGGGCCAGGTCGCGCAACTGGTCCTCGCCGATGCTCGCCGGCACCTCTATCCGATCACGGACCTTCCCCTTCACCTGCACCACGGCTGTGACCGTCTCTTCGACCAGGAACAGCGGATCCGCGACGGGGAACGGGTGGTAGGTCAACGTCCCCGCATGACCCAGGCGCGCCCAGAGCTCTTCGGCTATGTGCGGCGCGACCGGAGCGGTCATCAGCACGATCGCCTCGGCCGCGTGCCGCGGCACTGCGTCCAGCTTGGTCAGGGCATTGTTCAGCTCGATCAGCCGGGCGATGGCGGTGTTGCAGCGCAGCCCCGCGTAGTCATCGCTGACCGCCTGGATCGTCTTGTGCAGCAACCGGTTCGTCGCGACGTCCAGCGCCTCGTCGACGACCCGAAGCGCCCCTGTCTCCTCGTCCACGACGTTGCGCCACAACCGCTGCAGGAACCGCTGAGCGCCGACGACGGCGCGGGTCTCCCAGGGGCGGGACACGTCCAGGGGGCCCATCGACATCTCGTAGACCCGGAACGTGTCGGCGCCGTAGGCGGCGAACATCTCGTCCGGGGTGACGACGTTCTTCAGCGACTTGCCCATCTTCCCGTACTCGCGAGACACCACCTCTCCGTGCCAGGCGTAACCGCCGTCACGCTCCTCCACCTCCGCTGCCGGGACCACCTGGCCGCGGCCGTCCCGGAAGGCGTAGGCCTGGATGTAGCCCTGGTTGAACAACTTTCGGAACGGCTCCTCCGAGCTGACGTGGCCCAGGTCGAACAGCACCTTGTGCCAGAAGCGGGCGTAGAGCAGGTGCAGCACGGCGTGCTCGACCCCGCCGACGTACAGGTCGGCGCCGCCGGGGTCGCCGTCGGTGGCACGCCCCATCCAGTACCGCTCGACCTCGGGGTCGACGAACGTCTCGTGATTCGCCGGGTCCAGGTACCGCAGCTCGTACCAGCATGAACCGGCCCAGTTCGGCATGGTGTTGGTCTCCCGGCGGTACTTCTTCGGACCGTCGCCCAGGTCCAGCTCGACGTCGACCCAGTCGGTCGCGCGGGACAGCGGCGGCTCCGGCATGGAGTGCGCGTCGTCGGGGTCGAAGGTCCGCGGCGAGTAGTCGCCGACCTCGGGCAGGTGCACCGGCAGCATCGACTCGGGCAGCCCAATCGCGGCGCCGGACTCGTCATAGACGATGGGGAACGGCTCGCCCCAGTAGCGCTGCCGGGAGAACAGCCAGTCGCGCAGCTTGTAGGTGATGGTGCCTTCGCCGATCCCCTTGCGCTCCAGCCAGTCGATGATCGCGGATTTCGCCTCGGCGACGGCCATCCCGTTCAGCGAGAGCTCCGGGTTGGCCGAGTTGACCGCGGGGCCCTCGCCCACGTACGCCTGGTCATCCGGGTGGCCCTCCGGCGGTTGCACCGTCCGGACGATGGGCAGGTCGAACGCTGTCGCGAACTCCCAGTCACGCACGTCCTGGCCGGGCACCGCCATGATGGCGCCGGTGCCGTAGCCCATGAGGACGTAGTCGGCGACGAACACCGGGATGGGCCGGCCGGTCACCGGGTTCGTGGCGTAGCCGCCAGTGAACACGCCTGTCTTTGCTCGTCCCTCGCTCTGTCGTTCGACCTCGCTCTTGCGCGAGGCCGCGAGCCGGTATGCCGCGACAGCGGTCGCGGGCGTGGCGTGCCCACCGGTCCACGCGGGCCGCGTGCCCCTCGGCCAGTCCCCTTGCGGGACAAGGGAGTCGACCAGCGGATGCTCGGGAGCCAGCGCCATGAACGTGGCGCCGAAGAGTGTGTCGGGCCGGGTCGTGAACACCTCGATGGCACCGTCGCCGTCCACCGGGAAGCTGACGCGCGCGCCCGCGGACCGGCCGATCCAGTTGCGCTGCATCAGCTTGACCTGCTCCGGCCAGTCCAGCCGATCCAGGTCGTCGACCAGCCGGTCGGCGTATGCGGTGATCCGCATCATCCACTGGGGCAGGTCCCGCTTGAACACCGGGAAGTTGCCGCGCTCGGACCGGCCGTCGGCGGTGACCTCCTCGTTCGCCAGCACCGTCCCCAGCCCGGGGCACCAGTTCACCGGCGCGTTGGACATGTAGGCCAGCCGTCGGGCGTCGACCTCGCCGCGCCGCTCGTCCTGGCTCAGCGACGACCAGGCGGCGCCGGTCGACGTCCGGCGGGCGCCGGACTCGAACTCGGCGACCAGGTCCTCGACCGGCCGCGCCCGGCCCAGCGACTCGTCATACCAGCTGTTGTAGATGGTCAGGAAGATCCACTGGGTCCACCGGTAGAACTGCTCGTCCGTCGTCGCGACCGCGCGGCGGTCGTCGTGGCCCAGGCCCAGGCGGCGGAGCTGCCGCTTCATCACGACGATGTTGTCCTCGGTTGTCTTGCGTGGGTGCTGGCCGGTCTGCACCGCGTACTGCTCGGCCGGCAGCCCGAACGCGTCGTACCCCAGGCAGTGCAGCACGTTGCTGCCGCACATCCGCTGGAAGCGCGCGTAGACGTCGGTGGCGATGTAGCCCAGCGGGTGGCCGACGTGCAGCCCGGCACCGGAGGGGTAGGGAAACATGTCCAGCACGTACAGCTTCGGCCGGCCGGCGACGCCGGCGGGATCGGCCCACGGGCCGGCCGGGTTCGGGGCGTGGAAGGTCCCCTCGCCCTCCCACCGGTCCTGCCAGGCCACCTCGATCCGCCCGGCCAGTTCCGCGGTGTAGCGGTGCGGGGTGTCGGTCATCGTTCTCGCCGTCCTTTGCTCACTGCGGGTCAGCACACAAAAAAGCCCCTCACGCAGGAGGGGTTGCCGCGTCGACGTCCGCCGAGGTCAACGCGGCCCGAGAAGGAGCAGCCGGCACCGCATGGGGACAGGCTAGCGCAGTGCCCCCCAGGCGATCATCGCCATTCCCAGCTGGCCGGTGACGGCGACCACGAACCGGGCCTGCGGCCGCGGGCCGAGGAACCGGTGCGCGCCGGCCACCAGGAAGGACAGGACCAGTAGCACGGATGCCGCCACGAACCGGGGGTCCAGCGACCCGGCGGCGACGACGACCAGGGCGCCGAGCACGGCGCCGAAGACCATGAGCGCGACCCCCAGCCCGCTGCCGGCCTCCGCGACGGCGGCCCAGGCCAGCCGGCGCCCGGCCGTGGCGAAGACGGCTACGGCGACCAGGAACGCCGCCGCCATGCCCCAGCGGGAGGACGGGCCGGCCTGCTGGACGCCGACGACCACACCGAGCAGCGACAGCACGCGGGCGGTCATGGTCAGGCCGAACGCCGCGATGCCGGGCATGACCGACAGCGCATCCGCCGCGACTGCCAGGACGAGGGCGACGAGCACGGCCCAGCCGCCGGCGGCACGAACCAGGCCCAGGGACAGCGCTGTCAGCGTGAGCGCCAGCGTGACATAGGGCCGGACCAGCTCCTCCAGCCGCCGGCGACCCGACCACGCGGCGTACCAGTCGACCCCGAGCAGGACCGCGAGGAGGCCGGCGGCGAGCGGCGGGGGGAAGCCCATGGCCGGGACTGTACCGGCGGCGCGACCCACGGGTCGTTGTCCACCGGGACGGCCCACGGGGCACGTCCCGCACCGGCGGGACGCTCAGAGGCTGTTGGCCCGCTTCGCCATCGCCGACTTGCGGTTGGCCGCGTTGTTCTTGTGGATGACGCCCTTCGACACGGCCTTGTCCAGCTTCACCGACGCCGTGCGCAACGCGGCGGCCGCGGCCGCCTGGTCGCCCGTCGCGGCGGCCTCCCGGAACCTGCGGATCCAGGTGCGCAGCTCGCTCTTGACCGCCTTGTTGCGCTCGGTGCGCTTGGCGTTGGTCTTGATCCGCTTGATCTGGGACTTGATGTTGGCCACGAAGGAACTCTCTCTGCACGGTTCGGGAGGCGCTGGCACGCAGGGACGATGGCGTGCGGGCACGCAACCACCCAATCTACCAGCGGCGCGCGGACCCGGCCAAAACGCTGGATCAGCTGCCCGCCCGCTGCGCGGTGATGACGAGGATCGCCCGCTCCACCGCATACACCGGGTCGCGTCCGCCGCCCTTGACGTCGAAGTCGGCGGCCGCCACCGCCTGGATGGACCGGCCCAGCCCGTCCGGGGACCAGCCGACCAGGGAACGCCGGGCCCTGTCCACCTGCCAGGGCGCCAGCCCGAGCTGCCGGGCGACGTCGGCCGAACGGCCGCGCCCGGCGGCGCCGACCCTGACCAGGGTCCGCAGCGTGCTGGCCAGCACCGCGACGATCGGCACCGGGTCGAGCCCGCTCGCGATCGCGTGACGCAGCAGGCGCAGCGCCTCGGCCGGGTCACCGGCGACCGCGGCGTCGGCGACGCGGAAGCCCGTCGCCTCCACCCGGCCGCCGTAGTACCGCTCGACCACTCCCACGTCCACGGTGCCGGCCGTGTCGGCGACCAGCTGGGCACAGGCGGCGGCCAGCTCCCGCAGGTCCTTGCCGACCGCCTCGACCAGGGAGACAACCGCCTCTCCGGTCACCTTCCGGCCGGCGCCGCGGAACTCCCCGGTGACGAAGTCGCGCTTGTCCCGGTCGGTCTTCACCGGGGGGCAGTCGACGAGGCGCGCACCGCGCCGCTTGAGCTCGTCGAGGACCTTCTTGCCGCGCACGCCACCCTTGTGGACGACCACCAGGGTGGTGTCCGGCGCGGGCGCGGCCAGGTAGTCCAGCAGGTCCTGCTGCAGCGCGTCGTCGAGCTCGTCGGCGTCCTGCACCACGACGGCCTTGTCCCCGCCGAACAGCGACGGGCTGGCCTCCAGCGCCAGCGCCCCCCGCTGGTAGCCCGCCGCGGTCAGCCGAACCACCTCCAGGTCCGGCGCCCGGTCCCGGAGCGCGGCCAGGCTGCCCGCCACCGCACGCTCGGCGAGCAGCGTCTCGGGTCCGGTCACCAGGACCAGCGGCGAGACCTCGGCCATGGCGGAAGCCTGTCACGCCGCTGCGACAGTCGCGGTATGCGGTCCGCTCACCGCGCCGGCTCAGCCGAAGCTGAACGTCGGGTCGGCGAGCTCCAGGCCGAGCTGGCGCAACCGGGCTGCGACGACGGCGGGATCGACGTCCAGGCCGTCCGCCAGCTCGGGCAGGCTCGCGCCGGCGGCCACGGACGCCCGCAGCCGGTCGTCGGCGGCCACCGTCCAGGTGAACTCCGCCCTGGCGGCAGGAGGCGCGACGGCGAGGTCCACCGCGCCGCCGAGCCCCCGCAGCCTGGGCTCCTCCACCGGCAGCGGCTCGCCCGCGGTCTCGTCCAGCCGGCGCAGCGCCGCCAGCACCAGCGCCTTGTCCGCGGTGGGCCAGAACGGCGGCAACGAGCGCTGGAGGAACCCGGCATACCGGGCGGTCATCAGCCGTGAGTCCAGGAAGGCGACCACCCCGCGGTCCTCGCCACGTCGGACCAGCCTGCCGGCTCCTTGGGCCAGCCGCAGCGCGGCGTGAGTGGCGGAGACCGCCATGAACCCGTTGCCCCCGGCCCGCGCGACCGCCTGCGACCGAGCCGAGGTCAGCGGGTCGTCGGGCCGGGGGAACGGGATCCGGTCGATGACCACGAGCTGGCAGGCCGGGCCCGGCACGTCGACGCCCTGCCACAGCGACAGCGTCCCGAACAGGCAGGTCGGCGCGTCGCGGGCGAACTCCCGTACCAGCGTGGCGGTCTGGTCCTCCCCCTGACACCGCAACGGCAGGCCGGGCAGCCGCTCCCGCAACGCCTCCGTGGCTCGCTGGGCGGCCCGCATCGAGGAGAACAGCCCCAGGGTCCGCCCGCCCGCCGCCTCGACCAGCGTCGCCAGCTCCTCCAGCGCGGCCTCGGAGATGCCGTCGCGGCCGGGGGCTGGCAGGTGCTTGGCGACATAGGCGATCGCCTGCCGCGGGTAGTCGAACGGGCTGCCGACGTCCAGCCCCCGCCAGGCCGGCGCGCCGTCGCCGAGCAGCCCCAGCGAGGACGCGACCGGCTCGAACGAGCCGCCCAGCTCAAGCGTCGCGGACGTCACGACCAGGGTGCGCTCGCTGAACACCCGCTCGCGGAGCAGCATCGAGACCGACATCGGCGCGACCCGCAGCACCGCTCCCCGACGGGGGTCCGTGCTCACCCAGACCACGTCCAGGTCGCGCTCCGCCAAGACCCGTTCGGCGTTCTCGAACACCTCGTCGACGGCGGCGCGAGCCACCGAGCGGGCGCCGTCCGTGCCCTCGGCGGCATCGGCGCCGGCCGAGCGGTCCGGCTTGAGCGCGCTCTGCACGGCCCGCGCGGTGTCGCGGACCCGGGTCAGGCCGAGCGCCAGGGCATCGGGTAGGGACAGCAGCCGGCCCTCGGCGCAGCCGTCCAGCGCCTGGCCGAGCCACTCCCCGGCCTCCACCATCGCCCCGACCGACTCGGTGCCGGCCAGCCGGCCGGCCTTGCGCGCGGCCGCCTGCACCATCGCCCCGGTCAGTTCGTCGGTGATGGTCGAGGTCACCCGGTCGACCAGCTCGTGGCCCTCGTCGACCACGAGCAGGTCATGCTCGGGCAGCATCTGCCGGCCCTCGAACGCGTCGATCGCCATGAAGCTGTGGTTGGTGACGACGACGTCGACGTCGCGGGCCACCTCGCGGGAGCGCTCGACGAAGCACTCGCCCAGCTGCGGGCACCGTCCGCCCAGGCACTCGTGAGCGGAGACCGACACCTGCCGCCAGGCACGCTCGGACACCCCGGGAACCAGTTCGTCGCGGTCCCCGGACTGGGTGACCTCGGCCCATTCCCGCACCCGGACGACCTCCCCACCCAGCTGCGACCTGGCCGACCTCGCCGCGTCAACGGCACCGACCGACAGCAGGCTGTCCTCGTCCTCGTCCGGGAAGCCACCGGCCAGCTTGTGCCGGCACAGGTAGTTTCGCCGGCCCTTGACCATCGCGTACGTGGGACGGCGGCCCAGGTGCGGTTCGAGCGCGGCCGCCAGCCGCGGCAGGTCCCGGTCGACGACCTGGGACTGCAGCGCAATGGTGGCGGTGGCGACCACCAGGGGGTGCCCGGTGTCGATGGCGTGCACCACGCCGGGGACCAGGTAACCCAGCGACTTGCCGGTCCCGGTGCCCGCCTGCACCAGCAGGTGCTCGCCGGTGGCGGCGGCCCCCTGCACGGCCTCGGCCATCTGCTGCTGGCCGGGCCGTTCGACCCCGCCGATGTGGTCGACCGCCGCACGCAGCAGGTCGGCCAGGTCGGTCACCGAGCAAGGGTATGCCGCGGTGGCGGCGCGGCCGGGGCCTCGTCCAGCCCCGCTCAGACCCGGTATGCCGCGAGCGCGCCCTCCAGGGTCGGGTTCACCTTGGCCTCGACCCGGGTGCCGTGCGGGGTGTGCTCGCTGGTGAGGATCTCCCCCTCCCGGTGCAGCCGGTGCACCAGGTCGCCCCGCTCGTACGGCAGCAGCACGGAGACCTCGACGTCGGGGTGGGGCAGCTCGTCGGCGACCAGCCGCTGGAGCTCGGCGATGCCCTGGCCGGTGCGGGCGGAGACGGCTACCGCGTGCCGCTCGTGGCGGAGCAGCCGGTCGACGGCGGCGGGGTCGGCAGCGTCGACCTTGTTCACGACGACGATCTCCTTGAGCCGGTCGCCGCCGACCTCGGCCAGCACCGCCCGGACGGCGCTCAACTGGCCTTCGGGGTCGGGGTGCGACCCGTCCACGACGTGCAGCACCAGGTCGGAGTCGCCGACCTCCTCCAGGGTGGACCGGAAAGCCTCGACGAGCTGGTGCGGCAGGGACCGCACGAAGCCGACGGTGTCGGTGAGCGTGTAGACCCGGCCGTCCGCGGTCTCGGTGCGCCGCACGGTGGGGTCCAGGGTGGCGAACAGCTGGTTCTCCACCAGGACGCCGGCATCGGTGAGCCGGTTGAGGATGGAGGACTTGCCCGCGTTGGTGTATCCGGCGATCGCGACCGACGGGACGGCATGCGCCTGGCGCCTGGTCCGCCGGGTGTCCCGACCGGTCTTCATCGCCCTGATCTCGCGGCGCAGCTTGGCCATCCGGGTGTTGATGCGCCGGCGGTCCAGCTCGATCTTGGTCTCCCCGGGACCGCGGGAGCCGATGCCGGCGCCACCGGCCACCCGGCCGCCGGCCTGCCGGGACATCGACTCGCCCCAGCCGCGCAGCCGCGGGAGCAGGTAGTCCAGCTGTGCCAGCTCGACCTGCGCCTTGCCCTCCCGGCTCTTGGCGTGCTGGGCGAAGATGTCCAGGATCAGCGCGGTCCGGTCGATGACCTTGACCTTGACGACGTCCTCCAACGCTCGCCGCTGACCCGGGGACAGCTCGCCGTCGGCGATGACCGTGTCGGCCCCCTCGGCGATGACAAGGTCACGCAGCTCCTGCGCCTTGCCGCTGCCCAGGTAGGTGGCGGCATCCGGGCGGGCCCGGCGCTGGATCACCCCGGCCAGCACGGCGGAGCCGGCGGTCTCGGCCAAGGCGGCCAGCTCGCGAAGGGAGTTCTTCGCGTCGTCCGCGCTGCCCTCGGTCCATACGCCGGCGAGGATCACCCGCTCCAGCCGCAGCTGGCGGTACTCGACCTCGGTGACGTCCTCGAGCTCGGTGGACAGCCCGGCGACGCGCCGCAGCGCTGCCCGCTCCTCGCGATCCAGCTGCTCGCCGTCGTAGGCGGGCTCGTCCAGCTCCTCCAGCCACTCGTCGTCGGCGAGAGCGGTGGCGCGTGTGTCGAACAGGTCAGGTCGGCCGGTCATCGTTTCCCTTCGTGGTCCCTTGCGGTGCGTTGCAAGAGTTCCATGAGGTGAACGAGGCCCGCGAGCCCTTTATGCCTGCTGGGTACGGTGGGCCCCGTCATGGCTGAGCACTACTTCTCCGCCGAGCCGGCCGGCGACGCCTCACGCCGGGCGCTGCGCATCCGGCTGGCCGGGCGGGACGTCTCGGTGAAGACCGCGGGGGGCGTGTTCAGCCCGGACCGGCTGGACCTCGGGACGTCGGTGCTGCTGCGGGAGGCTCCGGACCCGCCGGCGACCGGGGACCTGCTCGACCTCGGCTGCGGCTGGGGTCCGTTGGCGCTCACCATGGCCCTGCTGGCACCGGCGGCGACGGTCTGGGCGGTCGACGTCAACCGGCGGGCGCTGGAGCTGATCCGGGACAACGCCTCAGCCCTGGGGCTGCGGGGGGTGCGCGCCGTCGACCAGGTGCCGCCAGCAATCCAGTTCGACGCCATCTGGTCAAACCCCCCGATCCGCGTCGGCAAGGCGGCGCTGCACGACCTGTTGCAGACCTGGCTGCCGCGACTGCGACCTGGGGCGGCGGCATACCTGGTCGTCCAACGGCACCTGGGCGCCGACTCGTTGCAGGCGTGGCTCATGGACCAGGGGTATGCCGCGAGCCGGCACGCCAGCGCCAAGGGTTACCGGGTTCTGCGGGTGTCGGCTGATTAGACCGTCGGTCTCTACACCGCTGCCGGAGGACGAGCACGATCGTGGGTCACCTGACCGCCCGGAACCGCGCGGGATCGACCGGATATATCCGGTCGATCCTGCCGGTTTACCGGTCGTCCGGCGGCACTCGGGCCAGGCAACCGGGCTACCGAAGCCGGCGCGGTGGACAGCGCACCGGGCATGGTCACGAGCTAGGCCAGCAGCTCGCCGTCGAAGACCAGGACCGCCGGCCCGGCAAGCTCTACCTGCTGGCCAGGCAGCGGACGGACCCGCAGAGTGCCGCCCGGGACGTCGACCCGCCATGACGTGTCGTCCTGGGCCCCCTGGGCCCAGTACCGGGTGGCCAGCGCGGCTGCGGCCGCACCGGTGCCACACGAGCGGGTCTCTCCCACCCCGCGCTCGTGCACCCGCATCTGTATGTGCCCCGGACCCAGCGGGCGGACGAACTCCACGTTGCTGCCCTGCGGCGCGACGGGGTTCAGCTCGGGAACGGCGCCGAGGTCCAGGCCGGCCAGGTCGGCAGTGTCCGGGAGCGCCACCACGACATGGGGGTTGCCCAGGTCCAGCCGCAGGCCGGGAAAGGGGTCGTGGTCGCGAACCTTCACCATCGCGTCGAAGCCGCGCCCCGCCGCCGCGTTGCTGTCGACCAGCCGCCAGTCGCCCATGTTCACGGCAATCAGGTCGCCCTCGAAACGGACCAGCTTGATCCCGCCGCGGGTGGCGATCGCGAACTCGTCGGCGCTCTCCAGGCCCTCCCGGCGCAGGTACGCCGCGAACACGCGGGCCCCGTTGCCGCACATCTCCACGGCGCCGCCGTCGGCGTTGCGGTAGTCCATGAACCAGGCGGCCGCGCCGGCCTGAGCTCGCACGTGCTCCTCGACGGCAGCGCTCGTCGGCACCACCCGGATCACCCCGTCGGCGCCGACCCCGGCCCGCCGGTCCGCCAGCGCGCGCACCTGCTCGGCGGTGACGTCGCCTCGCGCTTCGAGGTCGGGCACCAGGACGAAGTCGTTCTCCGTGCCGTGCCCCTTGGTGAACCGCAGTCGCTCAGCCATCGCGACCATTGTCTCCTGCGGCGACCAGTGCCAGCGCCGTCGCGAGCAGGTCCGGGTCGTCCGCGCGCAACCAGCGGACCCGCGGATCGGCACGGAACCAGGACTGCTGCCGTCGCGCGAACCTCCGCGTCGCGGCGGTGGTCGCCGCGACCGCCTGGTCCCGGTCGAGCACCCCGTCGAGCTGGGCCACCGCCTGGGCGTACCCGAGCGCCCTGGACGCGGTCCGCCCCGCGCGCAGCCCCCGGTCCAGCAGTCCGGCCACCTCGGCCAGCAGGCCGTCGGCCCACATCCGGACCACCCGCGCGCCGATGCGCTCGTCCAGCCGGTCGCGCGGCAGCTCCAGGCCGAGGGTCACGGTCGGGGCGACGTACTCGCGGGAGGGCATCGTGGCCGGGAAGGGCTGCCCGGTCAGCTGCACCACCTCCAGTGCCCGGACGATCCGGCGGCCGTTGCGTGCTCCGATCGCCGCAGCCGCCGACGGGTCGAGCGCCGCGAGCCGGCTGAACAGCGCGTCGACGCCGTCCGTCGCCAGCTGTTCCTCCAGCCCGCGGCGCAGGTCCGCGTCCGTCGGAGGGATCTGCAGCCGGTCCAGCACCGCGCGCACGTACAGCCCGGACCCGCCGACCACGACCGGCAGCTTGCCGGCCGCCCGGATCCGGCCGACGTCGGTCCGCGCCTCCCGCTGGTATGCCGCGACGCTGGCCTCCTCGGTCACCTCCAGCAGGTCCAGCTGGTGGTGCGGTATGCCGCGGCGCCGGTCGAGCGGGACTTTGGCAGTGCCGATGTCCATGCCCCGGTACAACTGGGACGCGTCCGCGCTGACGATCTCCCCGCCCAGGCGTTCGGCCAGATCCAGCGCCAGCTCGCTCTTCCCGGTCGCCGTGGGTCCCACGACCGCGACAACCGGCAGGACTGCGGACGCACCGGTCGGGGCGGCGACCGGGTCCGGCATCTGCGCAGTGTCGCAGACGGCTTGAAGCGATGGCAGGGTGGAGCCGGTCAGCCCGAAACCTTGAGGAGACGGCCATGTCGGACACCGGTCAGCCGCAGGAGACCCTCGCCAACACCGACCTCAACGAGGAAGGCAGCGTGGGGTCGGACCCCACATCGGCCCCCGCCGCCACCCCGTCGCCGAGCGACCCAGGTGCGGCAGCCCGGGAGTCGATCGCCGAGCAGGACCAGGCCGACCAGCCGACCGCCGCCGAGCTGACCGACGCCAGCGCTCCGCCGAGCCCGCCGAGCCCGCCGAACCCGCAGCAGGTGGCGGCGCAGGCATCTGATGCCAGCTACGACACGGACGCCACCGGCGGCGGTGGCGGCGGGTACACCAGCGAGGCCGGCAGCTCCGGCGAGGGAGCCCTCGGCGTCGAGGCGAAGGGGGCCGGGGACGACACCTCCGGCTAACCCGTCACCGGGACGCACGTTCCGGGAGGCGCTGCGCTGGGGGGCCGAGGTGGGGCGGGGACGGCACCGCCGGCCGACCCGTCACCAGGACCTCACGTGGGGGCGCCGCGGGCGACGGCAGCCGCGGGTGCGCTCACCCCACCGGCCGGCGGTGCCAGGACGCCACCGCCCAGCCGACGCCGTAGGGGGCGCCCTGCCAGAGCAGCTCGGCGTGGAAGCGCCGGCCCGCACAAGCCGCGATCAGCGCCGGCCACATCGCCGGGCCGGTGGCGCCCAGGTGCGCCGACAGGGCAAGGTCGGCGTCGCGCAGCGCTGCTGGCTCGCCGGAGGCCAGTGCCGACCAGATCGCGGCGTCGCTGGGGCCGGCCCGGGAGTCCTCGGCGCGCGGCGCCTTGGGACCGTGGCTGGTCGCCCCGTCGGCCACCAGGACCAGCCCGACCGGCCGCGGGTCGACCCTTAGCTCCCGGCCCACCTCCGCGGCGCGCACCGGACCGCCGGTCAGCCACTCCGCGCCGGCCCACAACCCCTGGACGTGGGCGCCGTCGAAGGCCTCCCCGGTGGGCCGGTCTGGCGCCCGCCCGACCCGGCTCACCAGGTAGCGGACCACCATCACCGAAGTCGGCAGGTTCACGCTGGCCGGGGGCACGTCGCGGGCCAGCGGTGGAACGCGCACGTCCTTGCCGAACTGGACGAAGCTCACCTCGCCACGGGGGTCGTGGCTGCCGTCGCGTCCCGGGCCGAGCACGACCAACCGCACGGGCCCCTCCCGCCGCGTGACCAACAGTCGGCCGGTCAGCTGGGACAGGGCGCGGATAGCGGCGCCGCGCAGCTGGCTCAGCTCGCCGGCGGCCGCCCCCATCAGCTCGGGTACCAGGGCGGGGGCACCCGGCACCACCACGGCCTCGACCAACATGGCAGGGCTCAGCCGTGCCGCGCAGCGCTGTCGCATCCGGGCAGGAGGCCCGTGACGACGCTCAACCGGCCACGCCCGGGCATCCCCAGGTTGACCGGCGCGCGGGCCGCCAGCGGTGCCGCTGCCGCCGGCACAGGCGTCGCGGCCGTCGCGGCCGTCGTAACCGGTGCCGCCGTCGCGGTCGTCGCCGCCGTCGCGGTCCTCGTAACCGGTGCCGCCGTCGCCGCCTGCTGGTCCTGCCACGCGTCGCCGCCTCGCGTCCGCCGTATCGCGAACGTCCCCGCTCGCTGCGCGCAGCCCGCGTCGGCGACCAGGTGGTGCGGCGCGCCATACGTGACCTCGACCGTGACGAGATCCCCCGGCCGGGGACGCTCGAGGTCACCGCCGGCGAAGTCGGGCACGGCGAAGTGCACCAGCCGGTTGTCCCTGGCCCGGCCGGAGAGCCGCCGGGTCGCCGCGTCCTTGCGTCCTTCCCCGTTCGCAACGAGCACCTCGACCGGCTGTCCCTCCAGCGCCCGGTTCGCCGCCCAGGACAGCTCTTCCTGCACGGCGACGAGGCGGTCGTAGCGGTCTTGCACGACCGGCTTGGCGACCTGGTCCGGCATCCGGGCAGCCGGCGTACCGGCGCGAACCGAGTACTGGAACGTGAACGCGCTGGCGAAGCGGGCGGCCCGCACCACTGCCAGCGTGTCCTGGAAGTCGGCCTCGGTCTCGCCCGGAAAGCCGACGATGATGTCGGTGGTGATCGCGGCCTCGGGGATTCTGGCCCGGACCCGGTCGAGGATGCGCAGGAACCGCTCGCTGCGATACGACCGCCTCATCGCCTTCAGCACCCGGTCGGACCCGGACTGCAGCGGCATGTGCAGGCTCGGCATGACGTTGCCCGTCTGCGCCATGGCGTCGATGACGTCGTCGGTGAACGCGGCCGGGTGGGGACTGGTGAACCGGACCCGCTCCAGCCCGTCGACCTCGCCACAGGCCCGGAGCAGCTTGCCGAAGGCCAGCCGATCACCGAACTCCACCCCGTAGGTGTTCACGTTCTGTCCCAGCAGGGTCACCTCGACCACGCCCTGGTCGACCAGCGCTCGGATCTCCGCCAGGATGTCGCCGGGCCGGCGGTCGGTCTCGCCGCCGCGCAGGCTGGGCACGACGCAGAAGGTGCAGGTGTTGTTGCACCCCACCGAGATGCTGACCCAGGCGCTGTATGCCGAGTCCCGCTTGGTCGGCAGGGTGGACGGGAAGACCTGCAGGCTCTCCAGGATCTCCACCTGGGCCCGCTGGTTGTGCCGGGCCCGGTCGAGCAAGGCCGGCAGCGAGCCGATGTTGTGGGTCCCGAAGACGACGTCCACCCAGGGCGCGCGGTCCACGATGGTTGCCCGGTCCTTTTGCGCCAGGCAACCCCCGACGGCAATCTGCATTCCCGGGTGGCGCTGCTTCACCGGACGCAACTGGCCCAGGTTGCCGTACAGCTTGTTGTCGGCGTTCTCCCGCACCGCGCAGGTGTTGAACACGACGACGTCGGCGGCGTCCGGCGCCTGCGCAAGGCTGGCCACGTCGACGTAGCCCGCCGCCTCGAGCAAGCCGGCCAGCCGTTGTGAGTCGTGCACGTTCATCTGGCAGCCGTGCGTGCGGACCTGGTACGTCCTCGGCGTGGTGGTCATGGCAGGAACAGGGTACGGCCTGGGCAGCAGCACGCGGCTGGCTCGTGGCCCAGGCCGTGCCGCCCGGCACGCGGCTGGCTCGTGGCCCAGGCCGTGCCGCCGGGCTCGCGGCTGGCTCGTGGCCCAGGCCGTGCCGCCGGGCTCAGTCGCGCTGGTGCTCCGGTGCCCCGGCGAGGGCTTCCTGAACGACCGACCAGGACAGGCCGCTCGGGTACCCCTTGCGCGCGAGCATGGCCCCCAGCCGGCGGGCCTGGACCGAAGCGTCCACGCCGTGCATCGTTCTCAGCTTCTTCGCCACCAGCCGATGCGCCTGGTCCCGCTCGGTCTCCTCCGCTATGGCGCCGACCGTGTCGCGGACCAGGTCCTCCTCGATCCCCTTCGCGCGCAGCTGCTGCGCCAGCGCGCCCTTGGCCAGGCCACGCGCGGCCTGCTGGGACCTGACCAGCAGCTCTGCGTAGGCCTGGTCGTCGACCAGGCCTACCTCGGCCATCCGGTCCAGCACGGCGTCGGCCACCACCGGGTCGCAGCCCCGGTCGCGAAGTTTGCGGGACAGCTGGGCCCGGCTGCGGGGTGACAGGGCGAGCTGCCGCAACGCGATCTGCCGGGCCACCTCGTGCGGATCGGGCTCGCCGTCCTGGGCAGCCGGGTCCGGGGGGGGCGGCACCGAGGCCGCTGCAGTGCGTGGCGGCGCCGCTTCGCGCCGTAACGGCCGTTGGCGAGCGGCGCGGAGGGCCCGATCCAGCGCCGCCGCGGCGACGGCCGCCCTGTCCTGGGTCGAGGAGGAATGGGCGGCCGCCGTCCGGTGGGGTGCTGTCACAACCGCGAAGTCCATGCGACCCGAAGGGTTCCGGCGCGGCTCAGAACTCGACCGGCACGTCGAGTCCTGAGCCGACGGCGTCCCGGACACCCGGGAACCCGCCCACCTGGGGGTCCGCCGGCTTGTCCACCTGCGGGCCGACGCCGAGCTTCTCCTTGATCCGCTTCTCCAGCTCGTCGGCCAGGTCGGGGTTGTCGCGCAGGAACGACCTGGCGTTCTCCTTGCCCTGGCCGAGCTGGTCGCCGTCGTAGGTGTACCAGGCGCCGGATTTGCGGACGAATCCCTGCTCGACACCCATGTCGATGAGGCCGCCCTCGCGAGAGATGCCCTGGCCGTAGATGATGTCGAACTCGGCCTGCTTGAACGGCGGCGACACCTTGTTCTTCACCACCTTGACCCTGGTCCGGTTGCCGACCGGGTCGGAGCCGTCCTTGAGCGTCTCGATCCGGCGGACGTCCAGGCGCACCGAGGCGTAGAACTTCAGCGCCTTGCCACCCGTGGTCGTCTCCGGACTACCGAACATCACCCCGATCTTCTCCCGGAGCTGGTTGATGAAGATCGCGGTGGTGCCGGTGGTGTTGAGGGCGCCGGTGAGCTTGCGCAGCGCCTGGCTCATCAGCCGTGCCTGCAAGCCGACGTGGTTGTCGCCCATCTCCCCCTCGATCTCGGCCCGTGGCACCAGGGCAGCGACCGAGTCGATGACGATGACGTCGAGCGCGCCGGAGCGGATCAGCATGTCCGCGATCTCCAGCGCCTGCTCGCCGGTGTCCGGCTGGCTGACCAGCAACGCGTCGGTGTCCACCCCGAGCTTCTTGGCGTAGTCGGGGTCCAGCGCGTGCTCTGCGTCGATGAACGCAGCGATCCCGCCGGCCCGCTGCGCGTTGGCGACGGCGTGCAGCGCCACCGTGGTCTTGCCCGAGCTCTCCGGCCCGTAGATCTCCACCACCCGCCCCCGGGGCAGCCCGCCGATGCCCAGCGCCACGTCCAGGGCGATCGAGCCGGTGGGGATGACGTCGATCGGCGGGCGGACGTTGTCGCCCAACCGCATCACTGCGCCCTTGCCGAACTGCTTCTCGACCTGGGCCATCACCGTGTCCAGCGACTTGGCCTTGTCGGCTACCGCCATGTCCTCACCCGCTCCTCCGCCCCAAGGGGGCCGTCGTGGTCTGCCGTCTGCCTGCGACCCGGTCGCTCGGACTCGGGTCAGACGTTAGGGGCGAGCACCGACAGACCGCATCCACCGGACGCCGGCCTGTGGAGGGCGGGGCGGTCGGACCGACCCATGTGGACAACATACCGAACAGATGTTCGAGGTGGCGGCGACACGCCGACGCGTCGGCGACAGGAACTCCATCCCCCGACGGCTCAGCTAGCCGAGGCTGAGCAGCTCCCCCTGGTCGTCGACCGGCAGCTCCCCGTCCACGACCGCACTGACTTGCATGCCCACCAGCCGCAGGCCCCCGCCGTAGGCGGACAGGAACGCGGTGTCGGCGGCGTCCTGGCCGGTGGCGATCCGCAGCAGCGACCGCCGGGGTGCCAGCTGGGTGGCGTCCGCGACCAGCCACCGCCCGTCGACGTAGGCCTCGGCGACCGCGTGGAAGTCCATCGGCTTCAGGCCGGGCGCGTACACGGCCACCATCCGCGCCGGGACGTCCCGGGCCCGGAGGAGCGCGATGAGCAGGTGGGTGAAGTCACGGCAGACCCCCTGCCCGGACAGCAGCGTGTCCACCGCGCTGTCGACGACCCGGCTGGCCCCGCTGACGTAGAGCAGCCGCTCGCCGACCCAGGACGCCACCGAGCGCAGCAGCTCGGTGCCCTCCAGCCCGGCGAACTCCGAACGGGCCACGACGGCAAGGCGATCCGACTCCGCATACCGGCTCGGCCGCAGGTAGGTGAGCAGGTCCAGCGGATCCTCCGCCGGC
>DASSLY010000105.1:0-29861 GCA_035689185.1 Dermatophilaceae bacterium
CCGCTGCTGGAGGCCGGGTCGGGCCTGGTCGCCGGCACCGACTTCCTGGTGGGCTACAGCCCGGAGCGGATCGACCCGGGCAACCCGGTCTGGACGCTGGCGACCACGCCCAAGATCGTGGCCGGCATCGACGAGGCGTCGACCGAGGCGGTGGAGGCGTTCTACCGCGACATCGTCGACTCCACCGTCCGGGTCTCCTCGCCGCGTTCCGCCGAGCTGGCCAAGCTGCTGGAGAACACCTTCAGGCACGTGAACATCGCCTTGGTCAACGAGCTGGCGATGTTCGCGGCCGACCTCGGCATCGACATCTGGGAGGCGATCGACGCCGCGTCGACCAAGCCGTTCGGGTTCATGCGGTTCGCCCCCGGACCCGGGGTGGGTGGTCACTGCCTGCCGATCGACCCCAGCTACCTGTCCTGGACAGTACGCCAGCGCCTGGGCCGGTCGTTCCGGTTCGTGGAACTGGCCAACGACGTCAACGCCCACATGCCCGACTACGTGCTGTCGCGGATCGTCCGCGGGCTGAACCGGCGCGGGACCGCGCTGTCCCGAGCCGACGTGCTGGTCCTCGGCCTGGCCTACAAGCGCAACTCCAGCGACGCGCGCGAGTCGCCAGCGGTCACCCTGGTCGACCAGCTGCTGCGCGAGGGGGCCAACGTCGCCGTCGCCGACCCGCACGTGGTCGAGGACGTCCTCGCCGAGCGGCCGGTCCGGCGGGTGCCGCTGACCCCGGCCGAGGTGGACCGGGCCGACGTGGTGGTGCTGGTCACCGACCACGACGCCTTCGACCTGGACCTGCTCGCGGACGCGGCGTACGTGCTGGACACCAGGCACCGGGTGGAGGGCGAGCATGTCGAGCACCTGTAAGGTCGCCGTCGTCCTGTCCGGGTGGCCCCGGGTCTCCGAGGTCTTCGCCGTCAACGAGCTGGTCGCGCTGCACCGCGCCGGCATGCTCGGACCGGTCTTCGCGCTGAAACCCGGCGACGGCCGCGCGCCGCATCCCGCAATCGCCGAGGTCGCGCCGTACGTGCGGCTGCTGCCACCCGCCCCGCCGGCGGCACTGGCCGCGACGGTGGCCCGGCAGCTGGACGGCACCGGCGTGGCCGCGGTGCACGGTTACTTCGCCCATGACCCGGCGCGCGTGGCCGCCGACGCAGCGGACCTGCTGGGGCTGCCGTTCGGCTTCAGCACGCACGCGCTGGACGCCCGCAAGACCCCCCCTGCCGAGCTCGCCGGCCGGGCCCGGCGGGCGCGCCTGGTGCTCGCCTGCAACGGCGACGTCGCCGGCGTAATCGCGCGCGCCGGCCGGGTGCCGGAACTGGTGCCGCACGGAGTGGACCTGGACGCGTTCGCGGTGTCCCCCGTCCGGGAAGGCGACCCGGCGCCGGTGCGGCTGCTCGCCGTCGGCCGGCTGGTGGAGAAGAAGGGCTTCGACGTGCTTGTCGCCGCTGTGCGCTCGATTCGGCGAGACGTCCGGGTCCGAATCGTCGGGACCGGGCCGCTGCACGACCGGTTGGCCGAACAGATCCGGGCGGCGGGGCTGGCCGACCGGGTCCAGCTCGCCGGCCGGCAGACCCACGCGACCCTGCCGGTGGCCTACGCCGCCGCCGACATCGTGGTGGTTCCGTCGGTGACCGACCGCGACGGGGACCGGGACGGGTTGCCGAACGTGGTGCTGGAGGCGATGGCCAGCGGTCGCCCGGTCGTGGCCAGCGACCTGGCCGCCATCCCGGCGGCCGTCCAGGACGGGACCACCGGGCTGCTCGTCCCAGCCGGGGACCCCGGGGCGCTCGCGGAGGCGCTCACCACCCTGATCGACGACCCGGGCCTGCGCGCCTCCATGGGATGGGCCGGCCGGAAGGTGGTGGAGGCCGACTACGACCTCACCCCCTGCGCCGCCGGGTTCTGCGCGGCACTGGAGCGGGCGTATGCCTGAGCCCGCCATCGGGTACGTGCTCAAGGGCTACCCCCGGATGTCCGAGTTGTTCATCGCCAGCGAGATCTGGCGGCTGGAGCAGCTGGGGGTGCCGCTGCGGCTGTACGTGCTGACCCCTGCCGACGAGCAGGTGCACCACGACGTGGTGCACCGGATCCGGGCAGTGCCGACCTACCTGCCGGCCGCCACCTCGCTGTCGGGCACGACGCTGCGCGCGTGGCTGCGTGCCAACCTGCCCGGCTTCGCCCCGGCGCTGCGCCGGGTCGCCCGCCGCCACCCGGTCCGGCTCGCCGCCGCGGCGGCGACCGCTGCTGCCCAGTCGTGGCGCTCCCGCACGCGGTGGCGGCCCCGGACCGTCTACGTCAAGGAGCTGCTCCAGGCCGTCGCCCTGGCCGACCTGGTGACCGGAGACGAGGAAGTCGGCCACCTGCACGCGCACTTCGCCCACGGGGCGACCACGGTCACCTGGCTGGCCGCCCGGATCTGCGGCATACCGTTCTCGTTCACGGGGCACGCGAAGGACATCTACCGGCCGTCGCTGAACCCGGCCGGGCTGCTGCGCCGCAAGCTGGAGGCGGCCCGGTTCGTGGTGACCTGCACCGGCGCCAACGCCGATCACCTGCGGGCGGTGGCGCCGGGGGCCGACGTCCAGCTGGCCTACCACGGGCTGAACGCCGACTTCGCCCGGCTTCTGGGCGCCCCGGGCCCTCCCGCCGGCCCTGCGGCCGGCTCTGCGGCCGGCTCTGCGGCCGGCCCTCCCGCCGGCCCCGCGGCCGGCCCCGCGGCCGGCGGGCTGCACGTGGTCAGCGTCGGCCGGTTCGTGCAGAAGAAGGGGTTCGACACCCTGCTCGAGGCTGTCGCGCAGCTGCGGGACCGCGGGGTCGGGGTCCGCCTCACCCTGGTCGGCGAGCCAGGCGACGCGTCGGCCACGGTCAGCGCCACGCTGCGGCGGCACCACCTGGCGGGCCAGGTGAGGGTTCGTGGCGCGATGAGCCAGCCCGAGCTGCTCGACCTGTACCGCAGCGCCGACGTATTCGCGCTGGCCTGCCGGGTCCTCGACGACGGCGACCGCGACGGCATACCGAACGTCCTGGTGGAGGCCATGGCCGCCGGGCTGCCGGTGGTGTCGACCGGCGTGTCCGGCATCCCCGAGCTGGTTCAGGACGGCGTGAACGGCCTACTCGTGCCGCCGGACGACCCGGCCGCGCTCGCCGACGCGCTCAGCCGGCTGGCGGACGACCGGCGGCTGCGAGCGCGGCTGGCCGGCGCGGGTGCCGCCACCGTCGCCGAACACTACGACGGCGACCTGCTGGCCCGCCGAATGGCCGGGCTGCTGCTGGGGCGCACCGCATGACGCCGGCCGTCGCCGACCTCCAGGCGCCGCCGCGGCCGGTGGCGTGCGTCATCGACCATCTGGGCCGGGACCCGCATGTCGCGACGGCCGCCCGCCGAGGCGAGTTCAGCCACGCCGGCGCCACGCTGCGGCTGGGCCGCCGACCGGACTGGCTGGCCGAACACGTCGCCGACGTGGAGTGGCGGATCGAGTGGGTGAAGCTCTACGAGGGGCTGGACCTGGCACACGCGTTCGGCGTCACCGGCGAGCCGGACTACCTGCGCGCCTGGGAGGACCTGGTCGAGGCGTTCCTGGACCAGGTGCCAGTGGACCACGACCCCGCCGACGTCACCGCCCGCCGGATCAGCAACTGGGTCTACGCCTGGCAGCGGTTCGCGGCGGCCCCGGGCTTCGCCGGGCTGCGGCCCGGGCTGGGCCGGCGGCTTCGCGCGCGCATCCTGGCCGACGCCGAGCACGTCCGGACCCACCTGACAGGCGAGCGCAACCACCGCACGCTGGAGCTGTACGCCCTGCTGGTGGTGGCCCTGGCCTTCGACGCCCCCCGGGAGGAAGCGGCGGCCGTGCTCCAGCTGCTCACCGAGAACGCGGTCACCGACGTGCTGCCCGACGGAGTCCACCGGGAGGCGAGCACGGACTACCACTGCATCGTGCTCCGCTCACTGCTCGGCGCGGTGGCCAACGCCCGGGCGTCCCGGCTCGACGTCCCCGGCCCGCTGTTGGAGCGGGTCCGGCTGGCCTGCGACTTCGCCATGCACGTGCAGCGGCCGGACGGACTCACACCAGCCGTGTCCGACGGTGACGTCGGCGACTTCCGGCACCTGCTGCAGCTGGCCGCCGACGTGCTGCGACGCCCGGACCTGGCTTGGGTCGGCTCCGGCGGCACGTACGGCCGCCCGCCCGCGCGGCGCCACGTGTCCTTCCCGCTGGGCGGCTACCACGTGCAGCGCAGCGGGTGGGGGCAGGGCGCCCGGGCCTACGCCGAGGAGCGCTTCGCGCTGTTCGACGCCGGTCCGCTGGGCGACGGCGGCCACGGGCACTACGACCAGCTGTCGGTCGAGCTGTATGCCGCGGGGCAGCCGCTGGTGGTCGACCCGGGCCGCTACACCTACGACGCCGCCCACGGCGACTGGCGACGGGCCTTCAAGGGAACAGCCGCGCACAACACGGTCACCGTGGACGGCCGGGACCAGGTCCCGTTCCGGGCCGGCAAGCCGCGGGGGGAGCTGTCCGCCGCCCGGCTGCTGGGGCGGACCACCACGGACCGGCTCGACGTGCTGCAGGGGCAGGTCGTCAGCCCCTGCTACGACGCGGTGCACACCCGCACGGTCGCGCTCGTCGACGACGACTACTGGGTCGTCCACGACCGGCTGCGGGCCCCCAGCCCCCATGTGTACCAGGCACGCTGGCACCTCGACCCGCTCGCCGAGGGCAGTGCCCGGCTGGCGCAGGGCGGCGGGCTGGTCACCGCCCCCGGCCTGGCGCTGCACACCGGCGGCGACGGTGTCGCCGGCCTCGAGCCGGGCTGGGTATCGCCGGCGTACGGGGTCAGGCGGCCCGCCCCGGTCGCCACCATCACCACCCCGGCCCGCTGCGACGCCGACCTGGTCACCGTGGTCGTGCCCGGCGGCACCGGCGCGCACGAGGTGTGCGTCACCGTCTCCGAGGAGGTCGTGGAGGTGACCTTGCGGCGCGGCGCCCGCAGCGAGCGGGTCCGCTGGCGGACCCGGGACCTGGCCGGCCGGGTCCGGAGCCAGCCGTGCTGACCCTCGCCACGCCGCCGGGCCTGGCCTTCGACCCGGTGCTGCCGACCCGGGACGCCCTGCTGGACGCGGCGGTGGTCCGGGAGCGGCTCACCGACGTCCTGGGCATCCCGGTCCGGGCCAGCACCCGGGTCCGGGCCAAGTACCGGATCGTGGAGAGCCTGCGCGTGGTGTACCGGCTCACCCTCGACGGCGCCGACCGCCTGGTCTCGGCCCGGACCTTCGCCCGCGACCCGGGCAGCGGCACCTGGGACCCGAAGCTCGGCTGCTCCTGGTGGACCTTTCCCGACGACCGGCGGTTGCGCGGGCTGGACCGGCTGCTCCGTCCGGCGGGCCGCCTGGCGGGTATGGCGCCCGGCTGGGCGACGAGCCAGGTCGTGGAGTACGCCCCTGAGCGGTCCGCCACCTTCCGGGCACTCGACCGGGCCGGGAGCACGGTGGGCTACGTGAAGGCCTACCCACCCGGTTCGGGCCAGGGCGCCCGCTTCGCCGACCGGTACGAGCAGGTCAGCGACGCGCTGCGCGGGACCGAGGTCACCGCCCCGCGCGTGCTGGGCCGGGCGGCCGACCTGCTGCTCCTGGAGGAGATGCCGGGCCTGCCGTGGAACGGCCTCAGCCCCGCCGACGGCAACCAGGCGCTGACGGCGATGGGCCGGGCCATCGCCACCCTGCACGGCCTGGAGGTGAGCCGGCTGGCCGCGCTCCCCCGGTTCGGCCGGTTGCAGCTTGGCCGGGTGGGGCGCAGCGCCGACCTGGTCGGCCTGGCCTGCCCGCAGCTGGCCGAGCGGCTGGGCGCCGTCCGGGACCGCCTGCTGGCCACGGCACCGGCCGAGGCCGGCCAGGACGTCCTGCTGCACGGGGACTGCCACCCGAAGAACGGCCTCGTCCACCGTGGCCGGGTCGCCCTCATCGACCTCGACCAGGCCGGGCTGGGACCGGCGGCCGCGGACATCGGCAGCCTGCTGGCCAGGCTGCGGCTGGAGCCGGGCGGAGCGGATCTGGCCGGCTGCTTCCTGCAGGGCTACGCCCGAATCCGCCCGCTGCCCCGGGACGCGGTGCTGCGCTGGCACACCGCGGCCGCGCTGGTCGCCGAGCGGGCCGTCCGGGCCGTCAACCGGGTGCACTCCGCTGCCCTGGCCGCGCTGCCCGAGCTCATCGACGATGCGGCGGACCTGCTGGCCAAGGGGGCGTCTTGATGAACCTGCTCTTCTACTGCCAGCACTCCCTCGGGCTCGGTCACCTGGCGCGGTCGCTGCGGCTGGCCGCCGCGCTCGCCGAACGGTTCGAGGTCACCCTGCTCAACGGCGGCCGGCTGCCCGCCGGCACCGTGGTCCCACCGGGGGTGACGCTGGTGAACCTACCGCCGCTGGGCCACGACGACCGCTACCAGCTGGTCAGCCATGACCCCCTCCTCAGCGTGGAGCAGGCCTGCCAGGCCCGGCGGGAGCGGGTTCTGGCCACACTCGCCTCGACGGCGCCGGCGGCTGTCGTCATCGAGCTGTACCCGTTCGGGCGCAAGAAGTTCGAGTTCGAGCTGATCCCGCTGCTGGACGCCGCGCACGCGCGAGCCGACCGCCCGGTGATTGTCTGCAGCCTGCGCGACCTGCTCGTGCGCAGCAACGACCAAGCTCGTTCCGACGAGCGGCGCAGCCGGCTCGTCAACACGTTCTTCGACGCCGTCCTCGTGCACGCGGACCCCCGGTTCGCCCGGCTGGAGGAGTCCTTCCGGCCGCAGACCCCGTTACGAGTCCCGGTGCTCTACACCGGCTTCGTCGCGCCGGAGGCGCTCGGTGACACCGGGGACGCGACGACGGAGCGGCTGCCGCGGGTGCTGGTCTCCAGCGGAGGGGGAATGGTCGGCGAACCGCTGGTCCGGGCCGCGGTCGCCGCCCATGCCGAGGTGGCCCGCCGCAGCGGGCTGGCCACCACCGTCGTCGCCGGGCCCTTCCTGCCCGAGCCGGTGTGGACCTGGCTGCAGGAGCAGGCCGCCCGCTTCCCCGCACTGAGCGCCATCCGGTCGGTCCCCGATCTGCGCGCCGCGATCGCCCGGTCGGCGGTCTCGGTCAGCCAGGCCGGGTACAACACCACGATGGACCTGCTGCGGACCCGCACGCCCGCGGTGCTCGTCCCCTACGGCGACGGCGACGAGGACGAGCAGCTGCGCCGTGCGCAGCGGCTGGCCGCGCTCGGGGTCGCCGAGCTGCTGCCGCCCGGCGAACTGGACGGGTCGCGTCTGGCGGACGTCGTGGTGGCCGCCGCCGGCCGGCCGCCGCAGCCGACCGCCTTCGACCTGTCCGGCGCCTCGACCACCGCCTCACTGGTCGCCGGCCTTGTCCGCGCCCTGCTCGCCAAACCCGCCGTGGCGGGGAACCTGCGATGAGCTGGCTCGATCCCGTCCGGGCGGCGTTGGAGCAGCGCGAGACTCCGGCCCAGATCTTCTTCCGCGACGACGACGCCGGCTGGGGCGACGACCGGCTCGCGCTGCTGCTGCGCCCTTTCGTCGAGCACGGCGTCCCCGTCGACGTGGCAGTCATCCCGGCGGAGGTCACCCCGGCGCTGGCGCGGCTGCTGCTCTCCCAGCCAGAGCAGGTGCGCCTGCACCAGCACGGCTACGCCCACGTCAACCACGAGGGCGTCGGCCGCAAGTACGAGTTCGGGCCCAGCCGCGACCTGGAGGCGCAGCGCCACGACATCGCCCGCGGGCGGGCGTTGCTGCTGCAGGAGTTCGGCGAGCGGCTCGACCCCGTCTTCACCCCGCCCTGGAACAGGTGCACCGCCACGACCGCAGCGGCCCTGCACGACCTGGGCATCCCGGTGCTGTCCCGTGACCACACGGCGCCACCGCTGTACCAGCCGAACCTGGCCGACGTGCCGGTCACCGTGGACTGGTTCGGCAAGCACAAGGGCGTCCGGTGGGGCTGGGGCGAGCTCGCGCGGCAGCTCGCCGGCCGCATCGCCCGGGAGACGCCGGTGGGCGTGATGCTGCACCACGCGGTGACCGACGACGACGAGCTGTCGGCGGTGGCGGAGCTGGTGAGCCTCATCTCGGGACACCCCGGCTGCGTGACGACGCACCTGACAGCGCTGGCCGCATGACGGGCGCACACGCGCTGGGCCAGGTCCGAGCCGTCGGCCACGAGTGCGCCGTGCCCGCCGCTGCCGGCTGACCCCCTCACCCCCGGCGCGCGGGTGCCGCTCGGGCCCGGCTTGGGCAAGATGGCCGCATGCCCGCTCCGCGTGACGCCCACGACCTGGTCAGTGTCACCCTCGCCGACCTCAGCGAGGACAAGCAGGAGGTCTTCTCGGCTCGACTGGACCGCTGGTGGCCCGACCTGCTGGCCGGCCTGCAAGGGCTGTACGACGAGCAGACCAGCAATACGGTCGCGCGGCGGCTGACCATGCTGGCCGCGGCCGGGTACGCCGAGCGCGACCCGCAGCTGCACCGGCTGGACCTGCTCCGCGCCCTGCAGCCGGACTGGCTGCAGCTGCCCCGGATGCTGGGCTACGCCGCCTACGCCGAGCGGTTCGCCGGCGACCTGTCGGGGGTCGAGGAGCACATCCCCTACCTGCACGAGCTTGGCGTCACCTACCTGCACCTCATGCCGCTGCTGCAGCCGCGGGAGGGCGACAGCGACGGGGGGTATGCGGTGGCCGACTACCGCCGGGTGCGCGAGGACCTGGGCGACATGGACGACCTGGAACGGCTGGCGGCGTCGTTGCGGGAGAACGGCATCAGCCTGGTCCTCGACCTGGTCCTCAACCATGTCGCCAGGGAGCACCACTGGGCCCAGGAGGCCCGAGCCGGCAACCCGAGGTTCCGCGACTACTTCTACATCTTCCCGGACAGGTCGCTGCCGGACGAGTACGAAAAGACCCTGCCGGAGATCTTTCCCGACTTCGCGCCCGGCAGCTTCACCTGGGACGACGACGTGTCCGGGTGGGTCTGGACCACGTTCAACTCCTTCCAGTGGGACGTCAACTGGACCAACCCCGAGGTTCTCCTGGAGTACGCCGAGATCATCCTGTTCCTGGCGAACAAGGGAGTGGAGGTGCTGCGCCTGGACGCGATCGCCTTCATGTGGAAGCGGATGGGGACGGCCTGCCAGAACCAGCCGGAGGTTCACTCGATCACCCAGGTGCTGCGCACGCTGGCCAAGATCGCCTGCCCGGCGGTGGCCTTCAAGGCCGAGGCAATCGTCGGCCCGCAGGACCTGGTCCAGTACCTGGGGCAGGGCACGCACCACGGCAAGGTCAGCGACCTTGCCTACCACAACTCCCTCATGGTGCAGATCTGGTCGATGCTGGCCTCGGAGGACGTGCGGCTGTCCGTGCACGGGCTGCGGGCGTTGCCTCCGGCGCCGACCTCCACCGCCTGGATCACCTACGTCCGCTGCCACGACGACATCGGCTGGGCGATCAGCGACGAGGACGCCGGCGCGGTCGGCGCGTCCGGGTTCTGGCACCGCCAGTTCCTGGCCGACTACTACGTCGGAGACTTCCCCGGCTCGCCTGCGCTCGGCCTGACCTTCCAGGCCAACCCGGTTTCCAAGGACCGGCGCATCAGCGGCATGACGGCCAGCCTGACCGGCCTGGAGCTGGAGCTGCAGCACGGCAACGCCGAGGCCATCGACCTGGCTATCCGCCGGTTCCTCCTCGCCTACGCGATCGTCATGGCCTGGGGCGGGGTCCCGGTCATCTGGAGCGGTGACGAGCTGGCCATGCCGAACGACCCCGACTGGGCCAGCGAACCAGGGCACGCGAGCGACAACCGGTGGGCTCACCGCCCCCGGCTGGACTGGGTGCTCGCCGAGCAGCGGCACGACCTGACCACCGCCACCGGGCGCGTCTTCGCCGGCCTGGTGCACCTGGGCGCCGTGCGCGCCGGACTGGAGCAGCTGCACGCCAGCACGCAGTCGGAGGTGCTGCCGGTGCACGACCACGGGGTGCTCGCCGTGCTGCGCCGGCACCCGGTGGGCCCGATGCTCTGCCTGTACAACGTGACCGACACCTGGCGTCCGTGGCCGAGGTTTCGCCTGCACGAGCTCGGCCTGGCTGACCCGGTGGACGCCATCACCGGCCAGCCGCCGAGCCTGGGCGACGACGGAAACCTCTGGCTCGCCCCGTATGCCGCGTGGTGGCTCACCGACCGGTAGGTCAAGGGCTGCTCAAGGTCGGCTGTGGATTCGGTAGATCCCGTCTCGTCGAGGGATTAACACTGCCAGCCTGGGTGCGGGGGAGCACCCCCGAGCCCCTCACCGCTGGCTCGACCTCAGCGGATGTCCCCCGGAGACCCGTCGTGAACCGCAATGCGTGGCTGCCCCTGCCCGTTTCCCTCACGGTCGCCCTGACCGTTGTGCTGAGCGCCCTGGTGGCCACGCCAGCCGCCGCCGGCTCCCCTGTGGCTGCCCGCACGAGCGCCGGCGCCGGGCAGGCCCCGGCGGCGCTGGCGGCGGGCGCGGCTGACGCCCTGGTCGCGGGCCGCCCCGGCGCCCTGCACGCCAGCCCCGGCGACGCGTTCACCCGGCGTCCCGTGCTCACCGGCCCGGGCGGCCTGCGCTATGTCCCGTACGAGCGCAGCCACCGGGGCCTGCCGGTCGTGGGCGGCGACTTCGTGGTGGTGACCGACGCCGGCGGCAGGGTGCTCTCGACCTCGGTCGGGCAGCAGCGGCCGATCTCGCTGCCGACCACGAACGGCAGGCTGGGGATCGCCCGCGCCGCGGCCAGGGCGGCCGCCGTCGCCCGGGGGCGCGGGGTCGGCGGGACCGCGGTGGCCAGCACCCGGCTGATCGTGCTGGCCGACGGCCCGAGACCAGAGCTGGCCTACGAGAGCGTCGTCACCGGCAACCGTGGGGCCGTCCCGAGCAGGCTGCACGTCTTCGTCGCCGCGGGCTCCGGCAAGGCGCTGCGCAGCTACGACGAGGTCGCCGAGGGCCAGGGCAACGGTGCCATCAACGGGCCCAACCCGCTGCCCATCAGCACCAGCGGGTCCGGCACCTCCTTCTCGATGGCCGACCCCACCCGTCCCGGCGTCTCCTGCCGCAACTACGTCGGCGGTGCCGTGCTGACCGGCGCCGACGACGTGTGGGGCGACGGCAACGGCACCAACCTGGAGACCGGCTGCGTCGACGCGCTGTTCAGCGTCCAGCGCGAGTGGGACATGCTCGCCGGCTGGCTGGGCCGGGACGGGATCAACGGCTCGGGTGGCGGCTTCCCGGTCCGGGTCGGCCTGGACGACCAGAACGCCTACTGGGACGGGACCAAGGTCGTCATCGGCAAGAACGTCGCGGGCGCCTGGATCTCCTCCCTGGACGTGGTCGGTCACGAGTTCGGCCACGCCGTCGACAGCACCACCCCCGGCGGGGCGTCCGGGAACGGGGTGTCCGAGGCCACCGGCGACATCTTCGGCGCGCTGAGCGAGGCCTGGGCGGGTGAGAGCGCCGTGTACGACCCGCCGGACTACCTGGTCGGCGAGGAGATCGACCTGGTTGGCGGCGGCCCGATACGCAACATGGCCAACCCCGGCGCCCTGGGCGACCCGGGCTGCTACTCCGCCTCGATCCCGACCACGGAGACGCACGCCGCGGCCGGGCCGTTCAACCACTGGTTCTACCTGGTGGCGCAGGGCAGCAACCCGACGAACGGCAACCCGATCAGCCCGACCTGCAACGGCTCGACCGTGACCGGCGCCCTGGGCATCCAGACCGCCGGGCGCATCTTCTACAGCGCCATGCTGACCAAGACCGCCAACATGAGCTACCTGAAGTACCGCACCGCCACCCTGGAGGCGGCGAAGAACCTGTTCCCCGGTGACTGCGCCCCGTTCACCACGGTCAAGGCGGCCTGGGACGCCGTCAGCGTCCCGGCCCAGACGGCCGACCCCACCTGCACGCTCGCCGGCCCTCCCCTGGTGACCAACCCCGGCGACCGCTCCACCGTGGCCGGCACCGCCGTCAGCCTGCAGCTGACCGCCAGCGGCGGCACACCGCCCTACACGTGGTCGGCGGCGGGCTTGCCTCCCGGGCTGTCCATCGACGCCTCCTCGGGCCTGATCTCCGGCACGGTGACGACGGTCGGAAGCTTCCCGGTCACGGTCACCGCGATCGGCGGGGGAGGCGGCAGCGCCACCTTCACCTGGGCCGTCACGGCCGTGCCCACCTGCAGCGCGCCAGGTCAGAAGCTGGCCAACCCCGGCTTCGAGAACACCGGGGGCTGGACTGCCACGGACAACGTGTTCTACCCGGGACGCGCCTCACGCCCGGCGCGCAGCGGCTCCTGGCTGGCCTACCTCGACGGCTACGGCATCGCCCACGCCGACACGCTGACCCAGACGGTCGCCATCCCGGCGGGTTGCACGGTGACCCTGTCGTTCGCCTACCGCATCATCACCGCGGAGACCACCACGACGACCCCGTTCGACCGGCTCACCGTCAAGGTCGGCGGCACCACGGTGGCGACCTACTCCAACCTGGACGCCAATGCCGCCTACGCGCTCGCGAGCCTGGATGTCTCGGCCTTCGCCGGCAGCACCGTGACGGTGAGCTTCACCGGCGTCGAGGACACCGCGGCGCAGACCTCGTTCCTCGTGGACGACGCGGCCCTGACCGCCGAGTGACCCGCCGCCGAGACGCGGCGAGACGCGGCGCGACCCGGCGCGCCCGCCTCCCCGCCGCTTCGGTCAGCCCGGGTCGGCCCACTGGGTCGGCTCATAGCCGTGCCAGCACGTCGTAGCCGATCCGCAGCACGAACGCGCCGACCACGACGACGAAGACCACCCGGACGAACCGCGTGCCGGCAGCAACCGCCGTGCGCGCCCCCAGGTAGCCGCCGACCAGGTTCGCCGCACCCATGACCAGGCCGACCCGCCACATCACCGCGCCCTGCGGCACGAAGACCGCCAGCGCGGCCAGGTTCGTCGCGACGTTGGCGATCTTGGCCTTCGCGCTGGCCTCCAGGAACGCGTAGCCCATCAGCCCGACCAGCCAGAACACGAAGAAGGAACCGGTGCCCGGACCCAGGGCCCCGTCGTAGCAGCCGACCGCGAGCCCGGCGACGCCGGCCATCACCACGTGGCGGTGGCCGCTCCAGCGAAGCACCGTCTCCGCGCCCAGGTCCGGCCGGAGCAGGGTGTAGGCCCCGACGCCGACGAGCACGACCAGGATGACCGGGTCGAACACGGACCGTGGCAGCCGGGAGGCGACGGCGGCGCCGACCAGTGACCCGGCAAAGGCCAACAGCGCCAATGGGATCGCCGTGCGCAGGTCAGGCCGGACGCGCCGCCAGTAGGTCACGGCGCTGGTGCTGGTCCCGCAGATCGAAGCCAGCTTGTTCGTCGCGAGCAGCTGCACCGGCGCGGCCTGGGGGAATCCCAGCAGGAGCGCCGGCAGCTGGACCAGGCCACCACCGCCGACGACGGCGTCCACCCAGCCGGCGGTGAGCGCCGCCAGCACCATCAGCGCCAGCGTTGCCGCCGACGGGTCGGTCACGTCCGGCTCACGAGGCGGCCCAGGCGGCCACGATGTCCAGCACGTCGAGCAGCTCGTGGGCGACGGCGTCCGGCTCCACGTCGACGCGCACCTGCTGCGCCTCGGGGATGTCGGAGTGCGGCACCCAGATCGCGCGCATGCCCGCCCGTTGCGCGCCGTGGACGTCCTCGAACGGCCGGTCGCCCACGTAGACGGCTGCCTCCGGCCGCACACCGAGCGTCCGCGCCGCCTCCCGGAACGCCTCCGGATGCGGCTTGGCCCAAGGAATCTCGCTGCTGTACACGTCGGCGTCGATCAGGTGCAGCACCCCGTCACGCTCGAAGACCCCGCGGTGGTAGTCCGCCGGCCAGATGGTGTTGGACAGCACCCCGACGCGAACGCCCCTGTCCCGCAGACGTTCCCACAACGGCTGCACCTGGGGGTCGGTGAACGTGTGCGGTTCCCAGAACTGCCGGTATGCCGCCAGGGCCGCCTCGTGCGACACGTGGTCCAGGTCCACGCCCACCTCGCGGAGGATCTGGTCCATCCGGGTGCTGGAGCCGTCGCCCCGGATCCGTTGCCAGGCAACGTCCTCCGCGGCGAGGATGCGTCGCGCCAGGTCAACCCGGGCGGCCTCGTCCTCGACGTGGACCCGTGCGGCATACGCGTGCCACTGGGCGGCCACGTCCACCGTGTGCCAAGGCGTCAGCGTGCCGCCCCAGTCGAAGATCACCGCCTCGACCGGGGGTGCGGAGCCGCCCACCTCAGGACCCGCCGTGCACCTCGGCCAGGACCGTCGCGACGGCACGGTCGAGCGGGACGTCGCGGCGGGCCCCGGTGCGGCGGTCCTTCAGCTCCACCTGCCCGTCGGCCAGGCCACGGCCCACGACAAGGATGCTCGGCACGCCGATCAGCTCCGCGTCCTTGAACTTCACCCCGGGGCTCACCCCGCGCCGGTCGTCGTAGAGGACCGTGACGCCCGCGTCGTGGAGTGCTTCGGCGACCCGGTCCGCGGCCTGGTAGACGGCGTCGTCCTTCCCCGTCGCGACCAGGTGGACGTCGGCCGGGGAGATCTCGCGCGGCCAGACCAGGCCAAGCTCGTCGTGGGTGCCCTCGGCAACCGCGGCCACCGCGCGGGACACGCCGACCCCGTAGGACCCCATGGTCACCGTGACGAGCCTGCCGTTCTCGTCCAGCACCTTCAGCCCGAGCGCCTCGGCGTACTTGGTGCCGAGCTGGAAGACATGGCCCATCTCGATGCCGCGGGCAGAGCGGAGCGCACCCCCGCAGTTCGGGCAGGGGTCGCCGTCGCGGACCTCGGCCGCCTCGATGGTCCCGTCGCCGGCGAAGTCGCGCCCCGCGACGAGGTCGAGCACGTGGTGGCCGGGCCGGTCGGCCCCGGTGACCCAGCGCGTGCCCTCGACCACCCGCGGGTCCAGCAGGTAGCGGACGTGCGCCGGACCATCGACACCGAGCACGCCGGGGCCGAGGTAGCCCTTCACCAGCAGCGGGTGGGACTCGAAGTCGTCGAACGGCTCGACCGTCGCCGGGTCGACCTGCGCCGCGAGCCGCTTCTCGTCCAGCTCGCGGTCCCCCGGGACACCGATCGCCACGGGCTCGCGCGAGCCGTCCGGGTGTCTCACCCACACCAGCACGTTCTTCAGCGTGTCGCCGGCGACCCACGGCCGGTCGGCGCGGGGGAAGCGGTCGTTGAGGTGGTCCACCAGGGTCGCGATGGTCGGGGTGTCCGGGGTGTGCTCCACGTGCGCCGCCGGCGCAGCGGCATACGAGAGGGGTTGCGGGACGGGCACCCTCACCGCCTCGACGTTCGCCGCGTAGTCGCAGTTCCCGCATCGCACGTAGGTGTCCTCACCGTTCTCGGCGGTGGCGAGGAACTCCTCCGAGGCCGACCCGCCCATGGCTCCGGACATGGCCGCGACGATGACGTAGCCGAAGCCGAGCCGGTCGAAGATCCGCACGTAGGCGTCGCGGTGCAGGTCGTAGGACTTCTGCAGGCCCTCCTGGTCGATGTCGAAGGAGTAGGAGTCCTTCATGATGAACTCCCGGCCGCGCAGCAGCCCGGCCCGGGGCCGGGCCTCGTCGCGGTACTTGGTCTGGATCTGGTAGAGCGACAGCGGCAGGTCCTTGTAGGAGGAGTAGAGGTCCTTCACCGCCAGGGTGAACATCTCCTCGTGGGTGGGCCCGAGCAGGTGCCAGGCCTGCTTGCGGTCGGTCAGCCGGAAGATGCCGTCGCCGTACTCCAGCCACCGGCCGGTCGCTTCGTAGGGCTCCTTGGGCAGCAGCGCCGGAAAGGAGAGCTCCTGCGCCCCGATGGCGTCCATCTCCTCCCGGACGATGCGCTCCACGTTGCGCAGCACCCGCAGGCCCAACGGCAGCCAGGTGTAGACACCGGGCGACACCCGGCGGATGTACCCCGCGCGCACGAGCAGCCGGTGACTCGGCAGCTCCGCGTCGGCCGGGTCCTCGCGCAGGGTCCGCAGGAACAGGGTCGACATCCGCAGCAGCACGCTGGGGCTCCTCACACGTGGGTCTCTGGCGCCCGCCAGCCTAACGGCGGGCACGCCTTCGCCTCGCGCGACTTTCGCCGCGATCCGCACCGGCGGGCGGGGGGCGGCGGCCGGAACCACCCCCGCCACCCGCTCCGCCTGGTATGCCGTGCGCGCCGGCGGGCCAGGTGCAGGGTCGCCGGAGGCGAGCAACAGACGCGGCCGGCAGGCGTCGGTCGCCAGTCACAGCAAGATGGTGGCGAACGTGCCCACGGCGCAGAAGCCCACCCGGGCGTAGGTGCGGCGCGCGGTCACGTTGAAGTCGTTCACGTAGAGGCTGACGGTCGGCGCGATGGTGGCGCGGACCTGGTCCACCACGCTGGCCATCGCCGGCGCCGCCAACCCCCGGCCCCGCAGCCGAGGGGCCAGCCACACCCCTTGGATCTGGGCGACCCCGAGGGCGGTGGACCCGACGTCGGCCTTGAAGACGACCTCGTCCCCGTCGACCCGGACGAAGGTGTGGCCCTTGGCGACCAGCCCCGCGACGCTGTTGCGGTAGCCCGCGCTGGAGCCCACGTAGGGCGGGTAGCCGATCTCCTCGGTGAACATCGCGGCTGCCGCCGGGAGCACCAGGTCGACCTCGCTGCGCCGGGCCGGTCGCACCCGCTCGTCGCGGGGAAGGCCCGGGTCGATGCTGCTCAGCGCCAGCAGGGGCTGCCGTTCCCGGATCGCCCGCGGCTTGCCCCACGGCACCCGTAGCTCCTGCCACATGGGAAGCACCGTGGTGGCCGGTCCGAACAGGGAACAGCTGCGCCGACGCCAGGGCCGCAGCTTGGCGGCGAACGCGGCGGCGGCCGCGGCGTCACACTCGACCGGCACGACGTTGGCCGAGGCCCAGCACAGTGCCTGGATGCCGGGGCCGTCGCCGACCCCGAGCAACGCCCCGGGCTGCGAGACCAGCGTCCCGTCGAGGATGCGCGCGGCGACGAAGACGTTGCTTCGCGGATCCTGGGCGCAGACGGCCAGGGCCGCGTCGTGGTCCGCCGGTGTCAGCGCACGGACGGTGCCGGAGGAGGCATGGGTGCCAAGCACGCTCCAAGCCTGCCGCTCCCGCCCGTGCCTGTCGACCAGACCCGTAGCCAGCCGCCCGCGCCGGGCCGGGCGGATCGCCAGGCGAGGGCTGTTCAGCTGACGGTCACGACCGGACGCGCCTCGTCGCCGGCGTCGACGGGCTCGCCCATCTCCTCGGCGATCCGCATCGCCTCCTCGATCAGGGTCTCCACGATCTGGGCCTCCGGGACGGTCTTGACGACCTCGCCCTTGACGAAGATCTGGCCCTTGCCGTTGCCGGACGCCACCCCCAGGTCGGCCTCGCGCGCCTCCCCCGGGCCGTTGACGACGCAGCCCATCACCGCCACGCGCAGCGGTACGGTCATCCCCTCCAGCCCCGCGGTGACCTGGTCGGCCAGGGTGTAGACGTCGACCTGGGCCCGCCCGCAGGACGGGCAGGACACGATCTCCAGCTTGCGCGGACGCAGGTTGAGCGACTGCAGGATCTGGATGCCGACCTTCACCTCCTCCACCGGCGGCGCGGACAGCGAGACCCGGATGGTGTCGCCGATGCCCTGCGCCAGCAGCGCCCCGAAGGCGACCGAGGACTTGATCGTGCCCTGGAACGCCGGTCCTGCCTCGGTGACACCGAGGTGCAGCGGCCAGTCGCCGCGCTCGGCGAGCAGCTGGTAGGCCCGGATCATCACCACCGGGTCGTTGTGCTTCACCGAGATCTTGAAGTCGTGGAAGTCGTGCTCCTCGAACAGGCTGGCCTCCCACACCGCGGACTCGACCAGCGCCTCGGCGGTGGGCTTGCCGTGCTTCGCCAGCAGCCGCGGGTCCAGCGACCCCGCGTTGACGCCGATCCGCAGGGACACCCCTCGGTCCTTCGCGGCCGCGGCGATCTGCTTGACCTGGTCGTCGAACTTGCGGATGTTCCCCGGGTTGACGCGGACCGCGGCGCACCCGGCGTCGATCGCGGCGAAGACGTACTTGGGCTGGAAGTGGATGTCGGCGATGACCGGGATCTGGCTGTGCGAGGCGATCTGCGCCAGCGCGTCCGCGTCGTCCTGGGTCGGGCAGGCCACCCGGACGATGTCGCAGCCGGTCGCGGTGAGTTCGGCGATCTGCTGCAACGTCGCGTTCACGTCGGTCGTCGGGGTGGTGGTCATCGACTGCACCGAGACCGGGGCGTCCCCGCCGACGTCGACCCTGCCGACCTTGATCTTGCGGCTGACCCGTCGGGGGGCCACCACGGGCGGCGGGAGGGCAGGCATGCCGAGCGCGACCGTCATACCGGCAGTATCTCGCACCCTCCCCCACCGACCGGACACCGCGGGGGCACCGTTTCCGGCCCCTGGGAACGTGCAAACGGTGCGTCCGCGGTGTCCGGTCGCAAGCGAGCGCGCTCAGCCGGTGAGCTTGACCGGGTTCACGACGTCGGCGTAGATGAGCAGCGCCGACATCGCGAGCAGCACGACCGAGACCGAGTAGGCCACCGGGAGGGCCTTGGCGACGTCGACGTAGCCCGGGTTGGGCAACCCGCGCAGCCGGGCCAGCTGCCGCTTCAGCCCCTCCCACAAGGCCCCGGCGACGTGCCCGCCGTCCAGCGGGAGCAACGGCACCAGGTTGAAGACGAAAAGGAACAGGTTGAGCGACGCGACCAGGCTCAACAGCACCGCCATGGTCGGCCCGAACCCGTCGCCGATGCCCGGGATGCCGCCGCTGGCCACCTCACCGGCGACCCGGCCCACCCCGATGATCGAGACCGGCCCATTGATGTCCCGCTCGCCGCCGCCGAACGCCGCCTGCGCGACCCCGACCATCTTCTCCGGGATGCGCAGCATCACCCCCGCGGTTCCCGCCAGCTGCGCCCACACCAGTCCCGGCACCGCCGTCACCGGCTGCCGCACCACGGCGGTGGTGGGCGTGAAGCCCATGAAGCCGCCCTGCTCGGTCGCCACCGCCCCGTCGGGGCCGGTCACCAGGTTGCCGTCGCGGTCCACCCGGGGAATCCGGGTCAGCATCGGCGTGGCCCGCAACGACAGCGTCGCACCCGCGCGCTGGACGACCACGTCGATCTGGCGGCCGCCGCTTGCGCGCACGACCCGCTTGACGTCGTCCCACGAGGTGACCGGTCGCCCGCCGATCGAGGTGATGAGGTCGCCGGGGCGGATCCCGGCGGCGTTCGCGGGGGCCACCGGGTCGGTGGCGGCGCAGGAGGGCGGTGCGCTGCTGGTGGCGGTGGTGGGCCGGACACACTGGGACACGGTGCTGACCGTGGGCACCAGCTGCGCGATCCCGTGCAGGGTGAACAGGCCACCGAGCAGGACTACGGCGATGACCAGGTTCATCACCGGCCCGCCGAGCATGATGACCAGCTTCTGCCGGACCGGCAGCCGGTAGAAGACGCGGGCCTCCTCCCCCGGCCGGACCTCACGCAGCGAGTCCTCCCGGGCCTGGTCCATCAGCTGGCTGAACCGGCCGGTGGTCGAGTCGCGCAACATGCCCGGCTCGTCCTGCGGGCGTGGCGGGAACATGCCGATCATCCGGATGTAGCCGCCCAGCGGGATGGCCTTGACGCCGTACTCGGTCTCGCCGCGGCGCCGGGACCAGACCGTCGGCCCGAAGCCCACCATGTACTGGGTCACCTTCACCCCGAACCGCTTCGCCGGCACCAGGTGACCGACCTCGTGCAGCGCGATGGACACGGCGACCGCGACCGCCATGAACAGGACCCCCAGCAGGTACATCACCGGCTTAGCGTCTCACCCTTTCCGGTGTCGAGGGCCAATATCCGCCGAGCCCGCTCACGTGCCCAGGCCTCCGCCCGCAGCACCCCGTCAACGCTCATCGGCCCGGATTCGCTCCCGTGCTGGTCCACCACCAGCGCCAGGGTCGGCACGATGTCGACGAACCGCACCCGGCCGGCGAGGAACGCCTCGACGCACACCTCGTTCGCGGCGTTGAACACGGCCGGGTAGGTCCCGCCCGCCTCGCCGACCGCCCGGGCCAGGCCCACCGACGGGAACGCCTCGGCGTCGAGGGGGAAGAACTGCCAGGTTGCCGCGGTCGACCAATCGCACGGCCGGGCCGCGCCGGGCACCCGGTCCGGCCAGGCCAGCCCGAGCGCGATCGGCAGCCGCATGTCCGGCGGCGAGGCTTGCGCCAAGGTGGAGCCGTCGCTGAACTCGACCATCGAGTGGACCACCGACTGCGGATGCACCACCACCTCGATCCGGTCGTAGGCCACCCCGAACAGCAGGTGCGCCTCGATCAGCTCCAGCCCCTTGTTCACCAGCGTCGCCGAGTTCGTGGTGACCACCGGTCCCATGGCCCAGGTCGGGTGGGCCAGCGCCTGCTCGGGGGTGACGGCGGCCAGCTCCTCCCGGCGGCGACCGCGGAACGGACCGCCGCTCGCGGTCAGCACCAGCCGGGCGACCTCCTCGCGCCGCCCCCCCCGCAGGCACTGCGCCAGGGCGGAGTGCTCGGAGTCGACCGGCACGATCTGGTCCGGCTTCGCGACGCCGAGCACGAGCGGCCCGCCGGCGACCAGCGACTCCTTGTTGGCCAGTGCCAAGGTCGCGCCGGACTCCAGCGCGGCCAGCGTCGGCGCCAGCCCGATCGACCCGGTGATCCCGTTGAGCACCAGGTCGGCGCCGCTGCCCGCGACCTGGACGCCGGCGTCCGGGCCGGTGAGGACCTCCGGCCGGTATGCCGGGCGGCTCGCCGCCGCGGCCAGCTCGCCCGGGTCCCCGGTCGCCGCACCGACCAGCGGCACGCGGAACTCGGCGGCCTGCGCCGCCAGCAGCTCGAGGTTGCCGCCGGCGGCCAGGCCGGTCACCGCGAACAGGTCCGGATTGGAACGGATGACGTCCAGCGCCTGCGTGCCGATGGACCCGGTCGACCCGAGGATGGCGACCCGCTTGCGCCGCGTCATACCGGCTGCTCGCCCTCGGCTGGTCTGCCCGGCCCGGGCCGGGTCGGCGCGGGGTGCGCGGCCCGCGGACCGGCCGGGAGCGCAGACCGGGGCGGCAGCTGAGCCCGGCTCACGGGTTGATGCCGACGTACTTCGTCTCGAGGTACTCCTCGATGCCCTCTGGGCCGCCCTCACGGCCGAAGCCGGACTGCTTCACCCCGCCGAACGGCGCGGCCGGGTTGGAGACGATGCCCTGGTTGACCCCGACCATGCCGAATTCCAGCGCCTCGCTGACCTTGAGCATCCGGGACAGGTCCTTGGTGAAGAAGTAGGCGACCAGGCCGTACTCGGTGTCGTTGGCGGCGGCGATCGCCTCGTCGTCGTCGGCGAACGTGGCGATCGGGGCGACCGGGCCGAAGATCTCCTGCCGCATCAGCCGGGCGTCCTTGGCCACCCCGGTCAGCACCGTTGGCTGGTAGAAGTAGCCGGCGCCCTCCCCCGCCTGCCCACCGCACACCACCTCGGCGCCCCGGGCCACCGCGTCCGCCACCAGCTCGGCCACCCCGTCACGGGCCGAGCCGTCGATGAGCGGCCCGACCGTGACGCCCTCCTCGGTGCCGCGGCCGAGCTTCAGCGAGGACATGCGAGCGGCGAACTTCAGGGCGAACTCCTCGGCGACCGACTCGTGCACCAGGAACCGGTTCGCGGCGGTGCATGCCTCGCCGATGTTGCGCATCTTGGCCAGCATCGCTCCGTCGACCGCCTTGTCCACGTCGGCGTCGGCGAAGACGAGGAACGGGGCGTTCCCGCCCAGTTCCATGCTCACCCGCAGCAGCTGCTCCGCGGACTGCTCCACCAGCCGGCGCCCGACCGGGGTGGACCCGGTGAAGGTGAGCTTGCGCAGCCGGGGATCGCCGATAACCGAGCCCATGACCGGGCCGGTGCGCGAGGTGGTGATCACGTTGAGCACGCCGGCCGGCACGCCGCAGTCGGCCAGCAGCTCGGCCAGCAGGTACATCGTCAACGGCGTCTGCGACGCGGGTTTGACCACCATCGTGCAGCCGGCGGCGATGGCCGGGCCGATCTTGCGGGTGCCCATGGCCAGCGGGAAGTTCCACGGGGTGATCGCCAGCACCGGGCCGACCGGCTGCTTCATCGTCAACAGCCGGGTCGCGCCGTTGGGGGCGGTCGACCACCGTCCGTCGATGCGCACCGCCTCCTCGGCGAACCAGCGGAAGAACTCTGCGCCGTAGGTCACCTCGGCGCGGGACTCCGCCAGCGGCTTGCCCATCTCCAGGGTCATCAGCAGGGCGAACTCCTCAGCCCGCGCCGTGATCTCCTGGAAGGCGCGGCGCAGGACCTCCCCGCGCTCGCGCGGCGGCGTCCGCGCCCAGTCGCGTTGCGCGGCGACCGCGGCGTCGAGCGCGGCCTGCCCGTCCGCGACGGTCGCGTCGGCCACCGAGACCAGCGTCCTGCGGGTGGAGGGGTCCTCGACGTCCATGACCAGGCCGTCGCTGCCCTCGACCCACTTCCCGCCGATAAACAGCCCGGTCGGCACGCGAGCAAGCAGCGAGGTCTCTGCGGTGTCCGTCATCATGGGTGGAACCTTTCGGGAGCGTACGAGTTCATCGGCCTATTGTGTCTCCCACCCGCCTCGCCGGCCGACCAGCCGGCCCGCAGCCGGCCCGCAGCCGACCCGCAGCCGTGGTTGATCCCCGGCCGAAGGAGCAGCCCGTGTTCACCAAGACCCTGCCGGTCACTGCGGCCGCGACCGCGGCGTGTGCCGTTCTCGGGGCGGCGGCAAGCCGGGACGTGGACAGCGACTGGTACCGGTCCCTGGCCAAGCCGTCCTTCCAGCCGCCCGGCCAGGTGTTCGGGCTGGTCTGGACCCCGCTCTACGCCGACATCGCCATCAGCTCCGCGGTGGCCCTCGACGCGGCGCCTGACTCCTCCGCGGCGACCGCCTACCGGCGTGCGCTGGGACTGAACCTGCTGCTGAACACCGGCTGGAGCGTGGTCTTCTTCCGGCTGCACCGGGTCGGCGCGGCCGTGGCCGCCGCGGCCGCGCTGACCGCCAGCAGCGCCGACCTGGCCCGCCGCACCTATGCCGCCGACCGCCGGGCCGGGCTGGCGATCGCCCCGTATGCCGCTTGGTGCGGCTTCGCGACGGTGCTCTCGGCCGCGATCTGGCGGCGCAACCGGGGCTGACTCCCCTCGCCCCGCCAGCCTTGCTGCCGCAGTTCGTAGGCGACCGGACTCCGCCGGCCCCGGACCGCCCGACCGCGGCCAGCATGTTGGCGGGTCGACCACGGGCAACCCGGCGCACAATGGTGGGGTCGGGTGCCACGGACGTCATGCCGCGACAGGACCCCCGTCAAGGAGTGAGTGCGATGAGGCAGGACAACGAGGGTCTGAGCTTGGCCTACCGGGTGGGTTGGCAGATCCGCCGAGTGGCGTTCAGCGTCTTCGGGCCGGCGCAGCTGGAGGGCGACGACGACCCGATCCAGAGGCTGAAGCACGAGCGCGCAAACCGGGTGGCGGCGGCGAAGGCGGCGCGCAAGTCCTAGCTGGCGTCCCTGCCGACGCCTGCCGACGCCTGCCGACGCCTGCCGACGCCCGCCGACGTCTGACGTCCCTCGTCGGCTGCGGGGTCCCCCACCGATACCGACGGCAAGCAGCATCGGCAGCCGTGCGGGGCGTCATCGCCGCGGGGCTCAGGCCGGGATGCGCTCCTGCAGGCCCCATGGCGACCCGTAGCCGCCGGGGTGTTCCCCCGCGAGCAGGTCCAGGAACGGCACCGCATCGAAGGCCTCCGGGCCGAGCACTCCGGCCCCCCGCCAGACCCCGGTCGCCAGCAGCTCGAGGGCCACAACCGGGTTCACTGCCGTCTGCCACACCACGCACTGCGCGCCGTAGGTGCGCATGGACCACGCGTTGTCGACCACGTGGTGCAGGTACACCTCCCGCAGCGCGCCGTCCTTGCCGGTCCCGGTCACCCACAGCCCGGCGCAGGTCGTACCGGTCATCCGCGGCCCGATGCCCGCGGGGTCGGGCAGGCACGCGGCCACCACGTCCCGCGGGGATACGTGCACGCCATGGACGCTCACCGGCTCGGTGGAGTCCAGCCCCAGCATGTGCAGAGTGCGCAGCACGCCGATGAACTGCTCGCCCAGGCCGTACTTGAACGTCACCCGCCGCGCGTCCAGCCACCGCGGCATGAGGACCACCTCCTCATGCTCCACGTTCACGCACTCCACCGGCCCGATCCCGGCGGGGAAGTCGAACAGCTCCGGCTCGCTGAACGGCGCCGTGACGTACCAGCCGCGGTCCCGCTCCCAGACGACCGGCGGGTTCAGGCACTCCTCGATGGTGGTCCAGATGGAGAAGCTCGGCGCGAAGATCTCCTCGCCGGCCTCGTTCCGCACGACCAGGTTGGCTCCGTCCCTCGTGCCGAGCTCGTCGATCTCTGCGAACAGGTGGTCCGCGGCATACCGAGCGAACACGTCGGAAAGGCCGGGTTCGACGCCCATCCCGACCAGCGCCAGCCGGCCGGCGTCCGCCCATTGCCGGGTCTGCGCGAACTGGGCGTCGCCCAGTTTCTCCCCGATCAGCTCGTAGGGCCGGTCCGGGTGCCGGTGCGACAGGCTCATCGCCATGTCCAGGTAGTCGCAGCCGGCGGCGAACGCTCCCTGGAAGACCGGCAGCACGAACCGCGGGTCGACCGCGTTGAGCACGTGAGTTGCCCCGTGCTCGCGGGCCAGTGCCGCCACGGACTCTGGACTGCTCGCGTCCACGTGCGCCGCCCGCAGCCGTTGCTCGCCGGTATGCCGCCCGCTCGCCGCGGCGACGGTGGCGGCGGCTCGGGCCGGGTCGTAGTCGGCGACGACCATCGCCTCGAAGAAGTCGCGCTCCACCGCGATCCGGGCGACCGCGTCGCCGACGCCGCCGGCCCCGACGACGAGGATGCGCATCGCGCTCACGCGCGGGCCCGCCACGAGGACAGGACCTGGCCGGCGACGACCAGGACGACGGCCACCAGGAACATGCTGAACCCGATGACGTTGGCCTGTGCCGGGATGCCGCGCAGGTAGGACACGTAGACGAACTTGGGGAAGGTGGTCTCGTCGCCGGAGACGAAGTTGGTGATGATGAAGTCGTCGAAGGACAGCGAGAAGGCCAGCAGCGCCGCCGCCACGACGCCAGGCAGGACCAGCGGGAAGGTGACACGCCAGAACGTGGCGCCCGGTCCCGCGTACAGGTCGGCCGCAGCCTCTTCCAGCCGCGGGTCCAGCGACTGCAGCCGGGCTTTCACCGTCACCACGACGAAGGACAAGCAGAACATGATGTGCGCGAACACGATGGTCCAGAAGCCCAGCTTCACCCCGATCCCGGAGAAGCCTTGCACGAAGATGGTGAGCAGTGAGGCGCCGAGCACGATCTCCGGGGTGGCCATCGGCAGGAAGATCAACAGGTTCGTTGCGTCCCGGCCGCGGAACCGGTGCCGGACCAGGGCGAAGGCGGCCATCGTGCCCAGCACCGTGGCCACCAGCGTTGCCAGGGCGCCCACCTGCAGGCTCACCACCAGCGAGTCGCACACCCCGGGCGCCCCGCAGGGGTTAACCCAGTGCTTCAGCGTCGGGCTGCCCTGCGGGTTCCAGCTGATGTTGGACTTCGTGTAGTTGTTGAACGAGAACGCGAAGGTGTAGGCCACCGGGACGAACAGGTACACCAGGACGGCGAGCGCCCCGAGCAGCACAGCGTGGTCGGCCAGCCACCGCCGGGCGTCGCCCCGGCCGCGTTGCGGGGCGCGAGCGGTCTGCGGCTGCCAGCTGGCGCTCACACCAGCTCCTCGGTCCCGAAGCGGCGCATGTAGAGCAGCACCATGGCCAGGATCAGGGCCATCAGCGTGAAGGACAGCGCTGCCGCGGTCGGGTAGCCGCCCAGCACCCGGAAGAACTGGGACTCGATCACGTTGCCGACCATCTTGGTGCTCCGGTCCGACCCGAGCAGCTCGGCGTTGACATAGTCGCCGGCCGCGGGGATGAAGGTGAGCAGGGTGCCGGCCAGCACCCCCGGCAGGGACAGCGGCAGGGTGACCGTCCGGAACGTGGTGAAACCGTTCGCGTACAGGTCGCCGCCCGCCTCGATCAGCCGCGGGTCGGCGCGCTCCAGGCTGGCGTAGATGGGCAGCACCATGAAGGGCAGGAAGTTGTAGGTCAGGCCAGCCACCACCGCCACCCACGTCTCGGTGATCCGGCCGCCGGGTAGCAGGCCCACGTTGCGCAGCGTCGTGGCCAGGATGCCGTCGTCGGCCAGAATCTGCCGCCAGGCGATGGTGCGCAGGATGAAGGAGGTGAAGAACGGGGCCACGACACAGATGAGCATGACGTTGCGCCAGCGACCCGCCTTGAACGCCATGGCGTAGGCCAGCGGGTAGGCCAGGCAAAACGCGAACACCGTTGCCAGCGTTGCGTACAGCAGGGACCGGCCGAAGTGCGCAGCGAAGTCGCTGAGTGCCACGGCGTAGTTGGCGAGGTTCACGTCCTGGTAGTAGTAGCCCGGGTAGCCGGGGTAGCCCGACTGCAGGGACACCGCAGCCAGCTGCACCAGCGGCACCACGAAAAACAGTCCCAGCCACAGCATCCCCGGCAGCAACAGCAGGTATGCCGCCCACCTGGGTCGCGTCGCTGGCGTCACGTGGTCACCTCGATGACGTCCTGGCTGACGCCGGCGTGCAGGTCCTCGTCCCCGGGCAGGGTGAACGTGTGCCGCGGGTCCCAGGTCAAGGTGACCAGGTCGCCCAGGCTGCACAAGTCGTCGACGTCGAGGTTCTGGGAGAACACCGTCCAGGTGCCTGCTCCCGGGACGTCCACGAGGTACAGCGTGCTCACCCCGCTGAACGACACGTCGACGACCCGCCCGCTGCCCAGGCTGTTCGTCGCCGGATGGGAGGCGCCGGCGCGGATCCGGACCTTCTCCGGCCGGATGCCCAGCACGACGTTGCCGGTGGCGGCGGTCGCCCGGCCTGCGGGCACGGTCACCCGGCCGCCGCCCACGTCGACCCCCACGTATCCCTCCCCGCGCTCCAGCACCTGTCCCCGGACCAGGTTCGACTGGCCCAGGAAGTTGGCGACGAACGCCGTGCGGGGCAGGTCATAGAGCTCGGCCGGCGGTCCCATCTGCTCGATCCGGCCGTGGTTCATCACCGCGACCGTGTCGGCCATCGTCATGGCCTCCTCCTGGTCGTGGGTCACGTGGATGAAGGTGATCCCCACCTCGGTCTGGATCCGCTTCAGCTCGACCTGCATCTGGCGGCGCAGCTTGAGGTCCAGCGCGCCGAGCGGCTCGTCCAGCAACAGCACCTCGGGCCGGTTCACCAGCGCCCGCGCGACCGCCACCCGCTGCTGCTGGCCGCCGGACAACTGGGCGGGCTTGCGCAGGACCAGGTGGCTCATCTGCACCAGCTCCAACGCCGCCTCCGTCCGCGCGCCCCAGTCAGCGACGCCGCGCCGGCGCGGGCCGAACGCCACGTTGTCCCGGACGTTGAGGTGGGGGAACAGCGCGTAGCTCTGGAACACCGTGTTGACCGGGCGCTCGTAGGGCCGCGAACCGGTCAGGTCGGTGTCCCCCACCAGCACGCGGCCGCGGGTGGGCTGCTCCAGCCCGGCGACCATCCGCAACGTGGTCGTCTTCCCGCAGCCGGAGGGCCCGAGCAGCGCGAAGAACGACCCCCGGGGCACGACCAGGTCCAGCCCCTCCACCGCGGTGAAGGTTCCGAACTCCTTGGTGACCGACTGCAGCCGCAGGTCACCCGTCGCCGTGCGTACGCCCCGCCCGGAGCGCGGGTGACGGGTGGGCAGCGACATCAGTTGCCGACCACCTTGGCCCAGACGGCGTCGTAGGTCGCCTCCTCCGCGGCGCTGAGCGCCCGGAACCCCCGGGCGTTCTTGGCCACGAAGTCCGCGGTGGGGAAGATGTACTGGCTCTTCGCCAGCTCGGGGTCGATCTTCTCCATCTCCGCCTGCGCCCCCTGGACGGGACAGATGTAGTTGACCCATGCCGCGACCTGCGCCGCCACGGCGGGGTCGTAGTAGTAGTTCATCAACATCTCGGCGTTGCGCCGGTGCCGGGAGGTGATCGGCACCATCATGTTGTCGCTCCACAGCGTGCCGCCCGACTCGGGAATCGCGAACTCCCAGTTCTCGTTGCCGGTCTCGGCCCGCAGCACGAAGATGTCGCCGCTCCACACGATGCCGGCGATGGCGTTGCCGCTCTGCAGGTCCTGCAGGTAGGAGTTGCCCCGGACCCGGCGGATGTTGCCATCGGAGATGCGCTTGGAGATGTCGTCCGCCGCCTGCTCGAACTGGACCTTGGTGAAGGTGCCCGAGGGGTCCACGCCCTGGGCCATCATGGTCAGCCCGACCGTGTCGCGGTACTCGCTGAGCACCACCACCTTGCCCTTCAGCTCGGGACTCCATAGGTCCGCGACGTTCTTCAGCCCCTTCTTCACCTTGGACTTGTCCCAGCCCAGGCCGGCGAACCCGCTCTGCCAGGTCAGCGAGTACTGCCGGCCGGGGTCGAACGAGACGTTCTTCAGGCTCGGGAGCAGGTTGACCGCGTTGGGGATCTCGATGAGCTCCAACGGCTGGCACAGGCGGGCCCGGATGATCCGGTTGGCCATCCAGTCGGTGAAGACGAAGATGTCGCGGTCGATGTCCTGCTTGGCCCGCAGCTGTGGCGCGATCTTGTTGAAGTAGGAATCGTTGTCGTCGATGTCCTCGGTGTATGACGCGGTGAGGCCGGTCTTCTTCTGGAAAGCCTCGAGCGTGGGGTACCTCTTGGTCTTCTCGTCGTAGTCCAGGTAGGCGGTCCAGTTCGCGAACTTGACCGACTTCTCGGTGGCCGAGACGTCTTGGGGCAACGTGGGCTTGGGCGCGGCGGAAGAAGAAGCGGGCGCCGGTGGCGGCGAGCAGGCGGCCAGCGCAGCCAGGGCCGCCGCCCCGCTGGCCACGCCGAGCACCTGCCTGCGGGTGGGGTACTGCGCGAGGACGGCGGCAACGCGCGGGTCGGCTGCCGGTGGGCGAGCGTGCATGAGGACCTCCGAGTGAGTAGGGAGCCGGCGGGCGGGTGAGGGAGCGGCATGCCGGTGCCGGCACTCACGAGGTGATGTTCGCCATGACGTGCTTCACCCGGGTGTAGTCCTCGAAGCCGTACATCGACAGGTCCTTGCCGTAGCCGCTGTGCTTGAAGCCTCCGTGCGGCATCTCCGCTACGAGCGGGATGTGGGTGTTGATCCAGACGCAGCCGAAGTCGAGCCGCCTGCTGGTGCGCATCGCCCGGCCGAAGTCGCGCGTCCACACGCTCGAGGCGAGGCCGTAGCGCACGCCGTTGGCGAGCCGGATCGCCTCCTCCTCGTCGGTGTAGCGCTGCACGGTGATCACCGGCCCGAAGATCTCGTTCTGGATCGCCTCGTCGTCCTGGCGCAGGTCGGAGACGACCGCCGGTTCCAGGAAGAAGCCGCCGGACAGGTCGCCTCCGGGGCGGGTGCCGCCGGTGGTGACGGTCGCGTGGTCGGGCAGCCTGCCCAGCATCCCCGTGACGCGGTCGAGCTGGGTGCGGTTGTTCAGCGGGCCGAAGAGCACGTCCTCGTCGTCGGGCATGCCGGTCTTCAGCGTGCGGGCCTGCTCGGCGAGCGCGGAGACGAAGTCGTCGTGGATGCCGGGCCCCGCGAGCACCCGAGTGGCGGCGGTGCAGTCCTGGCCGGCGTTGAAGTAGCCGGCTGTCGCGATCGCCTCCGCCGCCGCCTCGAGGTCGGCGTCGTCGAAGACGATCACCGGCGCCTTGCCGCCGAGCTCGAGGTGGACGCGCTTGAG
>DASSLY010000106.1:0-12007 GCA_035689185.1 Dermatophilaceae bacterium
GTCGTCTTTGCACAATCCGGCGATGGCGGGGCCTGGCGGGGGGCCGTGAGTCGTCGTCTTTGCACAATCCGGCGATGGCGGGGCCTGGCGGGGGGCCGTGAGCGGTCGTCTTTGCACAATCCGGCGATGGCGGGGCCTGGCGGGGGGCCGTGAGTCGTCGTCTTTGCACAATCCGGCGATGGCGGGGCCTGGCGGGGGGCCGTGAGCGGTCGTCTTTGCACAATCCGGCGATGACGGGCCTGAGGTGGCTGCTGCGGCGGGCGTCTTCGCACAATCCGGCGATGGCGGGGCCTGGCGCGGGGCCGTGAGCGGTCGTCTTTGCACAATCCGGCGATGACGGGTCAGCGGGGGCCGCTGGCGAGGGTCGGTCAGCCTGCCTCGGCGATGCCGTGGCGGGCGTGCCAGCGGCGTAGCGGTGCGGGCGCCCACCAGTTCCAGCGACCGAGCAGGGTCATTGTGGCTGGCACGAGCAGGATGCGGACCAGGGTGGCGTCGACGAGTACCGCGAAGGCCAGCGCGACGCCAGTCTCCTTGATGATCAACAGTTTTCCGGCGACGAACCCGGCGAAGACGATCACGATGAGGATGGCCGCGGAGGTGATGATCCGGCCGGAGCGTTGCAGTCCCAGCACCACCGACTCGTTGTCGCCGTGGCCCTGGTCGTGTAGCTCGACGATGCGGGAGAGCAGGAACACCTCGTAGTCCATCGACAGCCCGAAGCCGAACGCGAACAGCAGCAACGGGATCGTCGACTCGATGGCGCCGACGGAGGTGAAGCCGAGCAGCCCTTCCAGGTGACCCTGCTGGAACACCCAGACCACCACGCCCAGGCTGGCGCCCAGCGAGATGACGTTGAGCAGCAGCGCCTTGACCGGGATGACGATCGACCCGGTCATGAGGTACAGCAGGACCAGGGTCGCGAGCGCGACCAGCGCCACGGCATACGGGGCTCGTTGTCGCGCGGAGGCGTTGAAGTCGGCCAGCCCGGCGGCCGCGCCGGTGACCCACGTGGGGAATGCGGGGCGGTCCTCGCGCAGCCGGGTCACCAGGTCCCGCGCCTGGTCGCCCAGCTCGCCGTTCGGCGTGCGGAACCCGACCGCGGCGTAACCGTCGTCCAACTGCCGCGGCGGCTCCACCGCCACCACGTCCGGGAGCGACCGCTTCGACGCGGCCCAGGTGCCCAGCTCGGTCGGCGTCGTCCGCGCGACCACGGTCACCTCGGGGTCGCTGAACGCCGGGTAGTCCCGGCCCAGCGTCTCGAAGAAGGTGCGCTGGTCAGCGCCCTGGGGGAGCAGCCCGGTGCCCGAGGACGTGGTCCGCAGGCCCAGCGCCGGCAGCGCGGCCGCCACCAGCAGCGCCGTCACGGCCACGACGACGAGGACCGGTCGGCGCTGGACCCGGTGGGCCAGCCAGCTGAACCACCCCTCGTCCGGCGATACCTCGGTGCCCTTGCGGACCAGCCGCCTGGCACCCATCGCGCACAGCGCCGGCACCAGGGTCAGCGCTACGAGCACCGCGACGGCCACGACGGAGGCTGCGGCCGCGCCGATCGCGCGGATCAGCGAGGACTCGAACACCATCAGGCCGCCCAGGCAGATGCCCACCGTGACCCCAGAGAACAGCACCGTCCGCCCGGCCGTGGCCACGGTGCGCCCCGCGGCGAGCACGACCTGGTCCGTCGTGATGTCGCGCGGGCGGGTCTGACGGGCTATCGCCCGCAGCTCCTCGCGGTAGCGGCTGACCACGAGCAGGCCGTAGTCGATGCACAGCCCCAGCCCCAGGACGGTCACGATGTTGACCACCGTCGCGTCAAGGTCGATCAGGTGGGAGAAGCCGAGCAGGCTGGCCAGGCCACCGCCGATGGAGGCGACGGCCCCGACGATGGGCATCCCCGCGGCGACCAGCCCGCCGAACACGAAGACCATGAGCAGCAGGCTGACCGGCAGCGCGACGCCCTCGCCGATGCGCAGGTCGACCTCGACCTGGGTGGTGATGTCGTCGACCAGCAGCGCTACTCCTCCGACGTGCACCGACGCGCCGGTGAGTGGCGCGAAGGCGGCGGCGGCGACCTCGCGGACGCGCTCCGCGGTGTCCACCTCCGGCGTGGACGGCGTGGGACTGCGGGTCACCACCACGACGAACTTGCCCGAGGCCGGCGACCCGCCGCCGAGCAACGGCGCGGCCGCCGGGCCGCGCACGCCGCCGGGCACGGAGAACGGGGTGGTCACCTGAGCCACGTCGGGGACGGATGCGAGCCGCCGGGCCAGCTCCGCTGTCACCGCGGCGACGCCGGGCTGCCCGACCGGGACGCCGCTCACCTGGACGATGGTCTGCCCGCCCTCCCCGTCCGCACTGCGCAGCAGGTCCCGGCCGGCCTGGGCCTCCGCGTCCACGCTCGGCTCGCCGGAGGACAGCCGCTCGAACAGAGACTCACCGGTCACCCCGCCCACCGCCGTGGCGAAGGCCAGGACGACGCCGACCGCCCAGGCGAGCACGACCCACCGCCGGTGCCGGGCGACGAACCGGCCGAGGCGAACCAGCCGGCGCGGGGCAACGGCGCGGTGCCGCCCCCGCCTGGCCGGTCCGGGCCTGTCGGTCACGGGGGATAGCCTGCCAGCCATGACGGTGGGCGCCGGCGACGACCTGTTCGCGGCCGCCACGACGCAGCGGTCGGTGACTGCGGGCCAGGCAGGAGCGGCCGAGCCGGGAGTGCTCCAACCGCTGGCCGCCCGGATGCGGCCTCGGTCGCTGGCGGAGATCCGTGGCCAGGGCGACGTGCTGCGCCCCGGCAGCCCGCTGCGCCGGCTGGTCGAAGGTTCGGCCGGACCGGCCGGGCCGGTGTCGGCGATCCTGTGGGGCCCGCCGGGCACGGGCAAGACCACCTTGGCCCACCTGGTCGCCACGGTCTCCGGCCGGCCGTTCGTCGAGCTGTCCGCCGTGACGGCCGGGGTGAAGGACGTCCGCGACGTGATGGCCGCCGCCGCCCGGGAACGCGACCTCTACCAGCGGCAGACGGTGCTGTTCCTCGACGAGATCCACCGGTTCACCAAGGCGCAGCAGGACGCGCTGCTGCCCGGGGTCGAGCAGCGGGTCGTCATCCTCGTGGCGGCCACCACCGAGAACCCGTCGTTCAGCGTGGTCGCACCGCTGCTGTCCCGGTCCATGCTGATCGCCTTGCAGCCGCTGGCCGACGACGAGCTCGGCGACCTGGTCGACGCCGCCCTGGCCGAGGACCGCGGCTTGGCCGGCGCCTTCCGGCTGCACCCGCAGGCGAGGGCGCACGTCATACGGCTGGCGGGTGGGGACGCGAGGCGCGCGCTGACCTTCCTGGAGGCCGCGGCGGGCGTCGCGGAGGACGCGGGACACGCCGCGCCGGACAGCTCGGCTGCCGCGGAGCCGCTGGAGATCACCCTCGCCCACGCCGAGCAGGCGGTCGCCCAGGCGGCGGTGCGCTACGACCGCGCCGGCGACCAGCACTACGACGTGGCCAGTGCCTTCATCAAGTCCATGCGCGGCAGCGACGTCGACGCGTCGCTGCACTACCTGGCCCGGATGCTCGAGGCGGGGGAGGACCCGCGGTTCATCGCCCGGCGCATCGTGATCAGCGCCAGCGAGGACGTCGGGCTGGCCGACCCGACCGCGCTGCAGACCGCGGTGGCCGCCTTGCACGCCGTCGCCCAGATCGGGATGCCGGAGGCCAGGATCATCCTGGCCCAGGCGGTGGTCCACAACGCTCTCGCGCCGAAGTCGAACGCGGCATACCTGGGCATCGACGCGGCGGTGGCCGACGTGCGGGCAGGCAAGGGCGGCCCGGTCCCGGTCCACCTGCGCGGCAGCGGGTATGCCGGGGCCGCTCGGCTGGGGCACGGGGCCGGCTACCGCTACAGCCACGACGACCCGGCGGGGGTGGTGGCGCAGCAGTACCTGCCGGACGACCTCGCCGGCGCCGACTACTACCGGCCGACGCAGCGGGGGCAGGAGGCGACCCTGCTGGTGCGGTGGGGGAGGCTGCGAGCGACCATACGGGGACGGCCGGCCCCAGCCGAATCAGGTCAGGACGAGAACGTCCCCGAGAGGTAACGATATGGAGAATTTCGGCCCTGCCATTGTTCCGCTCGCGGTGCAGCGGGAAAGATGGCCTCGGTACGGCGCCGCTGTCGGCCGAAGATTGTGCAGTGATGCGGCGTCCACGCCGGATGGTTTCGGTTGGGGGCCGGGCCACCAGGGCCCGGCGGCCGATGACGACAACACGCGGCGTGTCAGGGCCGGTGGGGCGACGGAAAGGCGGAAGGCGATCTCTTCCTACGGCGGGGCGTCATGAGCCTCGGGTCGAGCAACACCCCGGATGCAGCCCTGCTCAAGGACGAGATCAGCACCGCGCCGCAGGTGCAGACGCTGCCCCCGCACGGTGCCTCCGCAGATGTGAGCATCCCTGGCGCCAAGAAGCCCGAGTACGGCCTGTCACCGTCGAAGATCGCCTTCCGCCGACTGCGGGCCGACCGGATGGCGCTGGCCTGCATGGTGGTCGTGGCCTTCTTCATCCTGGTCGCCATCTTCGCCCCGCTGCTGTCAGCCCTTGAGGGCCAGAACTTCACCGACTTCCATACCGATCTGACCGACGAGTTCGGGTTCCCCACCATCGGGACCAACAGCCAGCACTGGTTCGGCGTGGAACCACGGACCGGCCGGGACCTGTTCGCGATGTGGACCTACGGCGCCCGCCCCAGCCTGATCATCGCCTTCGTCGCCGCAACCTTCTCCACCGTCATCGGGGTGGCGATGGGCCTGGTCGCCGGGTTCCTGCGCGGTTGGGTGGACAGCGTCATCGGCTGGGTCATCGACTTCTTCCTCTGCCTGCCGTTCCTGCTGATCTGCATCGCCACCGTCCCGGTCGTGGTGAGCATCGCCGGCGGGGTAGAGGCGCTCTCCCCCGAGGACAACGCGCGGATCCGCTTCTTCGTCCTGCTGGCCGTGCTGGTCGCCTTCGGCTGGGCCGGCCTGGCCCGGCTGATCCGCGGCGAGGTGATCTCGCTGCGCGAGCGGGAGTTCATCGCGGCGGCCAAGGTCATCGGCGTGCCCACCTACCAGGTGCTGCTCAGGGAGCTGCTGCCTAACCTGGTCGCCCCGATCGTGGTCTCCCTGTCACTGGCCATCCCCAGCTACGTCGTGGCCGAAGCCGGGTTGTCCTTCCTCGGGGTCGGCCTGATAGACCCGATCCCGTCATGGGGGCAGATGATCTCCCGAGCCACCACGTACTACAAGGTGGACCCGCTCTACCTCTGGCTGCCCGTGGTCGGCGTCTCGGCGCTGACCCTTGCCTTGTCCTGGCTGGGTGACAGCATCCGGGACGCGTTCGACCCAAAGACTCGTCGCTAACGGCGGCGTGACCGAAGCCGTGGTGACTCGAACCAGAGCACCGCGATACCAGGTAACAAAAGGAGAATGACCAGTGACTCGATGGATTGGCACACCGGCGATTGCCGCAGTTGCCGCGTTGGGCCTAGCGGCATGCAGCGCTCCGTCAAACAACGCCGGCACCCCAACGGGTAATGCCTCGAGCACCACCGAGCAGGCCCAGGAGAAGGCCGCGGATCCCGCCGCCAAGGGTCCGGCCAAGGAGATCGCCGGCTCGCGCAAGGGCGGGACGATGACCGTGTACGCGACGACCGTCCCGTCCACGTTCGACCCGACCAACATCTACTACGTGGACGGCAACCAGATCGCCAAGCTCACGTTCCGGACGCTTACCCAGTTCGACATCCGCGACGGCAAGCCGGTCCTGGTGCCCGACCTCGCCGCGGACCTCGGCACCGTCTCGTCCGACAAGCTGACCTGGACCTTCAAGCTGAAGACCGGGATCAAGTACATGGACGGCACCGCGGTCAAGGCCGAGGACTTCGCCTACGCGATCAAGCGCTCGTTCGCCCACGATGTGTTCGACGCCGGCCCGACCTACCAGTTGACCTACTTCAAGGACGCCGACACCTACAAGGGCCCGTACAAGGGCGGCGACACCTACGCCGGGGTCGAGACCCCCGACGACAGCACCCTGGTGATCCACCTGAAGACGCCGTTCCCGGACCTGCCGTTCTACGGCACCTTCCCGATGTTCACGCCGATCCCCAAGGCCAAGGACACCAAGGACAACTACGACAAGGCCCCGATGACCACGGGCCCGTACATGTGGACCAGCTACAACCCGGGCGTGGAACTCAAGCTGGCGAAGAACCCCAACTGGGATCCGGCCACCGACCCGGTGCGCCACCAGTACGTCGACAACTGGGACTTCAAGTGGGGCGGCGACACGGTCAAGCTGCAGCAGCAGGTGCTGGCCAGCCAGGGCCCGGACGCCGCATCGATCAACTACGACGCCCTGGACGCGACCCTGGTCCCGGAGGCCACCGGCGCCAAGAAGGACCAGTTCCTCAACGGCGACAGCCCCTGCACCTACGTCTTCCAGATGGACACCCGCAAGGTGCCCATGGAGGTGCGCAAGGCCATCGCCGCCGCCTACCCGTATGACGAGTGGCGCAAGGTGGCCGGCCTGGCCACCCTCACCGGCCCGCCGGCCTCCACCATCCTGCCGCCGGCCGTCCCCGGCTACACCAAGTACGAGCTGCCGAACCTGACCGGTACCGGCAAGGGCGACCCGGCTGCGGCGAAGAAGATCCTCGAGGCAGCCGGCAAGGTCGGCTTCGAGATCAGCTGGTATTACAGCAACGACAACCAGATCGCGACCAACGTCTCCCAGGTGCGGCAGAAGGCGTTCGAGGCGGCCGGCCTCAAGGTCAAGGCGATCGGCGTGGCCAGCACCCAGATCCGCAAGTTCATCAATGGCTACGAGAAGGTCAACACCAACCAGGGCCCGCGCGGGTGGTGCTCTGACTGGCCGAGCGGCTCGTCGTGGTTCCCGGTGCTCTTCAAGTCGCGCTCGGTCGACGACCTGAACAGCATCGGCGAGATCCAGGACCCGGCACTGGATGCCGAGATCGACGCCGTGTCGAACCTGCCGTTCGACCAGCAGGCCGCAGCCTGGGGCGCGCTGGACAAGAAGATCATGGAGAAGTACCTCCCGGCGCTGCCGCTGTACTACGACCGGACCGCCCTGGTCTTCGGCAGCAAGGCGGGCGGCATCGTCAACGACCCGACCCAGGGCCTGCCGATCTTCACCCAGGTGTTCGTCAAGCAGTGACCCGGTGACCGCTCAGCCGGTCGGCCTCGGGCCGACCGGCTGAGCGGCGTCGCGGCGGGTGTGTAGGGTCGGCTCAGGGCCATGGGCCCGGAAGGGTGGTCGAGCGCCGATGGTCACCTATCTCGTGCGGCGGGTGCTGCTCGCGATCTCCGTGGTCGCCGCCACCATCGTGGCTGCGTTCACGCTGTTCTTCGTGGCGCCCAGCGACCCGGCCGGCGCGATCTGCGGGCAGACGCGCTGCAGCGTGGAGCGTTACAACGACATCAGGGCGAGCCTGCACCTGGACCGGCCGGTCGCCGAGCAGTTCGCGGAGTACGCGCTGGGTATCGTCAAGGGGCGGGTCTTCGACGACGGCGGGGTCGTCAAGGACTGCCCCGCCCCGTGCCTGGGCTACTCCTACATCACCGGGCAGCCGGTGACGGAGCTGCTCAAGAACGCGTTCCCCATCACGCTGACCGTGGTCGTCGGTGCCGCGGTCATCTTCTTCACCTTCGGCGTCACGATGGGCTCGATGGCCGCTCGGCGCCGCGGCACCTCCGCGGACCGGCTGCTGGTCGGCGCCACCCTGGTGATGAGCTCGATCCCCTACTACCTGATCGCGCTGCTCATCTTCCTCTACTTCGTGCTCACCTTCCCGGTCCTGCCCAGACCCGGCTACTTCCCGGTGGGGGAGAACGGCGTCGGCAAGTGGTTCATCGGGTTCCTGGTGCCGTGGCTGGTGCTCGGCATCTACAACTCCACGTCCTACGCGCGCTACGCCCGCGGCTCCATGGTCGAGGCATTGAGCGAGGACTACGTCCGCACCGCCCGGAGCAAGGGCATCAGCGAGGCCCGGGTGACCTACGTCCACGGCCTGCGCGCCGCGATCACCCCGGTGGTGACCATCTTCGGCCTCGACGTCGGCGGCCAGCTGGCCGGCGCGATCTTCACCGAACGGATCTTCGACCTGCCCGGGATGGGCCGGCTGGTCCTGGAGAGCTTCGTGCAGTCCGACCTGCCGGTGATCATGGGCACGGTCATCGTCGGCGCGGTGGCGCTGGTGATCGCCAACCTCACCGTCGACATCGTCTACAGCTTCCTCGACCCCCGCGTGAAGCTGGCATGAGCACGGCATGAGCACTGTCGGACCGGGGATCGACGACTCGATCGGGCGCGCGACCGATCCGGGGAGTCCCGCCGCGGACACGGCCTCGGACACGGCCTCGGACACGGCCGCGGCCACGGTCGCGGGCGGGGCGGCCGCGCGGCTCGCCGGCGGCCAGCCGCAGATGGTCACCCGGGCCCGCCGGGTGCTCAACCCGTCCGGCGAGGAACCGTACCTGGTGGTGAAGGACCTGCGGGTGGAGTTCCCCACCCCGGACGGCCCGGTCAAGGCGGTGCAGGGCCTCAGCTACGCGTTGCCGCTCGGCCGCACGCTGGCCATCGTGGGGGAGTCCGGGTCGGGCAAGAGCGTCTCCAGCATGGCTGTCATGGGGCTGCACGACGCACGGCGCACGGCGATCAGCGGCTCGATCATGCTCGGTGGCCAGGAGATCGTCGGGCTGTCCGCGGCGGAGATGCGCAAGCAGCGCGGCCAGGTCGCCTCGATGATCTTCCAGGACCCGCAGTCCTCGCTGCACCCCTACTTCAAGATCGGCTGGCAGATCGTCGAGGCCTACCGGGCTCACCACAACGTCTCCCGGCAGGTCGCCCGCAAGCGGGCCCTGGAGATGCTGGACCTCGTCGGCATCCCCAACCCGCAACGGCGGATCGACCAGTTCCCGTTCGAGTTCTCCGGCGGCATGCGGCAGCGGGCGATGATCGCCATGGCCCTGGTCAACGACCCCAAGCTGGTCATCGCCGACGAGCCGACGACGGCGCTGGACGTGACCGTCCAGGCGCAGATCCTCGACCTGCTCAACAACCTGCAGAAGGAGTTCGGCTCGGCCATCGTGCTAATCACCCACGACCTGGGTGTGGTGGCCGAGGTCGCCGACGACGTGCTGGTCATGTATGCCGGGCGGTGCGTGGAGTACGGGACCGCCCATGAGGTGCTCGCCGAGCCGACCCACCCCTACACCTGGGGGCTGCTGCAGTCGATCCCCACCGTGTCCGGCGAGCAGTCCCGGCTGCTGCCCATCGCCGGCAATCCGCCCAGCCTGGTCAACCTGCCATCCGGCTGCTCGTTCCATCCCCGCTGCCCCTACCGCGCCCGGGTTCCCGCCGACCGTTGCCGCACCGAGCTGCCGGAGCTGGTGCGCAAGACCGCGGGCACCGACGCCTCCCGGTGTCACCTGGACAACCCGGTGCACATCTACGAGACCGAAGTCGAGCCGAGCCTGTAGATGACAGCGACGATGCCCACAGCCCCGGCGGCGGCCGCGCAGGACGCCAGCCTGCTGTCCGTGCGCCACCTCACCATGCACTTCCCGATCAAGAGCAGCGAGGGGCTGTTCACCCGGCGCCAGGTCGTCCAGGCGGTCGACGACGTGTCGTTCGAGCTCGGCCGCGGCCAGGTGCTCGGACTGGTCGGGGAGTCCGGCTGCGGCAAGTCCACCCTTGGCCGGGCGATCACCAGGCTCTACAAGCCGACATCGGGCCAAGTGCTGCTGGGAGACCAGGACCTGGCCAAGCTGGACGAGAAGCAGATGCGGCCGTTCCGGCGTGAGTTGCAGATGGTGTTCCAGGACCCGTACTCCTCGCTCAACCCCCGCCAGACCGTGGGCACCATCATCGGCACCCCGTTGAAGGTGCACGGGCTGGCCAAGGGCACGGAGACCGCGCGGGTCCAGGAGCTGCTGGAGCGCGTCGGGCTGAACCCGGAGCACCACAATCGGTACCCCAACGAGTTCTCCGGGGGTCAGCGCCAGCGCATCGGGATCGCCCGGGCGCTCGCGGTGGAGCCCAAGGTGATCGTGGCCGACGAGCCGGTCTCCGCGCTGGACGTCTCCATCCAGGCGCAGGTGATGAACCTGCTGGAGGACCTGCGCGAGGACCTCGGCATCTCCTTCATCTTCATCGCCCACGACCTCGGGGTGGTGCGCCACTTCTGCGACCGGGTCGCGGTGATGTACCTGGGCAAGATGGTCGAGATCGGCAGCCGGGACCAGATCTACACCGTTCCGCAGCACCCCTACACCCAGGCTCTGCTGTCGGCGGTGCCGGACCTGGGAGTGGTGCGCGGCACGCCGCCGCAGGAGCGGATCCGGCTGGCCGGTGACGTGCCCAGCCCGATCAACCCGCCGAGCGGCTGCCGCTTCCGCACCCGCTGCTGGAAGGCGCAGGACATCTGCGCCACGCAGGAGCCGCCACTGGAGGAGAAGCCGAGGAGCGGCTCGGGGCACCGCATCGCCTGCCACTTCCCGGAGATCAAGACCGACCTCGTCGCCGACACCGCCTGAGCAACCAGCGCTGCGTTGCCGGTAGGGTCGGGCCTCGTGGACGTCTCCCTCGGCGACATCGCCGGCCTCATCGCGGCTCTCGCGTTCGCCTACCTGGTGATCCGGACCGGCAGCGTCGTCGGCAAGGCCGGTCAGGTGCTCGACGAGGCCCGGTTGGGCGTGCGCGGCGTCTCCGAGCAGACGGTGCCGCTGCTGTCCCAGGTCACCGAGACGGTCGCCTCGACCAACGACCAGCTGGTCCGGGTGGACACCATCACTTCGAACGTGGCGACCATGTCCACCAACATCAGCGCCCTCACCTCGCTGTTCGCGGCGACGCTGGGGTCGCCGGTGGTCAAGGTCGCGGCGTTCTCGTATGGCGTGCGGTCGGCCCTGCAGGGCCGGGGCGGCAAGGGCGGCCGTGCCGGCTCGGGCGGCCACAGGCGGCGAGGCTGATGAAGCGGCTGTTCTGGGTGGCGCTGGGCGCCGTCGGGGGGGTGCTGGTCGTGCGACGCGTCGGCAAGGCGGTGCAGTCCTACACCCCGGGGGGCGTCGCGGCGAACCTGGGTTCCGGCCTGTCCGACCTGGCCGAGGCGTTGCGGCAGATGGCCGAGGTGGTGCGCGAGGGCATGTCCCAGCGGGAGGCCGAGCTGCGCGACGCGCTGGGCCTGGACACCGGCCTGGACTCCGGTACGGACGGGCAGCCGTCGATGAGCGCCGAGCAGGCGCGCAGCCTGCTGGACGACCCGACCGGTCCGCGAGCCCGCTAGGGCCGGCCCCGCCCGAGCCCTTAGACCATTCGCGTACGAAGGACCACCACCCATGGAAACCGCGGAGATCCGGCGCCGCTGGCTGCGCTTCTTCGAGGGCAAGGGCCACGCCGTCGTGCCGAGCGCGCCGCTGCTCTACGACGACCCGAACCTGCTGTTCGTCAACGCCGGGATGGTGCCGTTCAAGCCGTACTTCCTGGGCCAGGAGGCCCCGCCGTGGCGCCGGGCGACCAGCGTGCAGAAGTGCGTCCGCACACCGGACATCGAGGAGGTGGGCAAGACCAGCCGGCACGGCACGTTCTTCCAGATGAACGGCAACTTCTCCTTCGGCGACTACTTCAAGGCCGGCGCCATCGAGATGGCCTGGGAGCTGCTGACCACCCCGCAAGGGCAGGGCGGCTACGGGATCGAGCCCGACAAGCTGTGGGCCACCGTCTACGAGGACGACGACGAGGCCGCCGACCTGTGGGTCCAGCTCACCGGCATCCCCAAGGAGCGCGTCGTGCGCCGCGGGCTGGCCGACAACTACTGGCACATGGGTGTGGCCGGTCCGGGTGGCCCGTGCTCGGAGATCTTCGTCGACCGCGGGCCCGAGTACGGCCTCGACGGCGGCCCGGCGGTCGACGAGGACCGCTTCATGGAGGTCTGGAACCTCGTCTTCATGCAGTCCTCGCTCGGCGACGTGC
>DASSLY010000107.1:0-11084 GCA_035689185.1 Dermatophilaceae bacterium
GTCACGACCCTGTCCGGGGGCCAGCAGCGTCGGGTGCTCATCGCTCGCGCCCTCGCCTCCGAGCCCGACGTCCTGATCATGGACGAGCCGACGGCCGGCGTCGACGTCGCCAACCAGCGCGTGCTGGCCGACGTGATGGCCCGGCTCGCCGCCGCCGGCACCACGATGGTCGTCGTCACGCACGAGCTGGCCGCGCTCGCCGAGGTCGTAACCCGTGTCGTGGTCGTCGACGGCGGCCGCATCCGGTTCGACGGCCCGTTGCGGGAGTACACGTCCGGTCGCCACGAGCGGCACGACGGCCACCACGACGACGTCGACGACCACGTCCCGACCCGCGTCTTCACGCCGACCGCAGGTCCCGTGGACCCCCGCGGTGGTGGTCCCCGGTGACACGCCGCGCCGGGCCGCGCCACCAGGCCGTGCCCACCCCATCGTCCGCGCCGTCCCCGCAGTGCCACGACCAGGAGGTCCCCCGATGACCGAGCTGCTCGCCCTGGGCTTCATGCGCCAGGCGCTCGTCGCCGCCGTGCTCGTCGGCATCGCCGCCCCCCTCGTCGGCGTCTTCCTCGTGCAGCGACGCCTCTCGCTCATCGGCGACGGGATGGGCCACGTGGCCCTGGCCGGAGTCGCCGTGGGCGTCCTCACCGGCACGGCGCCAGTGCTCACCGCCCTGGTGGCCGCGGTCGCCAGTGCTGTCGCGATCGAGCTCATTCGCGCCCACGGCCGCACCAGCGCCGACGTGGCGCTGGCGGTGATGTTCTACGGCGGGATCGCGGCGGGGGTGGTGATCATCGGCCGCTCCGACGCGGGCACCCCGACCAGCCTGACCCAGTACCTGTTCGGCTCGATCACCACGACCAGCGTCACCGACCTGTGGGTCTTCCTGGTGCTCGCCGTTGTCGTGGTCGGCACGGTATGGGTGCTGCGGCCAAGGCTGTTCGCCGTGGCCAACGACGAGGAGTACTGCCGCGCAACCGGTCTGCCGGTCACCGCGCTGAACCTGGTCCTGGCCGTGCTCACCGCGGTGACCGTGGTGGTGTCGATGCGCGTCGTCGGCCTGCTGCTGATCAGCGCGCTCATGATCGTCCCGAACGCCGCAGCCCAGCTGCTCGGCACCAGCTTCCGCTCCAGTGTCCGGATCGCCGTCGTCATCGGCGTGCTGGCCGGCGTCGGCGGGGTGGTGGTTTCCTACTTCGCGGCCACCCCCTCGGGCGGCACCATCGTGCTGCTCGCCATCGCGGCGTTCGGCCTGGCCGCGGTCGCCACCTCGACCCGGGCCCGGTGGTTGCGGTTCCGCCACCAGGAGGCGGAGGGTCACGAGCACGAGCACGGACCTGGCTGCGGTCACGAGGCGGTCGCCCACGAGGGACATGTCGACTACCTGCACGACGGACACCGGCACGCCCCGCACGAGGGGCACTACGACGAGCACGCGACGACCGATCCCGCACGGAGCAGTTGATGGTCAACACCACTCGTCGTCCGACCCGCCAACGCGTAGCGGTCGCAGCGATGCTCGCGGGGGCGGAGGACTTCGCGTCGGCCCAGGACGTGCATGCCCGGCTCCGGGCCGCAGGCGAGTCCGTCGGCCTGGCAACGGTGTACCGCACCCTCCAGGCGATGGCCGCGGACGGCGAGGTGGACGTGCTGCGCACCGACGACGGGGAGGCTTCCTACCGCGCCTGCTCCCGCGGTCACCACCACCACCTGGTATGCCGCTCCTGCGGCCGCACCGTCGAGGTCGAGGGGCCGACCGTGGAGCAGTGGGCGGACCGGGTCAGCGCCGAGCACGGCTTCACCGACGTGACCCACACCCTGGAGATCTTCGGCAGCTGCGAGGACTGCCGGCGCTGACGGAGCGCAGGAGACGCTTCGCCGGAGGCCCCTGGGGGCCGCGAATCCCGCCGCCGTGGCTCACCGTTGCGCGCTGCCTACCCGGCCCGCCCCAACGGCGGCGCAACGCGGCACCAGCCAATTCGCGTGACACCGCGACGGTCAGCGGATCAGCACGTTCTTCGCGGTCTTGACCACCAGCGGCTGCGGGGTCCCGGTCACGGTCGCGGTCGCCGGGATCGGCGCCCACGCACTGCCGTTCACGCTGAACTCACCGCCATAGGTCACGTCCACCCTGGCCACAAACGAACCGGGACGCTCATACGGGTGCCGCACCAGCCCCTCCGGCCACGGCCCTCCCGGGTTCCTCGTCGGCCCGACCCCGTTCCCGTCACCGAACAGGTACGTGTAGTGGTCCAACGTCGGACGGATCTTCACCCGGTACCCCAGCAACGTGAACGCGTCCACCTCCAACGGCTGGAACCCGGCTGCCGGCCAGCGCACCTCATAGAACACCGGCAGCCGCACCAGCGTCACGTCGCCCTCCGGCTGCAGATGCAGCCCGGGCCTGGCAAACACCGTCCGGTTGAACGCGCTGATGATCGACCCCAACCCCAACACCGTGCTCCCCGGCGCCAGCTCCGGGAAACAGGTCCGGCCGACCGGAGCCCAACCCGAAACGGACCGCCCCGCGGCGTCGACCTCTCGCCGGTAAACGACCGTCAGGGGCCCGCGTCCTTGGCTCGGGGGATTGCCCGCGCATGCCGTCACCGCTCGCACGCAGTACACCTCATCGACGGAAGGACCATTGATGTCGTTCGCCGAGCAAGCCACCCTGCTTCGATACTCATAGGCAACCTTGAGCGGCTTGCCGTCAACATCGAGGCCGTTTCGCAAGAAGCCAAGCTGACGGACCGTCAGGGTTACGATTAGGCCGTCACCTCCGCCATCGCAAACGAGATCGCCGCACGTGTCGGCAATCGCAATGCCACACACAACGACGACCAGCGCCCCGGCCATGACGAGGGAAATGATTCGCCTCATTTTGCCACCTGAATGTGCTTCATCCACCAGATGGAGTCTACAAATCGCACCGTAGCATAAAATTCCAGCGACCTACGCGCAGGAGTGCGCACGACCGCCCCAGCGCTATCGATCACTGGGCTCGGCAGTTGCCTGCCAAGGACAGCTACCCCTGTCTCTGACGGGAGACGCGACTCAGCGAAGATTCCCGTGGTCTCGAAGATGTCCCCGCGCTGATGCTGCCCATTCTTCGCATAACCCTTGGCTGTGTCGATGTAGTTGATGCAAGTCTTGCACTCTGGCAGGGACAGTCGTTCCAGCACTACGGGGTTGGCCGTACGCCAACTAACGTTGATGTTCTCGAAATAGTAGCGAACGAATGCCTCGGCGCCCTTGGACGTGTTCTTCCGCGCGGCGGCGGGGTAGTTGGGGTCGACCGCTGTCGTCGTGGCCGTCGGCGTTGGTGGGGTCGTCGGCACCGACGAGGACGTGACCGGCGGCCTGCTCGTCCCGGTCGGGGTCGGCGCCCCTTCCGGGTCGCCGCCGCTGCAGCCGACCAGCGCTGTCAGCGCTGTCAGCGTGACCACGGTCAGCGCGCGCGAGCGCAAGAACAGTGAGCCCATGGCGCTCCCCTCTCCCAGCCTGCCGGTCCCATGCCGAGCCAGTCCCGGTCCCCCAGCGCCGGTCCTCAGAGCCGGTTCCCATTCCGGTCCCCGCATTATGCAGGAACCCGCCAGACCGGCGAAGCCGCTGTCCACAGGCGATCGACCAGCGGGACCCCGTCGCCAGAGCCGCCCGACGGACTGTCGGCAGCTGCCGGGACTGCACTCCAAGCCCGAACCGATGAGCGCGGACGAGGAGCCGTCGGCGGCTGCGGGGACCGCATGCTCAGTCGGTGGGCGACGCCTCCGGCAGCGCGTCGACCGCGCCGCCGTATCGGCGGTCGCGAGCGGCATACTCCCCGATCGCCCGCCACAGGTCGCGGCGGTCGAAGTCGGGCCACAGCCGGTCCGAGAACACCAGCTCGGCGTAGGCGGACTGCCAGAGGAGGAAGTTGCTGGTGCGCTGCTCGCCGGAGGACCGGATGAACAGGTCGACGTCCGGCATGGTCGGGTCGTCCAGGTGCCGCGCTATGGTGCGCTCATCGATTCCGCCGGGCCGCAGCCGTCCGGCCTGCACCTCCTCCGCGATCCGTCGCGTGGCGTCGACGATCTCGGCGCGGCCGCCGTAGTTCACGCACATCGTCAGTGTCAGGACGTCGTTGCCCCGGGTCAGCTCCTGAGCGATCTCGAGTTCCTTGACCACCGAACGCCACAGCCTTGGCCGGCGCCCTGCCCACCGCACCCGGACGCCCCAGCCGTTCAGCTGGTCCCGGCGCCGGCGGATGACGTCGCGGTTGAACCCCATCAGGAAGCGGACCTCCTCGGGGGACCGGCGCCAGTTCTCGGTGGAGAAGGCGTAGGCGGAGACGTGGCTGACGCCGATCTCGATCGCGCCGGCGACCACGTCGAGCAACGACGCCTCACCAGCCTCGTGGCCCTTGGTCCGGGGCAGCCCGCGAGCGTTGGCCCAACGGCCGTTGCCGTCCATCACGATCGCCACGTGCCGGGGCAGCCGCCCGGCGGCAATAGCTGGGGGTCGGGCCCCGCTGGGGTGGGGAAAGGGCTGCAGCGGCACCGGTTCAGACCCGCTCGACCAGCCGCAGGCTGCGGACGCCGCGCTCCAGGTGCCACTGCAGGAACGCGGTGACCAGACCGCTGCCCTCCCGGCGGTGGCGGGCGTCGGTCGCGTCGGCAGTGGCCCAGTCGCCGGACAGCAGGGCGGCCAGCAGCCGCAACGTCTCCGGCGCGGGGGCGGCCGAACCCGGTGGCCGGCAGGACGGGCAGACCGCGCCGCCGCCGGCCAGGTGGAACGCCTTGTGCGGTCCCACGGAACCGCAACGAGCGCAGTCATGGAAGCTGGGGGCCCAGCCGGCCACCGACAGCGACCGGAGCAGGTAGGCGTCCAGCACCAGGCCCGGCTCGTGCTCACCGAGGGCCAGCGAGGACAGGCCGCCGGCCAGCAGGGTGAACTGCTGCAGTGCCGGCTCGCGTTCCTCGGTCAGCCGCTCCGCCGTCTCAAGCATGGCGGTGGCCGCGGTGTAGGCGACGTAGTCGCGGGCGAACTGCTCGCCGTAGGGCGCCAGCGTCTCGGCCTGGGTGACCGTGTCCAGCGAACGTCCTTCGTACAGCTGAACGTCCACCACCATGCCGGGCTCCAGCCTGGCTCCGAACCGGCTCTTGGTGCGACGCACCCCCTTGGCCACGGCCCGCACCGTGCCGTGGCCGCGGGTCAGCAAAGTGATGATCCGGTCGGCCTCCCCCAGCTTCTGGGTGCGCAGCACGATCGCTGCGTCGCGGTAGAGGGCCACCGCTCCATTCTCACCCGCCGGGCCACCGACCAGGTATGCCGCGCCGCGCCGGCCCGGGTCACCTGTCCAGCGCCGGCGCCGAGCCCAGGCTGGCCAGGTCCGCCGCGGCGCGCCCGGTCACCCACCCTTCGACGTTGGTGACCGAGCCGGACCTGGCCTGCTTCAGCTGGGGGAAGAACGCGTCCACGGCGTCATCGACATCCCGGCGCCGAGCGGCGAGCACCGGCAGCAGGTTGCGGCCCGAGTGCTCCTCCCCGGCCCGGGCGGTCTCCGCGGTGGTCGCCTCGCGCAGCCGTTCCCCGATCCGGCTGGCGTACGCGGACAGGAAGGACGACCGGAACGACCTGGTGCGCGACCGGCCGTATCGATCGGTCCGGGCTCCGGCCTGGGTCATCGACGCGGTCGCCTGGACCAGCAGCGACGTGAACAGCAGCTCGACGGCAGCCACGTCGGTCGGGAACCCGACCACGGTGCAGAAGCCGACGTGCCTGGACCACACCGAGCGGCAGCGGTTTGCCTCGGCGACGACGTCCAGCAGCGCGGCCTTGGGCAACTCGTACGGGTTGTCGATGCCGATCCGAACACCACCGGGGAAACCGGCCCGCTGCGGGGCGGTGGCAGCGAGGAGAGCCTCGTCGATGCTGTGCTTGGCCATCAGCGCCTGGGCGCCCGCAGTGAACGTCTCCGCCTCGGCCGGGAAGGTGCTCGACTCGGCCTTGGCGAGCAGCGCCCGCACCCGGGCCAGGATTCGCTCGTTCGGGACCGGACCTGCTGCGGCCGGTGCCGCGGTCCCCGGCAGCGGCCCGAGCAGCCCCAGCTCCGGCAACGTCGCCAACAGCTCCACCAGCTCCAGCGCCGTGCGCACCCCCAGCGCCCAACCGCCGGGCTCCTGCTGGGTCCACACCCGAATGAACGGCTCGTTCGCCCGCCACCTCACCGCGATGTCCTCCTCAGCGAGCTGGGCCGCCCACCGAGGGTCCAGCGTCCTGGATGGGTAGGACTGCAGTTCCGCGGCCAGGGCATGCCGGAGCAGGCTGAGCCCCTGCGGCTCCCGTCGGCGCACCACCCGCACCAGGTCCGCCGGCTGCCACCCCAGCCGCCAGCTCCGCGCCACCCCCGCGGTGAGGGCCCGGGCGACCTGCCGCTCGGCCTCGCGTCGCCACCCGCCGACACCGGGCCGGGTCGCAACCCGAGCGGCCGCCGTCTCGAAGGATGGCCGGTCCTGGCGGCGCAGCGCCGCCAGGGCAGTGGCCATCTCGGCCACCACCTCGTGCTCGTATCCACTCCTGTCGGCCACGCCGCGCTCCCGTCACTGCCCGCCACACGTTCTGTCCCGGCGACCCTAATCCGGTCCGCCGACAGAGCCGGTAGGTTCTCCACAGGGCGCGCTACTCCAGCAAGACACAGGTGGGAGCAGGGCAGGACAGGCTGCCGTGCCCCAGCAAGGTCAGGTTGCCGGTCCGCTCGTTAGCGGCCAGCAGGGTCCCCTCGGCGGTCCGCGCCAGGTCCCGGGGACCTGCCCCGCCGCTGGCCACCGTGGCCGACAGGCGAGCCAGCAAGCCTCCGCCGGCGAGGTCGAAGGTCGCGACGGTGTCGTCGCCGCGGTTAGTCACGTGCACCCGCTTGCCGTCGGCAGCCACCACCACGGCCGCGGGCAGGTTGGGCCCCCGACCGCCGTCGGGCCGCGTCGAAACGGTGCTGACGGCAGTGAGCACGCCGTCGTCGTGCCGGCAGGTCGTCAGCGTCGAGTCCAGCTCACCCACCAGGTATGCCGCGTGCCCGCTCGGGTGGAAGGCCAGGTGCCGCGGCCCGGTCCCCGGCGGCAGGTCCAGCCGGCCGGTCTCGGTGAGCGCGCCGCCCGCTAGCCGGTAGCTGAGCACGGCGTCGATCCCGAGGTCCACCGCGAACAGGTGCCGCCCGCCAGGGTCGAAGGCGGCCATGTGCGCGTGCGGGCCCTGCTGGCGAGCCGGGTCGGGGCCGCGACCCCGGTGCTGCACCACGGCCGTGGCCTCGCCCAGGGCGCCGTCCTCGCCGACCGGGTGCACGGCCAGCGACCCGGAGGAGTAGTTGGCGGACACGACATACCGACCCGACGCGTCGACGCTGAGATGACAGGGATGACCGCCGTGCGTCGGCTGGGAGCCGAGCGGGGACAACGAGTCCCCCCGCACCGCATACCCGCTGATCGTGCCCTGGGCGAGCTCGTTGACCGCGTAGAGGAACCGGCCGGTCGGGTGCAGGGCCAGGTATGACGGGTCGCCGGTCCGCGCGGCCAGCGTCACCGACCCGCCGTCCTCGGCCCAGACCAGGCGGCCGATGCCGCCGTCCGGGTCACCCCCGGACTGGGTGGTGTAGCAGCCGACCCAGCCGCGCAGCGTTCTCACGCGTGCCAGCATCCCACCGGCATGCGCGCGGACCCTCGTAATCGCACAGGTGTTCGACTAGACTGATCGCATGGTGGTGCCGTTGCAGGGGTCGTTGCTGGACGCGGTAGACGAGATCGGGCTCCGGGCGCTCGGTCCCGCGGTGCGGCGCACGGAGCTGAGCCGCGCGGCGTGGGTGGATCTGCGTCCGGGCTGGGTCACTGGCGCCGATGAGCTGTTCGCTACGCTGCGGCGCGACGTGCCGTGGGTCGCGGAGCGGCGGCAGATGTACGAGCGGGTCGTCGACGTTCCCCGGCTGCTCTGCTTCTACGACGAGGCCGTCGCACTGCCCCACCCGGTGCTGACCCGGGCGCGTTCGGCGCTGAGCGAGCACTACGCCGCCGAGCTCGGCGAGCCGTTCCGCACCGCCGGACTCTGCCTCTACCGCGACGGCAGGGACAGCGTCGCCTGGCACGGCGACCGGATCGGCCGCGGCAGTACGCACGACACCATGGTCGCCATCGTCTCGGTCGGCTCGCCCCGCGTGCTTCTGCTGCGTCCCCGCGGCGGCGGCGAGTCGCTCCGCTTCGTCGTCGGTCACGGTGACCTGCTGGTGATGGGTGGCTCCTGCCAGCGCACCTGGGAGCACGCCGTCCCGAAGACGGCGCAGCCGGTCGGCCCGCGGATCAGCATCCAGTTCCGGCCTCGGGGGGTGCGATAGCAAACCCGGTCGACCAGGCACTGCCGGGCGCGGGAAGGTGGTGCCGTGACCGCAGTCGTCAGAGCCGTCAACGTCGTGCACGAGCTGATCCCGGGGGCCGGCCGGATGACCGCCATCGACAAGCGGCCGGTCCCGGGTGCGGTCCGGGTGACTGCCCTTGGCGTGGCGGGTGACCGGCAGGCGGACACCCGGCACCACGGCGGCCCGGACAAGGCCGTCTACGTGTATGCCGCGGAGTCGGCCGCCGACTGGGCCGCCCGGCTGGGAAGGGACATCCCGCCGGGCACCTTCGGCGACAACCTGACCACCGAGGGCCTGGACGTCGACGGCGCCCGGATCGGCGAGCGGTGGCAGGTCGGCGACCCGGACACGGGGGTTCTGCTCGAGGTGCGGATGCCCCGCACCCCGTGCCAGAACCTGGAGGCGCGGATGGGCATCCCCGGGTTCCACCTCCAGTTCGCCGAGCGCGGCCAGGTCGGGGCCTACTGCAGGGTGCTGCGCGAGGGCGCCGTCCGCAGCGGCGACCCGGTCGCCGTCGTCTGGCGGCCCGCCCACGACGTGAGCGTCGCGTCGATGATGACCGGCGTCACGGCATACCAGATGCGGGAACTCTTGGACAGCGGCTGCGACCTCGCGACGGCAGTGCGGCGCAGGGCGCAGCGAGCCGTCCGGACCGAGCAGCGCCGGCGCGGCTAGCGGCCCTGGGTGCGGCGCGCTCCGGCGGCCGGTGGCCCAGGCTCAGCGCTCGGCGCGGCAGCCGTGCCGCCGCCAGGTGCGGCGCGCTCCGGCGGCCGGTGGCCAGGCTCAGCGCTCGGCGCGGTTGACCGCCGAGACGACCGCCTTCAGCGAGGCAATGACGATGTTGGGGTCCAGCCCGACGCCCCACAGGACTCGCTCGCCGACCGCGCACTCGACGTAGGCCGCGGCCCGGGCGTCCCCGCCGGCCGACAGCGCGTGCTCGTGGTAGTCCAGCACCCGGACGTCCACGCCCAGGGTCCCCAGCGCCTGCACGAACGCCGCGATCGGCCCGTTGCCGGTACCGTCCAGGGTGAGCCGGCGACCCCGGTCGGTCAGCGTCACCGTGATCTGGTCAACCCCGTCCACGGTGGAGTCCGAGCGCATCCCCAGCAGCGCGAACCGGCCCCACCTGGCCGCCGAGCCCTCGCTTCGCACCGGGAGGTACTCGTCCTCGAACACCGCCCACAGCTTGGCCGGGGACACCTCCCCGCCGTGCTCGTCGGCCTGCGCCTGCACCACGCCGCTGAACTCGATCTGCAGCCGCCGGGGCAGGTCCAGCTGGTGCTCGGTCTTGAGGATGTAGGCGACCCCGCCCTTGCCGGACTGGCTGTTGACCCGGACCACCGCCTCGTAGGAGCGGCCCACGTCGTGCGGGTCGATCGGCAGGTACGGCACCGCCCACAGCAGCTCGTCCACCGACGCGGCGCCGGCGGCGGCGGCGTCCTTGTCCATCGCCTCGAAGCCCTTCTTGATCGCGTCCTGGTGAGAGCCGGAGAACGCGGTGTAGACCAGGTCTCCGCCGTAGGGGTGCCGCTCCCCCACCGGGAGCTGGTTGCAGTGCTCGACGGTCCGGCGGATCTCGTCGATGTCGGAGAAGTCGATCTGCGGGTCGATGCCCTGGCTGAACAGGTTCATTCCCAGGGTGACGAGGCAGACGTTGCCGGTGCGCTCGCCGTTGCCGAACAGGCAGCCCTCGATCCGGTCCGCCCCGGCCAGGTAGCCCAGCTCGGCCGCCGCCACCCCGGTTCCCCGGTCGTTGTGCGGGTGCAGCGACAGGATGATCGACTTCCGCGGGTGCAGCCGCCGGGACATCCACTCGATGGAGTCGGCGTAGACGTTCGGCGTGGCCATCTCGACGGTGGCCGGCAGGTTCACGATCACGGGCCGGTCGGGCCGGGCGTCGAACACCTCGACGACCTCGTTGCAGATCCGAGCCGCGAAGTCGAGCTCGGTGCCGGTGTAGGACTCCGGGGAGTACTCGTAGTACACCGTCGTCTCCGGGATCGTCTCCTCCAGCTTCTTGCACAGCCGGGCGCCCTGCAGCGCGATGTCGACGATGCCGTCCTGGTCCAGCCCGAACACCACGCGCCGCTGCAGAACCGAGGTGGAGTTGTACAGGTGGACGATGGCCTGCTTGGCCCCGCGGATCGAGTCGTAGGTCCGCTCGATGAGGTGGTCCCTCGCCTGGGTCAGCACCTGGATCGTCACGTCATCTGGGATCTGGTCCTGCTCGATCAGCATCCGGACGAAGTCGAAGTCGGTCTGGCTCGCCGAGGGGAATCCGACCTCGATCTCCTTGTAGCCCATCCGCACGAGCAGGTCGAACATCCGCTTCTTGCGCTCGGGGCTCATCGGGTCGATGAGCGCCTGGTTGCCGTCGCGCAGGTCGACCGCGCACCACCGCGGCGCCGCGGTCATGACCCGGTCCGGCCAGGTGCGGTCGGGGAGCTCGACGGTGAGCTGGCGCTGGTAGGGCTGGTACTTGCCGATCGGCATACCGCTGGGCTTCTGGGGGTGGAACATGGGCGTCGCTCCCGCTGTCTGGAGTGTCGGAGGAACAGTCAGGCCGGGCACGCCGAACGCCGCGACGAGGGGCGACCTGTCAGCGGGCCCCGCCGCGGCAGCCAAGGAGCAGCCCGCAACGCACGAACCCACCGTATGCCGCGTGGCCGGGTCCCAGCAAACCGCTGGGTCACCCCGCACGCGTCGGCGAAGC
>DASSLY010000108.1:0-15039 GCA_035689185.1 Dermatophilaceae bacterium
GACGACCCGCGGGTTGTGGCGCAGCAACGACGAGGGCCGCACCTGGGCGCAGGTCATGAGCGCCGACCGGCTGCACCCCGAGATGGTCGGATCGACCAAGCAGTGGTGGCTGTGGGACGCCGTGCCGGGCTCCATGCCCACCGGCGCCTCCTTCGTCGCCTCCCAGATCATCATCGACCAATCCGACCCGAAACGGGTCTGGATCGCCGGCCGCAGCGGGGTGTGGACCACCGCCGACGACGGGGCGAACTGGAACCCGGCCGTGCACGGGCTCGGGGTCACCGTGAACAGCGATGTCGTCGCCGACCCGAAGCGGCCGGGACGGGCCTACGCCGCCAACACCGACTGGGTCGCGTTCGTCACCGACGACGCGATGGGCAACGTGATGCAGGTGCCCCCGGACGGCTCGGGCAGCGCGGGGTACGGCCTGGGGTTGGACACCTCCACCTCGGCGACCACCTCCCCGGTCTACCTGGCGTCGGGCAACCGCGACTTCAACGCCGAGGGTGAGGTGTACACCAGTCGGGACCCGGCAGTCGCGCCGTGGGCTCCGCTCGGGCTGCGCGCTGCGGCGGCGGGGAAGCGGCCGCTGGCCGTGGCGGCGCGGACCGTCAACGGGGTGACGACGGTCATCGCCGCCGTGCAGCAGAGCGGCGTGTGGGTCAAGGTCGGCGGCAACCCCTGGGTGCACTCCGCGAGCACCGGCATGGTCGCGTCAGCGACGGAGAAGGAGGCGGGGCTGCGATTCAGCGACGACAAGGTCGTCTACCTCAACGACATCTCGGGCCTGTGGCGCAGCCCCGACGCGGGTCGCACCTGGACCCTGATCTGGACGCCGCCCACCTACACCAAGCCGCTCGGTCCGCTGAGCTTCGAGGCGAGGAACAGCAACAACATGTACATCCCCACCACCCGCGGGCTCTACCACCTGCAGGTGACCGCCACCACCACCGGGGCGAGGGTCTACGCGCAGGTGCCACAGATCGGCTCGACCACCACGCCCAACGTGGCGGCGGTCGTGGTCGCTGCGGACGGCACCGTGTATGCCGCTACCACACCGAGCACCACCCGGCCGGCCCTGCTGTACCGCAGCACGGACGGCACGACGTTCGCCGAGGTCGAGGACGACTTCTACCGCGGCGCGGGTATGCAGCCCTCGGCGATGAGCTTCACCCCGGACGGCACGCTGCTCGCCGCCTCCGTCGGCCAGGGCATCATCCGCGGCGCACCCTGACCGACACCGATCGGGGGGCCGACCCCGTTGTCAACCGAGTGGTTGACACCGGGGCCGGCGCTTGCTTACGGTCAGGTGTTCAACCAGCTGGTTGACAACGGGCGGAGGGGAGGCGGCGACGTGGCCAGGCCGGACCCGCTGGACAGGGTGTTCGCGGCGCTCGCCGACCCGACCCGGCGCGACATCGTGGCCCGGCTGGCCGTCGCTGACGCGACGGTCGGCCAGCTGGCCGGACCCTACGCCGTCTCGGTGCAGGCGGTGTCCAAGCACCTCAAGGTGCTGCAGGATGCCGGCCTGGTAAGCCGGACCAGGGACGCCCAGCGACGGCCGTGTCACCTGGAGGCCGAGGTCTTCGACCTCATGACGAAGTGGGTCGAGCGGTACCGCCAGCAGGCCGAAGAGCGGTTCAGCCGCCTCGACGCGCTGCTGGCCGAGACCGACGAGCAGTCCGACGACGCGCACGGCGAGCAACGAGGAGCAGCTTCATGAGCACTGCCACGAGGCACCAGACCACGATCGAGGCCGACCCCACCGTGCCGACGGTGCGGATCGTCCGCGAGTTCGACGCGCCCCCCGCCAGGGTGTTCGCGGCATTCACCGACAAGGACCTGTACGTCCGGTGGATCGGGCCGCGCAGCCTCACCACCGAGGTCGGGGAGTGGGACGCGACCACCGGTGGCCGCTACACCTTCGCCAGCTACCGGGGGGGTGAGCCGATCGCCTCCTTCTACGGGTCGTTCCACGAAGTCCGCGAGGCGCAGCGGATCGTGCAGACCTTCACGTGGGACGGCATGCCCGACTGCGTAAGCCTGGAGACCATGACCTTCGAGGACGTGGAAGGCCGGACTCGCCTGACGGGGGTCTCGGTGCTCGACTCGTTCGGTGCCAGGGACGCCATGCTGGCAAGCGGCATGGACACCGGGGTCAACGAAGGCTACGAGAAGCTGGACGACCTGCTCGCCGAACAGGGATCCGCCGGTCAGGGATCCGCCGAGCAGGGATTCGCCGAGCAGGGATCGGGCGAGCAGCGTGCGGCGAGCAGCGATCGGCCGAGCTGACGCGGTCTCACCGGGCCTGCTCGTCCGGGAAGACGATCCCGACCTGGCGGCGCACCTCGTCCATGACGGCCAACGTGGCGATCGAGTCTGCCAGCGGACGCCGTGGGCTGCCGGTCTGACCGGCGGCGACGCACCGGGCGAGCTCGGCCGCCTGCCAGAACAGGCCGGCGTGCGCGGCCGGCTCCTCCCGGTAGTGCAGCCGCCTCCCGTCGGTCGCGGTGACGGTGAACCCGCCCGGTTGGTAGAACGGTCCCTCGATCACCAGCGAGGCGTCGCCGCCCACCACGGTGGCGCCCGTCGGCGTGCTCCCCAGGATGCTCGTGTGGATCACCGCCTGGCGCTGGTTGCCGTCGCCGAGCAGCACGCCAAGCTGGCCGTTCACCCCCGAGGGCGCGTCAGGGTGCGCCGTGCCCACCGCGCGGACAACCCTGGGGACCCCAATCACCTTGAGTGCGAACGCGATCGGGTAGGTCCCCAGGTCCAGCAGGGGGCCGCCGGCCAGGTCGGCCCGCATGATCCGGTGGGTGGCCTCGAACGACTCCCCGAAGTCCGCGACGACGGCACTGACGCGGCCCAGGGCGCCGTCCGCCAGCAGCTGGTCGATCACGTCGAACTTGGGCAGGAAGAAGGTCCACATGGCCTCCATGCAGAAGACGCCGGCCCGGGAGGCGGCGGCTGCGATGGTCCGCCCCTGAGCGGCGTTCAGCGCCAACGGCTTTTCGACCAGGACGTGCTTGCCGGCCGAGATCGCCAGGAGGGCGTGGTCCAGGTGCTTCGGGTGCGGCGTGGCGACGTAGACGACGTCGACGGCCGGATCCGCGACGAGCGCGGCATACGAGGCGTGACTGCGCGCGATGCCGTGCCGGGCCGCGAAGTCCCCGCCCGGCCCGGCGGAGCGAGACCCCACGGCGACCACCTGCTGCCGGGTGCCCTTCAGCAGGGCCGCCACGAACCTGTCGGCGATCCAGCCGGTGCCCAGGACCCCCCACCGCAGCGGCGGCGCGGCCATCGGGTCGGGGGTGCGAGCGGGCGGCAGGGCGCTGGGGAGCGGCATCGCCCCAGTGTGCCGTCACTGCTCCCAGCGCCGCTGCACGGCCAGGGCGGCCAGGAAGATCCGCGCGTAGTACCGGGCGTGCTGGCGCAGCGCCACCGTCGTTCCCATCGGCGGGTCGGCGTCGAGGTTCTGCAGCATGTACACGGCGATGATCGCGAACCAGGCCGCCAGCTGTGCCGGCTCGGCGTCTCGGGACAGGGCCGTCCGGGCCAGTAGGCCGGGCAGGTCGTGGCCCTGGTCGTGCATCGTGGGCACCAGCCCGGCCCAGTCGCACCAGGCCGGTCCCAGCGTCAGCCAGTTCCAGTCCAGCACGAATGCGCGGACCGGCCCGGCGCCGTCGAGGCGGCCGACCACCAGGTTGTCCGGGCGCAGGTCGAAGTGGTTCACCCGGTCCCCGACCAAGGTGTCCGCGTCGAGGGCGACCCGGACCACCTCCTCGACCCGGTCCGGCAGCCATCGGGGCAGCCCGCTCAGGGACGCCGGCAGGCGCAGCCCGCCGGACAGCGAGGACCGCAGCTGCTCGTCCAGCAGGTCGGTATGCAGCCGGCCCGGCTCGAGCGCGGCCAGCGCGCCCGCCGGGATGGTCGCCAGCTGTTCGCAGGCGGCCTGCACCAGGTCGATCTCGGCCTCGGTCCAGGGGAATCCCGGCAGGTGGCCGTCCACCCAGGCCAGCGCGAGCACCGACCCGCCGTCCGGGGAGGACCCGGCGGCGACCAGCGGGACGCTGGGCAGCAGGTGCCCGACGGTGGCCAGCACCTGCGCCTCCCGGCGCAGGGCGCGCACCGGGACCGGCAGCTCCGGGCCGGTCGCCTTGAGGAAGACCTGGCGGCCGTCGCGCAGGCGCACCCGGCCGGCATACGCCCGGGTGAAACCGGATCCGACCGGCGGATCGGCCTCGACGACCGCGGACCCGAGCAGCGCCTCCGCGGTGGCCCGGACCTCGGCCGGCAGCTCCTCGAACCGCCGCCGGGCCGAGGTCGCGCGGTAGTCCACCCCGGGGGTGTGCTCCTGGGTCATCCCCGCAGTGTCCGGCGGACCGGTCGGGGTGACAACGCGATTACCCGAGGACTCGCCGACATGCCGGCTGGGCGGGTCGGCCGTGGGAGGATGAACGCCGCCCGAACCCGCAGAGAGGTCCCACCCCGTGTCACCGATGGCCCGCACCGCGCTGCAGCCTGCCGCGACGCCGCCGGGCCTGATCCGCAACTTCTGCATCATCGCCCACATCGACCACGGCAAGTCGACCCTGGCCGACCGGATGCTGCAGATCACCGGCGTGGTCGACGAGCGGGCGATGCGGGCGCAGTACCTGGACCGGATGGACATCGAGCGCGAGCGCGGCATCACCATCAAGTCCCAGGCCGTGCGACTGCCCTGGGAGGTGGCCGGCACCGCATACGCGCTGAACATGATCGACACACCCGGCCACGTCGACTTCACCTACGAGGTGTCGCGGTCCCTGGCGGCCTGCGAGGGGGCGGTGCTGCTCGTGGACGCCGCCCAGGGGATCGAGGCGCAGACGCTGGCCAACCTCTACCTGGCGATGGAGAACGACCTGACCATCATCCCGGTGCTGAACAAGATCGACCTGCCCGCCGCCCAGCCGGACAAGTATGCCGAGGAGCTCGCCGGCCTGATCGGCTGCGAGCCCTCCGACTGCCTGCTGGTCTCCGGCAAGACCGGGCAGGGGGTCGAGCCGCTGCTGGACCAGATCGTCGCGCAGGTGCCGGCACCGGTGGGGGACGCGACGGCGCCGGCCCGGGCGATGATCTTCGACTCGGTCTACGACACCTACCGCGGGGTGGTCACCTACGTGCGGGTCGTGGACGGCGCGCTCAGCCCGCGGGAGCGCATCCTCATGATGTCCACCCGTGCCACCCACGAGTTGCTGGAGATCGGTGTCATCTCCCCCGAGCCGACGCCGTCGCCGGGGCTCGGAGCCGGCGAGGTTGGTTACCTCATCACCGGGGTGAAGGATGTCCGCCAGTCCCGGGTCGGGGACACGGTGACCAACGCCGCCAAGCCGGCCACGACCGACCTCGGCGGCTACCGCGACCCCAAGCCGATGGTCTTCTCCGGGCTCTACCCGATCGACGGGTCGGACTACCCGGACCTGCGCGACGCGCTGGACCGGCTCAAGCTGAACGACGCCGCGCTGGTCTATGAGCCGGAGACCTCCGCGGCGCTGGGCTTCGGCTTCCGGGTCGGCTTCCTGGGCATGCTGCACCTGGAGATCGTGCGGGAGCGGCTGGAGCGGGAGTTCGGCCTGGACCTCATCTCCACCCTGCCCAACGTGGTCTACGAGGTGACCCTGGAGGACAAGGGCCAGGTCACGGTCACCAACCCCAGCGAGTTCCCCACCGGCAAGATCGGCGAGGTGCGCGAGCCGGTGGTCCGGGCCACCGTGCTGGCGCCCAGTGAGTTCATCGGCGCGATCATGGAGCTGTGCCAGCAGCGCCGCGGGTCGCTGCGGGGGATGGACTACCTGTCCAAGGAGCGGGTCGAGATGCGGTACACCCTGCCGCTGGCCGAGATCGTCTTCGACTTCTTCGACCAGCTGAAGTCGCGGACCCGCGGGTACGCCTCGCTGGACTACGAGCCCGACGGCGAGCAGGCCGCGGACCTGGTCAAGGTGGACATCCTGCTGCAGGGGGAGACCGTCGACGCGTTCTCGGCGATCGTGCACCGGGACAAGGCCTACGCCTACGGGGTGATGATGGCCGGCAAGCTGCGCGAGCTGATCCCGCGCCAGCAGTTCGAGGTGCCGATCCAGGCCGCGATCGGGTCGCGGGTCATCGCCCGGGAGACCATCCGGGCGATGCGCAAGGACGTGCTGGCCAAGTGCTACGGCGGGGACATCACCCGCAAGCGCAAGCTGCTGGAGAAGCAGAAGGAGGGCAAGAGGCGGATGAAGATGGTCGGGCGGGTCGAGGTGCCGCAGGAGGCCTTCATCGCCGCCCTGTCCAACGAGCCGGCCCCCGTCGAGAAGGGCCGCAAGTAGGTGGCGGAGCCCGCCGTCCGACGGGAGGTGGTGTCCTTCAGCCGGCGCGGCGCCCGGCTCACCGCCGGCGAGCAACGCGCCTGGGACCGGTATGCCGGGTGCTTCCTCCTGGATGTCGCGCGCGGGCCGCGGTCCACCTCTGTCCTGCCCGGTCCCCCGGTGGACTGGGCGGAGGTCTTCGGCCGGCTGGCGCCGCTGGTGCTGGACGTCGGTTCCGGGTCGGGGGAGGCGCCGGTCGCGGCGGCGGTGGCCCAGCCGGACCGCGACTTCGTGGCGGTGGAGGTCTACCGCCCGGGCGTGGCCAAGACGCTCCAGGCGGCCGGCCGGGCCGGGGTGGCCAACCTTCGGGTGGTGCAGGCCGACGCGGTAGACGTGCTCACCCGGATGGTCGCCCCGTCGGCGCTGGCCGAGGTCTGGACCTTCTTTCCTGACCCGTGGCCCAAGTCCCGCCACCACAAGCGGCGGCTGGTCAGCCCCGCCTTCGCCGTCCTGGTCGCCTCGCGGCTGGCCCCGGGCGGCGCGTGGCGGCTGGCGACCGACTGGCCGGCATACCGGGACCACATCGCGGCGGTGGTCGCGACCTGCCCGACGCTGCACGACCCGTATGCCGGTTCGCCCGCCCCCCGCGGCCGGGCGCGGCCGGTGACCAGGTACGAGCGCAAGGCGGCGGCGGCCGGGCGCGCCGTGACCGAGCTCGAGCTGCGCCGACGCTAGACCGGCGCCTGGCCGGGGTCGGTGAAGGCGGGCAGCCCGTCGATGCTGTGGCGGTTCTTGTCAGCGCGGTACCGGGCCAACGCGGCGTCGTCCCGTCGGCCCAGCCACTGGACCAGCAGGTCACGGTCGCCGTCGTACGTCATCACCGGCACCGCGAACCCGCAGCTGTCGCTGACCCGCTCGACCTTCACGTCGATAACCGAGCGGACCCCGTGGCGGTCGACCGCGGGGCCGAAGACGGCGACGAGGCCGGCGAAAGCGGGGTCGTCGCACGGCACGGCCGAGCCCTTGCCGTGCAGCCGGATGATCTGGGCCGGGCCGTCGAAGGTGCAGAACATCACCGTGATCCGGCCGTTCTCGCGCAGGTGCGCGGCCGTCTCGGCGCCGCTGCCGTGGTAGTCCAGGTAGCGCACCCGGTGCTCGTCGACCACGGTGAAGGTGCCTCTCATGCCCTTGGGCGACACATTGACGTGGCCGCCGGCGGACAGCGGCGCCGTGGCCACGAAAAAGATCGGCTGCGCCTCGATGAGCTGGCGCAGCCGTCCGGAGATCCCGTCGTAGACCTGGCCCATGCGAACGATCGTGGCACATCCCGCCGTTCGCCCCGTGAGGGCGTCGCCGGTGGCCAGCCGGAGACAGCGCACGCCGGACCGCTCGGTCGGTTCGATGGGGGAGGATGGGTCGGTGCCCAGCGCGCTGCCCGAGGGCCAAGCCGCCCCGCCAGACGGGTCCCTCCCGGCGGCGGCGCTCGACCGGCTGGGCGGCGCCCCGTTCGGGGTCTACGTGCACGTGCCGTTCTGCCGGGTCCGTTGCGGCTACTGCGACTTCAACACCTACACCCTCGGCGAGCTGGCTGTGCCGGGTGATGATGCCCGGCCGGTCACCGCCGACCGCCCCGCCGGCCGGCCGGCCGACGCCCTCACCGACTACCTGGCTGCCGTGCTGGCCGAGCTCGACCTAGCGGTGACCGTCCTCGGCCCCCGTCCGCCCCGCGTCGACACGGTGTTCTTCGGCGGCGGCACGCCCACCCTGCTTGCCGTGGACCAGCTGGGCCGGGTGCTGCACGGCATACGGGAGCGGTTCGGGCTGGCTCCGGACGCGGAGGTGACGACCGAGGCCAACCCGGACAGCGTCGACGAGGAGTCGCTGGCGGCCCTGGCCGCGGCCGGCTTCACCCGGGTCAGCCTGGGGATGCAGTCCGCGGTGCCGCACGTGCTCGCGACGCTGGACCGGACCCACGACCCGGCCAACGTCACCCGCGCCGTGCGGGGCGCGCGGACCGCCGGGCTGGGGACCAGCCTGGACCTTATCTACGGCACGCCGGGGGAGTCGGAGGCGGACTGGCGCACCAGCCTCGACGCGGCGGTGGGGCTGGAACCGGACCACGTGTCCGCCTACGCCCTGGTCGTCGAGGAGGGGACGCGACTGGCCGGGCAGGTACGCCGGGGCGAGGTGGCCCGGCCCTGCGACGACGACGAGGCGGCGAAGTACGAGCTGGCCGACACGGTGCTCGCCGAGGCCGGGTACCACTGGTACGAGATCAGCAACTGGGCGCGGACGCCGGCGGACCGCTGCCGGCACAACCAGGCCTACTGGCGCGGCGCCGCCTGGTGGGGGGCCGGCCCCGGAGCGCACAGCCACGTCGGCGGCGTGCGCTGGTGGAACGTCAAGCACCCCGGCTCGTATGCGGCCCGGCTGGCCGCCGGCGCCTCGCCGGCGGCGGGCCGGGAGACGCTGACCGAGCAGCAGCGCCACGACGAGCGGGTCCTGCTGCGGGTCCGGCTGGCGGACGGGCTGCCGCTGGCCGAGCTGCGCACGCCGGGCCGGCACGCCGTGGCCGGGCTGGTGTCCGACGGGCTGGTCGACGGAGCGTCGGCGGTGTCCCGCGGGGCGGTGGTGCTCACGCGGCGCGGGCGGCTGCTCGCGGACACGGTGGTCCGGCAGCTCCTCGCGGACTGAGCGCCGACGCCCGGGCCACTACGCCTGGGTCACTACGCCTGGGCCACTACGCCTGGGCCACTACGCCCGGGCCACTACGCCCGGGCCACTACGCCTAGGTCACTACGCCTGGGTCACGAAGTCGATGAGCTCCTCGACCCGGGCGAGCAGCGCCGGCTCCAGGTCGGCGTAGGTGCGCACCCGCCCGAGGATGCGGTGCCAGCCCTCGGCCACGTCGGCCTGGGTGCGCGCCGGCCAGCCCAGCGCCTCCAGGACGCCGTGCTTCCAGGACCGACCGCGCGGCACGTCGGGCCAGGCGTCCAGCCCCAGCCGCTGCGGGCGCACCGACTGCCACACGTCGACATACGGGTGGCCGAGCACTTTCAGGTATGCCGCCCGGTCACCGGTCCCGGTGACCTGCTGGACCAGCCTGGTCTCCTTGGACCCCGGGACCAGGTGGTCGACCAGGACACCCATCCGCCGGCCCGGGCCGGGCCGGAACTGCGCGACCGCCTCGCCCAGATGGTCCACGCCCTCCAGCAGCTCGACCACGACCCCCTCCACCCGCAGGTCCGCCCCCCACACCTGCTCGACCAGCTCCGCGTCGTGCCGGCCCTCGACGAACAGCCGCGACGCCGTCGCGACCCGGGCCCGCCCCCCGCGGACCGCGAACGACCCGCTGGCGGTCCGCGCCGTGCTTCCCCCCGGCCGGTCCGGCGCCGGGCTCGGGACCGGCGCGGTGAGCACCACCGGGGCGCCGTCGAGCAGGAACCCTGGGCCGAGCGGGAACCCCTTGGTGCGGCCGCGGCGGTCCTCCAGGTGCACCACGTGCATGCCGCCGGCCTTCTCCACCCGCACGACGGCCCCGCACCAGCCCGTCTCGACGTCCTCGACGACCAGGCCGGGGTCGGCCGCGACCGCTGCGGCCGCCGGCCGCCGCTGCTGTCGCCACTGCCCGGCGAGCACGTCCTCGCCGTACCGGTCCGTCACCCGCGGCATGCTAGGAGAGCCCGTAGACTTGGCACTCGACATACCGGAGTGCCAGGGGCTTGCGCGAGGAGGGCGATGAACGAGGAGCGACGGCTGGCCGTGCTGCGCGCGATCGTCCAGGACTACGTTCGGACCTCCGAGCCGGTGGGGTCCAAGGCCCTGCTGGAGCGTCACCACCTGGGCGTGTCCGCGGCGACGGTCCGCAACGACATGGCCACGCTGGAGGAGGAGGGACTGATCTCGGCCCCGCACACCAGCGCTGGCCGGGTGCCGACGGACGCCGGTTACCGGCTGTTCGTGGACCGCCTGAGCGAGGTGAAGCCGCTGAGCGCGGCCGAGCGGGCGGCGATCCGGCAGTTCCTCGAGGGGGCCGTCGACCTCGACGACGTCGTCGGGCGCACGGTGCGGCTGCTGTCCTCGCTCACCCATCAGGTCGCGGTGATGCAGTACCCGTCGCTGAGCCGCGCGACCGTGCGCCACGTGGAGCTGGTGCCGATGGGCCGCTACCGGCTGATGGTCGTCCTCATCGTCGACACCGGCCGGGTCGAGCAGCGCGTGGTCGAGTCGCCGGTGGACCTGACCTGCGAGGACGCGGTCGAGCTGCTCGCCGACGTCCGGGCCCGGGTGAACACCCAGGCCGGCGGCCGGCCGCTCACCGACGCGGCGGCCCGGTTGCAGGGGCTGCCGGACCGGTTCCCGCTGGTGGACGCCGAGCTGGTCCGCGCCGTCGTGCGAGCCCTCGACGACGCGCTGGTCGAGGAGCGGGAGGAGCGGGTCGTGCTGGCCGGCACCGCGAACCTGGCCAGGGTCGGCTCGGACTTCCCGAGCAGCATCGGCCCGGTGCTGGCCGCGCTGGAGGAGCACGTTGTACTGCTCCGGCTGCTGCGCACGATGAGCCGCACGACGAGCCAGGAGGACGCGGTCGCGGTGCGGATCGGCCACGAGAACCCCCACGCCGGCTTGCGCAGCACCTCGGTCGTGAGCACCAGCTACGGCGCGGGCCGGGACATCGTGGGCGGGCTCGGCGTCCTCGGTCCCACCCGGATGGACTACCCGACGGCGATGGCCGCGGTGCGCGCCGTCGCCCGCTACGTCTCCGACATGCTCGCCCAGTAGACGACAAGGAACCCGGTGAACGACTACTACGGCGACCTCGGGCTGGCCCGTGACGCCTCGACCGAGGACGTCAAGCGGGCCTACCGCAGGCTCGCCCGCAAGTACCACCCCGACGTGGCCTCCGGGCCCGAGGCGGAGGAGCAGTTCAAGAAGGTCTCCCAGGCCTACGACGTCCTCGCCGACCCGGACAAGCGGCGTGCCTACGACGCCGGCCAGGACCCGTACGGCGGGGTGGCGGGCGGCTTCGGCCCGGGCTTCTCGTTCAGCGACATCTTCATGGACCTGTTCGGCGGTGCGGCGAGTGCACGCGGCCCCCGCTCCCGGCAGCGGCGCGGGCAGGACGCGCTGATCCGGATGGAGATCGACCTGGCCACCGCGGTGTTCGGCGGCGAGCGCGAGCTCACCATCGACACCGCCGTGGTCTGTGCCACCTGCCACGGCGACGGTGCGCAGCCCGGCACCGGGCAGCGGACGTGCGACGTCTGCGGCGGCCGCGGGGAGATCCAACAGGTGCAACGGTCCTTCCTCGGACAGGTGATGACCTCGCGCCCGTGCGTGAACTGCCAGGGGTTCGGCACCGTCATCGCCCACCCGTGCTTCGAGTGCGCCGGCGAGGGCCGGGTGCGCACTCGCCGCACGCTGAACCTGCGGGTGCCTGCCGGGGTGGACACCGGCACCCGGATCCAGCTGAGCGGGGAGGGCGAGGTCGGTCCGGCCGGTGGTCCGGCGGGCGACCTGTATGTCGAGGTGCACGTCGCAGGGCACGACACCTTCCAGCGCCGCGGCGACGACCTGCGTTGCACGGTCGAGCTGCCGATGACCGCTGCCGCCCTGGGCACCACGCTGGTGGTGGAGACCCTGGACGGCCCGGCCGAGGTCGAGGTCCGCCCGGGCACCCAGGCGGGGGACACGGTGCTCCTGCGCGGGCGGGGAGTGACCCGCCTGCGGGGCGGCGGCCGGGGTGACCTGGTGGTTCACCTAGACGTGCAGACACCGACCCGGCTGACCCACGAGCAGGAGCAGCTGCTGCGGCAGCTGGCGGTGCTGCGGGGCGAGGAACGCTCGGAGGGCAGGCTGGCCCCGGTCTCCGGGGGCCTGTTCGGCAAGCTCCGCGAGGCGTTCCTCGGCAAGTGACCGCCCCGCTGTTCCTCGCCGGCCCGTCCGCCCCCACCGACCCCCCGGACCTCGGCTCGCTCCGGCCCGGCGGTGAGGTCCGGCTCGGCGGGGACGAGGCCCGGCACGCGGTCAGCGTCCGGCGGCTGCGGCCCGGTGAGCAGGTCCTGCTCGGGGACGGCGCCGGGTTGCGGGTGGGCGCTGTCGTGGCCGCGGCCGAGCCGTCGGGCCTGCGGCTGCGGGTGGAGTCGGTCGAGCGGGAGCCGGCGCCGTCGCCGCGGTTCGTCCTGGTCCAGGCCCTGGCCAAGGCGGGCCGGGACGAGCAGGTCGTCGAGCAGGCCACCGAGCTCGGAGTCGACGAGGTGGTGGCCTGGCAGGCCGAGCGCAGCGTCGTGGTCTGGCGCGGTGACCGGGCGGAGCGTTCGCGCCGGAGGTGGGAGCTGGTCGCCCGGGCCGCCGCCAAGCAGTCCCGGCGCGCCTGGCTGCCCGTGGTGTCCGGCCCGGAGCGCACGCCGCAGCTGTGCCGCCGGGTGGCCGGGGCCAGCCTGGCGCTGCTGCTGCACGAGTCGGCGACCCAGCCGCTGGCCGAGGTCTCGCTGCCGGGCGGCGGCGAGGTGGTCCTGGTCGTCGGGCCCGAGGGCGGGATCAGCGACGCCGAGCTCGGCGTCCTGGCCGGGGCAGGAGCGGTGGCGGTGCGGCTGGGCTCGACCGTGCTGCGGACCTCCACCGCCGGCCCCGCCGCCCTGGCGGTGCTCAGCGCCGCCGCCCGGTGGCGCTGAGCCTCACTGGACGGTGAACCGTCGACTGCGCTCGGCGACGGTTGAGCCGTCCTTCGGGCTGGCCGCGGAGACGGTGACGACGTAGTCGCCGGCGGCCAGGTCGCGCAGCGTCACCGACCACGCCCCGCGGGTCGGGCAGCCGCTGCTGGCGGTGATCGTCCGCACTCCACCCGTCGGTCCCTCGACCCGGAACAGCAGGGTCCCCTCGAACACGCAGGCCGAGCCGGAAACGACGACCGGGGTCCCGACCGGCAGCACCGCGTCCGCGCTCGGCTGCTCGACCCAGATCGCGGCGAGGTCCTCGTACTGTCGGTCCCCGGGCGGCCGGGTGTAGCGCCGGTCCCAGGGGAAGAGGCCGAACAGCTCGGCGCTGGTGGGCGCGGCACTGGCGAACCGGACCGGGATGTTGCCGCGGCCGACCGCGGCCTGCGCGGTCCACATCAGCTGACGCACCGCAAGCCGGGCCACTGGTTCGCCCAGGCCGGCCAGCCCGGTCCCCTTCAGGGTGACGGTGATCAGGGCCGGGGTGACCACGACCCGGGTCACCGTGGTGGCCCCCCACGGCGTGAGCCCTCCCAACCCGTCCGGGTCTGTGTGCGTCAGGGCGAGGGCGACCGCCTTCTTCGCCAGTTCCGCATCGGTGGCGGCCGCGGGCAGGACGGTGGAGACGAACTCCCGGAACAGGGCGGGCCGGCCGCCGGGCACCTCGCTGCCGATGTAGTAGACCGGCACGGCGCGGACGGCGGTAGCCGGTGTGCTGCGTGTTGGTGAGCTGGCCGGTGAGGTGGTCGGGGCCGGGCTGGTGGGCGGGGTCGTCGCAGCCCGCGTGGTCGTGCTCGGGGCCGCCGGGGCCGGTGGGCCGGATCCCGGCAGCACGCCGGCACCCCAGACCACGCCGGCGATCAGCGCCGCGGCTGCGGCGGCGCCGACCGGGACCAGCCAGCGTGGCCGGCCCGGCCGCAGCAGCGTCGTGTTGGTCAGCGCCCGGATCTCGGCCAATCGGTCGCGCGGGGATACCCGCAGCGACTCCCGCTGCAGGGCCTCCCGGAGCTGCCGCTCGAGGTCGTCGTCCATCACAGCTCCTCCACCTCTGCCCTCAGCGCGGCCAGGCCGCGACTGGCGTGTGACTTGACCGACCCCGCCGAGATCCCCAGGGAGTCGGCGATCTCGGCCTCGGACAGGTCCAGGTAGTACCGCAGGGTGAGGACCTCCCGCTGCCGGCGGGGCAGCCGGGCCAGCGCCTGGAGCAGCCGGGCCCCGCTCTGGTGGGCCATGGCCTGCTGCTCGGCGCTGGGCGCCGCACCGGCCCGGGCCAGGCCGGTCTCGCGACGCAGCCACCGCTCCTCGACCCCGCGGTGCCGGAGCACTGACCGGGAGGCGTTCACCACGCTGCGCCGCAGGTAGGCCAGGGCCAGGTCCGGGTCGCGCAGCTGAGCCCACTTGGCGTGCATCGACACGAAGGCGTCCTGGGCCGCCTCCTCGGCGGCCTGCTGGTTGTGCAACAGCAGCCAGGCCAGCCGCACGAGCGCGTGCCAGTGCGCGGCGTACAGGTGCGTGAGCGCCTCGTCGGCGCCCCACGTCGTCGCGCGCGACGCCTGCTCCGGCACGCTACCTCCTGGACTGGCCAGGGCCAACGTTCTCACGCGGGTATGACGCGCCGCCCGTCGTCGCGGTTGACACACCCGGCCGACGGGGGCCGCTGTGGCCTGCGGGGCACCGCCTGGGCAGGCGCGGGCATGCGCGGGCAGGCGGGCGCAGGCGGGGGCAGGCGGGCGCAGGCGGGCGCAGGGCGGTGGCGGGCGGGGGCAGGGCGGGGGCAGACGCGGGCAGGCGGGGGCACGCGCTGGCAGGCGGTGGCCGGCGGTGGCAGGCGGTGGCAGGCGGTGGCCGGCGAAGGCAGGCGGTGGCTCGGTAGGCTCGCGGGGGTGAGCGACGCCGACTGTCTCTTCTGCCGGATCGTGACCGGGGCGGTCCCCGCTGACGTCGTCCTGGAGACCGACACCACGCTGGCCTTCCGGGACGTCACGCCGCAGGCGCCGACG
>DASSLY010000109.1:0-19931 GCA_035689185.1 Dermatophilaceae bacterium
CAGGAGTACGACCTTGCCGGCGCCGCCACCGGTGTCGTGGAGCATGCCCGGCTGCTGGGACCGCACCGGGTCCGGCCCGGCGACGCCGTTGTGGCGCTCGCGTCGTCCGGGTTGCACGCCAACGGGTACTCCCTGGTCCGGGCGGTCCTGCGAACTGCCCGCTGGTCGCTGGACCGGCACGTGCCGGACCTGGGCCGGACCTTGGGGGAGGAGCTGCTCGAGCCGACCCGCGTCTACGCGGCGGACCTGCGCGCCCTGATCCGCGCCGAGGGCCTCGACGTGCACGCGCTCAGCCACGTGACCGGCGGCGGGCTGGCCGCCAACCTGGCCCGGGTCCTGCCGCCCGGAGTGCTCGCCACCCTGGACCGGGCCAGCTGGACTCCGGCGCCGGTCTTCGACCTGGTCCGCCAGCTCGGGCAGGTGCCGGTGCCCGACCTGGAGCGGACGCTGAACCTCGGCGTCGGGTTCGTCGTGGTGCTGCCGGCCACCCAGACCGACCGGGCCGTCGAGATCTGCCGGGCACGCGGCATACCGGCGTGGCTGCTCGGCGAGGTGAGCGCGCGCGCGCCGCAGGTCGACGTCGACGTGACGCGTGGCGCCAAGGGCGTCCAGGGCGGCTCAGTCCAACTGGTGGGAAGCCACCCGGCCTAGCATCGACCGGTCGGTGAGCCGCTCAGGTCCGGGCGGACGCCCACCTGCCGTAGTCGTCGTTCCCGTCGTCGTCGTCCACCGCAGGGTTGACCTCGGTGTCGACGGCCGCCGGGTGGACCGGCCGGGTCGATGCGTGTAGTTCCTGCTCAAGCTTGGACAGGTCGGTGTCGGGGCTGAAGTACTTCAGCTCCCGGGCAACCTTGGTCTGCTTGGCTTTGGCCCGGCCGCGCCCCATGGCGTGACCCCCTCGCACGTCTGCCGGGTGGGCATCGAATGGGCCGCCGCGCTCGCGGCGACCTGGTCGGAGCCGGCCCGGGAATGTCGTATCTCCGTGGAGGCAACGCTACACGGTGTGCGGCTGTTCCCGGCGACCGGTCCGGCTCGCCGCGGCGATGCGCTCCTCTGCCAGTCGCACCGCCGTCACCAGCGGGGATACCCGGTCGGCTTCGGCCCGGGCCAGCACTGCGGCGGTGGTGTCGAAGATGCCCGCCGTCCTGGCCGTGGCCCGGTCCAGGTCGAAGCCGTGCAGCTCGTCGCTGACCTGGATCACCCCGCCGGCGTTCACCAGGAAGTCGGGCGCGTAGACGATGCCGCGCGCCTTCAGCCGGTCCGCGGTACCTCCGTGAAGGCGCTCGTCGGCCAGCTGGTTGTTCGCCCCGCCGCAGACCACCCGGGCGCGAAGCCGGTCCACCGCAGCGTCGTCCAGGCAGCCGCCGAGGGCACACGGTGCGTACACGTCCAACGCCGCCTCGCGCAGCGCCGCGGCGTCCGGCGCCACGAGGACCTGCGGGTAGTCCCCGCGCAGCCGGGCCACCGCGCTCTCGGTGACGTCGGTGACGACGACCAGCGCGCCGGCGCGCACCAGGTGCCCGGCCAGCCGGGCGCCCACCTTGCCGACGCCCTCGACCCCGACGGTGCGCCCGGCCAGCTCCGGGCTGCCCCAGACGTGGGCGGCCGCTGCGCGCATCGCTTGGAAGACCCCGTATGCGGTGAGCTCGCCCGAGTCGCCCGCCCCGCCGCGGTCCCGGCTGCGACCGGTCGCGAACCGGGTGGTCTCGCCGATCGTGTCCATGTCCGCCACGGTCGTGCCGATGTCGCACGCGGTCACGTAGCGCCCACCCAGGCTGTCGACGAACCGCCCGTAGGCCCGAAGCAGCTCCGCGGTCTTGACCACGCGCGGATCGCCCAGGATGACCGCCTTGCCACCGCCGTGGTCCAGCCCGGCGGCGGCGTTCTTCAGCGTCATCGAGCGCGCGAGCCGCAGCACGTCGGCCAGGGCCGGACCCACCCCGGGGTAGGGCAGGCACCGCGTCCCGCCGAGCGCCGGACCCAGGACCGTGGAGGAGATCGCCACGATGGCTCGCAGGCCCGTGTGCTCGTCGTGGCGGAACGCCACCTCCTCGGGCTCGAAGACACGGTCGTCGAAGCCGGGTGGCGGCGCGTCCGGGTGGTTGTCGGCCGGGCTGGTGAAGGCCACGACGGCCAGCGTAGAGGCAGGACTCCACGGCGGTGCCTAGGACGAATGTGGTGGTCACAGCGAGGGTGACTAGGAGTGACTAGTCACTTTGGGCCGGGTCGTATGGTCCGTCCGGATCGTTCCCTTTGCGCAGCAGTTGCCAGAAAATGAAACTCCATACCGAAGGCTGGTCCGCGCCTTACGCTTTCAACACCGAGTCCATGAGACCCCGGCCGGTGCCTCGGCGCCGGAGTAACCGAACCGGCGTTATCGCCCTCAACGCCCTGGAGGCACCGCATGACCACCCGACCTGTCGACGCCGAGGCGTTGCTGACCCCCGCCGAGGTCGCGGCCCTCTTCCGCGTCGACCCCAAGACGGTCACGCGGTGGGCCAAGGCCGGCAAGCTGACCTCGCTGCGAACCCTCGGCGGTCACCGCCGTTACCGCGAGTCCGAGGTCCGCGAGCTGCTCGGAGGCACGAACCTGGCGTCCTGAGCCCTGGTGCCTCCGGCCGTCCTGGCCGGACCGACCGCAGGGGTCGAGACGGTTTCCAGCTCGATGTCGTGGCCGACCCCGATCCGAGCAGCAGCAGCGCGCGTGGACGAGTCCGGTCACCATGGACACCGTGGTCCACAGCATCGAACTGCTCCTGGACGGCGCCCGTGACGGCGCCCGTGATGATGCCGCCCTCCGCCACCAGTGGGAAGCCCTGGCCGCAGCCGGTCTGCCGAGCCAGGCGCACCATACCGGAGCGACCAACCGGCCGCACGTGACCCTGGTGGCCTGCTCCCACGTGGACGCCCGGGTCGAACCGGCTCTGGTACGCGCGACCCGGGCGCTTCCGCTGCGGGTCGCCCTCGGTCCGCTCACCTGCTTCGGCGCCGGGCCGTTCGTGCTGGTCCGCCTGGTCGTGCCCACCGCCGACCTGCTGGCGCTGCAGGCGCTGGTGCATCAAGCCTGCGGCGCCGCCACGATGCTCGGCCCCAACTTCGCCGCCGGCCGCTGGGTGCCGCACGTCACCCTGGCCCGGCGGCTGCCCGCTGATCAGGTCGGCCGGGCGCTGGCAAGCCTGGCCCGGCTGGGGCCGGCAGAGGTCGAGCTGACCGCTGCCCGGCACTGGGACGGCGTCCGCAAGGCCGAGTGGCCGGTGGGGGCTGACAGCCCACCGTGACCGGCCTGCGAAGTGACTGTGAGTGTCCTCCGGCCTGGGACACCGGGCAGGCGGGCATCGTTAACTGAGGTCATGACGGACACTTCCACCCCACCGGCACCGACCGGCTGCCGCCGGAGACCCTGCGCCTGGAGCGCGCGCTCCTCGAAGTCAAACGCGTCATGGTCGGCCAGGACCACCTCATCGAACGCCTCATGGTCAGCCTCATCGCCGGTGGACACTGCTTGCTGGAGGGCGTCCCCGGCGTCGCGAAGACCCTGGCCGCCCGCACCCTGGCCACCGTCGTCGGTGGTGACTTCAAGCGGCTGCAGTTCACCCCGGACCTGGTGCCGGCCGACATCACCGGCACTCGCATCTACCGGGCCTCCACCGAGTCCTTCGACGTCGAGCTCGGTCCGGTCTTCGGCAACATCGTGCTCGCGGACGAGATCAACCGCGCTCCCGCGAAGGTCCAGTCCGCGCTGCTGGAGGCCATGGCCGAGCACCAGGTGTCTCTCGGCGGGCACACCTACCCGCTGCCGTCGCCGTTCCTGGTGCTCGCCACCCAGAACCCGATCGAGTCCGAGGGCGTGTACGCCCTGCCGGAGGCCCAGCGCGACCGGTTCCTCATGCGCGTCGTCGTCCCGCTGCCCAGCGACGTCGAGGAGCGGCGCATCCTGGACCGGGTCGGGGTCAGCACCCCGACCGTGAGCCAGGTGCTCAGCTCCCAGGAACTGCTCTCCCTGCAGCACCGGGCGACCGAGGTGTTCGTGCACGACGCGGTCGCGGACTACGCCGTCCGGCTGGTGGTCGCGACCCGCGACCCGGTGCGGCACGGCATACCGGACGTGGCCCGGCAGCTGGCCCTGGGAGCCAGCCCGCGCGCGACGCTGGGGCTTGTCGCGGGGGCACGCGCGCTCGCGCTGATGCGGGGGCGGGAGTATGTCGTGCCGCAGGACGTGCGGGACCTGGCGGTTGACGTGATCGCCCACCGGCTGGTGCTGGCCTTCGACGCCCTCGCCGACGGCGTGGACCCCCGCGTGATCGTCGGGCAGGTCCTGGCCGCGGTGCCGGAGCCGCAGGTGGCCCCCGCCCGAGATCACCACGACCAGCGGGAGCAGCGGGAGCAGCAGAGCCAGCCGGCGCCGCAGGCGATCGGTGGCGCCGCGTGAGCGTCAACATCCCGGTCGTCGCCCTGCGTGACCTCGCGCCGGAGGCGGCGCTGCGGCGGCTGGAGCTTGCCGTCGGGCGCCGGATCGACGGCCTGCTCACCGGCGACCACGTCGGTGCCCTGCCCGGCCCGGGTAGCGAGAACGCCGACGCCCGGCTGTACCAGCCCGGCCAGGACGACGTCCGTCGGATCGACTGGAACGTCACCGCCCGGACCACCGACGTCCACGTGCGCGACGCCATGGCCGACCGCGAGCTGGAGACCTGGGCGCTGGTCGATGCCAGCGCCAGCATGGACTTCGGCACGGCGGCGATGGAGAAGCGTGACGTCGCGGCGGCGGTGACCGTCGCCCTGGCCTGCATCGCCTCCCGCAGCGGCGACGCCTTCGGCGCGTACGCGGTCGGGCCGTACGGGTTGCAGTCCTCACCGCTGCGCAGCGGCCGGGCCCACCAGTTGATGGTGCTTCGTGCGCTCTGCGCGGCCACCCGGGCCGAGCCAGGAATGCCGTCCGCGACCCTGGCCGACGGCCTGGTGCGGCTGGCCCGGCACCGCCGCCGCGGGATGCGGATCGTGGTGTCCGACCTGCTCGACCCGGACCAGTCCAACTGGGCGCTGCCGCTGCGCCGGCTCGCGGCGACCCAGCGGGTGCTCGTGGTCGAGGTGGTGGACCCCAGGGAGCTGGACCTGCCGGCAATGGGCTACCTCACCCTGGTCGACCCGGAGACCGGCCGCACCCGCGAGGTCGACACCGGCTCGCGGAGGCTGCGCGAGCGCTTCGCGCGGGTCGCCCGGGAGCACCGGCAGGACAACGCGACCGCGATCCGGGCCACCGGTGCAGCCCACCTGGTCGTCGGCACCGACGGTGACTGGCTGCGCGAACTGGTCCGGTTCATCGAGCGGCAGCGCCGGCTGCGGCTGGGCGCCGCCCTGCCTGCCATGGCGTCGGGAGGTGCCCGTTGACGTTCCTGGAGCCCGGGCGGCTGTTGCTGCTCCTCGGGGTGGCCGCGCTCGCGGTCGTCTACGTCGTGATGCAGCGCCGACGCAAGAGGTATGCCGTGCGGTTCGCCGCGCTGCCCCTGTTGGACCGGGTCGCGCCGAAGGGTCCCGGCTGGAGGCGGCACCTGCCGGCGGCGGCGTACCTGCTGATGGGCGCGGCCCTGGTGACCGCGTTCGCCCGGCCGGAGGCCGAGACGAAGGTGCCCCGGGAGGAGGCGACGGTGGTGGTGGCCCTGGACGTGTCCAACTCGATGATGGCCACCGACGTGACGCCGGACCGGATCACCGTGGCGAAGGCGGCGGCGGGGTCGTTCGTCGAGCAGCTGCCGGACCCGCTGCGCGTCGGTCTGGTGACCTTCGCCTCCAGCGCCCAGGTGCCGGTCCCACCGACGACCGACCACCAGCAGGTGGAACAGGCGATTCACGAGGTGGCCCTGCGCGGCGGCACGGCGATCGGCGACGCGCTCATCGCCGCCGTGCAGTCGGTGCGGGCCGCGTCGACGGATGCGGCGGTGCCGGCCCGGATCGTGCTGCTCTCCGACGGCGCCAACGTCGCCGGGAGCCCGGTCTCCGACGGCATCCAGGCGGCCACCGAGGCCGGCATACCGGTTTCGACGATCGCCTATGGCAGCGAGGACGGCAGCGTGACCATCAACGGCCGCACGATCCCCGTGCCGGCCGACGCCGAGACCCTGGCCCAGGTCGCTGAGCAGACCGGCGGCAAGGCGTACCAGGCCGCCAGCGCGGCGGAGCTGAACGAGGTCTATGAGGACCTCAGCAGCTCGATCGGCTTCCGGCTGGAACGCACCGAGGTCACCAGCTGGTTCGTCGGCGCCGCCCTGGCGCTCGCGCTGCTGGCCGCAGCCGGCTCGCTGGTCTGGTTCAGCCGCCTGCCCTGACCGGACGCCTCGCGGGGATCAGCCGCGGGCCGCGTCCAGCTCGACGATGGCCACGCGGACGGCCTGCTCGGCGTCGCGGTGCGCCCGCCCCGCCCGGCCGTGCTCGGTGGTCAGCCGGAGCAGCTCCTCCCGGGCCCGCTCCAGCTGTCCCTCCAGGTCCTCGACCCGGGTGGCCGCCGCGTCCAGCCGAGCGGTGACCTCCCCGAGTTCCGCCTCCGCCGCCGCCAACGCTGCCGCCGCCAGTCGCGCGCTCCGCTCGGCCTTGGCCATCCGTTGGGTGGCCGCCCGGCCGGCCGCGGCTGTTTTCGCTTGCCGTGTCGCGGGGGTGGTCGAGTTCGGGTCGCCGCCGCGGACCAGGGTCAACCGGCCGGCCGTGGCCCCGGACACGTCCACCTCGCCCAGCCCGGCGTAGGACAGCGCCCGCGTGAGCGCTCCCGAGGCGACCGCCTCGGCCGCCGCCGCTGAGGAGACGGCCGCGGTGAGCGTCTCCGCCAGCTCCCGCCGCGCCGCGGGAGACAGCGGATGACCCCTGCTCGCCGCCGCGGCGGCGGCCATCTCCGTGGTCTCGCCGAGGATCCGGGTGCGCTCCCGGCCGAGCTCGCGCAGCTGGTCGCCGGCACCGCGCGCCTGGGCCCGCCGCAACCGGCCACCCAGGTCCAGCAGCGCTGCGACCTCGCCCGGTCGTTCGCGCACCATGAGGTTCACCGCCCAGGCCGCCGCTGACGGCTTGCGCAGCCCGCCGATCCGGCTGGACAGTGCGCGATCGTCCGCCGCCTTCGCCTGGGCGACCAGCTCGGATCGCAACGCGATGAACGCCTCCGGCGGCACGGCATACAGCCTGGTCACCGCCTCCTGCTCCTCCACACGGCTCATCGTGGCACTCAGCGGGCGGCCGTGATCTCCACCGCGGGGGCGCCCAGCGACGTGACGACCGACCGGGTGCGTCGCTCGGCCAGGTCGTACCGCGCCCGCTCGGCCGGTGAGTCCGCCTGTGACCGGTCCTGCGGCAACCGGACCAGCCGCACGCCGTCGCTGCGGTCGATGAAGGTCGGCTGGTATGCCGCCCGGGTCACCTTCCAGCGGGCGCTGCCGTCGGGGACGAAGGTGAACTGCGCCAGCACGCCCTCCGCGTTGGCTGGGACCGCCGTGGACTGAGCCGCGATCATGTTGCCGAGCCCGTACGCCACCCACGTGCCCCGCACCAGGGCGAACGGTTGGACCACGTGCGCGTGGTGGCCGATCACCAGGTCCAGGTCGTCGAGCCGGGCCAGCTGAGCGGCCAGGTCGCGTTGCATCGCGTTCGGCTCGTGCTCGTACTCGGTCCCCCAGTGCACGCTGGCGATGACGATCTCGGCGCCTAGCCGTCGAGCGGTTCTCGCCTCGGCGCGGACCCGACCGGGCGACACCACCTCCGCCACGGACGCGCCGCCGCTGGGCACGGCGCCGTTGAAGCCGTAGGTGTAGGACAGCAGCCCCACCTTGACCGCGCGAGTGCCGGCGGCGACGGTGACCAGGGTCGGGTTGCCGGGGTGGTTACCCACCGTGGCGCCGTAGCTGGTGATGCCCGCCCGGGCGAGGGCGTCGGCGGTCCGCCGGACGCCGCCCAGGCCCTGGTCGAAGGTGTGGTTCGAGGCCTGGGAGCAGGCGTCGAACCCGAGCTGCGCGAGGGCCGTGGCAATGACCGGCGGGACGGCGAAGCTCGGATAGCTGGCGTACGGCCCGCCGGACGGCCCGACCGGGGTCTCCATGTGGCACAGGGCCAGGTCGGCGCCGGACACCAGGTCAGCGATCCGGCGCAGCTGGGGCAGGAAGTCCAGTCGTCCGTCGCCGGCGCGGCCCGCGTCCCGGTCCGCCTGTTCCCAGGTGGGTGTATGCAGCAGCACGTCACCCCCGGCCACGACGGTCAGCGTGGCCGGCCGGGCCGTGGTGACCGCCGGCTCCGGGTAGGTGCTCCCCGTGGCGGCGGCCGTCGTCGGAGCCGGGGTCGTCGGCACGCCTGCCGCAGACGGAGCGGCGGCCGGTCCGCCGCCGGTGCAGGCGCTGGTCATCAACGCCGCGGCCGCCAGCGACAGCACCAGGCGCACCCGTCCCACCACGGGCCCAGGATGGCAGAGCGCGGCCTGGCGAGGCGTCAGCAAGCGTCCACGGCGGGCGTGCTGGCAGCCACCGCCACCCGGGTCTATCGTGCGGGGCGGGCCACGAGGCCCGCGCGAGGAAGGTGCAGCGACATGGCCGCGACATTCGAGATCCACCAGGACGGCAGCGGAGCGTACCGGTGGCGGCTGCGGTCCAGCAACGGTCAGATCACGGCCGTCGCCGGTGAGGCCTTCGCCAGCAAGAGCTCGGCCATCAGAGCCGCCGAGGCCGTGAAGAAGACCGCCGCGACGGCGGAGGTCAAACAGGTCTGATCCGCCAGGCGCTACCGCCGCCCTGCCGGCCAAGGTGCGACGATGGGGGCACCTGTGAAAGGGAGCATGATGGACAACCTCCTGCTGTACCTGCTGATGATCGTCATCCCGCTGGCCATCCTCATCGCGGCGACCGTCGTGGTCCGGCGCAACCGCCTCGACACGAAGTATCGGGACGAGGCGGCTGCGCGCCGCCGTGCCGAGGGCGACGGCCGAGGCTAGGGGCGTTGCGGTCGTTCGTCGCCGCCATCTTCGTCGTGGTGGGGGGTTTGCTGGTGGCCGCCAGCGTGCCGGTCGCGTGGGCCCATTCGATCGTCACCGATGCCGACCGGTTCGTGGACGCCACGCGGCCGCTGTCCCAGGATCCTGGCGTGCAGCGGGCCGTGGCCTCCGTGGTGTCGCAGGAGCTCACCGGTGCGCTGGAACAGGTGGACCTCACCCCGGTGCAGCTGCCGCCGGCGCTGCGGCGGCTGGCCCAGTCCCCGGACGGCGCGGTCGCGCGGCTGATTACTCGGACAGTGCAGGCCTACGTGACCACCCCCGGCTTCCGCGACCTCTGGCCGACCCTGGTCCGCAGCGCCCACGACAGCCTGGTCGCGAGCCTGACCCTCGGTTCGGCCAGGACGGTGACCGTCGACCTGGCGCCGGTGGTGGCCCAAATCCGCAGCCAGCTCGTGACCGCCGGTCTGCCGGCCATCGTGGCCGCGGCCGTGCCGACCGGCGCCGTCCAGATCGGCGTCTCCAGGGTGGGGGCCCTTGCCTCGCTCCGGGACTACACCGCCACCCTCGACCCGGCCTCCGTGCTGTTGCCGGTCAGTGGCGCGCTCGTCTTGTTGCTCGGGCTGGCCGTCGCCCGGCGCCGGCTGTGGGCGCTGGCCGGGGCGACCCTGGTCGTCGCGGCGGGGCTGGGGGCGGTGTTCGTCGCCATCCGAGTGGCCAAGCCGTATGCCGTGCGGGACCTGGTGCCCGCCCTGCTGCCTGCCTCCTCCCGGGCCGCCGTCTACGACGCGGTCACCTCCGACCTGCGGGTCTGGCTGTTCTACGCCGTGCTGGGAACGGGCGCGGTGCTCACCCTCACGGTGGTGCTGATGGCCCTCGCCCGGGCCCGTCGCCTGGCGGCCTGAGGGGAGCGATGCCTGCCCCAAACCGCCGCAGCCCCGAGCGGTCGGCTGCACCACGATTGGGCAGGGGTCACGCTCGCTCCCGCAGCCGCCGCTCGGCCTCGCCCATAAGGCGCGGCAGGAGCATCCGCGCGTAGGCGGCGGTGTAGTGCACGCCGTCGTAGCGCACGACGGTGTCGCCAGCCAGCGCCGCGCACCTGCGCTCGGGGCAGACCAGGTCGGCCGCGTCGACGAGAACGGCGGCGCCGTGGCTGCCGTCAGCCACCTGCCGGAGGACGTCGTTGTAGCCGTCCACGTTGGCCGACCCCAGCGGGTGAGTCGGCGACCGCCCCGCCGGCCGGCCGGTGGCCACCACGGCACCGAGGACCGGGCCCGGTGACGGCACGGTCAGCAGCACGGTTCGGGCGCCACGCGCCTCGACCTCGGCGACCAATGCCGTGTAGCTGTCGCGCAGCAGCTCGTCGTGGCGCTCCGTCCCGGCTGGGACGTCCTCGCCGGCCACGCGCAACGGTTGATGGTGCACCCAGAAGTCGGCGAGCAGCACCACCGGCCGCCGGCCGTGGCGACGCTCGTCGTCCAGCACGCGCAGCTGCGCCGAGCGGGCCTGCTCGGCGCAGGCCTGTTCGGGGGCCCCCGGCTCCGCGGAGCCGACCGGGACCACGAGCAGGCCAGTGGGGGTGCATCGCTGCCAGGCGGCCTCGACGTATCGCAATCCGCGTGCGGCGGCGAACGACCGTAGCCCCTTGTCCATCGCCCGCGCGGTCGAGTCGCCGAAGAGGACCAGCGTGTCGGCCCCGTCCGGGCCCCAGGCCTGCGTGGGCCGTGCCACCCGGACGCATGCGGTCAAGCCGTCCGCGCCGGTGGGGCAGGCCTCGTCGCTCGGTTCGGCGAGCTGGGCGGCGTACCGGGCCGGCAGCCGCGTCGCGCCGACGGCGGCGATGGCGACGACCAGGGACGCCGCTGCGGCCGCGACGGCCAGCCGGGGGACGGAGCGGCCGACCCAAGGCGCCCGGCCCTCCCGGACCGGGCGCTCGACCAGGGTGAACGACGCGGTCGCCAGGCCGAGTGTCAGCGCCGTTCGGGTCACCTGGGCCAGCCACCAGCCGGCCGTTCCCGTGCCTGTGGCCGGGATGAACACGACTAGCGGCCAGTGCCACAGGTACACCCCGTAGGAGATGACGCCGAGCAGGACCAGTGGGCGGACCGAAAGCACCCGGGCCAGGCGCGAACGGGGGTGGCGTTCGACGTTGGCGATCACCAGCGCAACCGCCAGGCAGACCACCAGCGCTCCACCCCGGTAGAACGCCGGCGAGGTGTCCGGCAGCAGCACCAGGGCTGCGGTGAACACTCCGGCCCCCGCCCAGCCCGTCCATCCGGCCCACCGCGGCAGCACCCGGCCCCCGGCCAGCAGCACCGCCAGAGCCACCCCGAGGCCCAACTCCTGCACCCGGCCGTCGGTGCCGTAGTAGGCGCGCGAGGGCGCGCCCGGGTCGTACAGGACGGCCATGGCGCCCGCCGAGGCGACCACCCCGGCGGCCGCGGCCGCGGCCACCCGGCGGCGGCCGCGCGCAGCGGCGCCGAGCCCCAGCAGGCACCAGGTCAGCAGCGGCCAGACAAGGTAGAACTGCTCCTCGACGGCCAGCGACCACGCGTGCCGCAGCGGGGAGGCGCCGGTGTAGATCGCGAAGTAGTCCTCGCCGGAGGCCGCGAAGTGCCAGTTCGCGGCATACGCGAGGGTCCACCACAGGTCGGCCCGCCGGGCCGCCCAGCCCTGCACCGGGCCGAACCACCACACCGCCGCGGCGACGGCGAGCAGCACCAGCAGCACCGCCGGGAGCAGCCGGCGGACCCGCCGCCCCCAGAAGGCGACCAGGTCGATCCGGCCGGTTCGGCCGTGCTCGGCCAGCAGCAGGCCGGTGATGAGGTAGCCGGACAGGACGAAGAAGGCGTCCACACCCAGGTAGCCGCCGGGCAGCACCGACGTGGACCCGCCGCCGAAGTGGTAAACCATGACCGCGAGCACGGCGAGCGCCCGGATGCCGTCCAGCGCCGGCCGGCGGCTGCCCGGGATCGAGGTCGCCACGGGCCCCAGTGTGGCCGATCCCCGGCACCGGTCCGTCCGGCCGGTCCGTGCCGCCGGTCTGCGTGGCCGGTCTGCGTGGCCGGTCTGCGTGGCCGGTCCGCGTGGCCGGTCCGCCTGGTCGGTCTGCGTGGCCGGTCCGGCGCGACCGGTCTCGGCTCAGCCGGACCGCAGGACCAGTTGGGCGCCCGGGCCGGCGATGACCAGGTCGGCGATCTCGGCAGTGCGGTTGGACGCGGCCGCGTTCACGGTGATCGTGCGCCCGGGAACCCCGCGCCAGGTGGCCACTTGCGTCGACCGGCCCTGGCGGTCGCGGACGATCAGCGCGAACACCTCCGTGGCGATGGCGTCGTCGTCGGCGTAGGCGCACCGCAGGGTGATCTTCGTGCCCCAGGCGACGTCGGTGAGCCCGGCACTGGCGGCCGCCGCGCCGGAGGGTGCCGACCGCAGCTGCAGGCCGGGACCGGCGACCGGCGGAGTCGCCGGCCCCGGCTCCGGCCACAGCCGCGGAAGCACCAGGGCGCCCGCGGCCAGGCAGGCCGCGGCCAGCGCGGCCACAGCTCCCACCAGCCGCCGGCGGCGGACCGCGGCGAGCCGCCCGGCCGCCGCCCGTTCGGCGGCCCGCTCGGCGTTCAGCCGGGCGGTGATGACGGCGAGCAGGTCCGGCGGCTCGCCGGCCTCGGCAGCCTCGTCGTCGTCCGGCTGCGCCGCCGCCACCTCGGCCGGCACCAGGCCGAGCAGGCCCGGCATGCCGGCGAGCTCGGCGACGGCGGCGGAGCAGGCTGCGCAGGTGCGCAGGTGGACCACGTAGGCCTCCCGCTCCTGCGGGTTCAGGGCCCCGAGGACGTACGCCGCGTCATACAAGGCGAACGGGTCCAGCTCGGTCACTCGGTCACCCCCATCTCCTCCATCGTCAGCCGCAACGCGCGCAGCGCGTAGTGGGTGCGCGACTTCACGGTGCCCTCGGGGATGCCGAGCACGGCGGCCGCCTCGGCCACCGAGTGCCGGCGGAAGAAGCACTCGACGATCACCTGCCGGTGCGCCGTCGAGAGCCGGTCCAGGGCATCGGCGACCAGCCAGGTCTGCAGCACCCGGTCGGTCTGGTCATCGACCGACTGCTGCGGCAGGTTCGCCTCGGCCCGCTCGTGCCGGCGCCAGGCCGACCGCCAGTCGTCGATGACCAGCCGCCGGGCCACGGTGAACAACCAGGCCCGGACGGCTGCATGGGTGCCGGCCAGCACGTCCGGCGTTCGCCAGGCCCGAAGCATCGTCTCTTGGACGACGTCCTCGGCCTTGGCTCGGTCACCGCCGGTCAGTCGCAGCACGAACCGCCACAGCGCGGAGGCGTGCTCGTCGTGAAGTGCGCGGACCAGCTGCGCCTCGGTCTCCGAGGACCCCGACAGTGCCATGGCACCCAATATCATCCACGACCGCCCTCGGCGGCTCAGCCGACCGGGAAGTTCGGACGGATCACGCCGACCAGGCCGTGCCGGTAATCGTTGACACCCGCGGCGAAGACGAGGTCGTCGGCGCGTCCGAAGATCCCGTTGCCGAAATGCAGGCCCCACAGCCCAGAGTTGGCCAGCGGCTTGCCCGCACCGTCGCGCAGCACGCCCAGGGCCGCACCGGTGTGCCGGTTGTAGGCGTGGATCTGGCCGTTTTCGACGTTGCCGACCAGCAGGGCGCCGCCGAACCGGCCCCAGCCGTCCGGCGCGATGACCATGCCCCAGGGAGCCCTCAGCCGGCCCCCGGTGACCAGGCGCTTGACGAACGTCCCGGTCGTGGTGAACACGCTGATGGCGCCGGCAACCGTGGCGCCCGGCCCGTTCACCGCGTACGCCACGTAGATCATCCCGTCCAGGTAGGCCACGTTGTACGGCCCGAGCCCCGCCGGCAGGGTCGGGTCGACGAAGGCGCCCGGCCGGGCGATCAGCCGGTACTTCGGGTCGAAGACGTCGATCCGACCGATGATGTCGGCGGCGAACAACCGCGGCCCGTTGGGCGTCTGTCCGAGCGCCAGGCCCAGGTAGACGTGGTTGGCCACCTGCGCGGTGACCGTCGACCTGTCAAGCGGGGTGGTCGTGTTGCTCCACGCGACGATCTGCCCGCCCTCGGTGTCGAACAGGAACCGGGCCACGCCGGTGGTGCCGCCCTTGCGCTCGAGGAACGTGTCGGTGGGGTTGAACACCTGGCCGGTGGTGCCCGGGGGCACCTTCACCATCAGCTGCTTGACCGGGGTCGAGCCGTCGCCGGGCCAGGTGTAGACGGTTGCCGTGGCGCTTCCCTCGTTCGCCACCCACAGCGGGGTCGGGCCCATCGCGATGCCCCAGGGGTTGACCACGTTGACGTCATGCAGCCGCGCCCGGCCCGCGACGTCGGCGACGAGGTTGATCTGCCGGAAACTGTTGCCGGTCGCCACGGCCGACGCTGAGGGCGCCCCGAAAGTTGTCACAGCGACCGTGGCCGCCACCACCACCCCCAGTGTCGCCGTCGTTCGCCGCACCTGTGGTCCAGTCCGCATCATCGGAGACCTCCTGAGCGCAGCGCGCGGGGCCAGGACACCCTCGAGGACTCGCTGCGCTACCCCCACGACGAGGCAGCCGCGCCTGTGGTTCACAGCGGCGCCGAACCGGTCGGCTGGAGTCGGCTGCTGGGGCTGCGGTCAGCTCGGGAAGGAGCTCCATCGGGCCGCGGCGCCGAAGGCGAACAACAGGAGTATGCCGCCCAGCCCGGCGAGCGCGACGCTCACCTCCAGCTGCAGTCGCTGGACCTGCACGTGCTTGGGCAGGTCGGCGAGAACCGCCTCCAGCTGGTCGGCGTCGCTGGCGCCGAAGTAGCTGCCGCCGGTGATGCTCGCGACCTGCCGCAGCGTCGGCTCGTCCACGACCAGGAAGTTGGCCTGCCGGCCCAACCCGCCGCGGAAACCCCCGCCGAACCCGCCGAAGCTGTTGCCGCCCAGCTGGGCCGCGGTGCACACCATCGACATCGGGTTCGTCGTGCCGAACCCGATGGGGTAAACGCGCACCCCGCGTGCCTGGGCCACCTTCGCCGCCTCGATGGGGGCTATGCCGCGGGTGTTCGCGCCGTCCGTGAGCAGGACGACGATCTCCGGCGCGTACTGGCCGGGCGGCGGCCCGGCGGCCGGACCGGCCGGGTCTGCCGGGTCGGCCGGGTCGTCGCCGGCGGGCGCGACGTCGGGATTGATCTCGGCGATGGCGTCGACCGACTTCAGGATCGCCGCCCCGATGGTGGTGCCCCGCCCGGTCGTCAAGGAGTCGACGGTCCGCAGCAGCTCGTCGTGGTCGGCGGTCGGCGGCACCGCCAGCTGGGCGAAGCCGGAGAAGACGACGATCCCGATCTTGGTGCTGGAGTCCTGGGCCCGGACGAACCGTCGCACGGCGGCCTGGGCCGCGGTCAGCCGGTTCGGCGCCACGTCGGTGGCGCACATGGAGCCGGACACGTCCATCGCGACGATGACCGACGTGGCGGCGACGGGAACGTCCGCGCTGAGTTGGGGACGGGCGCCGGCGAGCCCGAGCAGGGCCAGCGCGCCGAGCAGCAGGGCGAACGGCGCGTGGCGGCGCCACCCGCCGCGCCCGGCGCCGGCCGCCCGCAGCAGCGCGACGCTGGAGTAGGCGACGGCGTCACGGCGTCGGCGACGGTGCAACCAGGCGTAACCAACGACCAGCGCGGGCAGCAGCGCCAGCCCCGGCAACACCATCGGCCACTCGAACGACATACTCAGATCACCCGCCCGGACCAGGCGAACGACAGCCCGGCGGCGAGCAGCACCAGCACGGCGGCGGTCAGCGCAAACAACGCCGTGACCTCGATCCGCTTGGACTCCACCGTCCAGGACAGCTCGATCGACTGGTACACCTGGTTGAGCGCCCGCTCGTCCGCTGCGGCGAAGTAGCGGCCGTCGGTGGTGGCGGCGATCTGGCGCAGCAGCGGCTCGTCGAGGGCGGTCGCCACCTTGAAGCCGTCGATGTCGACCACGGTTCCCGAGGGGCTGCCGAGCCCGACCGGGTAGATCTTCACCCCGGCGGTGGATGCCAGTTCGGCCGCCGCGACCGGGTCCGGCCCGGCGGTGTTCTCCCCGTCGGAGAGCAGGATCACGGCGGCAGACCCGTAGTAGCCGATGTCGTCCGCCGTGGCGGTCGGGGACTCCTTCGGCTCGTCCAGCTCAACGGTCCGGCCGGCGATCGCGGACAGCGAGGTCTGGATGCCACGGCCCAGGGCGGTCCCACCCTGGGGGGCGAGCCGGTCGACCGCCGCCAGCACCGCGGCCCGGTCGGTGGTGGGCCGGGAGGAGATGACGCCGCTCTCGCCAAAGGCCACGACCGCGAGCCGGATGCTGGCCGGCTGGCGTTGGACGAACGCGCGCCCGGCCGCCTTGGCTGCGGCCATCCGGGTCGGCTGCAGGTCGGTGGCGGCCATGCTGTTGGAGACGTCGAACGCCAGCACCACCGTGCCCTCGCGTCGCGGCTCGGGCACGGTTGCCTCGGGCCGGGCCGAGCCGAGGCTCAGCAGCGTGACGGCGCCGAGGAACAGTGCCGCGGGCAGGCTGCGCCGCAGCCGGGGGACCGTCGTGGCGGTGCCGACCAGGCCCAACGAGGCCAGCGCCGCCCGACGGCCGGCGCGGCGGCGGCGCAGCCGGCGGTAGCTGGCCACCAGCAGCGGCAGCAGGAGCAGGGTCAGCAGGGCCCACGGCCAGGTGAAGGTCATCGGCGGGCCCGCCGACGCAGCTCGGCGATCCGCACCAGCGCCCGGACCAGGTCCTCGTCGGTACTCACGGTGAACAGCGCGGCGCCGGCCGCCCGGGCGGAGGCCTGCAACTCGGCCTGCCGCCGCTGCGCCGCGGCGCGCAGCCGTTCCCGGAAAGCGGGGTCGTCGGAGTCGACGAAGATCTGTTCGCCGGTCTCGGCGTCCTCGACATAGATCATCCCGGCGGACGGCAGCTCGAACTCGCGCGGGTCGACCACCTGGATCGCGACGACGTCGTGGCGCTGGGCGAGCCGGCCGAGCGCGGACTCCCACCCGGGCTCGCTGATGAAGTCGGACACGAGGACGACCAGCGAGCGGCGTCGGGCGATGCCGAGGACGGCCCGCAGCGGCACGCTCAGCGCGGTCGGCCGGCGGGGGTGCTCGGCGCCCCGCCGCCGTCCCCGCAGTGACCGGCGAGCGCGCGCGGGGGCCGTCGGGGGAGCGGGTGCTGGCGCTGGCGCGGCGAGCAGCCGGGACAGGATGCGCAGAACCTGCGTGCGGCCCAGGGCGGGCGGGATCACCTCCTGCACGGCGGTGTCGAACAGGACGGCGCCGACCCGGTTCCCGCCGCGCGCGAGCACCTGGGCGACCGTGGCAGCGAGCTCGGCCAGGACGATGCCCTTGCGCCGTTGAACCGGGCCGAAGCCCATCGACGGTGACCGGTCCAGCACCAGCCACGCGGTGACCTCGCGGTCTTCCAGGTACTCCCGCACGTGCGGGGTGTCGGTGCGGGCTGTGACGTTCCAGTCGATCCGGCGCAGGTCGTCACCGGGCTGGTACTCCCGCAGGTCGACGACGTCGATGCCGGCGCCGCGGAAGACAGTCCGGTAGTCGCCCTGCAGCCGGCCGTCGAGCCGGCGGATCACCCGCCACTCCAGCCGCCGGAGCACCCGCTCAGGGGTCAGCTGTGGCTCGGCGTCCACGCCTGGCCTCCGAGCGAGCCACCCTCCCGCATCGGGATGTCGGGCGTCGGCACCGCCTCCAGGACCGGGCGAAGCAGGTCGTCCGGCGTCACCCCGTCAGCGAGTGCCTCGTAGGACAGCACCACCCGGTGGCGCAGCACGTCGGGGGCGAGGTCGTGGACCTCGCCCGGCAGCACGTAGTCGCGGCCGCGCAGGAATGCCAGGGCCTTGGCGGCCAGCACCAGGTTGATCGACGCGCGCGGGCTGGCGCCGAAGCTGACGTACCGGGCCAGCCGGTCCAACCCGACCGAGTCCAGCCGGCGGGTCGCCGTGGCCAGCCGCACCGCATACTCGATGACGGCCGGGTCGACGTAGACCGCGTCCGCGCCGCGCTGGAAGTCCCGCAGCCGATCCGCGTCGAGCACCTGGGCGGTCCGCTCGCGCGTGGTGGTCATCCGTTCGACGACCACGAACTCCTCTGCCGTTGTGGGGTATCCGACCAGCACCTTGAGCATGAACCGGTCGACCTGCGCCTCCGGCAGGGGGAACGTGCCCTCGGACTCGATCGGGTTCTGGGTAGCCATCACCAGGAACGGGTCCGGCGCCGGGAAGGTCTGCCGGCCGATCGTGACCTGCCGTTCCTGCATCACCTCCAGCAGCGCGCTCTGCACCTTGGCGGGGGCCCGGTTGATCTCGTCGGCCAGCAGCAGGTTGGTGAACACCGGCCCGAGGGACACCTGGAACTCACCCTCGCGCTGGTTGTAGATCCGGGTGCCGATGATGTCTGCCGGCACCAGGTCCGGGGTGAACTGGATCCGCTGGAACTGCCCGCCCACCGCCTCGGCCAGGGCCTTGACCGCCATCGTCTTGGCCAGCCCGGGAACGCCCTCGACCAGCAGGTGGCCGCGGGCCAGCAGGGCGACGAACATCCGCTCCAACAGCTGGTCCTGGCCGACGATGGTCTTCTTCACCTCATAGAGGGCCTGTTCCAGCGGGTGCGATTCGTTCGGCACGGAAGCTCCTCGTATGTCGCGGGGCTACTTGGCGGGGCCACCGGCGGCTCCGCCGGCGGTGGCGATCGGGACGGCGAAACCGATGCCGACGAAGTAGGGCTGGCGCGAGGGGTTGGCCAGCCCGGTGACGATGCCGACCACCTGGCCGGACCGGTCCAGCAGCGGGCCGCCGCTGTTGCCCGGGTTGACCGCCGCGTCGAACTGGATCAGCCCGGCAAGGGTGCGCCCGCCCTCGGTGCGGACCGACCGGTCCAGCGCGGACACGACCCCCGCGCTGAGGGTGCGCTGCAGGCCGAGCGGGTTGCCCACGGGGAACACCTCGTCGCCGACCTGCACCCCGCCGCCCAAGACGGCCGGCACCACCACGGACGGCAGCCGCTGGACGTGGAGCACGGCGATGTCGTTCTCCGGCCGTTGCCTGGCGACCGTCGCGGGCGCGCTGGTGCCGTCGGCGAACCGGACCTCGATGCGGCCCCCTCCCTCGACCACGTGCAGCGCGGTGAGGACGGCGCCGTCGGCGTTGACCACGACCCCGGCGCCGAGGGACTCGCGGTCGGTGGCGAGCACCGACACCAGCGACGGGAGGATCTGCCGGTAGGCCAGCGCCGCGTCCGGGGGCGCCTGCCGCGCCTCCCGTTGAGCCCGCCCGACGCCGTCGGCGACGGCCCGGCTGACGTCCGCCCTGGTGACCGGCGCGGGAGCCGACGCCGACACCCGCCATACGACGAACCCGGCGACCAGGAGCACGACCGCCGCCAGGGCGGCCACATTCCGCCACCCGCGGGCCGGCGGGCGGGAGGCAGCGACCTGGTCGACCTGGTCGACCTGGTCGACCTGCGGCGGCGGCGCGGCTGCCAGCACCATTGGTCGACTGTACGTTCCAAATCTGTGCCGCGACACCGGATCAGTACGCCCTGCTGCCTTGACCGGGGGCCTGGTTCGGTGTGGTGCGGCTAGCCACCCTCGGCGACGCGGAAGACCGGGTAGTGCTCCACGATGGGCTGGATCTCACCCAACGTCGGGTTGGCGCTCACGCCGAAGTAGCCGTGGGCCTCGTTGGCGACCGCCTTCGAACCGGGACGTCGCCCGGCCCGCAGCAGGTAGGCCCGGATGACCGCGGCCCGCTGCTCCGGAGGCACCTCGACTAGGGTCGCGTTGCGCCGTTGCCGCCGACCAAGGACGACCCGGCCGCGGGCGGCACGGACGTTGCGGACCCACTCCGACTCCCCGGCCAGGGCCACCAGGTAACGCTCGCCGCGGTGGGTCACCTGCACCAGGTTGGTTCGTCGCACCACGCCGGACCGGCGCCCGGGCACT
>DASSLY010000110.1:0-26939 GCA_035689185.1 Dermatophilaceae bacterium
GCTGGCCGGGCTGTCGCGGGGGCTGGACACCCCGGTCGGCCAGCGGGGCGAGTCGATGTCGGCGGGGGAGCGGCAGCTGGTCGCCCTGGCCCGGGCCTACCTGGCCGACCCCGACCTGCTGGTCCTGGACGAGGCCACCTCTGCGGTCGACCCGGCCACCGAGGTCCGGCTTCAGCGGGCCCTGGAGGGTCTCACGCGGGGGCGGACCTCCGTCGCGATCGCGCACCGGCTGTCCACCGCCGAGGCCGCCGACGAGGTGATCGTCGTTGACCGCGGCCGGGTGGTCGAGCGCGGCCCGCACGGCAACCTGGTGGGTGCCGGTGGGGTCTACACCCGGCTGCACGCCTCGTGGGTCGCCCAACAGTCCTGATCGCTTGCCCTGCGTTTCCCCAGCTGGTTGGCGGGCCAGGCCTCACGCCCTTTCGCGCGCCTAGGCAGCCGCCGCGGTCTCCAGGCCCTGGAGGAACGAGAACACGGATATGCCCCCGGCGTGCTTGTTGGCCAGCTCCCGGAGCTCCGGGGAGACCTCACCGAAGGCGGTCATGCGGTGGTCGTACGCGTACCTCTCGAACAGGATCGCCCGCGCGTTCATGACGTGGGTGTTGTGGTCGATCAGACCTTGTCCGCTCAGGTACGCCTCGTGGACCTCGCACGTGGTTTCGTCCTGGTTGAGGAACCAGTCGTAGCGAGTGGTCTGCGTGTCCTGCTCGCGGGTCAGTCGCATGATCTCGGCCACCTGAGCCTTGAAGCCTTCCAGTTGCCCTGGCCGGACCCTCAGGTGAGCGTGCACTTCCAGGTGTCCCATGACAACCGCCCCGACTGCCTCGGAGGCGCTCGTCCCCAGCGACGGTGCCACGACGGTCGGCGCCTGCTCGAGTCCCTGCAGGAATGAGAAGACTTCTGGCGCCACCCCCATCCGATCCCTAACGAGTTTGAGGAAGGTCTCTGAGACCTGGCCGTAGAGCCTCGACTGGTGGTCGGACGCGTAGTCGCGGAAGAGGCGAGCCGTCGCCTCCGCGGTGTTCAGCTTGTGCGCGATCAGTCCCTGCTCGTCCGGGAACATCTCGTGGACCTCGCACTGGGTTCCGTCCTGGTTGATGAACCAGTCGCACCGCATGGTCTGCGCATCTCGCTCTCGGGTGAGCCGGACAATCTCGGCCGCTTGCGCCTTGAACCCCTCAAGCTGGCCCGGGCGCACCTTGGCGCGAGCGATGACTTCCACGTTGGCCATGACCTGCTCCTCTCCTCACTCCACCGACCTGCGCTCGACAGGCGTCCGCGGTCAGATGGTCTTGGGAACGTGTCCCCTGTAGATCACCCGCATGACCTTGTGAGCGATATCGGCGGTCGGGTCGAACATCAGCGGGCACCCACCTGCGATCACGGTGATGCCGTGATCGCGTCCGTAGGCCGCCGCCGTCTCATTGACGCTGCCGGCGCCGTAGGACCGGTGCATCCACACGTGCTTGATGCCCAGCTCGTCGCACTCCCGCATGGTGCCCTCCGCCCTGTGCGGCGCGGTCGCGATGACGACCGCCTCAACGCCACCAGGGATGCTTCTGAGGTCGTGGAAACTGGGCGCACCCTCCACGTCGCTGGCGTTGGGGTTGACTGCGAACACCTCGTAACCCCGATCGCGCAGGCGCTTGAAGACGGTGTTGGCACCGTGATCCTTGGCCCTGCGCGAAACGCCCGTCACCGCAATCCGCTTGCTCGCCAGAAACTCGGCAGCGGCCTCCTGCATCGTCAGCATCGTCAACCTCCCATTAGTTTCGAGTCGGGGTGTCTCGTTCCACTTCGATCGTGTAGTCCGCGGCGAGGGCCGCGAGCGCTCCGAGCGCGGCCACAGCGGGCGCGACGATGAAGCCGACCACGCCGACAGTCACGGGAACCTCCAGCACGGTCTTGCCGCCGGAGTCTTTGATGCTGATTCGACGAACGTTGCCTTCGTGGACCAACTCCTTGACCTTCTCCACCAGGTGGCGGCCCTTCACGTCGATCTTCTCCGTCGATGTCGACGTCCCAGCTTGCTGGCTCATTTCGTTCACTTCCTCGGCTGTGTGCTGTTCGGGCGGACCGGCTCCGGGAGCCGGTCCAAGCACTATCGGGCTTCAGACTTGGGGTGTGTGGTTCCCCGGCGGAGGGCGCGCACCAAGACCCACACGCCGACAACGCCGGTGGCTCCTCCGATGAGCACGAAGCCCCCGGCTAGCCACGGCAAGAGCGGGAGCTCCGCGCTGGCGTCGCCACGAACCTCGACGCCGGCGCTGCCGTCCGCGTTCATGAACACGACGGTCCAGTCACCCGACCGCGGCGTCCACAGCAACGTCTGCTGGCCGCTGCCTTGTGTCGAGGCCGCCCAGATCGACTCGCGGGACGGTGCTGCGGATGGCGGGCCGCCACGGTGGGTTGTGTCGTCCCGGACCGCGAAGCTGTCGATCGTGGCGTACCCGACCCCTCGCAGGTAGCCGAAGACGTCGTCCTTGCGCGCGATCCCGATGAACAGGGGTTCTTGGCCGGGGGACGTCGCGCGGATGCGGGTCTCTCCCAGCACCGCCAATCCGTAGAACCAGCTCGGGCCGACGCCCTGCAGATCCCCGACGATCGCGTGCCGGGAGGTCCGCAGCTCCTCGGTACCGAAGGCGAGGAAGCCCTGTCCGTCACGGTCCACCCGGTCCCTCCACATAACCCAGGCGCCGGCGGCGAGGAAGAGCAGCGCCACGACACAGAGAAGACTCCCCGCAACCAGTGACAGCCCGCCTGGCGATCGGGCGCGGCTCGGGTGGGGGCCGATCACGCGCCCCGGCTCGGACACCCTGTCCTCCCGGAGCGGCATCTCATCCCGGTGGTCGGTTCCATCGGGGGTTGTTGTCTGACTCATGACGAAACCCCTCTCATCCGACCCAACGCAGCCTCCGCTTCCGGTCCACGCCGCAACAGGGACCAAGGTCACCTTGATGGGGCGGTGGTGCCTGCCGGCCCACAGCCGCCGGCCTGTGCTCGGCGCTGAACGTGCGACCCCTGCAGGATCGGCTCGTGGACAGCTCGCCAGGCACGGCAGAATGACCGCCGTGTCCCAGGAGGAGATCGACCCGGCCGTCGCCGCCCGGCTGAAGCGCGACGCCGCCGGGTTGGTGTGCGCCGTGGTGCAGCAGCACGACACCGGCGAGGTGCTCATGGTCGGCTGGATGGACGACGAGGCGCTGCACCGCACCATGACCACCGGCCGAGTGACCTTCTGGTCCCGCAGCCGCGGCGAGTACTGGCGCAAGGGGGACACGTCCGGCCACGTCCAGTGGGTCAGGGGCGTGGCGCTGGACTGCGACGGCGACGCGCTGCTGGTGCGGGTCGACCAGGTCGGGGCCGCCTGCCACACGGGCACCCGGACCTGCTTCGACGGCCGGGACCTGTCGGTCACCCAGGGGACCCCCGGATGACGACGCCTGACCTGCAGTACGGGCACACCTGGCCGGACCTGCAGACCTTCACCGAACTGGCCCGCGACCGGCGCGTCGTCCCTGTGATGCGGCGGCTGCTCGCCGACGCCGAGACGCCGGTCGGGGTGTACCGCAAACTGGCCAAGGACCGGGTCGGGACGTTCCTGCTCGAGTCGGCGGAGCACGGCGGGGTGTGGTCCCGCTACTCCATCGTCGGCGCCGACAGCCGGGCCGCTCTGACCGAGCACCACGGTCAGGCGCACTGGATCGGCGACCCGCCGGTCGGCGTGCCCACCGGGGGCGACCCGGTCGCAGCGTTGCGGGACACCGTTGCCGCGCTCGCCACCCCCAGGCTGCCCGGGCTGCCGCCGCTGACCGGGGGCATGGTGGGTGCCATCACCTACGACGCGGTCCGCCGGTGGGAACCCGTCCCCGACAACAACCCGGACCCGTTGCGGCTGCCGGAGTTGGGCATGCTCCTGGCCACGGACGTGGCGGTGCTCGACCACGCCGACGGCTCGCTCCTGCTGGTCGCGAATGCGGTGAACTACGACGCCACGGATGAGCGGGTCGAATGGGCCTGGGCAGACGCCGTCGAGCGGCTGGACCGGATGACCCGGGATCTGGCCGCCCCCGCTCCCAGCACGGTCGCCGTCATCTCCCCGAAGCGGCCGGCGCCGGACAGCAACCACACCCGGGAGCAGTTCCACGCGATGGTCGAGGCCGGCCGCGAGGCGATCCGGGCCGGTGAGGTGTTCCAGGTCGTGCTGAGCCAGCGCTTCAGCCTGGACTGCCCGGCCGACGCGCTCGACGTCTACCGGGTGCTGCGGGCTTCGAACCCGAGCCCGTACATGTACCTGCTCCGGCTTCCCGCACCGGACGGTTCGGCCTACGACGTCGTCGGCTCCAGCCCGGAGGCCCTCGTCAAGGTGACCGGGCGGCGGGCCATCACCCACCCGATTGCCGGCTCCCGCCCGCGGGGGGACACCCCGGAGCAGGACGTCGCGCTCGGCGAGGACCTGCTGGCCGACCCCAAGGAACGTTCCGAGCACGTGATGCTGGTCGACCTGTCGCGCAACGACCTGCAACGGGTGTGCGACCCGGGCACCGTCGACGTGGTCGAGTTCATGGCGGTCCGCCGGTACAGCCACATCATGCACCTGGAGTCCACCGTCGTCGGGCAGCTCAGCGACGGGCGGACCGCGTATGACGTGCTCGCGGCGACCTTCCCCGCCGGGACCCTGTCCGGTGCGCCGAAACCCCGGGCGATGTCGCTCATCGACGAACTCGAACCCAGCCGCCGCGGCTTGTACGGCGGGGTGGTCGGCTATCTCGACTTCGCCGGCGACCTCGACATGGCAATCGCCATCCGCACCGCGGTGATTCGCGACGGCCGGGCCACCGTGCAGGCCGGCGGCGGCATCGTGGCCGACTCCGTGCCGGAGCTGGAGTACCAGGAGAGCTGCAACAAGGCGGCGGCCGCGCTGCGGGCAGTGGTGGCCGCCAGCGGGCTGCGGGCCCCGTGACTCGGTCGCTGATGGCGAAGCGCACGGTGCTCCCGCTGGTGCTCGCCGCCGCTGCCGCGCTGCTGGCCTGCGCCACCCAGACCTGGGTGCAGGGCACCCCGGCGGACGCCGTCCTGGGCCAGTCCCTGGTTCGGGGCAGCGGCGCGGCGACCGCCCCGCTGGTGCCAGCTGCGACGCTCGTCGCGGTCGCCGCAACGCTGGCCGTGGCCACCGCCGGCCGGTTCCTGCGCGCCTTGGCCGCTACGGTGGCCCCGGTGGCAGGTGTGGCTGCCGTCGTCGCGACGCTGCAGGTGGGCCTGGATCCCGGCGGCGCGCTCGGCCCGCTGGCCGCGCAGACCGTCGGCCGGGCCGGCTCGGTGGCCACGGACGCGACCAGCACCGGCTGGCTGTGGGCCGGCCTGGTCGCCGCGGTCGCCCTCGGGGTCGGCACGCTGGGCGTCGCGGTCGTTGCCCGCACCTGGGTCGGGCTCCCCAGCCGGTATGACGCGCCGGTGGCCGCCGCTGGCGTCCGCGGCGTCCCCGGCAGCAGTGACAACAGTGACAGCAGTGACGGAAGTGACAGTCGTGGCGACCGTGGCGAGCGTGGCAGAAGTGACGGCAGTGACGGCGCAGACCGCGGCGGCGCCGCGCGGCATACCGATATCTGGGACCGGCTTAGCCAGGGAGAGGACCCCACCGAGCACGGAACCGACCTACCCGGCACGCCCGGCGAGCGCGCCGAGGGTGCCGGTGACACTGGCCGCTGACACAATGGCGCCCGAGCGGCTGGCTTGGACAGCAACCCCTCCGTCAGTCCCGACCCCGACCACGCAGGAGTGACCCCGATGGCCGACCACGGCGAACAGGGCCGCCACGGCCAGCACAGCGGCCACGGCCAGCACGGCGAACACGGACACAGCGTCGCGGCGTGGACAGCGGTCGTGATCATCCTGGTCGGGGCGGCCGTGGCCTGCTTCGCGGTGATCGTGCCAAGCCTGTTTCTGGGAATCGTCGGCGCTGGGATCATGGTGCTCGGAGCCGTCGCCGGGAAGGTGCTGTCCATGGCCGGGTACGGGCAGGCCAAGCCGAACAAGCCCCAGGGCACCACGGTCATCCGCTGAGCTTGACCGGCGACCCACGAGGCGATGGGCCGGGCCCTCCGCCCGCTGGTCTGGGCTGACTATTGGCCGGCCATGGGCTTCGCTACTGCCTAGCTGACCGCTAGTTGGCGCGGTCTCGGACGCACTGCTGCTGCTCGGCCGGGGTCGGCAGGTTCGCGCAGTCGCCGAAGCGGCTCAGCAGCGCGACACCGGCGACCAGCAGCACGAGCGACAGGACCAGCCCGACCACCCCGGTCACCAGCCCGCCCTTGGCCAGACCCGCGCCGCTGGCCTGCCCAGCCCGGGCCTTGCGCAGGGCGATGAAGCCGAGGACCACCGCGAGCACGCCGAGGACGCCGCCGATGAACCATAGGCAGGACGACAGGATCGACAGGATGCCCAGGACCAGAGCCGCCACGGCCATACCCTTGCCGCCCTGCGCCGGTGGCGGCCCGCCGTAGCCGTACCCCCCGTAGCCAGCTGCGGCCGGTGGTGCGGCTGGGGCCAGCGGCGGCGGCGGCGGTGGCGGTGGGGTGGCTGGGACCGGCGGCGGTGGCGGTGGGGTGGCTGCGCCGCCCGGCTGGTCCTGCGGGCCGGGAGTTCCGGGCTCCGGCGTGCTCTGGCTCATTGTGGTTTCCCCTCGCCGTGGTGTTCAGCCTCAACCCCGGCAACCTAACCGAAGCCCCGTCCGGGGTGGGTATCCTGCAGAAATGTCGTTTCGGCAGTCGGTGGCCGGGCTGCGGTGGCGCGCAGTGGGCACCGCGCCGCTGGCGGTGGCGGGCGTCGCGCTGTCGATGGCCGCGGTGCTGCGCGTCCGGGACCCGCACGTGCCGGGCAGCTACGGCACCTGCCCCTTCCTCGCCCTCACCGGCCTGCCGTGCCCGGGTTGCGGCGGCCTGCGTGCGGTCAACGACCTCACCCGGGGGGACCTGGCCGGTGCCCTCGGCTCGAACTTGTACACGGTCGCGACCCTGCTCGCCGCCGCCCTCGCCTGGGTCGGCTGGGTCTGGTCGCGGGCCGGTGGGAGGCGACCCCGCCTGGGCCTGCAGGACGACGCCTCAGCCACCCGGCTGGCGGTGGTGTGGGCGGCCGGTCTGGTCGTCTTCGCCGTCCTGCGCTGGCTGCCGCCGTTCGCGGTTCTCCGGCCGTAGCCGGGGCTGGTTCGGAGCAGTGGCGAGGCGAGGCTAGCCTGGGGACGTGCCTTCCGTCCTGGACGACATCATCGCCGGCGTCCGCGAGGACTTGGCGGTCCGTCAGGCTCAGACGACGCTGGACCAGCTCAGGGCGCGGGTGGCGCGCACCGGGCCGGCCATGGACGCCGAGGCGGCGCTGCGCGCCGAGGGCGGCGTCAAGGTGATCGCCGAGGTGAAGCGGTCCAGCCCGAGCAAGGGACCGCTGGCCGCCATCGCCGACCCCGCGGGCCTGGCCTGCGACTACGCGGCCGGCGGCGCCACCGTGATCAGCGTGCTCACCGAGGGACGGCGGTTCGCCGGCAGCCTGGCCGACCTCGTCGCGGTGCGCGCCGTCGTCGACATCCCGGTGCTGCGCAAGGACTTCATCGTCAGCACCTACCAGGTCTGGGAGGCGCGGGCCTTCGGCGCCGACGTCGTGCTGCTGATCGTGGCCGCGCTGGACCAGCCCACGCTCATCGGGTTGCGGGAGCGCGCTCAGTCGATCGGGCTCACGGTGCTGGTGGAGGTGCACGACGAGGAGGAGGCCAGGCGCGCGGTCGATGCCGGCGCCACGGTGGTCGGGGTCAACGCCCGCAACCTCAAGACGCTGGAGGTCGACCGCGGCATCTTCGCCCGAGTGGCCCGCCAGCTGCCCGCCGGCGTGGTGAAGGTCGCCGAGTCAGGGGTCCGCGGCCCGCACGACGTGCTGGAGTACGCCGCCGCGGGCGCCGACGCCGTGCTGGTGGGGGAGAGCCTGGTGACCGGGGGGAACCCTCGGGAGGCGGTCGCCGATCTCATCGCGGCCGGCGCCCACCCGGCATTGCGGAAGCAGGGAGTATGACGGTGCGCACCGCCGTGGGCCGCTTCGGCGCGTTCGGCGGCCGGTTCGTGCCCGAGGCCCTGATGGCCGCGCTGGAGGAGCTGGACGAGGCCCGGCTGAAAGCCGCCGTGGACCCGACCTTCCTGGGCGCCCTGGACCGGCTGCACCGCACCTACACCGGCCGGCCCAGCATCATCACCGAGGTGCCGCGGTTCGCCGCGCACGCCGGCGGGGCCCGCGTCATCCTCAAGCGGGAGGACCTCAACCACACCGGGTCGCACAAGATCAACAATGTGCTGGGCCAGGCGCTGCTCACCCAGCGGATGGGCAAGTCCCGGGTGATCGCCGAGACCGGCGCCGGGCAGCACGGCGTGGCGACCGCGACCGCGGCGGCCCTGCTCGGACTGGACTGCACCGTCTACATGGGCCGCAAGGACACCGAGCGGCAGGCGCTCAACGTGGCCCGGATGCGGATGCTCGGCGCCCAGGTGGTCTCGGTCGACCACGGCAGCGCCACGCTCAAGGACGCGATCAACGAAGCCATGCGCGACTGGGTGACCAACGTCGAGCACACCCACTACCTCCTCGGCACGGTGACCGGCCCGCACCCGTTCCCGGAGATGGTCCGCGACTTCCACCGGGTCATCGGCGTGGAGGCCCGGGCCCAGGTGCTCGACCTCACCGGCCGGCTGCCGGACGCGGTCTGCGCCTGCGTCGGCGGCGGCTCCAACGCCATGGGCATCTTCCACCGTTTCATCGACGACGCGAGCGTGCGCCTGGTCGGGCTGGAGGCCGGCGGCGAGGGCGTCGCCACCGGGCACCACGCCGCCCGGTTCAGCACCGGCCTGCCCGGCGTGCTGCACGGCGCCTACACCTACGTCCTGCAGGACGAGGACGGCCAGACCCTGGACTCCCACTCGGTGTCGGCCGGGCTGGACTACCCCAGCGTCGGCCCGGAGCACGCCTACCTGCGGGACAGCGGCCGCGCCGAGTACCGCCCGATCACCGACACCGAGGCGATGGACGCGTTCGCCCTGCTCTGCCGCACCGAGGGCATCATCCCTGCCATCGAGAGCGCGCACGCACTTGCCGGTGCCCTGCAGATCGGCCGGGAGCTCGGTCCGGACGGCATCGTGCTGGTGAACCTGTCCGGGCGCGGCGACAAGGACGTCGACACCGCGGCCCGCTGGTTCGGCCTGTATGACGCACCCGCCGGCCCACAGGTCCCGGCGATTCCCGAGGAGGGCGTGCAGGAGTGACGGCGCTCTCGGCCGCCCTGGACAAGACCCGTGGCGAGGGTCGCGCCGCGCTGGTCGGCTATCTGCCGGTCGGCTACCCCAGCGTGGCCGGCTCGGTCAACGCCATGCTGGCGATGGTCGAGGCCGGCGTGGACGTGGTCGAGGTCGGGGTGCCCTACAGCGACCCGCTGATGGACGGCCCGGTGATCCAGCTGGCCGCGGAGGCCGCGCTCGCGCGGGGATCCCGGCTCAGCGACGTGTTCCGCGCCGTGCGTGCGGTCGCGGCGACCGGGACTCCCGCGGTGGTGATGTCGTACTGGAACCCGATCCTGCGCTACGGCGTGGACCGGTTCGCCGCGGACCTGGCCGCGGCCGGCGGCAGCGGCATCATCACTCCCGACCTGGTCCCGGACGAGGCGGAGGCGTGGCTGGCCGCGGCCCGCCGCAACGACCTCGACCCGGTCTTCCTGGTCGCTCCCAGCTCCACCGACGAGCGGCTTCGGCGCACCGCCGGCGCCTGCGGCGGGTTCGTCTACGCGGCGTCGACCATGGGGGTCACCGGCGCTCGGGAGTCGGTGGGCGACACCGCCCAGCGGCTGGTCGCCCGGGTTCGCGAGGTCACCGGCCTGCCGGTCTGCGTCGGGCTGGGCGTCTCCACCAGGGACCAGGCGGCCCAGGTCGCCGGGTTCGCCGACGGGGTCATCGTCGGCTCCGCCCTGGTCCGCTGCCTCACCTCGGCGAGCACGGAGGAGCAGGGCCTGCGGGCGTTGAGCACGCTCACCACCGAGCTGGCCGTCGGGGTCCGGGCCGGCCGCTGACCATGCTGGCCTCGATTCCCAGTCCCGAGCAGGGCGTCTGGACCGTCCTCGGCTTCCCGGTCAGGGCCTACGCCCTATGCATCTTGGCCGGCATCGTGGTTGCCGTCTGGTGGACCAACCGGCGGTTGCTCGACCGCGGGGCGCTGCCGGGGCAGGCGCTGGACATCTCCGCCTGGGCCGTCCCGTTCGGCATCGTGGGCGGCCGGCTCTACCACGTGATCACCAGCCCGCAGGCCTACTTCGGGGAGGGCGGCACCTGGTGGCACGCGTTCTTTATCTGGCAGGGCGGCCTCGGCATTTGGGGAGCTGTCGCCCTGGGGGCCCTCGGTGCCTGGATCGGCTGCCGCCGGGCCGGGGTGCCGTTCCTGGACTTCGCCGACGCCGCGGCCCCCGGCCTGGCCGTCGCCCAGGCGCTGGGCCGGTGGGGGAACTGGTTCAACAACGAGCTGTACGGCTCGCCTACCGACCTGCCCTGGGGCCTGACCATCCACGCCTGGGACCAGGGCACCGGTCGGGCCCTGCGGGACGCGGCCGGCAACGCGGTGGTGCTCGGCACCTTCCAGCCGACCTTCCTCTACGAGTCCCTGTGGTGCCTGCTCGTCGCCGGGCTGGTGCTCCTGGCCGAACGGCGCCGCCGGCTCGCGGCCGGTCAGGCGTTCTTCCTCTACGTCATGCTCTACACCGTCGGCCGGCTGGTGGTGGAGGCGATGCGCACCGACGAGGCCAACCGGATCCTGGGGCTGCGGCTCAACATCTGGACATCGGTCCTGGTGTTCCTGCTGGGTCTGGTTCTCTACCTGCGGGCCCGGCGGACCCGGCCCCAGGGGGAGCCGGACGAGCCTTCGCCCACGACGGACGGCGAACCCGTCTCGTCGGCGTAACCCGACCGCATACCGGCGAACCCGCTCGGATCCGCTCGGATCCGCTCGAATCCGCTCGGATCCGCCAGGATCCGCCAGGATCCGACGAAGACCCAGCTGCCCCGGGCTCCGGTATTCTCGGGCACGACCGCCCTGGCCAACGCCGTCCTCGCGGTCACCAACAGCGCCCGCGGACGGTCCTCCGCTCCGGGTCGCCCCACAGGTAGTGGATCTCAAGGACGGTCTGACGTGGCCCCTCCCCGCTTCTCGGCCCAGCCGGCCGACCAGGGTCTGTACCGGTCGGAGCACGAGCACGACGCGTGCGGCGTCGCGCTGGTCGCCACCCTGCGCGGCAGCGCCGGCCACGACATCATCGAGCACGGCCTGACCGCGCTGCGCAACCTGGACCATCGCGGGGCGACCGGCGCCGACCCGCTCGTCGGCGACGGGGCCGGCATCCTCACCCAGCTGCCGGACGGGTTCCTCCGGGCCGTCGTCCCGTTCGCGCTGCCCGCCCGCGGCGCGTACGCCGCGGGCACCGCCTTCCTGCCGGTCGACGCCGCGCACCGGGTCGCCGCGGTCGAGGCGATCGAGGCGATCGCCGCGGAGGAGGGCCTGCGCGTCCTCGGCTGGCGGGACGTGCCGGTGGTCGCGGACCTGGTTGGCCAGGTGGCTCGAGACTGTATGCCGCACTTCGCCCAGGTCTTCGTCTCGGCCGCGGGCGCCCACGTGGTGGGGATGGGCCTGGAACGGATGGCGTTCTGCCTGCGCAAGCGCGCCGAGCGGGAGGCGGAGGTCTACTTCCCGTCGCTGTCCAGCCGGACCATGGTCTACAAGGGGATGCTGACCACCGGCCAGCTGGAGCCGTTCTTCCCGGACCTGTCCGACCGCCGGTTCGCCACCGAGCTGGCGCTGGTGCACTCCAGGTTCTCGACGAACACGTTCCCGTCCTGGCCGCTGGCCCACCCGTACCGGCTGATCGCCCACAACGGCGAGATCAACACCGTGAAGGGCAACCGAAACTGGATGCATGCGCGGGAGTCGCTGTTGCGCAGCGATCTGATCCCCGGCGACCTGGAGCGGCTGTTCCCGATCTGCACGCCCGCGGCCTCGGACTCGGCGTCCTTCGACGAGGTGCTGGAGCTGTTGCACCTGGGTGGCCGGTCGCTGCCCCACGCGGTGCTGATGATGATCCCCGAGGCGTGGGAGAACCACGAGGAGATGCACCCGGCGCGGCGGGCGTTCTACGAGTACCACGCCACCTTCATGGAGCCGTGGGACGGCCCCGCCTGCGTGAGCTTCACCGACGGCACCGTCGTCGGCGCCGTGCTGGACCGCAACGGGCTGCGGCCGGGCCGATTCTGGGTTACTGACGACGGCCTGGTCGTGCTCGGCTCGGAGGCCGGCGTGCTCAACATCGAGCCCGGCCGGGTGGTCCGCAAGGGGCGGCTGCAGCCGGGACGGATGTTCCTCGTCGACACCGGGCACGGCCGCATCGTCACCGACGAGGAGGTGAAGTCCACCCTGGCGGCGGAGCACCCGTACGAGGAGTGGCTGCACGCCGGCATCGTCCACCTCTCCGACCTGCCGGATCGGGAGCACGTGGTGCACACCCCGTCCTCGGTGTCACGCCGACAGCGGACCTTCGGCTACACCCAGGAGGAGCTGCGGATCCTGCTCGCGCCCATGGGTCGCAGCGGCGCCGAGGCGCTGGGCTCGATGGGCACCGACAGCCCGATCGCGGTGCTGTCCAGCCGGCCGCGGCTGGTCTTCGACTACTTCACCCAGCTGTTCGCGCAGGTGACCAACCCGCCGCTGGACGCCATCCGGGAGGAGCTGGTCACCTCGCTGGGCACCGTCATGGGCCCGGAGCAGAACATGCTCGACGCGACCCCGGCGCACGCGCGACAGGTGCTCCTGCCATTCCCGGTGATCGACAACGACGAGCTGGCCAAGGTAGTCCACATCAACAAGGACGGCGACCTGCCCGGCTACGCCACCCATGTCGTGCGGGGCCTGTATGACGTCACCGGCGGCGCGGAGGCGATGCAGGCCAGGCTGGAGCAGATCTTCGCCGAGGTCTCCGAGGCGATCGAGGCCGGAGCCCGGTTCGTCGTGCTGTCCGACCGCGACTCGGCGCGCGACCTGGCGCCGATCCCGTCGCTGCTGCTCACCTCCGCGGTGCACCACCACCTGATCCGGGAGAAGACGCGGACCAAGGTCGGCCTGCTCGTCGAGGCCGGCGACGTGCGCGAGGTGCACCACGTCGCGCTGCTGGTCGGCTACGGCGCCGCGGCGGTGAACCCGTACCTGGCGATGGAGTCGGTCGAGGACATGGTCCGTTCCGGCGAGCTGGTCGGGGTCGCCGCGGACAAGGCCGTGCGCAACCTCATCAAGGCGCTCGGCAAGGGCGTGCTGAAGGTCATGTCGAAGATGGGCATCTCCACCGTCGCCTCCTATCGCGGCGCCCAGGTGTTCGAGGCCATCGGCCTGTCCCAGGAGGTGGTCGACCGGTACTTCACCGGCACCGTCACCCAGCTGGGCGGCGTCGGGTTGGACGTGCTGGCGGCCGAGGTCGCGGCGCGACACGCCACCGCATACCCCCCGGACGGCGTCCGGCTGCCGCACCGCAAGCTCGACGTCGGCGGGGAGTACCAGTGGCGGCGGGAGGGCGAGCCGCACCTGTTCGACCCGGAGACGGTGTTCCGGCTGCAGCACGCCACCCGCAACCGGCGCTTCGACGTGTTCAAGCAGTACACCGCGCGGGTGGACGACCAGGCCGAGCGGCTGATGACCCTGCGCGGGCTGTTCGACTTCGCCGACCCGGCCCAGCAGGGCCGCCAGCCCATCCCGGTGGACCAGGTCGAGCCGGTCAGCGAGATCGTCAAGCGGTTCAACACCGGCGCGATGAGCTACGGGTCGATCAGCCAGGAGGCGCACGAGACCCTGGCGATCGCGATGAACCGGATCGGGGGGCGGTCCAACACCGGCGAGGGCGGGGAGGACGAGGACCGGCTGGTGGACCCGGCGCGCCGGTCCGCGGTCAAGCAGGTCGCCTCCGGGCGGTTCGGCGTCACCTCGCTCTACCTGACCCAGTCCGACGACATCCAGATCAAGATGGCCCAGGGGGCCAAGCCGGGCGAGGGCGGGCAGCTGCCGGGGCACAAGGTGTACCCCTGGATCGCCAAGGTCCGCCACTCCACCCCCGGCGTCGGCCTGATCTCCCCGCCGCCGCACCACGACATCTACTCCATCGAGGACCTGGCCCAGCTCATTCACGACCTGAAGAACGCCAACCCGCAGGCTCGCGTCCACGTGAAGCTGGTCTCCGAGATCGGTGTCGGCACCGTCGCCGCGGGGGTGAGCAAGGCGCACGCCGACGTGGTCCTCATCTCCGGGCACGACGGCGGCACCGGCGCCTCGCCGCTGACCTCGCTGAAGCACGCCGGGGCGCCGTGGGAGCTGGGCCTGGCCGAGACCCAGCAGACGCTGGTGCTGAACGGCCTGCGCGACCGGATCGTGGTGCAGGTCGACGGGCAGATCAAGACCGGCCGGGACGTGGTCATCGCTGCCCTGCTGGGCGCGGAGGAGTTCGGCTTCGCCACGGCGCCGCTGGTGGTCAGCGGCTGCATCATGATGCGGGTCTGCCACCTGGACACCTGCCCGGTCGGCATCGCCACCCAGAATCCCGAGCTGCGTGCCAGGTTCTCCGGGAAGCCGGAGTTCGTCGAGACCTTCTTCGAGTACATCGCCGAGGAGGTCCGCGAGCTGCTCGCCGCGCTCGGGTTCCGCTCGATCGCCGAGGCCATCGGACGGGCCCGGGTGCTGGACACCACCAAGGCGATCAGCCACTGGAAGGCCAGCGGGCTGGACCTGACGCCGGTCCTCACCGAGATCGAGCCCCCGGACGGCCGACCGCGGTACAACACCGTGGCCCAGGACCACGGGCTGGAGAAGGCGCTGGACCACGAGCTCATCGCCTTGGCCCAGGAGGCCATCGAGGAGCGGGCGCCGGTGCGGATCGAGCTGCCGGTGCGCAACGTGAACCGCACCGTCGGCACCATGCTCGGACACACCGTCACCCTGGCTCACCCGCTGGGGCTGCCGGACGGCACCATCGACGTCTCCCTCACCGGGTCGGCCGGGCAGTCCCTGGGCGCCTTCCTGCCGCGGGGCATCACGCTGCGGCTGTTCGGCGACGCCAACGACTACGTCGGCAAGGGCCTGTCCGGCGGTCGCGTGGTGGTCCGCCCCGACCGGGCGGCCCAGCTGGCGGCGGATCAGAACGTCATCGCCGGCAACGTCATCTGCTACGGCGCTACCGCCGGCGAGGTGTACCTGCGCGGGTTGGTCGGGGAGCGTTTCTGCGTCCGCAACTCCGGGGCGACCGCCGTCGTGGAAGGTGTCGGTGACCACGGTTGCGAGTACATGACCGGCGGCACCGTCCTGATCCTCGGCCCGCACGGGCGCAACTTCGCAGCCGGTATGTCGGGTGGCATGGCCTTCGTCCTGGACCTCAAGGCCCAGCGGGTCAACCCGGAGATGGTGGACCTGCTCCCGCTGCGGCAGGAGGACGAGGCGATGGTGCACGACCTGCTGGAGCGGCACCGCGAGTGGACCGACTCCACCGTCGCCGCCCAGCTGCTCGCCGACTGGGAGGCGAGCAGGCAGCGGTTCACCCTGGTGCTGCCGAGGGACTACAAGCGGGTGCTGGACGTCCGGTCGGCGGCGCAGGCGGACGGCCTGGACCCCGACGGCGAGCTGGTATGGGAGCGGATCATGGAGGCGGCTCGTGGCTGACCCGCAGGGCTTTCTCAAGGTGCGCGAACGGCAGCTGCCGCAGCGGCGCCCGGTGCCCGTCCGGCTTATGGACTGGCGCGAGGTCTACCAGCCGCAGCCGGTCGGCGAGCTGCAGCGCCAGGCCGGCCGGTGCATGGACTGCGGGATTCCGTTCTGCCACAACGGCTGCCCGCTGGGCAACCTCATCCCGGAATGGAACGACCTGGCTTGGAAGGGCGACTGGGACGCCGCCATCGAGCGGCTGCACGCGACGAACAACTTCCCGGAGTTCACCGGCCGGCTCTGCCCGGCACCGTGCGAGACCGCGTGCGTGCTCGGCATCAACCAGCCGCCGGTGACCATCAAGCAGGTCGAGGTGACCGTCATCGACCGTGCCGTCGCGACCGGCGGCCTGGTGCCGCAACCGCCGGATCGGCTGTCCGGCAAGACGGTCGCCGTGGTCGGGTCCGGACCGGCCGGGCTCGCCGTCGCCCAGCAGTTGACCCGGGCCGGGCACACCGTCGCCGTGTACGAGCGGGACGACCAGCCGGGCGGGCTGCTGCGCTACGGCATCCCCGAGTTCAAGATGGAGAAGGCGGTGCTGGACCGCCGGCTGGCGCAGATGGCGGCCGAGGGCACCCGGTTCCGCAACGGTGTCGACGTCGGCGTGGCCGTCACCGGCCAGCAACTGCGGGACCGGTATGACGCGGTGGTGCTCGCGGTCGGCGCCACCGTCCCCCGGGACCTGCCGGTGCCCGGGCGTGAGCTCGGCGGCATCTTGCAGGCGATGCAGTTCCTTCCTCCCGCCAACCGGGTCGCCCTCGGCGAGCAGGTGCCGGAGCAGGTGACCGCCCACGGAAAGGACGTCATCATCATCGGCGGCGGGGACACCGGGGCGGACTGCCTGGGCACCGCCCACCGGCAGGGCCCGCGTTCGGTCACCCAGCTGGAGATCATGCCCAGGCCGGGCGAGGAGCGGCCCAGCAGCCAGCCGTGGCCGACATACCCGATGGTCTACCGCGTCTCCAGCGCCCACGAGGAGGGCGGCGAACGGGTCTACGGCGTGAGCACCAAGGAGTTCCTCGGCGACGACGACGGCAACGTGCGCGCCATCCGGCTCGTCGACGTCCAGTTCCAGGACGGTCGGTTCGTCGAGGTCGACGGCAGCGAGCGGGAACTGCCCGCGCAGCTGGTGCTGTTCGCGATGGGTTTCCTCGGCCCGCAGCGCGAGGGTGTGGTCGAGCAGCTCGGCGTCGAGCTGGACGAGCGCTCCAACATCAAGCGCGACCCCTCCTACATGACCTCGGTGCCGGGGGTGTTCGTCGCCGGTGACGCCGGGCGCGGCCAGTCGCTGATCGTGTGGGCCATCGCGGAGGGTCGCTCCGCCGCCAACGGGGTCGACGCGTGGCTCACCGGCGGGGTCTCGGCCCTGCCGCGGCCCGTCAACCCGACAGACCGACCGGTCACGGCGTAGCCAGAAGCAGCGGGGCCCAGCCGGATCACCTGGTAGCCGAGGGCCTGCGACGCGAACCGCTGCCGGGTCCCAGCCGAGCCGACGAACAGCGCGGTGGCCCAGATGTCGGCCCACACCAGGCTGGGCCCCACGACGGTGACCGAGCCGGCGCGGTCGACGAAGGCCCCCGCCCAGGGCGAGTAGAGGTGGGCCCCGCGGGCCGCGGTGCCCGAGGTGGCCACCCCGCCGACGGTCATCTCGACGACGTCGGCCAGCCGGGCCCGGTCCGCCGGGTCCTCGATGCCGACCCGCCACGGCGCCCGTTCCGCTGCCGCGGTCGCGGCGCTGCGGTCACCGCCCACGACCACGTCGCCGCCGGCGTTGACGCAGAACGTGTGAGCGGTCAGCGCAGCCAGCTGCTCGGCCGCGCGCTCCACCGCCCAGCCCTTCACCAGGCCGGTGGGGTCGAACCGGGGCACGCCGTCCGGGTCCGGCAGCCAGGCGGTGAAGGCGCCGCCGGTCCGGGCGGTGGCGTCCTCGCACAGGGCGGCGACCTCGCGGACGACCTCGGGGGCCCGGTCCAGCCCCAGTTCGCCGCGGCGGATTTGGCTGACCTGACTGTCCGCCCGGTAGGTGCTGAACACCTCGTCCGCGGACGCAAGCACGGCGTAGGCCCGCTGCACGGCCTCCTCGACGAGGACGGCGTCGACCCGCGGGCCACGGATGTGGATGCTCACCGGCATCCCCATCAGCTGGCGGACCCAGGCGCGCCTCGTCACAGGTGGGCCTGGTCGATCGCCGACTGCAGCGACTGCCGATAGCCGTCGGAGGTGACCGTGGCACCGGAGACCGTGTCGACCTGCGCGCTCTGCCGGTCGAGCACCTGTTGGCTCAGGATCGGCAGCGCGTAGCTGTTGATCTCCGCGTCCCGGCGGTTCCCGTCCGGGTACTGCACCGCGTCGGCGGCTGTGACCCGCCCACCGGTCACGGTGAGCTCCACCTGGACCGGCCCCCAACGGGTCTGCACCACGTCACCGGTGTAGGTCTTGGTCTGGGGCTGCTGTTGGCTGCCGGACTGCGCGGCGCCGGACTGCGCGGTGCCGGACTGCGCGGTGCCGGACTGCGCGCCGGAGGCCTGTTGTTGCACGACCGCCGCGGCAGTGCCGGTGCCCCGGTTCGTGCTCGTGTGGTAGCTGAACAGCAGCACGACGGTGGTGATGGTGCTGAGCAGCGCGAGCGCGATTCGCCGCATGCGCGGTCTCCTTCCGTTCGGGCTTCGATCGAGCTCTGCGTCGGGATGCGCCGGCATGGGTCGGGCGCCGACGCGTGTGGTCAGTAGCTGAAGCGTTCGAGGTGGATGTGTCGACGGGGCACTCCAGCCGCGCGGACCGCCCGTTCCGCTGCGGTCATCCACCCCGGGCTGCCGCAGATGAACACGTCGTGGTCGGCCACGTCGGGCACGATCTGGCGGATCGCGTCCTCGTCGGCGAAGTGGGCGGCGTGCGCGGGCAGCCAGCTCTCCCGGCCGGTCGCCCGGCGGCCGACCACGAGGACGAACCGGGCTCGGCGTCGGCGGGCGTGCTCGGCCAGCTCGTCGAACAGCAGCAGGTCGTCCTGGTCGCTCGCCCGGTAGACCAGGGTCACGTCCCCGGGGGCCTGCGCCAGCCCCTCCAGCAGCGCGCGCATCGGGGCGACGCCGATCCCGCCGGCCAGCAGCAGCACCTTGCGCCGGGTCCGGACCCCCTCGTGCATCCGGCCGTACGGACCCTCGACCAGCACCCGCACCCCCGGACGCAGGCGGGCCAGGCGCGCCGAGCCGTCGCCCGCGTGGGCAGCAGTGATCCGCAGGGTGCGCCCGTCCGGGGCAGCCGACAGCGAGTACGGGTTGGCCCGGCTGGCCCCCGGGCCGTCCAGGAACCGCCAGGTGAAGTACTGCCCTGCCCGGACCGGCAGCCGGTGCAGCTGCCGACCGCTGACGACCACGGTGGTAGCGCCGGGGCCCTCCCGGCGGACCTCCTGCACGACAAGGCGGTGGCGCAGGTTCAGCACGACCGGCAGGCCCACGCGGCATACCAGCACCGCGGCGGCGGCCGAAGCCCACAGCCCCCACCAGAACACCGAGGCGGCCGGGGAGGAGACGAACTCCGCCCCCGTCCAGAGCTGGTGCGGCAGCGCCAGCCCGACCCCCAGGTAGGCGTAGAGGTGGATCAGGTGCCAGGACTCGTACCGCAGCCGGCGCCGAGCGGCCTTCACCGAGGTAACGGTGACCGCGACCAGCGCGGCGCTCCCGGCCAGCGCCAGCAGCATCCCCGGGTAGTTGAGCGCCAGGTCCACGAGCGTGCCCCAGACACCCTGCGGGCCGGAGGCCGCGTAGCCCAGCCAGATCGCGGCGATGTGCAGGAGCATGAGCGTGAACGAGGTGAAACCGAGCACCCGGTGCCAGCGGGCCAGCCGGTCCTGGCCGTAGGTCCGCTCGACCCACGGGATCCGGGCCATCATCAGCACCTGCACGAGCAGCAGGTCCGAGGCCAGCAGACCGCTCAGGCGGCCGAGAGTGGTCAGCGCGCCGCTGGCGCCGGAGGCGCCGAGTAGGTCTTGCACCCCGCCCCCTGCCACCCACAGGGAGACCACCACGAGCGCGGTCAGCCACGTGAACACCAGGGCGACGTCGGACCACCACGGCTGGTGCTTCGGCGGCAGAGGCGATGGCGTCGGCGGTGACGTCGGCGTCGGCGGGGACAGGACGACGCCGGACACCGAGGACGCGAAGGACATGCCGGAAGGCTGCTGGACCATGCTGAACGTCGCCTGTGCGGACGCCATGCGAGCGCACAGCAATCGTCCTGCGCTCCTCGGGCCGGGCGACGGCGCCGGCGCGCCGGCCCGACTCTCCCGGTCGGCCGTTCCCCCCTAGGATCGCAGCCATGCGTCGAGCCAAGATCGTCTGCACGCTGGGCCCCGCCACCTCCTCCCCGGACAAGCTGCGGCAGCTGGTAGCAGCCGGAATGGACGTCGCCCGGCTGAACCTGTCCCACGGCAGCTACGCCGACCACGAGCAGGTGTACCGCTACATCCGCACGGCCAGCGACGAGTCGGGTCACGCCGTAGGGATCCTGGTGGACCTGCAGGGTCCCAAGATCCGCACCGGCCGCTTCTCCGGCGGTCCCGTCCAGCTTGCCGTCGGAGACCGGTTCACCATCACCGTCGACGACGTCGACGGGGGTCAGGAGCGCGTGTCCACCACCTACAAGGGGCTCACCGGGGACGTCCGGCCGGGCGACACGTTGCTCATCGACGACGGCAAGGTGTCGCTGCAGGCGGTCGAGGTGACCGCCACCGACGTGGTAACGGAGGTGTCCGAGGGTGGCACGGTCTCCAACAACAAGGGGATCAACCTGCCCGGGGTGGCGGTCAGCGTGCCGGCCCTGTCGGACAAGGACGAGCAGGATCTGCGCTGGGCACTGCGGCTGCGGGCCGACCTCATCGCGCTGTCGTTCGTGCGCGACGCCAAGGACATCGAGCGCGTGCACGAGATCATGGACGAGGAGGGCGTCCGGCTGCCGGTCATCGCCAAGATCGAGAAGCCGCAGGCGGTGGAGAACCTGGAAGAGATCATCCTCGCCTTCGACGGCGTCATGGTCGCCCGGGGGGACCTGGGCGTCGAGCTGCCGCTGGAGGACGTGCCGCTGGTCCAGAAGGACGCCATCGCCATCGCCCGGCGCAACGCCAAGCCGGTCATCGTGGCAACCCAGGTGCTGGAGTCGATGATCGAGAACTCCCGTCCGACCCGGGCCGAGGCCAGTGACTGCGCCAACGCCGTCCTCGACGGGGCCGACGCGATCATGCTCTCCGGGGAGACCAGCGTCGGCGCGTGGCCGGTCGAGGCGGTGAAGACGATGGCCCGGATCATCAAGAACACCGAGGAGAAGGGCATCGACCGGATCGCTCCACTGGGGACGAAACCGCATACGACCGGCGGGGCGGTGACGGCCGCAGCCGCCGAGATCGGCGACCTGCTGGGGGTCAAGTTCCTGGTCACCTTCACCTCCTCCGGGGACTCGGCGATGCGGCTCTCCCGCCTGCGGTCACACCTGCCGATGCTGGCCTTCACCCCGCACCAGGCGACCCGGTCCCAGCTGGCGCTGGCCTGGGGGATCGAGACCTACCTGGTCCCGATGGCCAAGCACACCGACCAGATGGCGATGCAGGTCGACGAGGCGCTGCTGCGTGACGGACGTTGCTCCGAGGGGGACCGGGTGATCATCGTGGCCGGCTCGCCGCCCGGCATCCCGGGCGCGACCAACGCGCTGCGCGTGCACCGGATGGGCGATGCGAAGAACCGGATCGCACCCGCCTACCAGGAAGGTTTGTAACACCGGGGGTATGCCGTGGGCGGTATGCCGCCCGCCCGCCCCGATCGGCCCCGCTGGTTCACCGGTCCCCGTCCCCTTGCCGGGGCGGCTCACCGCCCTTGCCGGGGTGGCCCCCCGCCCTTGCCGGGGCGGCCCCGCGCCCTCGCCGGGGCGGCCCCGCGCCCTCACCGCGCCCTCGCCGGGGCGGCCCCGCGCCCTCGCCGCGCCCTCGCCGGGGCGGCCCCGCGCCCTCGCCGGGCCCCGTCGGCATGCTGCTCGCGCACCCGCCGGGGCGGCCCGCGCCCTCACCGGGCCCCCCGTCGGTATGCTGCTCGCGCACCCGCCGGGGTGGTGGAATGGCAGACACGGGGCACTCAAAATGCTCTGACCGCGAGGTCGTGCGGGTTCAAGTCCCGCTCCCGGCACGTCGGCTGCCGGTTTGCCGCCGTACGGCGCTCCCGACGCGCCCCCACTACGCTGGCTGCGTGACGGACAACGCCGCCGCCGACAGCTCCGGTACCTCCGATACCGCCGGTGCCTCCGGTACCGCCGGTACCTCGGATGGCTCCGACAGGTCGGCGGGGACACCGAAGCCCACGCCGGTGCCGCCGGCCAAACCAGCCGCGCCGCTTCCTCCTCCGGCCCCCGCGGCCGCGCCGGCCGTACCCCCCCAGCCCCGCACGAGGGGCGCTGGCCGGGCCGCCAGCGGCGCCGACCCCGCGGGCCAGGAGGACGCCGAATCGCCGAGCACGGCGCCGATGAGGATCCTGGTGGCCGAGGACGAAGCGCTCATCCGGCTGGACCTGTGCGAGATGCTGACCGAGGCCGGGTACGACGTCGTCGGTCAGGCGGGCGACGGCCAGGCGGCCGTCGACCTGGCCACGGCCCTGCGCCCGGACCTGGTCATCATGGACGTGAAGATGCCGGTGAAGGACGGGATCACCGCCGCCGAGGAGATCGGCACGGCGAAGATCGCGCCGGTGGTCATGCTGACCGCCTTCAGCCAGAAGGACCTGGTGGAGCGGGCCCGCGACGCAGGAGTGATGGCTTATGTCGTGAAGCCGTTCAGCGCATCAGACCTGGCCCCGGCCATCGACATCGCCCGGTCCCGGTGGTTGCAGCTGCACGCGCTAGAGGCCGAGATCGCCGACCTCGGCGAGCGGCTGGAGACCCGCAAGGCCGTCGACCGGGCCAAGGGGGCGTTGATGACGCAGCTGAAGATCAGCGAGGCGGAAGCGTTCCGGTGGATCCAGAAGACGGCGATGGACCGCCGGCTGGGCATGCGCGAGGTCGCCGAAGCGGTGATCGCCGGGCTGCCGGCGAAGTCCTGAGCCTGGTGCGCCCGGCCCGGCGCCGCCAGGTCGGCTGGTCGTGCCGGTCGTCGGCACGTCCGCGGCGCTGCAACGTCGGCGGGCCGTGCTGGTTGTCGGCACGTCCGCGGCGCTGCAACGTCGTTTCGTGACGAGCGTCACGACCGCCTCGGCGTGCTCTAGCCGACACTGAACTGGGACAAAACACCGCGAAACGGACGGTTGCGCCGGGGCGTCCCCGCGGACCTCCACCCGCCCCTATTGCGGACAGGGGCCCAGACCCTAGAGTCGAGCCCTGGTCGCCGCCGCCTCCGGTCGGCGCTGCCAGGCGGGTAGGGGCCCGGTGCGGTGGTTCTCGTTGTGGTCGAAGGAGGAACTCGTGTCGCGACCCCAGGTGCACGTCCGTCGGGTGGCCGCCCAGCAGCAGGCCGACTTCGCCGGGTTATGGCGCTCGGCTCGCGCCGAGGCGGGGCTCACGGCGGACACCGTGACCCGTATGACCAGCGATCAGCAGGTCCGGGCGGCGCTGGCCAGGGACGACGTCCATGCCTTTCTGGCCGTCGTGGACGAGCGGCCGGTCGGGCTGATGGTCCTGGTCGACACGTCTCTGTTCAGCCTCAGCGACGCCCCCTGCGTCAGCGTGGACCAGCTGTATGTCGCTCCGCACGCCCGTCGGATGGGGGTGGCCAGGGCCCTGCTCGGCGCCGCCGCTACCCACGCCGACCTGGTCGGCGCGGGACAGGTGTCCATTTCGGTGCCGTCCCAGTCCCGCGACACGAACCGCTTCTTCGCCCGCCTGGGCTTCACCCCGCTGGTCGTCAAGCGGGTCACCGCGACCGCCGCGCTGCATCTGAGGCTGGCCGGCACCAAGCAGACCAGCCGGGCCGACTCCGTCCTGCTGCACCGCCGCCGCTCGCTGCGGGCCAGGGCGACCCGAACCGCGACCGCGGCGCGCTAACCTCGTCCGCCCTCCCGCCAGCGGGCCTACCTTCGGGCCCGAGGCACACGTGCGGGTCACCAGGCGCACCGCCGGGGATGCGCCCAGGGCTCCGTTGGTGTGCCTGGGCCGAGGGACGCACCGACTCAGGCCGAAGGGACGCACCGAATCAGGCCGAAGGGGGGAGGTCTCCGCCCTCGCGTGCCCGCTCGGCGGGCGGGCGGCCCCGGATCAGGCAGGTGAGCCGGGCCGTGCACACCAGGGCACCGTCGCCGTCGACGACCGACACGGCATACGAAGTGGTCGTGGACCCGAGGTGGATCGCGGTCGCCGTCGCGGTGACGTGACCCGAGCGCACGGCTCGGTGGTGGGTGGCGTTGATGTCGACGCCGACGGCGACCCGCCCCGCGCCGTGCCGGCCCGCGTGCAGCGCCGAGCCGACCGAGCCGACAGTCTCGGCCAGCGCGACGCTGGCGCCACCGTGCAGCAGCCCGTAAGGCTGGGTGTTGCCCTCGACCGGCATCCGGGCCACCACCCGCTCCGGCGTGGCCTCCAGGAGCTCGATCCCCATCCGCTCGCCGAGAGTGCCCCGGTTCATGGCGATGACCTGGGCCAGGTAGTCGCTCATCGTTGCCGTTCCTCGCGGTTCGCGGCGAAGGGGTGGTGTCGGTGCACTGGCCTAGGCTGCCATGCGTGAGTCGACTGCTGCTCGTGGACGGGCACTCGCTGGCCTACCGCGCGTTCTACGCCCTGCCGGTGGAGAACTTTGCCACGACCACCGGGCAGCCGACGAACGCCGTCTACGGCTTCACCTCGATGCTCATCAACGTCCTGCGGGACGAGGTGCCGACCCACGTGGCGGTCACCTTCGACGTCGCCCGGTCGACGTTTCGCAACGAGGCCTACGCCGAGTACAAGGCGGGCCGGTCCAAGGCACCGGAGGAGTTCCACGGCCAGGTCGACCTGGTCAAGGAGGTGCTCGACGCGCTGCGCATCCGCTACGTGGAGTCCGCCGGCTACGAGGCCGACGACGTCATCGCGACGCTGACCACGCAGGCCCGGGAGCGTGGGATGGAGGTGCTCATCTGCTCCGGTGACCGGGACACCTTCCAGCTGGTCTCCGACGAGGTCACGGTCCTCTACCCCATCCGCGGGGTGTCCGAGCTGACCCGGATGACCAGCGACGCCGTGGTCGCGCGCTACGGCGTGGGTCCGGAGCTCTACAGCGACCTGGCCGCGCTGGTCGGGGAGTCCTCGGACAACCTGCCCGGGGTCCCGGGGGTCGGCCCGAAGACGGCAGCGAAGTGGCTGCAGCAGTACGGCGACCTGACCGGGCTGGTCGCGGCCGTGGGGGAGATCAAGGGCAAGGCGGGGGAGTCGCTGCGGTCACACCTCGACGGGGTGCTGCGCAACCGCCGGGTGAACCAGCTGGTCCGCGACGTCGCCCTCGACGTCGCGGTGGACGACCTGGCCCGGGTCAACTGGGACCGGGAGGAGGTGCACAAGGTCTTCGACGGCCTGGAGTTCCGGGTGCTGCGGGACCGGTTGTTCGAGTACCTCGACTCGGTCCAGGTGGAGGCCGACGCCGGGTTCGACCTGGACGCGGCCGTGCTCGACCCGGCCCAGGTGCCGTCCTGGCTCGCCGACTATGCGGGCCCGGGCAAGCGGGTCGGGCTGCACGTGGTGGGCTCCTGGGCGCGCGGCACGGGTGACCCGCACGCGCTGGCGGTCGCGTCCGCGACCGACGCCGCGGCATACGTCGACCTCGCCACCCTGGACGAGCCGGCGGAGGCGGCGGTCGCCGTATGGCTGGCCGACCCGGGCCGACCCAAGGCCCTGTATGACGCGAAGGGGCCGATCCAGGCCCTCGCCGCCCGCGGGCTGCCGCTGCGCGGCGTCACCAGCGACACCGCGCTCGCGGCCTACCTGGTCCGGCCGGACCAGCGCTCGTACGACCTGGCCGACCTGGTGCTGCGCAACCTGCACCGTGAGCTGCGCGCCGAGGTCGAGGAGGGCGGCCAAGGGGTCCTGGACCTGGGCGAGGAGGACACCGAGGTCGAGTCCGCGATGGTCCGGGCCCGGGCCATCCTGGACCTCGCCGACGCGCTGGACACCCAGCTGGCGGCCACCGGCGGGGCGGTGCTGCTGAGCCAGGTCGAGCTGCCCCTGGTCGACGTGCTCGCCGAGATGGAGCGGGTCGGGATCGCCGCCGACGTCGCACTGCTCGAGTCGTTGGAGTCGCACTTCGCCGACCAGGTCCGCGCCGCGCAGCAGGACGCGTATGACGCGATCGGCGGGGACCAGATCAACCTCGGCTCCCCCAAGCAGCTGCAGGTCGTGCTCTTCGACACGCTGGGGATGCCGAAGACGAAGCGGACCAAGACCGGCTACACGACCGACGCCGACGCGCTGCAGGAGCTGTTCGTCAAGACCGAGCACCCGTTCCTGGAGGCGCTGCTGCGGCACCGGGACGCGTCGAGGCTGCGGGTGACGGTGGAGGGGCTGGCCAAGTCGGTGGCCGACGACGGGCGGATCCACACGACCTACCAGCAGACGATCGCGGCGACCGGGCGGCTGTCGTCGACCGAGCCCAACCTGCAGAACATCCCGATCCGCACCGACGAGGGGCGGCGGATCCGCTCGGTGTTCGTCGTCGGCGCGGGGTACGAGTCGCTGATGTCGGTGGACTACAGCCAGATCGAGATGCGCATCATGGCGCACCTGTCCGGCGACGAGGCGCTGATCGAGGCGTTCCGGTCGGGGGAGGACCTGCACCGGTTCGTCGGGTCGCGCGTGTTCGGGGTGCCGCCGAGCGAGGTCACCGCGACGATGCGGTCCAAGATCAAGGCGATGTCTTACGGCTTGGCCTACGGCCTGTCGGCCTTCGGCCTGTCCCGTCAGCTGACCATCTCCACGACCGAGGCATCGGCGCTGATGGAGGAGTACTTCGCCCGGTTCGGCGGGGTGCGGGACTACCTGCGCGACGTGGTGGCGCAGGCCCGGCAGACCGGGTACACCGAGACGATGCTCGGCCGGCGCCGGTACCTGCCGGACCTGACCTCGGACAACCGGCAGCGCCGGGAGATGGCCGAGCGGATGGCGCTGAACGCCCCGATCCAGGGGTCTGCCGCGGACATCATCAAGGTGGCCATGCTCCG
>DASSLY010000111.1:0-16923 GCA_035689185.1 Dermatophilaceae bacterium
CGACGTCGACCACGCGGTCCGCGCCGCGGCGGCGTTGACCTTCGACCGGATCGACTCCGACGGCTGCCAGTCGACCAACGACACGGTCCTGCTGATGGCCTCCGGCGGGTCCTTGGTCCGCCCCAGCCGCGCGGAGCTGACCGAGGCGGTCACCGAGGTCTGCGGCTCGCTGGCGCGCCAGCTGATCGCGGACGCCGAGGGTGCCGCCCACGACATCGCGATCCAGATCCGCACTGCCGCAACGGAGTCCGACGCGTTGCAGGTCGCCCGGGCGGTCGCGCGGAACAACCTGGTGAAGTGCGCCATCTTCGGGAACGACCCCAACTGGGGACGCATCGTGGCCGCGGTGGGCACCACTACCGCGCAGTTCGATCCCGACGCGCTCGACGTCACCGTCAACGACATCCAGGTATGCCGTGCCGGTGGCCCTGGCGAGGACCGCTCGCTGGTCGACCTGAGCGGCCGGGAGGTCCACATCGTGGTGGACCTGCACGCCGGCGACACGTCCGCGACGGTCTGGACCAACGACCTGACCCACGACTACGTCCACGAGAACTCGGCGTACTCGACATGAGCGACACCCTGGCTGTTCGCGACCAGACCACGCTGGCCGCCGCCGCCGCGAAGGCGCAGACCCTGGTCGACGCCCTGCCCTGGCTGGAGCGCTTCCGGGGGGCGCTGGTGGTGATCAAGTACGGCGGCAACGCGATGGTTGACGACGCGCTGAAGGCGGCGTTCGCCCAGGACGTCGTCTTCCTGCGGTATGCCGGGCTGCGACCGGTGGTCGTCCACGGCGGCGGCCCGCAGATCGCCGCGATGCTGCAGCGGGTCGGCCTGACCAGCGAGTTCCGGGCGGGACTGCGGGTGACCACGCCGGAGGTGATGGACGTCGTCCGGATGGTTCTCACCGGCCAGGTCGGCCGGGAGCTCGTCGGCCTGCTGAACCAGCACGGCCCGGTCGCGGTCGGCCTGTCCGGGGAGGACGCAGGGCTGTTCGGCGCGCGCCGCCGGCGGGTCGACGTCGACGGTGAGCAGGTCGACATCGGCCTCGTCGGTGACGTGGAGCAGGTCAGCCCGTCGGCCGTGCGGGACATCCTGGACGCGGGGCGGATCCCCGTCGTCTCCACCGTCGCACCCGACCTGGACCGGGAAGGCCAGGTGCTCAACGTCAACGCCGACACTGCCGCCTCGGCGCTCGCGGTGGCGATGCACGCGCACAAGCTGGTCGTGCTCACCGACGTGGCGGGCGTTTACGCCAGCTGGCCCGACCCCGAGTCGCTGCTGTCCAGCCTCACCGCCAGCGCAGCCCGCGAACTGCTCCAGCACGTCGACAGCGGCATGGTGCCCAAGCTGGAGGCCTGCGTCCGGGCGGTCGAAGGCGGGGTGCCGCAGGCCCACGTCATCGACGGCCGCCGGCCGCACTCGCTGTTGCTGGAAATTTTCACCGGCGAGGGGATCGGCACCATGGTGCTGCCCGACGAAGGAGGGTCATGAGCCAGACATCCGACCTGCTCGAACGATACGAACACTCGCTGCTCGGCGTGTTCGGCCGGCCGCGCACCGTGCTGACCCACGGGGAGGGCTGCTCGGTCTGGGACGCCGACGGGAACCGCTACCTCGACCTGCTCGGCGGTATCGCCGTGAATGCCCTCGGCCACAACCATCCCGCGGTGGTGAAGGCGCTGGCCGAGCAGGCCAGCCAGCTGGTGCACGTGTCGAACTTCTTCACCACCACACCGCAGGTCGAGCTGGCGGAGCGGCTGCTGACCCTCACCGGCGCACCGACGGGGTCGGCGGTGTTTCTGGTGAACTCCGGGACCGAGGCGGTCGAGGCAGCGCTGAAGCTGTCCCGCCGCACCGGCCGCACCGGCCTGGTCGCGCTCGAAGGAGCCTTCCACGGCCGCAGCACCGGTGCGCTGGCCCTGACCCACAAGCCGGCCTACCGGGAGCCGTTCGCCCCGCTCATGCCCTCGGTCACCTTCGTCCCGCCGAACGACCAGGACGCGCTGCGCGCCGCCGTCTCCGACCAGACCGCAGCCGTCTTCGTCGAGCCGATCCAGGGGGAGGCGGGGGTGCGCCCGGTCCACCCGGCATATCTGCGGCTGGCCAGGGAGCTGACCCGTGAGCACGGCGCCCTGCTCGTCGTGGACGAGATCCAGACCGGCGTCGGACGCACCGGGGACTGGTTCGCGGTGACCGAGTCCGGCGTCCGGCCGGACGCGATGACCCTGGCCAAGGGGTTGGGCGGAGGCGTGCCTGTCGGTGCGCTGGTCACGTTCGGCGAGCAGACGTCCGGGCTACTGAGCCCTGGCCAGCACGGCACCACCTTCGGCGGCAACCCGCTCGCGTCTGCCGTCGCGCTGGCGGTGCTGGACACGATCGAGCGGGACGGGCTGGTCGCGCACGCGAGGCAGGCTGGTGACCGGTTCGCGAGCAACGTTGCGGCACTGCGCCATCCGCGCATCGTGGAGGTTCGCGGCCGGGGCCTGCTGCGGGTGGTCCAGTTCGACGCCGACATCGCCGTCGCCGTGACCGCCCGGGCCGAGGCCGCCGGCTTCATCGTGAACCCGGTGACACCGGACGCCATCCGGCTGGCCCCGCCGCTGGTGGTCACCGACGAGGAGCTGGACACCTTCGTCGCCACGCTGCCGCGGCTGCTGGAGGTCACCCCGTGACCCGCCACTTCCTGCGGGACGACGAGCTGAGCCAGGCCGAGCAGCGGGCCGTCATCGACCGCGCGATCGCGCTGAAGACCGACCCGTTCGGCGACCGCAGCCTGGCCGGGCCGAAGGCGGTGGCGGTGCTGTTCGACAAGCCGTCCACCCGGACCCGGGTGTCTTTCGCCGTCGGGATCGCCCAGCTGGGCGGCTACCCGCTGGTCATCGACGGGGGCACCAGCCAGCTCGGCCGGGGGGAGCCGATCGCCGATACCGCGCGGGTCTTGACCCGGCAGTGCGCCGCCATCGTCTGGCGCACCTCCGGCCAGGACCGGATCGAGGAGATGGCCGCCGCCAGCTCGGTGCCCGTGGTCAACGCACTCACCGACAAGTTCCACCCGTGCCAGATCCTGGCCGACCTGATGACCATCCAGGAGCACAAGGGCGCGCTCGAAGGCCGCACGATCGCCTACGTCGGCGACGGGGCGAACAACATGGCCCACTCCTATCTTCTGGGCTGCGCGCTGGCCGGGATGCATGTGCGCATCGGCACGCCGGGCAGCCACCAACCGGACCACGACGTCCTGGACCGGGCCGAGCTCATTGCCGGCATCCACAACGGTTCGGTGACCGTCACCGACGATGCGGCCCTGGCCGTGCGGGGAGCCGACGTGGTCGCGACGGATACCTGGGTGTCGATGGGGCAGGAGGCGGACAAGTCCGGCCGAACAGGCACCACCTCGCCGTTCGCGCCGTTCGCGGTGACCGCGGAGCTCCTGGGCCGCGCGGCACCGGACGCCGTCGTGCTGCACTGCCTGCCGGCCTACCGTGGCCTGGAGATCGAGGCCGGTGTCCTCGACGGCCCGCAGTCGATCGTATGGGACGAGGCGGAGAACCGGCTGCACGCGCAGAAGGCGCTGCTCTCCTTCCTGCTGGCGCAACCGTGATCGCGCCGACCCGCGCCGCGCGCCACCAACGGATCGCCGCGATCCTCGGCCGTCACAGCATCCGGTCCCAAAGCGAGCTGCTGCAGCACCTGGCCGAGGACGGCGTCGAAGTCACCCAGGCCACGCTGTCGCGGGACCTGGTCGAGCTGGGCGCGGTGAAGGTCCGCCACGGGCGAACCCTGGTGTATGCCGTGCCCGGCGAGGGCGGCGACCGGACCCCGCGCCCGGGGCTCGGCGTCGATGTCGTCAACGCGCGACTGAAACGGCTGTGCGAGGAATTGCTTGTCACGGCCCAGCCGGCCGCGAACCTGGTGGTCCTGCGCACCCCGCCGGGTGCGGCGAACTTTCTCGCCTCGGCCATCGACCAGTCCGACCAGCCGGGCGTGCTGGGCACCCTCGCCGGCGACGACACGATCATGGTGGTGACCGACCAGGCCCGGTCGGCGCGGGCTGTGGCCGCCAGCCTGCTCAGCCTGGCCGGTTCGCGGGAAGACTGATCTGGCACAACGGCATACATCAACTGGACAACGAACGACGAGGGACACGAGGAGCATTCATGAGCGACAGAGTCGTGCTCGCCTACTCTGGCGGGCTGGACACGTCTGTGGCGATCGGCTGGATCGGCGACGCGATCGGTGCCGAGGTGATCGCCGTCGCCGTCGACGTCGGGCAGGGCGGGGAGGACCTGGAGGTCATCCGGCGGCGCGCGCTCGCCTGCGGCGCGGTGGAGGCCTACGTCGCCGACGCCCGGGAGGAGTTCGCCGAGGAGTACTGCCTGCCGGCGATCCAGGCGAACGCGCTCTACATGGACCGCTACCCGCTGGTGTCGGCGCTGTCCCGGCCGCTCATCGTCAAGCACCTGGTGGCCGCCGCCAGGCAGCACGACGCCACCGTCGTGGCGCACGGCTGCACCGGCAAGGGCAATGACCAGGTGCGGTTCGAGGTGGGCATCGCTACCCTGGCGCCGCAGCTGACGTGCATCGCGCCGGTCCGTGACCTGGCGCTGACCCGCGAGAAGGCGATCGAGTACGCAGAGACCCATGACCTGCCGATCGAGACGACGAAGAAGAACCCCTACTCCATCGACCAGAACGTCTTCGGCCGCGCGGTGGAGACCGGGTTCCTTGAGGACATCTGGAACGGCCCGATCGAGGACCTCTACACCTACACCCTGGACCCGGCGCGCCAGCACGACCCGGATGAGGTGCTGATCACCTTCGAGGCGGGTGTGCCGGTGGCCGTGGACGGTGTGAAAGTCACGGTGCTGCAAGCCATTCAGCAGCTCAACGAGCGGGCCGGAAGGGCGGGGGTGGGACGGCTGGACATGGTGGAGGACCGGCTGGTCGGCATCAAGAGCCGCGAGGTGTACGAGGCGCCCGGCGCTATCGCCCTCATCACCGCCCATCAGGAGCTGGAGAACGTCACCGTCGAGCGCGAGCTGGCCCGGTTCAAGCGGACGGTCGGCCAGCGCTGGGGCGAGCTCACGTATGACGGGCTGTGGTTCAGCCCGCTGAGACGAGCCCTGGACGGGTTCGTGCGGCACACCCAGGAGCACGTCAGCGGCGACATCCGGATGACCCTGCACGCCGGCCGCGCCGTTGTCACCGGTCGCCGGTCCGCCTCCAGCCTCTACGACTTCAACCTGGCCACCTACGACGCAGGCGACACCTTCGACCAGTCCCTGGCCAAGGGGTTCGTCGAGCTGTGGGGGCTGCCGAGCAAGATCGCAGCGGCGCGGGACCAGCGCACGAGCGCGTGAACGCGACGTCGGGCGCCGGCCTGTGGGGCGGCCGGTTCGTCGGCGGCCCCGCGGCCGCCTTGGCGGCGCTGTCGCGGTCGACCCATTTCGACTGGCGGTTGGCTCCCTACGACATCGCCGGGTCGAGGGCTCACGCCCGGGTTCTGCATCGCGCCGGTCTGCTTGACGACACCACGCTGGCGGCGATGCTGGCCGGCCTGGACCGGCTCGCCGCAGACGTGGCCTCCGCCGCGTTCGCCCCGGCGCCGGACGACGAGGACGTGCACACCGCGCTGGAGCGCGGGTTGATCGAGCGGGTCGGCGCCGAGGTGGGTGGCCGGCTTCGGGCCGGGCGGTCGCGCAACGACCAGATCGCGACGCTGCTGCGGATGTACCTGCGGGACCACGTCCGCGTCGTCGCCGGTCTCGTCCTGGACGTCGTCGACGCGCTGGCCGGCCAGGCGGAGCTGCACTTCGGTGTGGCCATGCCCGGCCGCACCCACCTGCAGCACGCGCAGCCCGTGCTGCTGTCCCACCACCTGCTCGCGCACGCCTGGGCGCTGCTGCGCGACGTCGATCGGCTGCGGGACTGGGACCGGCGAACTGCCCTGTCCCCCTACGGTTCCGGCGCGCTCGCCGGCAGCTCGCTGGGCCTCGACCCGGAGGCCGTCGCGGCCGAGCTCGGCTTCGCCGGTGCGGTGGAGAACTCCATCGACGGCACCGCCAGCCGCGACTTCGCCGCCGAGCTCGCGTTCGTCGCGGCGATGACCGCGGTCGACCTTTCCCGGCTGGCCGAGGAGGTCGTGCTGTGGGCCACCAAGGAATTCGGCTTCGTCGCCCTCGACGACGCCTACTCCACCGGGTCGAGCATCATGCCGCAGAAGAAGAACCCGGATGTGGCGGAACTGGCCCGGGGCAAGGCGGGTCGGCTGGTCGGCGACCTGGCCGGGCTGCTGACCACGCTCAAGGCGCTGCCGCTGGCCTACAACCGCGACCTGCAGGAGGACAAGGAGCCGGTGTTCGACGCCGTCGACACCCTGGAACTGCTGCTGCCCGCCTTCGCCGGGATGGTCGCGACCCTGCGGTTCGACACCCAGCGGCTGGAGTCACTGGCGCCGCTGGGCTTCTCGCTGGCCACCGACGTGGCCGAGTGGCTGGTCCGGCAGGGTGTCCCGTTCCGCGTCGCGCACGAGGTCGCCGGCGGTTGCGTCCGCGTCTGCGAGGAGCGCGGGGTCGAGTTGTGGGAGCTCACCGACGAGGACCTGTATGCGGTTTCACCGCACCTCACGCCGGGTGTGCGGGAGGTGCTCACCGTCGCCGGCTCGCTGGCCTCCCGCGACGCCAAGGGCGGCACCGCCCCCGCCAGGGTCCGCGAGCAGCTCGGGTCGTTGCGCGCCGCAGCCGCCGCGTTCCGGGGCTCCATCCCACCGGGCACCCCGGAAACCCCGTTGCAGGTGCCGCAGGGCAGCTAGACCTCAGCCGAGCCGCTACCCACCGGTTCGACTCCACACCCGCCGGGCCGCGACGTTCGCGTCGACGCCGCGGGGAGCGCCGAGTTCGCCGCCGTGGCAAAAAAAACCGCTGGCGCGGCGGCGTCCTGGGGTGCTGTGCTGCCGACGTCCACCCCGTCAACGAGGAGCGAGAGCCCACCATGCGAGCAGCCTTCACGCCCCGGCAGGCATCCATCCACCGAACGGACGTGACGGCAGTTGGCATCCTTCAGACCCACCCTCAGTCTGGGCATCCTGGCCCATGTTGACGCCGGCAAGACCAGCCTGACCGAACGGCTGCTCTTCGAGACCGGTGTCCTTCACCATCCCGGCAGCGTCGACGCCGGCACCACCCAGACCGACACGATGGCGCTGGAACGGCGCCGCGGCATCACCATCCGCACCGCCGTCGCATGCTTCGTCGTCGGCGGCGTGCAGGTCAACCTGGTCGACACCCCCGGCCACTCCGACTTCGTCGCGGAGGTGGAGCGAGCGCTGGCCGTGCTGGATGCTGCGGTCCTGGTCGTCTCGGGGGTGGAGGGGGTGCAGGCGCAGTCGCTGGTGCTGTTCCGCGCGCTGCGCCGGATGGGCATCCCGACGGTCTTCTTCGTCAACAAGGCAGACCGCCCCACAGCCCGCCCCGGCCGGGTCATCGGCGAGATCCGCGAACGGCTGACCACGGCCGTCATACCGGTGGCCGACCCGGACGCGCTGGCCGAGGCCCTGGCCGAGCACGACGACCAGGTGCTGGCCGCGCTGGTCGGCGACCGGCCGGCATACCCGGTGGCGCAGCTGCAGGGCCGCCTGAGCCGACTGACCGCGCGGGGAACGGTCCACCCGGCTTACGTGGGCTCGGCGATCACCGGGGCAGGGGTCCCCGAGCTGATCCGTGGGCTGGTGGCGCTGGCGCCGGCCGCGGCCGATCCGTGCGGGCCGCCCTCGGGAGCAGTGTTCAAGATCGAGCGCGGCGACGCGCGCGAGCGAATCGTGTTCCTGCGCATGCGTGGTGGCACGGTTCGCGTCCGTGACCGGGTTGACCTCGGCCACGGCCCCGAGCGGGTCACCGGGCTGCGCGTGTTCGCACCGGGTGGGGCGGTCGCGGCCGGGGAGGTGTCGGCCGGGCAGATCGCGCAGGTGCGTGGCCTGGAGCGGGCCCGGGTCGGGGACACGTTCGGTCCGGCGGCGCGGCGCGAAGCGGTCCGGTTCGTGCGGCCCTCGCTGGAGACGGTGGTCGAGCCGGTCGACCCGGACCGGTGCGGCGCGCTGTTCGCGGCCCTGACCGAGCTCGCCGAGCAGGACCCGCTCATCGACGTGCGGCAGGACGACGGGCGCCGGGAGATCTCGCTGTCGTTGTACGGGGAGGTGCAGAAGGAGGTGATCGCCAGCTTGCTGGCGGCCGAGTATGACGTCGCGGCGCGGTTCCGCGCCTCGACCCCGCTGTGCATCGAGCGGGTGGTCGGGACCGGTGCTGCTGCCGAGCTCATCGGGACGCCGGCCAACCCGTTCCTGGCCACGGTCGGGCTGCGGGTCGGCCCCGGGGCGGTCGGCTCCGGGGTCCGGTTCGGGCTGGAGGTGGAGCTGGGGTCGATGCCGCCCGCGTTCTTCGCCGCGGTCGAGGAGTCGGTCCGGGCGACCCTGACGCAAGGCCCGCACGGGTGGCAGGTGCCCGACTGCGCGGTGGTCGTGACCCACTCCGGTTACTACGCCCGGCACAGCCTGGGCCATGCCGCGTTCACGAAGAGCATCTCCAGCACGGCCGCGGACTTCCGCTACCTGGCGGCGCTCGTGCTGATGACGGCGCTTCGCCGCGCCGGGACGGTGGTCTGCGAGCCGGTGCACCACTTCGAGCTGGAGCTGCCCGAACCTGCGTATGCGGCCGTGCTGGCGATGCTGCCCACGGTTGGCGGGGTGCCGCTGGAGACGACCCAGCGCGGCGGCCGGCTCGTCGTCACCGGCGAGGTGCCCGCCGTCGGCGTCCACACCTTCCAGCAGCGAGTCCCCGACCTCACCCGCGGCGAGGGGGTGCTCACCACCGCCCTCGACCACTACCGGCCGGTGTCGGCAGAGCCGCCGACCCGGGCCCGGACCGACGACGACCCCACCGACCGGGTGGGCTTTCTCAAGGCCACCACCCGGCGGGTCGGCCGGACCTACCGTTAGGCGCGCCGCGCCGAGCCGGCCGAGCCTCGGTAGGTTTGGCGGGCACAGCCCTGGTCATAGGAGGCCTGGCAAAGGAGGCACCATGAAGAAGCTCACCGCGCTCGTGGCGCTGGGCGTCGGCTACGTCCTCGGCGCCCGCGCCGGGCGCAAGCGCTACGACCAGATCGCGGCGCAGGCGAACAAGCTCTGGCACAACCCCAAGGTCGAGGAGCGCAAGGCCCAGGCTGCGGACCTGGCCAAGCAGACCGCCGGGACTGCCGGCACGGCGGCATACGAGAAGGCCAAGGACGCCGCGACCCACGCCGCCGCCGCTGCCAAGACCAAGGCGGACGAGCTGACCCACCGCCACGCCGCGGGCGAGGAAACCGCCCAGATCTGACGATCGGGGCCGCCCCCAGCCCTGGCCGCCGTCACCGCGGACCCGTGTCGGCGTGGTTGCTGACCACGTCGTGGTCACTCGCCTACGCAGCGACCTGAGGATTGACCGCGGCTCAGCCACCCGTCCCGTGACCGAGCCGGTAACCTCCGCGCGCGCTGTCACCGGCGCGGCAGGTGGACCGACTCGGCATGGCGAGCGGCAGCAGTCCCAGCACCCGGTGGTACCTGCCGGCCACGTCCCGGTCGCCCCGGCCCGCGAGCAGGTCCGTCACGATGCGGAAGATGAGCGCCCGTAGCAGCAACTGGTCTCCGTCGGGCTGGCGGCGCAGCTCGCGCACGAGGCGGTCGGGTGCGCTGCGGAACGTCACGGCGTCCACGACGACGACTGCCGAGCCGTATGCCGCTGGACGCCAGTACATCGACAGGTCGAGCACGGCGGGTGGCTGGGTTTCGTGGAACAGCACGTTGCCGGTGAGGTCGGCGTGCACCAGCCCCGACGGCGCGTCCACCGGCTGCCTCGCGCGCAGCAGCCTGACCACCGTCGGGCCGGCCAGCGCTGCAGGCAGGTCGGCCTCACCCCAGGCGACCCGGTCGGCCACCGCCCACCGGTCCGCTCGCGCGTCCAGGAACGCCGGCCGCGGTTGCCCCGCCAGCAGCTCGGCCAGGATGGTGCCCGCGGCGATGACCTCCGGCCACCGGCCGGGTTGGTGGTCGCCGTCCAGATGCCCCCACGCGGTCCAGCCGTCGACGACGAGCCGTCCGTCCGCGGCCGCCACCGGGGCGGTCAGCCGGATCCGGTCGCCGGGCAGCCGTGGGACCACCTCCGCCTGCCAGGACAGGGCCGCGGGCGGCAGGTCCGCCGGCTTGAACACGTGGCAACCGACCCGGTATGCCGCCTGCTGCCCACCCGGCAGGGCAACCGGCAGGCCGTGGCAGCCGAACGCCGCCATCGTGGCGGTCGAGGGTCGCGGGCTGAGCACCTTGCCAGGGTGACACTTCCGACTCGGTGGGTTCGCGCATTTCGGCATGTGTCGCCAGGGCAATACGGGAGGAACCTGAAAGAGCTGACCGCACTGCTGGCCTGGGGGTGGGCTACGTGCTCGAGAGGCGGGCTGGCCGAGCCCGCCATGAGCAGATCAAGCGGCACTCCGACAAGGTCTGGCATGACCCCAACGTCGAGGAGAAGCAGGCCCAGACAGCCGACCTGGCCAAGCAGGCGGCGGGGCGTCCGGCCGCGCGAGGGGGCGTCGGGTTAGGGTTGCCTTCCTGGGCTCTCCGCCGCGGGACTGCCTAGGGTGACCACGAGCGCCGCGGCACGTGGTCCGCGGCAGGTCCGTGGGAGGCGCTAGTGACAGTCCGGGAGCACCTGGTCGAAGCAGCCGGCCACGCGTCGGCGCTGCGGGCTACGGTCGGCCGGCTGAAGGACGAGCTCGGCCTCACCGTCGACGTCCAACGGTTGCGCGACGACGTGGCCCGGCTGGTCGACGACCTCGACCTCATCGCCCGGATGACCGGCCACGCCGGCGACGACGACCGGGCGGGCGCGCAAGGTGAGATCGTGTTCATCCCCGACGACGACTACGACCCCGCGCTGTGGTCCGACGTGGAGGACGAAGGCTTGGGCCACCGGTGAGCCGGACCGACCTGTCCCACGGCGTCGGGGCGCCCCGGAGGGCGCGAATCTCGGCCCGGACGCTGCGCGAGGACCGCTGGTGGCTGCAGCCGGCCGCCACCTTCGTCGCGCTCACCCTGTGGCTCGCCTACGGCTTGGTCCGCACGGCCACGCAGGCCAACTACTACGTGGCCGACTACCGCTACCTCACCCCGTTCGCCTCGCCGTGCCTGTCCACCTCGTGCGTGCCGGGTTCCAGCCACTTCGGGACCCCGTTCCCCGACTTCCCGCCGCTGATCCCGTTCGCGATCGTGACGCTGCCGCTGCTGCTGCTCTTCCGGCTGACCTGCTACTACTACCGCAAGGCCTACTACCGCGCGTTCTGGCTGTCCCCGCCCGCCTGCGCTGTCGCCGAGCCGCACGCGAAGTACACCGGCGAGACCCGCTTCCCCTTGATCCTGCAGAACCTTCACCGCTACTTCTTCTACGCGGCGATCCTCATCTCGCTGATCAACACCTACGACGCGCTGGTCGCCTTCCACGGCAAGGACGGCGGGTTCGGCTTCGGCCTGGGCAACCTGGTCCTGCTCGGCAACGTCGTGCTGCTCTGGGCGTACACGTTGTCCTGCCACAGCTGCCGCAGCATCACCGGTGGGCGGCTGAACCACTTCTCCAGGCACCCGGTCCGCTACTGGCTGTGGCAGCAGGTCAGCCGGCTGAACCAGCGACACATGCAGTTCGCCTGGATCACCCTGGCAACCTTGGTGATCACCGACGCGTATGTCGCGCTGGTCGCCTCGGGTGCCATCTCCGACCTCCGTTTCGTCAACTGAGCGGGATCCGGCCATGACCCAGGTGGAGCGCCACAGCTACGACGTCGTCGTCATCGGGGCCGGTGGCGCCGGTCTGCGCGCCGCGATCGAGGCCCGGGAGCACGGGCTGCGCACGGCCATCGTCTGCAAGTCGCTGTTCGGCAAGGCGCACACGGTCATGGCCGAGGGCGGCATCGCCGCGTCCATGGGCAACGTGAACGCCGGCGACAACTGGCAGGTCCACTTCCGGGACACCATGCGTGGCGGGAAGTTCCTCAACAACCCGCGGATGGCGGAACTCCACGCCAAGGAGGCACCGGACCGGGTATGGGAGCTGGAGACGTATGGCGCGCTGTTCGACCGGACCAAGGACGGCCGGATCAGCCAGCGCAACTTCGGCGGCCACGAGTACCCCCGGCTGGCCCACCTCGGCGACCGCACCGGGCTGGAGCTGATCCGCACCTTGCAGCAGAAGATCGTCTCGCTGCAGCAGGAGGACCTGCGCCAGCACGGGGACCTCGACGCACGGCTGCGCGTCTTCGCCGAGTGCACCGTCACCGACCTGCTCAAGGACGGTGACAGCGTGGACGCCCCGGTCAGCGGCGCGTTCGGCTACTGGCGGGAGTCGGGCCGGTTCGTGCTGTTCGAGGCGCCCGCGGTGATCCTGGCCACTGGCGGCATCGGCAAGTCGTTCAAGGTGACCAGCAACTCCTGGGAGTACACCGGTGACGGCAACGCCCTGGCGCTGCGGGCCGGGGCCGCCCTGATCAACATGGAGTTCATCCAGTTCCACCCCACCGGGATGGTCTGGCCGCCCTCGGTCAAGGGCATCCTGGTGACCGAGTCGGTCCGCGGGGACGGTGGAGTGCTGCGCAACTCCGAGGGAAAGCGGTTCATGTTCGACTACGTTCCCGACGTGTTCCGCGGCCAGTACGCCGACACCGAGGACGAGGCCGACCGGTGGTACAAGGACGCCGACAACAACTTGCGGCCGCCGGAGCTGCTGCCCCGGGACGAGGTCGCCCGCGCGATCAACAGCGAGGTCAAGGCCGGCCGTGGCACCCCGCACGGCGGGGTGTTCCTCGACGTGTCAACCCGGCTGCCGGCCGAGGAGATCATCCGGCGACTGCCCTCGATGCACCACCAGTTCAAGGAGCTGGCCGACGTCGACATCACCGCCGAACCGATGGAGGTCGGACCCACCTGCCACTACGTCATGGGAGGGGTGGAGGTCGACGCCGACACCGCGGCGACCAGCGTTCCTGGCCTGTTCGCCTGTGGCGAGGTTGCCGGGGGGATGCACGGGTCGAACCGGCTGGGCGGCAACTCGCTGTCGGACCTGCTCGTGTTCGGCCGGCGCGCGGGAGCCGGCGCGGCGGCATACCTGCAGGGTATGACGGGCGGGCGCCCCGCCGTCGCGGACCGCGACGTGGACGCTGCGGCGCGGACCGCGTTGGCGCCGTTCGAGACCGACGGCGGGGAGAACCCCTACACCCTGCACCAGGAGCTGCAGCAGACCATGAACGACCTGGTCGGGATCATCCGTCGGGAAGGGGAGATCAAGGCGGCGCTCGAGGCCCTGCGCGGGCTGCGGGAGCGGGCCGCGCGGGTCAGCGTCGAAGGGCACCGGCAGTTCAACCCCGGCTGGCACCTCGCACTCGACCTGCGCAACATGCTCGTGGTCTCCCAGTGCGTCGCCCTCGCCGCACTGGAGCGGACCGAGAGCCGCGGCGGGCACACCAGGGAGGACTACCCGGGCATGGATCCCGCCTGGCGGGGTGTCAACCTGGTATGCCGGCTGGATCCGTCCGACGGGTGGGTCGCCTTGTCCCGCAGGCCGGTCCCGCAGATCCGGCTGGACCTGCTGCGGCTGTTCGACGCCAAGGAGCTCGCCAAGTACCTCACCGCGGAGGAGCTGTCCCGGCTCGACGAGGGGAGCGACGGATGAGCTACCAGGGCCGGTTCCGGATCTGGCGTGGCGACAGCGATGCCGGCGAGCTGCGCGACTACGTCGTCGAGGTGAACGAGGGCGAGGTGGTCCTGGACATCATCCACCGGGTCCAGGCCACCCAGGCCCCGGACCTCGCCGTGCGGTGGAACTGCAAGGCCGGCAAGTGCGGCTCGTGCAGCGCGGAGGTGAACGGCAAGCCGCGACTGCTGTGCATGACCCGGATGAGCACGTTCGAGCCGACCGACACGGTGACCGTCACCCCGATGCGGACCTTCCCGGTGATGCGCGACCTGGTCACCGACGTGTCGTTCAACTACGAGAAGGCCCGCCAGATACCGGCGTTCGCCCCACCCGCCGGGCTTGCGCCAGGGAACTACCGGATGCAGCAGGTGGACGTCGAGCGCTCGCAGGAGTTCCGCAAGTGCATCGAGTGCTTCCTCTGCCAGGACGTGTGCCACGTGGTGCGCGACCACGAGGACAACAAGGCTGCCTTCGCCGGGCCTCGGTTCCTCATGCGCATCGCCGAGCTCGACATGCACCCGCTGGACTCGGCCGATCGCCGCGAGGCGGCACGCACCGAGCACGGGCTGGGCATGTGCAACATCACCAAGTGCTGCACCGAGGTGTGTCCCGAGCACATCAAGATCACCGACAACGCCCTGATCCCCTTGAAGGAGCGCGTAGTCGACCGCTCCTACGACCCGCTGGTGTGGTTGGGCAACAAGATCCGCCGCCGCACCGGGTGAGCCGGCTGCCCCGGTCCTTCTTCGCCCGGCCTGTCCTCGAGGTGGCCCCGGACCTGCTGGGTTGTGTCGTCCGGCACGCCGGAGTGGGCGTGCGCCTGACCGAGGTGGAGGCGTATGACGGTCTCAACGACCCTGGGTCACATGCCTTCCGGGGGCTCACCTCACGCACCTCGGTGATGTTCGGGCCGCCCGGGGTGCTCTACGTCTACTTCACCTACGGCATGCACTTCTGCGCCAACCTGGTCTGCGGCCCGGCGGGGCTGGCGAGCGCGGTGCTGTTGCGTGCGGGCGAGGTGGTGTGCGGCGTCGAGCTCGCGCGGTCGCGGCGGACCCGGTCGGCCGGGCGCGTCGTGGATCGGGACCTGGCCCGTGGCCCGGCCCGGCTGGCCCAGGCGTTGGCGCTGGGGAGCGCGGAGAACGGCACCGACGTCTGCGCGGTCGGATCGCCGTTCACCGTGACCTCCGGCGCCCAGGCGCCGGACCGGAGGCTGCGGAGCGGACCGCGGGTGGGGGTGAGTGGCCCCGGTGGCGACCCGGCGGCATACCCGTGGCGGTTCTGGCTCGACGGGGAGGCGAGCGTCTCCGCATACCGGGTCGCGAAACCCCGTCGTAGCGCGACGAGCACGTAAGGCAGGCTGGTCTGCGTGAGTGGCGACGCGATTTTGGACGAGCTGCAGTGGCGGGGGCTGGTGGCCCAGACCACCGACGAGACGGCGCTGCGCAAGGCGCTGGCCGACGGGCCGGTCACCGTCTACTGCGGCTTCGACCCCACCGCGCCCAGCCTGCACTTCGGCAACCTGGTGCAGCTCATCGTGCTGCGCCACCTGCAGCGGGCCGGGCACCGGGTGATCTGCCTGGTCGGCGGCTCGACCGGGCTCATCGGCGACCCCAAGGCGAGCGCGGAGCGGGTGCTGAAGAGCAAGGAGCAGACGGCGCACTGGGTGTCGCTCATCCAGGAGCAAGTGCAGCCGTTCCTGGCCTTCGACGGCCCGAACCCCGCGCTCATGGTGAACAACCTGGACTGGACCGCGCCCATGTCCGCGCTGGACTTCCTGCGCGACATCGGCAAGCACTTCCGGGTGAACCAGATGGTGCGCAAGGACGCCATCGCCGCGCGACTGGCCAGCCAGGACGGCATCTCCTACACCGAGTTCAGCTACCAGCTGCTGCAGGCGCTGGACTACCTGCACCTGTACCGGGAGTACGGCTGCACGCTGCAGACCGGCGGCATCGACCAGTGGGGCAACCTCACCGCGGGGGTGGACCTGATCCACCGAGTCGAGCGCGCGTCGGTCCACTTGCTCACCACTCCGCTGATCACGACGGCGGACGGGACCAAGTTCGGCAAGAGCGAGGGCAACGCGATCTGGCTGTCGGCGGAGATGACCTCGCCGTACGCCTTCTACCAGTACTGGATCAACGTGGAGGACGCCTCGGTGCTGTCCTACCTGCGGGTCTTCACCGACCTGTCGCCTGCCGAGATCGCCACGATGCAGGACGCGCTGGCGAACCGGCCGTTCGCACGCGAAGCGCAACGACTGCTCGCGGCGGAGGTGACGACGCTGGTGCACGGCAGCGAGGCGACAGCGGCCGTCCAGGCCGCGTCGGAGGCGCTGTTCGGCCGCGGCGACGTGTTCGCGCTGGACCCGGAGACGCTGCGCGACGCCACAGCGGAGCTGCCCGGCGCGCAGGTGCCGGCTGGGGTGGCGCTGGTGGACGCGCTGGTGGCCACCGGGCTGGCCGAGTCCCGCAACGGGGCGCGCCGGCTGCTCGGTGAGGGTGGCGTGTCCGTAAACAACGCCAAGGTGAGCGACCCGGACCACGTGCTGAACCGGGAGTCGTTCGTACACGGGCAGGTGGCGCTGCTGCGCCGCGGCCGGAAGGCCCTGGGGGCGGCCCGGCTGGAGCGGTAGCCCGGCCGCCCGGCGGGGGCGTTGGCCCGGCCGCCCGGGTTGGACCGTTGGCCGGGCGGCCCGGTCGGCGGGCGGGTTGGGGCGTTGGCCCGGCGGCCCGGTCGGCGGGCGGGTTGAGGCGTTGGCCCGGCGGCGCGGTCGGCGGCCGGTGCCCGCGCTTATCGGTCAGCCGACCGGGCACGGGGTGGCCGCTGACTCGTCCGCAGGCCGCTGACCTGCTGACTTGTCGTCTGGCTGGCGGCTTTCGTAGGCTAGTCCCTGTTGCTCTCAGCCGGGAGGAACGGACATCGACCGGGCCCAGGGCCCGAGTCGTGGCCGGTCCCGCTGGAGCGGCTGCCGAAGCCCCGACGACCAAACCCACCACCTGGGTGGCGTCGTCGGTGTGCGTCCGGTCTTTGAGAACTCAACAGCGTGTCAAGTGATTGATGCCAATTGTTTGTTGGTTGGATGCGTGGGCTTGTTGCACCCCCGTGTGGCGGGTCTGCGTGTTTGGCTGGGTTTGAGTTTTCTGGTTTTTGA
>DASSLY010000112.1:0-4443 GCA_035689185.1 Dermatophilaceae bacterium
CGGACTTGCGCAGGATGCCCTGGTCCACGCCCATGTCGATCAGCGAGCCCTCGCGGCTGATGCCCTGGCCGTACAGCATGTCGAACTCGGCCTGCTTGAACGGCGGGGCGACCTTGTTCTTCACGACCTTGATGCGGGTCCGGTTGCCGACCATCTCCTGGCCGTCCTTGAGCGTCTCGATGCGGCGCACGTCGAGCCGGACGGAGGAGTAGAACTTCAGCGCGCGGCCACCGGTGGTGGTCTCCGGCGACCCGAACATCACGCCGACCTTCTCACGCAGCTGGTTGATGAAGATCGCGGTGGTGCCGGAGTTGCTGAGCGCGCCGGTGATCTTGCGCAGCGCCTGGCTCATCAGCCGGGCCTGCAGACCGACGTGGCTGTCACCCATCTCGCCCTCGATCTCGGCGCGGGGCACGAGGGCCGCCACCGAGTCGATGACGATGATGTCGAGCGCCCCGGAGCGGATCAGCATGTCCGCGATCTCCAGGGCCTGCTCCCCGGTGTCCGGCTGCGAGACCAGCAGCGCGTCGGTGTCGACACCGAGCTTCTTGGCGTACTCGGGGTCCAGCGCGTGCTCGGCGTCGATGAACGCGGCGATCCCGCCGCCCCGCTGCGCGTTGGCGACGGCGTGCAGCGCCACAGTGGTCTTGCCCGAGCTCTCCGGCCCGTAGATCTCCACCACCCGTCCGCGGGGCAGCCCGCCGATGCCCAACGCCACGTCGAGGGCGATCGAGCCGGTGGGGATGACGTCGATCGGCGGGCGGACGTTGTCGCCCAACCGCATGACCGCGCCCTTGCCGAACTGCTTCTCGACCTGGGCCATCACCGTGTCCAGCGACTTGGCCTTGTCGGCTACCGCCATGTCCTCACCCGCTCCTCCGCCCCGAGGGGCTGTCGTGGTCCGCCGTCTGCCTGCGACCCGGTCGCAGTCGACTCGGGTCAGACGTTAGGTGCCGGGACCGACAGACCGTCGCCGCCGCCATACCGGCTGTGGACGACGGGCCGGTCGGCCGACCCATGTGGACAACATACCGAACAGATGTTCGAGGTGGCGGCGACACGCCGTCATGTCAGCAGCGGGACCCCATCCCCGACGGCCCGGTCTACCCCAGGCTGAGCAGCTCCTCCTGGTCCTCCACCGGCAGTTCCCCGTCCACCACCGCGCTCACCTGCAGGTCCATCAGCCGCAAGCCGCCGCCGTAGGCGGACAGGAACGCGGTGTCGGCGGCGTCCTGGCCGGTGGCGATCCGCAGCAGCGACCGCCGCGGCGCCAGCCGGGTAGCGTCCGCCACCAGCCACCGCCCGTCGACGTAGGCCTCGGCAACCGCGTGGAAGTCCATCGGCTTCAGCCCGGGCGCGTACACGGCCACCATCCGCGCCGGCATGTCCCGGGCACGGAGCAGCGCGATGAGCAGGTGGGTGAAGTCGCGGCAGACTCCCTGCCCGGACAGCAGGGTGTCCACCGCGCTGTCGACGACCCGGCTGGCTCCGCTGACATAGAGCAGCCGCTCGCCCACCCAGGACGCCACCGAGCGAAGCAGCTCGGTGCCCTCCAGGCCGGCGAACTCCGAACGTGCCACGACGGCAAGGCGATCCGACTCGGCATACCGGCTCGGCCGCAGGTAGGTGAGCAGGTCCAGCGGATCCTCCGCCGGCGGCTCGCCGACCCCCTCGACGCTGGCCTGGTAAGCCACCTCGACCCTGCCGACCTGAGTCTCCACGACGTGGATCCGGGTGCCGTGCTGGCCCCGGATCTCCTTGTGCGGCAACTGCTTGCCGTCGGCCGTCACCGAGAACGACTCGGTCACGGCCAGACCGGCGACGTCGGCGACGCTGACGAGCATCGCCACCCGGGCAGGGCGTTCGGACTCCATGACGATGGTGCTCGAGACGGAACGCCGCATTGGCCAATCCTGCGGGTCCGCAGGCGGGCCTGCCGGATTGGCTCAGGGGTTGGACGGACGGCGCCGGACGTCGCGGCCCAGGCGGCGCTCCGGCGGCACGTCGAGGTCTATGCAGAGGGCCAGCCAAACCGCCCGCGGCGCCTCGCCGTCGGCGAGCGCCTGCTGGGCAGAACGGTGTCCGAGATCCCCGAGCACGTGGTCACGCGCCAGCGACCGCGCGTAAGCCGGCCCGAACTCCGCCTCCATCAGCTGCCAGAACTCGCTCTGCCGCACCGCCGCAGTCTCACACGCCCGCGCTACGGTGACAGGCGGAGCCGGTATGCCGGCCGGCCGGGCCCGCCCAGCGGCTGGGCGGGCGGGGCCGGGCCAGCGAGGAAGGTGGGCCCATGCAGCTGATCACCGCATTCGACGTGCCCGAGTCCCCCGCCCGGGTGAGGTCGCCGGACCGGCCGCCGGTCAGGGTCGGCCTGGTTCAGCACGCCTGGCACGAGGACCCGCAGGCGCTGCGAGCGAGCCTGGCCGAGGGGGTCGGGCAGGCGGCCGAGGCCGGAGCCTGCATCGTGTTTCTGCCCGAGTTGACCCTGTCCCGCTACCCGGCGGACACGCTGCCGACGGGAGTGCCCTCACGGGCGGCCGAGCCGCTGGAGGACGGTCCGAGCGTCAGCTTCGCCCGGGAGCTGGCCACGACGCACGCGACCCACGTCCACATCTCGCTGTACGAGCGGGCCGACGCGACGGACGGCCTGGGCTTCAACACCGCCGTGGTGGTGTCGCCGTCCGGCGCGATTGTCGCCCGGACCCGCAAGATGCACATCCCGGTCACTGCGGGCTACTACGAGGACAAGTACTTCCGCGGCGGTCCGGCCGACGCGGCATACCCGGTCGTGTCGCTCGCAGAGCCACATGTGCGCCTGGGGCTGCCGACCTGCTGGGACGAGTGGTTCCCCGAGGTGGCCCGGCTGTACGGGCTGGCCGGCGCCGACCTGCTGTGCTACCCGACGGCGATCGGCTCCGAGCCGGACCACCCGGACTTCGACACCCAGCCGCTGTGGCAGCAGGTCATCGTTGGGCACGCGATCGCCAACGGGCTGTTCATCGCGGTCCCAAACCGCTACGGCACCGAGGGGCTGATCACCTTCTACGGCTCGTCGTTCGTCGTCGACCCGTACGGCCGGATCCTGGTCCAGGCCCCGCGCGACGAGGCGGCCGTGCTGGTGGCCGACCTCGACCTGGCCCAGCGCCGGGACTGGCTGGAGCTGTTCCCGTTCTTCCGGACCCGCCGACCGGATTCGTATGCCGCGTTGCTGAGTCCCGTTGCCCGCGAAGCCGGCTCGTGACCGCGGGGTGGCGGATGCCGGCCGAGTCGGCGCCGCAGGAGCGGGTCTGGATGGCCTGGCCGTCGGCGGGGTACACGCTCGGCGACAGTGCCGCGGAGGCCGATCTGGCTCGGCGCACCTGGGCCGCCGTGGCGAACGCGGTGGCCGAGTTCGAGCCGGTCTCGATGCTCGTGGTTGCTGCGGACGAGGCGCTGGCGCGGGGCTTCCTCAGCGCCGAGGTGACGTTGCACGAGGCGGCGCTCGACGACGCCTGGATGCGCGACATCGGGCCGACCTTCGTGCTCTCCCCCGACGGCGGGCTCGGTGCGGTGGACTGGGTGTTCAACGGCTGGGGGCAGCAGTCCTGGGCCCGCTGGTCGCACGACGCGGCGGTCGGCGCGGCGGTCGCGTCGTTGGCCGGGGCGCAGGTGATCACCTCACCACTGGTGAACGAGGGCGGGGCGATCCACGTCGACGGCGAGGGCACCGTGCTGGTGACCGAGACGGTGCAGCTGGACCCGTTCCGCAACCCGGGGATGAGCAAGGCGGATGTGGAGGCGGAGCTGGCGCGCACGCTCGGCTCGGCCTCGGTGGTCTGGCTGACCCGCGGGCTGACCCGCGACTACGGGGAGTTCGGCACCCGCGGCCACGTCGACATGGTCGCCACCTTGCCTAGTCCCGGCACCCTGCTGCTGCACTGGCAGGACGACCCCGGGCACCCCGACGCGCAAGTATGCGTCGAACTGGACCGGTTCCTGGTGGACCTGCCGGTCGACGTGGTGCATCTGCCGGCGCCGCGCACCCTGGTCGACCTACAGGGCCCCGTCGACTGGAACTACGTGAACCACCTCGTGGTCAACGACGGGGTGGTCGCCTGCACCTTCGACGACCCCCGCGACGACCAGGCGTTGGGGCTGCTCGGTGAGGCGTACCCCGGGCGGAAGGTGGTCGGGGTGGACGCCAGGCCGCTGTTCGCCCGGGGCGGCGGCATCCACTGCATCACCCAGCAGCAGCCCCGCACCCACGCCTGAGCACCGCCTGAGCACCGCCTGAGCACCGCCTGAGCACTGCCTGAGCCGGAGGCACGCCTGCCCACGGCAGGCAAGCGCACCCGACCTCGCCACCACCTCACACCCCCCTCCGATCCGCGCCCGCCGCCGACCCGCCGACCCGCCGACCCGTCTCCGGGCCGCCCGGGACGTGCTGGCCAGTCCGGGCGAGGG
>DASSLY010000113.1:0-32002 GCA_035689185.1 Dermatophilaceae bacterium
GTCGGCGAGCTGAGCCCCACGGTGCTCGGTGAGCTCGGCGTGACCCGGCCGCCCGTGCTCACCGCTGTCGGCTCGCACGACACCGCCTCCGCCGTCGTCGGCGTCCCCGCCGAGGACGCCAACTTCGCCTACATCTCCTGCGGCACCTGGGGCCTGGTCGGCGTCGAGCTCGCCACGCCCGTGCTCACCGAGGCCAGCCGGGCCGCGAACTTCACCAACGAACGCGGGGTCGACGGCACGATCCGCTACTTGCGCAACGTCATGGGCCTGTGGGTCCTGTCCGAGTCGCTGCGGACCTGGAACCTGCGCGGCCTCGACGTCCGACTTGGCGACGTGCTGGCCCAGGCCGCCGAGGTCCCTTCCGGGGGACCGCAGTTCGACCCGGACGACCCGAGCTTCCTGCCGCCGGGCGACATGCCGGCCCGCGTCGAGGCGGCCCTGCGCGCCAGCGGGCAGCGGTTGCCGCAGACGGTGCCGGCGATGGTTCGCTGCATCCTGGACAGCCTCGCCATCGCGTTCGCCGCTGCTGTCGAGCAGGCGGCTGCTCTGTCCGGACGGCAGGTGAACGTCATCCACCTCGTCGGCGGTGGCAGCCAGAACGCGCTGCTCTGCCAGCTGGTCGCCGACGCCAGCGGGCGCGAAGTCGTGGCGGGACCGGTCGAAGCGACAGCCCTGGGCAACCTGCTGGTCCAGGCGAGGACCCACGGCGCGCTGTCCGGGGACCTCTGGGGGCTGCGGGCCCTGCTGCGGAGCACCGGGACCACGCGCACCTTCCGGCCTACCAGTGGGGCACTCGCCGCGACCGCCGGTGGCAGCTAGCGCGGTGGCTCGCCCCGGCTCGCCTCTCGCCGGTAGGCAACCGCCGCCGCGTCAGGTCGCCGTGCGCGTACGCGCCTGCCACTCCGCGACCAGCCGGTCCAGGGTGTCGTGGTCCAGGCTCGCCTTCTCGAAAGCCGCGAGGGTGCTCATCGGCATGGTCCCGACCACCTTGACGAACTCCTCGTCGGCCGCCGGGTCGGGAGCGCCGGCCGCCGCGGCATCCCGGATCAGCTGGCGGCCGACCGGGTCGGCGAGCCACTCACGCAGCGTGGAGTCCCGGGTCAGCGGCGGGGCGATGGACGGCGCGTGCACCGTGAGCGTCTGCGAGAGGGGCAGGTCGCGGGAGTGCCGGCCCACGTCCACCGCGAACTCGCCGGCCTCGACGACCCAGCGGCCAAGGCGGGTGGACCAGAAGGAGAAGGCGCGCTGGTTCAGCGCGACGGTGACGCGGGCGCTCTGCGCTGGTTCCAGCCAGACCTTGGTGAAGCCCTTGAGCTCGCGGACCGGGCGGCTCACGGACGCCTCGACGTCGCGGACGTAGACCTGGACCACTTCGGCGCCAGCCACCTGGCCGGTGTTGGTCACGGTGACCTCGACGGCGGCCGCGAGGTCGCCCCCCGCCACCGACCCGGACATCGTCACGGCCAGGTCGGACAGGTCGAACGTCGTGTAGGACAGGCCGAACCCGAAGGGAAAGGCCACGTCCTGCCGGGCCTTGTCATATCCGCGGTAGCCGATGTACAGCCCCTCCCCGTAGCGCACGACCTGGGAGTCGCCGGGGAAGTTCAGGAACGAGGAGTTGTCCTCCAGCCGGTGGGGGATGGTCTCCGCGAGCCGTCCCGACGGGTTCACGACGCCGGTGAGCACGTCCGCCATACCGCCCGCTGCCGCCTGCCCGCCCAGCCAGGCCTCCAGCAGCGCCGACACCCGCGGCACCACCTCACCGAGCAGGACCGTCGAGCCGTTGACGAGCACGCCCACCACCCGGGGGTTGGCCGCACTGACGGCCGCGAGGGCGGCCAGCTGCGACGCGGGCAGGAGCATGTGGGTGCGGTCGAACCCCTCGGACTCATCCGCCGCCGGCAGGCCGAGGAACATCACCACGACGTCGCACTCCCGCGCCAAGGCCACCGCCTCCTCGCGCAGCCGGTCGTCCCCGCTCGTGTCGCCGATGCCGTATGCGGCGGCGAAGCCGACGACGTCGACCCGCGTCCGCAGCTGGTCGAGCGGCACGTCCAACCGGGTGGGGTTGACCTGCGAGCTCCCCGCCCCCTGGAACCGGGGGGTCCGGGCGAACTGGCCCACGACGCCGACCCGCACGCCCGGGGCGACTGGCAGCAGGCCGTCGTCGTTCTTCAGCAGGACGACCGACTCGGCCGCCGCCTGCCGGGCCAGGCCGTGGTGGGCGTCGGCGTCGAAGTCCTCGTCCAGGTCGAGCACGGCCATCCCCTTGGCCACCAGGTTGAGCACGGCCCGGACCCGGCCGTCCAGGACGGCCTCGGACACCTGCCCGGACTCGACGGCGGCAACCACCTGGTCGGGGCTGCGCGGCAGGTTGGGCGGCATCTCCAGGTCCAGGCCCGCCGCCAGCGCCGGCACCCGGTGATAGACCGCGCCCCAGTCCGACACGACGAGCCCCTCGAAGCCCCACTCCTGGCGCAGCACGGTGGTGAGCAGCCACCGGTTCTCCGATGACGAGACCCCGTTGATCTTGTTGTAGGAGCACATGACCGTCCACGGCTGGCAGGCCGTCACGATCCGCTCGAACGCGGGGAAGTAGATCTCGCGCAGCGTCCGTTCGTCGACCTGGGCGTCGACGCGCAGTCGGTCGTCCTCCTGGTTGTTCGCGGCGTAGTGCTTCACCGAGGTGCCCACCCCGCCGGACTGGATGCCGTCGACGATGCCGACGCCCAGCTCACCGGCCAGGAACGGGTCCTCGGAGAAGTACTCGAAGTTGCGTCCGCACAACGGCGAGCGCTTCATGTTGACGCCCGGACCGAGGATGACCGACAGGTTGCACGCCCTGGCCTCCGCCGCCAGCGCGGCCCCGACCCGCCGCAGCAGGTCGGGGTTCCAGGACGAGGCGATCGCCGACGCGGTCGGGAAGCAGGTGGCCGGCACGCTGCTGCCGAGCCCGACATGGTCGCCGGCGCCGGGCTGGGCGCGCAGGCCGTGCGGGCCGTCGGACACCATGATCTTCGGGATGCCGAGCCGGTCGACCGGGCGCGTGTACCAGAACGAGGACCCGCTGGTCAGCGACGCCTTCTCCGAGACGGTGAGCTCGGCGAGCAGTCGATCCACGTCCAATGACATCCCCAGCACCCTTCCACCGTTGCCGCCGCCTGGTTGGCGCAGCGCCGTGAGCCCAGACTCCCACCGCATCGGCCGCCCCGCCCGCTTGGCCCCAGAGCGCCCGCCGCATCGACAACCGCTTCGCCAAGACCCGCCCACGACCGGCGAGAGGTCACCCGCGGGCCCGTCGAGCGGGTAGCGCTAGCGTGCCCCTCGTGCCGGGCGGCGGCATACCGGCCGTGGCGGGTGTCGACGGGAGAGGTGGGCCGTGATGGGGCGGTTGGTCGTGGTCACCGGCGCCAGCGGGGGCATCGGACGAGCATGCGTGCGCGAGTTCGCGCGCCGCGGAGACCGGCTCGCGCTGCTGGCCCGGGGTGAGACCGGCCTGGCAGCGGCCGAGGCCGAGGCGCGCGAGCTCGGTGCCGAGGTCATGCCCATCCCGACCGACATGGCCGACGCGGACCAGGTGGCCTCGGCAGTTGACCGCATCGAGTCGCAGATGGGCGCCATCGACGTGTGGGTCAATGTCGCCTTCACCTCCGTGTTCGCGCGGTTCGACGACGTGACACCGGCGGAGTACAAGCGGGTGACCGAGGTCAGCTACCTGGGGTACGTGTACGCCACGATGGCGGTGCTGCCACGGATGAAGCGCCGTGACCGGGGGACGATCGTGCACGTGGGGTCGACGCTGGCGTATCGCGGCATCCCGTTGCAGACCGCCTACTGCGGCGCCAAGCACGCGCTCCAGGGCTTCCATGAAGCGTTGCGCTGCGAGCTGATGCACGAGCGCAGCAACGTGCACATGACGATGGTGCAGATGCCCGCCGTGAACACTCCTCAGTTCTCCTGGGTGCTGTCACGGCTTCCGGAGCAGGCGCAGCCGGTCCCGCCCATCTACCAGCCGGAGGTGGCCGCTCGTGCCGTCGCGTATGCCGCGGACCACCCGAGGCGCCGCGAGTACTGGGTAGGAGCAACGACGGTGGGCACGCTGCTGGCGAACGCCGTGGCGCCAGGGCTACTGGACCGGTACCTGGCCCGGACCGGCTTCTCCTCACAGCAGACCGGGGAAGCCAAACCCGATGACCAGCCGGCGAACCTCTGGCAGCCGGCGGACGGAGTGGGTGGCCGAGACTTCGGCGCCCACGGTGCCTTCGACGCCCGCGCCGTCAGCACCAGCACGCAACAGTGGGTGGCGCACCGGTACCCACAGCTGAGCGCCGCCGGGGCGCTGACCGCGGCCGGAGCAGCTGCGCTGTGGGCGCTCGCGCGTCGCCGGTGAGGTCGAGCGACGCACCCGACCCTGCCCCGGTCCTGGACCGCGCGCGGCGATTGACGCCAGCCGCCCTGGGTACGGCAGAGGTTTCCCGCTCCGACGACAGATGAGTGCTGATGCGCGATGGTCGGCGACGCCGGCGCGGCCGGCATCACGGGACGTTGGGACCACGACGACCTGGAGCGGATGGCCGACCGGATGCAGGGACGGATCGAGAGGTACGCCAGTGGTTTCGGCGCGTCCGTACTCGGGCGCCGCGTGCTCGGCCCACGTGAGATGGAGGCGATGGACGCAAACCTGGTCGGCGGCGCCCTCAACGGTGGCACCAGCGGGCTGCACCAGCAGCTGGTGTTTCGCCCGATGCCCGGCCTGGGCTACGGGCACCAGGGCTGCGGCGGCGGGAGGTGAGCGCGGGGCGCCAGTAGCTGCCGTTGCCCGCTGTCGGTGCCCGCTGCCGGTGCCCGCTGTCGGAGGCCGCCACTAGGGTCGCTGGCGTGGGGATCGAGCTGCACCTCGCCGAGCGCACGGACCGCTTGGCGGACGACCTGGGGGCGCTGCTGGCCAAGTCGCTGCCGGACGTCTTCGCCGAGGAGCTCGTCGTGGTCCCGGCCAAGGGTGTCGAGCGCTGGCTGACGCAACGGCTATCCCACCACCTCGGCGTCGGCCGGGGGCGCGGCGACGGAGTCTGCGCGGGTGTCCGTTTCGTCAACCCGCGGTCGCTGGTTGCGCTGCTCACGGGGACAGACCGCACCGACCCGTGGGATCCGGACCGGCTGGTCTGGCCGGTCCTGGCGGCCATTGACGAGTCGCTGGGCGAGCCGTGGTGCGCCCCGCTGTCCCGGCACCTGGGGGAGCAGCTCACCGGCACGGACCGGGACCTGCGCCGGGACCGGCGGTGGTCGGTGGCCCGCCGCATCGCCGGGCTTTTCGCCGCGTATGCGGTGCAACGGCCCCAGCTGGTCGACGACTGGTCGGCGGGGAGGGACGACAACGGCGCGGGCGGCAGCCTCGACGACGACCTGGCCTGGCAGCCCGGGCTGTGGCGGCGCGTGGCCGAGCGCGTCGGCGCCCCGACGCCCCCGGAACGGCACCGCGACACGCTGGCGCGGATCCGGGCCGGTGACCGCCTGGCCCTGCCGGACCGGCTGTCGCTGTTCGGCCACACCCGGCTGCCGGTCACCGAGATCGAGCTCCTGCGGGCGGTCGGCCACGTGCGCGAGGTCCATGTCTGGCTACCCACTGCCTCGCCTGCCCTGTGGTCGCGGCTCTGGCGGCTGACCGGCACCGCGGACGCCTCGCCCATCCCCCGCGCCGAGGACCGGCGCTCCGGCGAGGTCGAGCACCCGCTCCTGCTGTCGCTGGGGCGTGACTCACGTGAACTGTCGCGTTCGCTGGGCGCCCTGCGACCAGCCGCGGTGCACGTGGCCGATCCGGTGGCCGCGACCGCCACCCTGCTGGGCTGGTTGCAGTCCGACATCCGCGCCAACCGGGAGCCGACCGGGCTGATACGGCAGAACCGGCTGGTTGCTCCCGACGATCTCAGCGTGCAGGTTCACGCCACGCATGGGACGGCCCGGCAGGTGGAGGTGCTGCGGGAGGTCCTGGCCGGGCTGCTGCAGGACGACCCGACCCTGCAGCCTCGCGACGTGCTCGTGATGTGCCCGGACATCGAGACCTACGCGCCGCTGGTCCAGGCCGGGTTCGGCCTGCTCGGTGTCGTGCCCGACGGGCACCCGGCGCACCGGCTGCGGGTGCAGCTCGCCGACCGGGGTCCGGCCGCCACCAACCCGTTCCTGTCCCTGGCGGCGCAGCTCATCGGGCTGGCAGGCAGCCGCGCCACCCTGACCGAGGTGCTCGACCTGGCCGCGACGCCGCCGGTCCGTCACCGGTTCGGGTTCGGCGACGACGACCTGACGACGATGGCCGGGTGGGCCGGGCAGGCCGGGGTCAGGTGGGGGCTCAACGAGAGTCTTCGCACGGCATACCGGCTGCAGGGGTTCCCGCAAAACACCTGGCGAGCGGGGCTGGACCGGCTCCTGGTCGGTGTCGCGATGAGCGAGGGGGAGGCCCTGGTCGGTGAGGTGCTGCCGCTCGACGACGTCCCCAGCGCCTCCGTCGACGTGGCCGGGCGATTCGCAGAACTCCTCGCTCGGCTCGAGTCGTGTGTCGAGTCCCTCACCGCTGCAACACGGCTCGACGAGTGGCTGCGCGAGCTACAGGACGGTGTCAACTCGCTGGGCTCGGCTGCGGCGCAGGACGCCTGGCAGGTCGTGCAGTTCGAGCGGGAGCTGGCCGCCGTCGCCGCGGACGCCCGGGCGGCTGAGTCGGACGGCGACCCGGTGATGCGACGGGCGGACCTGCGGGCCGTGCTCGAGCAGCGCACCGGCGGCCGGCCCACCAGGGCGAACTTCCGCACCGGGTCGCTCACCGTATGCACGATGGTGCCGATGCGGTCGGTGCCGCACCGCGTGGTGTGCTTGGTCGGTCTCGACGACGGCGTGTTCCCGCGGACCGTCTCCGTGAACGGGGACGACGTCCTGGCACGCACGCCGTTGACCGGGGAGCGCGACGCGCGCAGCGAAGACCGGCAGCTGCTGCTGGACGCGGTCCTCGCCGCGACCGAGCACCTGGTCATCACCTACACCGGCGCGGACGAGCACACGGGGCAGACCCGGCCGCCCGCCGTGCCGGTGGGCGAGCTGCTGGACGCGCTGGACCTCACTGCCCGCACCACGACGGGGCCGGTCCGCGCGCAGGTCGTGACCCGGCACCCGCTGCAGCCTTACGACCCGCGCAACCTGACCGCGGGAGCACTGCGAGGGACCGGGCCCTTCTCCTTCGACCGGGGTGCGCTGGCGGGCGCGACGGCGGCCGCCGGTCCCCGCAGCCCGCGTCCCCCGTTCCTACCCGGGCCGCTGCCGGCCGCCGCCCCCCAGGAGGAGGTCACCCTCGAGGAGCTCAGGGCGTTTTTCGCCCATCCCGTCCGGGCCTTCCTCCGCAGCCGTCTCGACGTCGCCGTGTCGGCGGACCTCGCGGAGCCGGACGACGCCATGCCGGTGGAGCTGGACGCGTTGGCGCGGTGGGGGATCGGCGACCGCATCCTGCGCAGGCTCATCGAGGGCGACCCGGCGGAAGCCGTCCTCGATGCCGAGCTGCGCCGGGGCGACCTGCCCCCGGCCGGCCTGGGTGATCGCGTCCTGGGCGACGTCACGGCCAAGGCCGGCGCCTTGCTCGCGGCCGCTGGGGACCTGCTGGCGCTGCCGAAGCGGACGGTGGATGTCTCGGTCGACCTGGGCCGCGGGCGGCGCCTGACGGGTGCGGTGGGCGACATCCGCGGTGAGCAGGTCGTCCGGGTCAGCTACTCCTCCCTGCGATCCAAGCACCGGATGGCCGCCTGGGTCGACCTGCTCGCCCTCTGCGCAGCGCACCCGGACACCGAGTGGACCGCCTGCGCCCTCGGCTGGCACTCGAGCCAGCGCAGTCCGCAGCGCTCGGCGCTCGTTGTCGCGCCGGGAGACGCGCGCGCGCTGCTGCTCGACCTGGTCGACGTCTACGACCGCGGTATGAGCCAACCGCTGCCGCTGCCGATCAACAGCGCGCACGCCTGGTGCGAGGCCAGCAGGCAGGGCAACCCGCCGGATCGGGCAGCACGGCGGGCCTGGGAGACCACAGACGGCGCCGTTGTGCCCGGAGAACAGGAGGACCGTGAGCACGTCCTTGTCTATGGCCCGCGTGCGGACTTCGCCGCCGTGGCCGGGACCCCCGCCGCAGACGAGAACTGGAACGACGAGCAGACCCGCCTCGGCCGGTATGCCGTGCGGGTCTGGGGTCCGCTGATGGAGCACGAGAGGCTGCGACGCCTTTGACTGCCACGCCGCCACAGCCCGCCGCGCACGACGGCGTCGCTTCCGTCCGGTCGTTCTCCGTCACGGGCGAACTGCCTGCGGGCACAACGCTGCTCGAGGCCAGCGCCGGAACGGGCAAGACGTGGACCATCGCCTCGCTGGTCACTCGCCTCGTCGCGGAGGGTCACGCGAGCCTGGACCAGATGCTCGTCGTGACCTTCGGTCGCGCGGCGAGCCAGGAACTGCGGGAACGCGTCCGCGAGCAGTTGGTCGCCGCCGCCCGGGTGCTGTCCCCTCCCGGTCCACCCGGCGGGGACGACCAGGTGGACCCCGCGCCGGTCGACCCGCGGATCCGTCCCCTGATGGGCTTGCTGCTGGCGGGGCGGCAGGACGAGATCGCCGATCGGCGGGCCCGGGTCCGGCGCGCTCTGGCCGACTTCGACTCGGCGACCATCGCCACCACGCACCAGTTCTGCCAGCTGGTGCTGGGCAGTCTCGGCGTCGCCGGCGACACCGACGCGGCCGCTCACCTCGTGGAGGACCTGGACGACCTGCTGGTGGAGGTCGTGGACGACCTGTACGTCCGGGGCTTCGCCCGTTCCGGCGGCGAGCCCGTGTTCGACCGGCCGACCGCGCTGAGGATCGCTCGGGCCTCCGTGGCAGACCCCCAGTCTCGGCTCGAGCCCGCTGACACCGCGGACGCCGTTGACGCCAGCATGGCGCGCCGCCGGGACTTCGCTGCGGCCGTGCGCGCGGAGCTGGACCAGCGCAAGCGCGGTCTCGGGATGCTCAGCTACGACGACCTGTTGAGCCAGCTGGCGGACGCTCTCGAGCCAGCGGACGCACCGGCCCGGGCACGGATGCGCGGCCGGTGGAAGGTGGTCCTGGTGGATGAGTTCCAGGACACCGATCCGGTCCAGTGGCAGGTCCTCGACCGGGCCTTCTCCGGTGTCGCCCGGATGGTGCTGATCGGCGACCCCAAGCAGGCCATCTACGCCTTCCGCGGCGGCGACGTCGTCACCTACCTGAGCGCGGCGCGGACCGCCGGCGCCCTGGCGACACTGGACACCAACCACCGCAGCGACGCGCCGCTGCTCGATGCCATCCAGGCGCTCCTGCGGGGTGCAGCCCTGGGCGACGACCAGATCGTCGTCCGCGAGGTGCGTGCCTCCCACGCAGGCTCCCGGCTGGTCGGGGCGCCCCACCCGAGCCCGTTCCGGCTGCGGGTGGTCGACCGCGCCCGGTTCGGCGTGACCGGCGAGCGGGGCGTCCCGATCGACCTGCTGCGCAAGCATGTCGCGAACGACCTCGCCCTCGACATCCAAGCGCTCCTCGCCTCCGGCGCCACCTTCGACGGGCGGCCGCTACAGGCGCGCGACATCGCCGTGCTCTGCGAGACGCGCAAGCAGTGCGCGGCCGCCGAGCAGGGACTGTCCCGCCACGGCATCCGGTCGGTCGTGGCCGGCTCAGGCCACGTCTTCGCCACCGAGGCCGCCCGGGACTGGCTGTGCCTGCTCGAGGCGATGGCGCAGCCACATCGCAGCGCCCGGGTCCGCTCGGCCGCGCTGACGCCGTTCTTCGGGCGGACCGCCACCGACCTCGGCACCAGCGGGGACGGTCTGACCGACACCCTCGCCAACACCGTTCGTGACTGGGCCCAGCTGCTGAAGGAGCGTGGGGTGGCGGCGGTGCTCGAGGCGGCGAGCGCCTCCGGCGAGCTGGCCACCCGGGTGCTCGGGCAGGTTGACGGCGAGCGGGCGCTGACCGATCTGAGGCACATCGCGGAGGTGCTGCACGAGGTGGCCGCGCGCGAGCGGCTCGGCCTGGGCGCTCTCATCTCCTGGATGCGGCAACAGATGGCGCAGGACAGGGCCACCGTCGCGACCGAGCGCACCCGCCGGTTGGACAGCGACGCTGCGGCGGTGCAGATCCTCACCGTGCACGGCAGCAAGGGTCTGCAGTTCCCGGTGGTGTACCTGCCCAGCGCCGCCGACTCCTTCCCCGTGACCCCCCAGATGCCGCTGTTCCACGACGACCACGGCGTCCGCTGCATCGACGTGGGTGGTCGCGCCTCGGGTCCGAACCTTGCCCGAGCGCTTCAGGAGGAGGCGGGGGAGGACCTGCGGCTGCTCTACGTCGCTCTGACCCGGGCCCAGTCCCAGGTCGTCACCTGGTGGGTCCCCAGCGCCCGGAACACCACCTCGTCCGCGTTGCACCGGGTGCTCTTCGGCCGCCCGCCGGGCCACAGTCAGGTGCCGGACTCCTACCCGCTGCTCGGCGACGCGGCCGCGTGGGCCCGGGCGCAGGTGTGGCAGGAGGCCGGCGGACCGGTCGTGGAGCTGGCCGAGCCGGCCGGGCTGGCCGGCTCGCTCGGCAACCCGCAGCCCGGCCGACTGCAGGTACGACGGTTCGACCGCGTGGTCGACCAGGACTGGCGGCGCACGTCATACACGTCGCTGACCCGGGCGACCCAGACGGCCAGCGACGGGTCGCTGCCGCCGACGAGCGAGCCGGAAGACCCGCCCCGGGACGACGAGCCGGAGCTGGGCACGACCACGGCCCCGGCCGCCACGGTCGCGGACCTGGTCTCCCCGATGGCGGAACTGCCCGTTGGGGCGACGTTCGGCTCGCTGGTGCACGCCGTGCTCGAGCACGCCGACCCCGAGGCCCCCGACCGTGGCGGCGACTGGCGGGCCGAGCTGCTGCACCACATCGACGAGCAGCTGGTCCGCTGGCCGGTCGACCTGGACCGGGCGGTCCTCGCGGACGCGCTGGTCGCGGTCTGCGACACCCCCCTCGGGCCGCTGGCCGCCACCACGCTGCGCCAGGTGCGCCGCACCGACCGCATGGCCGAACTCGACTTCGAGCTGCCCCTGGCCGGTGGCGACGACCGCACGGCGGCGTCCTGCGGGGCGACGGTGCGCGACCTCGCGGCTGCGCTGCGGACCCACCTCGGTCCCGGCGACCCGCTGCGGCCCTTCGCGGACACCGTGGACCACCCGGCCTACGAGTCGCAGTCGCTGCGCGGCTATCTCACCGGCTCGCTCGACCTGGTCATGCGGGTGGGAGGCCGGTACCTCGTCGTGGACTACAAGACCAACTGGCTGGGCGAACCGGGCGCGGGCCTGACCGCCGCCGCATACCGGCCGGACCGGCTCGCGCAGGCGATGAGCCACTCCACCTACCCGCTGCAGGCCCTGCTGTATGCCGTGGTGCTGCACCGATTCCTGCGGTGGCGGCTGCCTGGGTACTCTCCGGCCGAGCACCTGGGTGGGGTGATGTACCTCTACGTCCGCGGGATGTGCGGGCCGTCAACCCCGCTCGTGGACGGCCACCCCTGCGGGGTGTTCTCGTGGCGTCCTCCGGTAGCCCTGGTCGAGGCGATCTCGGACCTGCTCGACGGGGCCGCGGAGACCGCCTCGTGACCGCCGACCTGGCCCCGGTCGAGGGCCCGTGGGACCGTCGCCGAGCAACGTGCGCGGTCGCACTGCTGCGCGACTTCAACCTCGCCGGGGTGCTTGAGCCGGCCGACGTGCACGTGGCCACCCGGCTGGGCGCGGCCAGCGGCGAGCACGACCCACGGGTCCTGCTCGCCGCCGCCCTTCTCGTGCGGGCGGTGCGGCAGGGGTCGGTCTGCCTCGACCTGGCCACCGTTGCGCTCACTGCGCCGGCGCTGGGCTGGCCCGACCTCCAGGGCTGGAACGCCGCGGTCAGGGCGAGCCCGTTGACGACCATAGGTGTGCTGCGTGAGGACCATGGCCTGCTCTACCTGGACCGGTACTGGCAGGAGGAGGGACAGGTCTGTGCCGATGTCCGGCGCCGCCGCGATGCCCAGCCGCCGGTCGTTGACGAAACGCGGCTGCGGGAGTCGCTGGCGGCGCACTTCGTCGGCGAGCCGTTCGCCGAGCAGCGCTCGGCGGCGGAAGTCGCTTGCCGTCATTGGATATCGGTGATCACCGGGGGACCAGGCACGGGGAAGACGACGACCATAGCGCGGTTCCTCGGTGCTGCGCTGTCCGCGTCCGAGCGGCCGGTCCGCGTCGCCCTGGCGGCCCCCACCGGCAAGGCCGCGGCCAGGTTGGGTCAGGCTGTCGCCTCGGCCGCCGGCTCCGATGGCTTCCCCGGCGGACGCCGGGCGCAGGTCGCCGGACTCAAGGCGACCACGATCCATCGCCTGCTCGGTCCGCTTCCCGGTTCGAGCAGCAGATTCCGCCACCACCGGGGAAATCCGCTCCCCCACGACCTCGTCGTGATCGACGAGACGTCCATGGTGTCGCTGACGCTGACGGCCCGGCTGCTCGACGCGTTGCGACCGGACGCCCGGCTGGTCCTGGTCGGTGACGCCGACCAGCTCGCGTCGGTCGACGCCGGCGCGGTCCTCACCGACCTGGTCGACGGGCTCGGCCAGCTCGGCGACCCGCGGGTCGCACGGTTGCGCACGAGCCACCGCTTCGGCACCGGCATCGCCGTTGTCGCCGACGCCGTCCGTCGCGGCGACGCCGAGGAGGCCATCGGCGCTCTCCGCGCCGCGGAGCGGGCAGCCTGCGACGCCACACTCGTCGACCTCGCCACGGCGCGCGAGGTCGTCGTGGCTGCGGCCGGCCGGCTGGTCGACGCCGCTGCCGCCGGCGACCGCGCCGGTGCCGTCGCCGCCCTCGACGCGCACCGGCTGCTCTGCGCCCACCGTGAGGGGCCGTACGGGGTCCGGCAGTGGAACCACCAGGTCGAGGAAGCGCTCCGCCAGCGCGGCAGCGCCGACTGGCTGCCGCAGTGGTATGCCGGGAAGCCGCTTCTGGTCACGGCCAACGACTACGGGCAAGGCCTGTACAACGGCGACACCGGTGTGGTCACGCGCGCCTCGCCCGGCGCGGAGCTGATCGCCGTCATCGCCGACGGTGAGCACCCCGACGGCCGGGCCTACCCGCTGGCCCGCCTCGCCGACGTCGAGACGGCGCACGCCATGACGGTGCACCGCAGCCAGGGCAGTCAGTTCGACGCGGTGACCGTCGTTCTGCCGGAAGCGGATTCGCCGCTACTCACCCGGGAGCTGCTGTACACCGCGCTGACCCGGGCCAAGACCACAGTCCGTATCGTCGGGTCGGAGGACGTCGTGCGCGCGGCGGTCCAACGCCGGGCCCGCCGCGCCTCCGGCCTGGCCAGGCGACTGACCCAGGGTCCGTGAGACCGGTCAAGCGCCACGAACCCCCCCGGACCCGGCGGAGGCGAACGTCGGGCTGGGGCCTGCTCCGAGGGGCCCCGGTTCCGGCGAGGGCGAACACCCGGCTTGTTGACGCAGCGTGGTTACCGGCTTCGCCGGCCGGCTGGGCCTACCATGCCGAACGTGTCAGGCCCACGCCCCACGCTGCCGTCAGCGGCCGCTGCCGTCGGGCTCCTCCTGGCGGGGCTGACCGGTTGCAGCGTCGAAGGCCCCGGCTCCGACGGTGCCCGGGCGGCCGCCGTCAACTTCCATCGGCTGCTCACCGCCGGCAACGGGGAGCGGGCCTGTCGGCTGCTCAGTGAGCGGGCCGTCGAGGACGTGCGCGGGCCGGACGACCGGGCGTGCGCGACCGCCCTGACCTCCCTGCCGATCAGGCCGGTGGCCGCGGTCCGGTCCACGTCGGTGTACGGCCACAGCGCCCTGGTCGTCTTCGACGCGGACGCGGTGTTCCTCGCCAGCTTCGACGACGGCTGGCGGGTGACCGCCGCCGGCTGCAGCCCTCGCCAGGACCAGCCGTACGACTGCGCATTCGAGGCAGGCTGAGGATGCGGACGATGTTCACCTGCTACCTCGTGTTCGTCGCGGCAAGCCTGGCCTACATGGTCACAGTCGGGGCCCTGCAGCGGTGAACCGGTTGCGCGCCCACCTGTCCCACCATGGCCTGTCGCTCGTCTTCGGTGGGCTCATGCTGCTCGCCCTCGTGGGGCAGGCACTGACGGGGCAAGCGGCATACAACGACGACGCGCTGAGCGCGGGGCTGCAGCCGATCAGCCTGGTGACCTACCTTGGCTCCGCGAGCTTCGCCGCCGACGTGGCCGAGAACTGGCAGTCGGAGTACCTGCAGTTCCTGCTGTACATCGTGCTGACCGTCTGGCTGGTCGAGCGCGGCTCGCCGGAGTCGAAGGACCTGGGCAAGGTCGGGCTGGAGTCCGACGAGGACCAGCTGGTGGGACCGTTCGCCAAGCCGGAGTCGCCGGCCTGGGCAAAGGCGGCGGGCTGGCGGCGGTCGCTGTACTCCACCTCCCTCGGCCTGGTCATGGCAGTGATCTTCCTGGCCTGCGTGCTGGCCCAGTTCGTCGCCGGCCGCAGCGCCTTCAACGAGGAGCAGCTGAACCGGCTCGAGGCGCCGTTGGACTGGTCGCAGTACCTGGGGTCACCGGACTTCTGGAACCGTATGCTGCAGAACTGGCAGTCGGAGTTCCTGGCCGTCGGGAGCATGGTGGTGCTGTCGATCTACCTGCGGCAACGGGGGTCACCGGAGTCGAAACCGGTCGGGGCGGCGCACGCGGCCACCGGTCTGGAGGGCTGACGCGCCGGGACGGCAGGGCGGGCCGAGGTCGCGACCCGGCGGGAGCAGTCGGGTTACCTGCGCAGGGCACGGACCTAGGGTCGGGAGGTGACATCCGCGACGCTGGGTCAAGACCCCCGAACGCCCTACTGGGGCTGCGGCCGTTCCTGCCAGTCGGCTTACCCCCCGGCGGTTTCCCCGAACCGTCGAGGTGTTCCTCCTTGCTGGAGGTGAGAGTGTGGGCGCCATGAGGATCGCGCTGATGGCGACGTGTCTGGGTGACGCGATGTTTCCCGACGTGGCGAAGGCGACGACCACCCTCTTGGAGCGGCTCGGCCATCAGGTCGTCTTCCCACCGGCTCAGACCTGCTGCGGCCAGATGCACGTCAACACCGGCTACCTCGCCGAGGCGACCCCGGTGGTTCGGCACTACGTCGAAGCGTTCGAGCAGGCCCGTTTCGACGTCGTGGTGGCCCCGTCGGGGTCGTGCGTCGGTTCGGTGCGGCACCAGCAGGCGATGGTGGCGCGCCGAGCGGACGACCCGGCCCTGGCCGAACGGGCGACGGCGCTGGCGGCGCTGACGTACGAGCTGTCCGAGCTGCTCGTGGACGTGCTGGGGGTCACCGACGTGGGCGCCTACTACCCGCATCGGGTGACCTACCACCCGACGTGCCATTCGCTGCGGATGCTGCGGGTCGGCGACAAGCCCCTGCGGCTCTTGCGCGCGGTCGGCGGGATCGACCTGGTCGAGCTCCCGGACGCAGAGCAGTGCTGCGGATTCGGCGGCACGTTCGCCCTCAAGAACGCGGACACCTCCAGCGCCATGCTGGCCGACAAGGTCCGCCACATCGTGTCGACCAGCGCCGCGGTCTGCTCCGCCGGCGATGCGTCGTGCCTGATGCACATCGGCGGCGGCCTGTCCCGTCAGGGCACGGGGGTGCGAGCCGTGCACCTGGCCAAGATCCTGGCCACCACCCGGGAGCGGGTGGCATGACCACGTTCCTCGGCACCCCCCGACACCAGCCACAGCCGTCCCCGCTGCGCGGCGACCAGTCCTTTCCCGACGCGGCCCGGACCGCGCTCGGCAACGCCCAGCTGCGTCGCAACCTGGCCCGTGCCACCGGCACCATCCGGGAGAAGCGCCGCGCGGTGGTGCAGGAGATGGCCGACTGGGAGCAGCTACGCGACGCCGCGTCGGCGGTGAAGGCCGACGTGATGGCCCGGCTGCCGGAGCTGCTGGAGCAGTTCGAGGCCGCGTTCACCGCCGCGGGTGGGGTGGTGCACTGGGCCACGGACGCGGCCGAGGCGAACCGGATCGTCACGGACCTGGTCCGGGAGACCGGTGAGACCACGGTGGTCAAGGTGAAGTCGATGGCCACCCAGGAGATCGGGCTCAACGAGCACCTGGCGGAGCAGGGCATCACGGCGGTGGAGACCGACCTGGCCGAACTCATCGTCCAACTCGGCCACGACAAGCCCTCGCACATCCTCGTCCCGGCAATCCACCTCAACCGCACCGAGATCCGGGACATCTTCCGCGCGGAGATGGATGACGCGCCACCGGGGCTGACCGACGAGCCGCGCGACCTGGCGATGGCCGCCCGGGCGCACCTGCGGCGCAAGTTCCTCACTGCGAAGGTCGCGGTGTCGGGAGCGAACTTCGCCATCGCCGAGACGGGGACGTTGTGCGTGGTGGAGTCCGAGGGCAACGGCCGGATGTGCCTGACCCTGCCGCAGCGGCTCATCTCGGTGGTCGGCATCGAGAAGCTGCTGCCCACCTTCACCGACCTGGAGGTCTTCCTGCAGGTGCTGCCGCGGTCCGCCACCGGGGAGCGGATGAACCCCTACACCTCGCTGTGGACCGGGGTCACCCCTGGCGACGGGCCGCAGGAGGTGCACGTGATCCTGCTGGACAACGGTCGCACCGCCGCGCTGGCCGACGAGGTCGGTCGGGCAGCCCTGCACTGCATCCGCTGCTCGGCCTGCCTCAATGTCTGCCCCGTCTACGAGCGCACCGGCGGCCACGCGTACGGCTCGGTCTACCCCGGCCCGATCGGGGCCGTCCTCACCCCGCAACTGACCGGCCTGCACGGCCACGACGACCCGAACGCGAGCCTGCCGTATGCCTCCTCGCTCTGCGGTGCCTGCTATGACGCCTGCCCGGTGAAGATCGACATCCCCGCGTTGCTCGTCGAGCTGAGAGCCCAGGTGGTGGACGCCGACCGGGGACGCCGGGTGCCGGACGGCTGGGCGGCCGCGATGCGGACCGCCGCGTGGGTGATGAGCGACGAGCAGCGTTTCGCGGCCGCAGAGCAGGGGCTGCGCGCCGGCCGGTGGCTGGGCGGGCGCAAAGGCAGGATCACCCGGCTGCCGCCACCCATGTCGGCCTGGACCGCCAGCCGTGACCTGCCGGCCCCGCCGGCGCAGACCTTCCGCCAGTGGTGGCGCCAGGAACACCAGGAGCGCTCCGATGAGCAGCCGTGAGCTGGTGCTCGACCGGGTTCGCGCCGCCTTGGCCGGCTCGACCGCCGCGCCTTCGGTCCCGAGGGAGTACCAGCGCCGCGGCGAGCACCGCCCGGGGTCGCCAGAGGTGCTGGAGCTGTTGGTCGACCGGCTGGTCGACTACCGAGCGCTGGTCCGGCATACCAGTGCGGACCAGGTCGCCGAGGCGGTGGACCAGGCTCTCGGCGGCGCGGAATGCGTGGTGGTCCCGACCGGCCTGCCGGAGCCGATCCGTGCCGGCACCGGCAGCCGGCGGGTCACCGTGGACGGTGACCCGCAACTGCTGTCCGCCGCGGCCCTCGACCGGATCGACGCGGTGCTCACCACGGCAACCGTCGCGATCGCGCTGAGCGGGACGATCATCCTAGACGGCAGCCCGGGCCAGGGGCGGCGGGCGATCACGCTGGTGCCGGACCGTCACGTCGTGGTGCTGCGAGCCGAGCAGGTCGTGCAGACCGTGCCCGAGGCGGTGGCGATGCTGGAGCCGACCCGGCCGCTGACGATGATCGCCGGCCCGTCGGCCACCAGTGACATCGAGCTCGACCGGGTCGAGGGCGTGCACGGCCCGCGCGTCCTGGAGGTCGTGCTCGTCGCCGGCTGAGCAATGCGGCTGCACCCCCTGGCCGGAGCGCGGCATCATGCTGCTGACGACCCGTCTGGCGGGCCATGCCCACCGCCGGCCCACCATCGCAGGAACGAGGTGTCACGGTGCCGCAGCGCAACGCGCTCTACCTCGGCTTCGGCGTGAGCAGCTACGACCACGACCCGGACGACCGGCTGCCCGCTGCGGTTACGGAGGTGCGCGCACTGCGGGGCCGGCTACGGTCGCACTTCACGACCGAGACGCTCATCGACCCCACCGAGGCCAAGGTCCGGCGCCGGGGGTTGCGGCTGCAGGACCACTTCACGGGCGGCGGTGTCCTGGTCGTGCTGTGGAGCGGTCACGGCGAGCCCGCGGCGGTCGGCGGGCTGAAGCTCTATGCCCGCGACACGACACCGAAAGCCGTGATGGGCGGCATACCGCTGGCCGAGCTGGCCGGCTATTGCGCCACCTCCGGGGCCAGTCAGATCCTCATCATCGTCGACGCGTGCTACTCGGGGGCGGGGATCGCCCAGGCCGAGGCGGCGGCCGAGGCGATAGTGGCCGCAAAGCCCCCCGACGACGCCGTGTGGATCGGCGTGCTGACCGCGTGCGGTGCCGACGAGGTCAGCTACGACGGGGAGCTTGGCCAGCGCCTGTTGAGCCTGTTGAAGAAGGGCCCGGTAGACCGCGTCACCCGAGCCGAGTGGTCAGCCCACAACGAGCTCATCCGGGGGGATCAGCTGGCGCTGGCGTTGAACGCCGAGTGGAGCTCCAGGCGCCAGGCTGCGCCCAGGTTCAGGCAGTCGGGTTACTCCGAGCGGATGCTGCCGAACCCGCTCTTCGACGCCAAGGCACCGCCCCGGGTCGTGGAGCACCTACTCGCCGCGGCGCGTGGCGGCCGGGTCCAGGACGACCGGGTCTGGTTCACCGGCCGGCACGAGCCGATGACCTCGTTGGTCGGCTGGATCCGCCGTGGGACGCCTGGTCTCTACCTGGTCACTGGTTCCCCCGGTACCGGCAAATCAGCGCTGCTGGGGCGGCTGGTCAGCCTGTCCGACCGCCGGGAACGACGGCGCATCCTGCGTGACCAGCATTCCGTCGCGGCGGTCGAGGACCCTGGCCTGGGTTCGGTCGCAGCCCACCTGAACGTCCGTCGGCTCACTCCGGACGGGGTCGCCGAGCGGCTGAGCGAGTCGCTGGTGGACCAGGGATGGCTGCCAGGGCCGCCGAGCCCGCTGGGGGTGAGCGACCTGCTCGACGCCGCCGATGGCGGGTGGGCTCGGGCTGGAGCACCTGTCGTCGTGGTTGACGGGGTGGACGAGGCACGCGGGGAGGCCTTTGACATCGTGCGCGAGCTGCTGGTGCCGTTGGCCCGTCAGGCGGTCGTGCTCGCGTCCTCCCGAGCCGGCCGTGAGGCCGGGACGGGGGCCAGCCTGCTGCGGGAGCTGCGGCCGGCGGACACCGTCGACCTGGACCAGCCGGACCTGCGGGCCCAGGGTCTCGGCGACATCCACGCCTACATCCTGGGCCGGCTGAAGGATGTCGACCCGGTGATGGCAGCCCTGGTCGCCGACCACTTCGTCTCCAGCCGTGGCCTGGGCAGCGCCCAGCTCACGGACCGGCCCTTCCTTCTCGCGCGACTGGTGACCGACCAGCTCCGGGACGAGCCGATCGACACGTCGGGGCCGCGCTGGCAGGAGCGCATCGCCCCGACCATCCAGGAGGCGTTCGAGAAAGACCTTGCCGCCTCTGTGCTGCCGAGCCAGGCGGTCCCCACGGTCGTGCGCGACGGCCGGGTGGCCCGAGCTGCGATGGCGGCGCTGCCGTGGGCCGGCGGCGCCGGCTTCCCGGAGGAGGAGTGGCGACTGGTAGCCAACGTGGTGTCCGAGGGCGGCCCCACCATCTCCCGAGAGGACCTGGCGACCGTGCTGGACCGCCTCGGTCGCTACATCGTCCAGGACGGTGAGGCCGGTCAGGCCACCTACCGGGTCTTCCACCAGTCCCTGGCCGACTACCTGCGCCCGCCCTTCCGGCCGACGTCCCGGCTGCCGTTCGCGCCGTTCGCGGGCTCAGTCGCCGACGCGCTGCTCGGCCGGGTGGAGCGGCTGGCCCGCGCCGGCTCGCTAGCAACTGCCTCCCCCTACCTGCTCCGGTATGCCGTGCGGCACGCGGAGCTCGCCGGCCCGGACCAGCTGCACCGGCTCGCCGCGCTGCTGGACCAGCTGCAGCTGCCGATGCAGGAGCTGCGGGCGGCCCTGGACCGCGTGCTGGCGATCGGCGTCCAGCATGAGCGCGGCGAGATCGCCGCCCGGGTCGCGCAGCTGGACTGGCCGACCGCGGTGCAAAGCGTGGTGTCCCGAGTCCCCGAGGCGCCGCAGCCGGTGCCCCCCGAGGAGCTCGGCCCCTCGCTGCCGGCACCCGGTGAACTGAACGAGCCCGATGGCATCGGCTCCGCGCGCGGCAACACGGCGATGGACATCGAGCCCGGCCGCGACATCCCCATCGCGACCACCGCACGCTCGTCGGGGCAGCGGCTCGGCTGGGCCCAGCGGCTCAAGCAGCTCGAGCCGGTCGCATCGTCGACGGCGCCGTTGGGCGCCAGCTTGGGCCGGCGACTGCTCGAGCGCGCCGTGTCTGCGCTGGAGGGTCTGGCCGAGGTGGCCGCCGAGGGGGACCTTGACGTCGGCGGGGTGGTCGAGACGGCCGTCCTGCAGCTGCGCCGGTCTGCCTCCACCGACCCGACCCTGTCCGCCCTGCTCGCCCGGGGCCTGGCCGCCGCGGGCCAGGTCGCCCGGCGCACCGGCGACCTGGCGCTAGCGACCAGCCGGCTGGAGGAGGCGAGCTCGGCCTACCGCGCGTTGGGGACGACGGACGACAGCCTGGTCGCGCCGTTGGTCCAGGTCGTCGTCAACCTCTCCGAGGTGTATGCCGCGACCGGGCGGCACGACGCCGCGATGGCCCTCGCCGAGACGGCCGCCATGCTCGTCACCAGCCCAAGCGAGACGGTGGGAGCAGAGGTCGAGTTCGCCGCGCTGGCCAACCTCGGCGTCCGGTTCGCCGACGTGGGTCGGCTCGCGGAAGCGCTGGAACCCTCGCAACGGGCCGTCGAGCTGGGCCGGCGGCTGGTCGCGGAGGAGGGCGGCGCGCGGCTGCCGATGCTGGCCCAGGCGCTGAACAACCTCGGCAACCGGCTGGTCGCCCTCGGCCGCCACGAGGAGGGCCTGGCCGCCAGCCAGGAAGCTGTGGTCCTGATGCTGACCCATCAGGCCGACCTGGTCGAGCTGCTGAACGCGGCCGACGTGGCCACGGCGGAGCTGAACCAGGGTCAGGCCCTGGCGGGGCTCGGCCGGCACGTCGAGGCCTACGACGTCAGCGCCTCGGCGTTGCGCCGGCTGCTCGACGTCGACGCGCCGGAGGCGGCCGTCATGCCGCACCGGGCCGCCGCATACGCCGCCGTCGGTCACCGGCTGGCTGAGCTCGGGCGGGCCGAGGAGGCCAGGGACGCCTCAGAGCTGGCCGCGAGCCTCTACCGGGGGCTCGCCGCTGACGACCCCCGCTACCTGGCCGACCTCGCGGCGGCGGAGAGCAACCTGGCCAACCGGTACCTGCTCACCGGTCAGCGGCACCAGGCCAGGCAGGTCGCCGAGCGCGCCGTCGACCTCTACCGCGAGCTGGCCGCGGACAACCCCGGCTTCCAGGTCGCCTATGCGCAGAGCCTGGGCATCCTCGGCGAGGCCGCTGCGGCGGCCGGCGACGCGGCGACGGCCCGTCGCGTCGGCAGCGAGGCCGTGAACGTGCTGGCCGGCGTCGCCGAGGTGGGGCCGCTGCAGGCCGTGAAGTACCGCCGCGCCCTGGAGCGACGCATCCTGCAACGGCTCCGTCCGGCCGGCACGGGCGGCGAGGACGACGCCGACGGCACGGGCGGTGCGGACGACGCCGACGGCACGCAGGCGCCGGAAGGGCCAGGCAGCTGAGCCTGGCTCAGCGGTCGCGGTCGGCAGGTGGCCCGGCGACGACCGGGAAGCATTGCGGTGCATGGAAACCCGCGTCGGCGAAGGCGTGCTCCACAGCCGCGGTGATCGTCTCCACTGCGGAGACGGGAGCCAGCGCGATGGCGGAGCCGCCGAAGCCGCCCCCGGTCATCCGCGCCCCCAGCGCTCCCTGCCGGCGGGCTTCCGTGACAGCCAGGTCCAGCTCCGGGCAGGACACCTCGAAGTCGTCCCGCAGCGACTCGTGCGAGGCGTCGAACAGCGTTCCCACCTCGGCGAACTCGTCCTGTCGCAGTTGCTGGACCGTCCGGGTGACCCGGTCGATCTCGGTGACCACGTGCCGGGTCCGCCGTCGGAGCACCTCGTCGCCGAGCCGGTCCAGCGCCCCGTCCAGGTCCGCCACCGGCACCTCGCGAAGGCTGGCCAGCCCCAGCCGCCGGGCTGCCTCCTCGCAGGCCTGCCGGCGCGCGGCGTACTGCCCGTCGACCAGCGCGTGCTCGGCCCGGGTGTCCATCACCAGCAGCGCCAGCCCGTGCCCGGCCAGGTCGAACCGGACGTGCTCCACCGACCCGTCCCGGCAGTCCAGCAGCAGCGCGTGACCCGCGCGGCTGCGCAGCGACGCCGCCTGGTCCATCCCCCCGGTCGGGGCCTGGGCGACCTCGTTCTCCCCCCGGACGCAGGCGGCGGCCAGCTCCGCCCGGCCCTCGTCGGTGCCGAGCAGCCCCAGCCCGAACAGGTCGGAGCACGCGGCGCCGACGGCGCAGGACAGGGCGGCGGAGCTGGACAGTCCGGCTCCCAGCGGCACCTGGCCGTCGATGGCCAGGTCCAGGCCGGCGACCGGGTGCCCGCCCGCGGCCAAGGCCCAGACAACACCTGCGACGTACGCCGCCCAGCCCGCGGGCCGGCCCGGTCCCACCTCGTCCAGGTCGACCTCACCGACCTCGCCCACCTGCGCCGACCACACGCGCAGCCGGCGGTCCCCTCGGGCTGAGGCGGCGGCATACGTGCGCTGGGGCAGCGCGATCGGCAGGCACAGGCCCTGGTTGTAGTCGGTGTGCTCCCCGACCAGGTTGACCCGGCCGGGGGCGGACCACACGCCGGCCGGGGGCGCCCCGAAGCGGGAGCCGAAGGAGTCGGCGACCTGCATGTCAGACCTCGCGGAGCCGGGCCGCGATGCGTTCCGGCGGCACGTCGTTCACCCAGCCGCCGACCCCGGACTCCGACCCGGCCAGGTACTTCAGCCGGCCGGGGGAGCGCAGCACGGACATCACCTGCAGGTGCAGCCGGGACACGTCGCGGCCCTCCCGGACCGGCGCCTGGTGCCAGCCGGCGATGTAGGGCAGGTCGATCGGGGCGCCAGCGGCGTCGACGTAGTACGCGTCCAGCCGCCGGAGCAGGTCCAGGTAGACCACGGCCAGTTCGTCCCGCTCCTGCTCGGTGAGGCCGGGCAGGTCCGCCACGTCCCGGTGCGGTGCCAGGTGGACCTCCACCGGCCAGCGCGCGGCATACGGCACGTATGCGGTCCAGTGGGCGCCGCTGATGACCACCCGCTGCCCGTCGGCCCGCTCCGCCGCGAGGATGTCGGCGCCGAGCAGCCGGCCGGTGGACTCGTGGTGAGCTCGGGCCTGGTCGACCAGGGCCCGGGTCCGGCCGGGCAGGTAGGGGTAGGCGTAGATCTGGCCGTGCGGGTGGTGCAGGGTGACCCCGATCTCCGGGCCCCGGTTCTCGAAGCAGAAGACGTGCTCGACCTCGGCGATCGCGCTCAGCTCCCGGGTGCGGTCCACCCAGGCCTCGATCACGGTCCGGGCCCGGGTCGGGGTCAGCGAGGAGAAGTGGGCGCCGTGGTCGGCGGTGAAGCAGACCACCTCGCACCGCCCGTGCGCCGGCCGCTCCTGCAGGAAGGGGTGGCCGGCCTCGGTGGCCGGCGTCGCCGTGGTCGAGAACGACGGGAACCGGTTCTCGAACACGACGACGTCGTAGTCTGCCGCCGGAATCTCGGAGGGGACGGTGCCCCGGCCGGTCGGGCAGAGCGGGCACTCGTCGGCGGGCGGTTGGAACGTGCGGTGCTGGCGGTGGCCGGCGATGGCCACCCACTCCCCGGTGAGGGCGTCCAACCGCATCGTCCCAGCGGTAGCCCGCTCACCCAGCGGGCGTTCGTCCACGCTGTCGCGCGGCCCGGCCAGGGCCGCCGGCGAGTCGTCGTAGTAGATCAGCTCCCGGCCGTCGGCCAGCCTGGTGGAGGTCCGCCGAACCGTGGTCCGCCCGCTCATGCTTGCTCGCCTCCTGCCTGCCCGGCGCTGGTCGCCACGATCATGGCGCACCCGCGACGGCGCCGCGCGACCAGGCTCAGCTCGTGGTGTCCCCCGGTGTGGAGTCCGCCTTCACCGCGCCGCGCGAGCCGATCGGCTGGGGCGGTCCCTTGGTGGTGTCGGCCACGGTCTGCTCCTCGGACTCCGCGTTCATCTCCGCGCCCAGCAGCACTGCATACGCGGTGATCCACAACCAGAACAGCAGCACCACTACGCTGGCCAGCGCGCCGTAGGTCTTCGCGTAGTTGCCGAAGTAGCTGACGTAGAGGGAGAACCCGGCCGAGGCCACCAGCCACAGCACCGTCGCCGTCACCGCGCCGACCGACACCCAGCGGAGCTTCGGTTCGTCCCGGCTGGGGGAGTAACGGTAGAGAACGGCGAGCGCCACGGTGACGGCGCCGGCGAGCAGCGCCCAGCGCAGCACCTGGAGCAGGAACCGGACCAGAGCCGAGTCGACCTGGTCGAGCAGCGCCGGGACGGCGGCGACCAGGACGAGCACGACAAGCATGAAGACGATCGCCGCGAGGGTGAACAGGAGCGCCATCGCCTTGCGGCGGACGAAGCCCCGAGTCTCCTCCTCGTCGTATGCCGCGTTGATGGCCGTCATCAGGTTCCCGATCCCGCCCGCCGCGCTCCACAGGGCGAGCAGGATCGCGACGGCGGCTCCCAGGCCAACGGTGCGGCCCTGGGAGGTGGCCAGCGCCTGCAGCTGGGAGATGATGAGCTGCCGCGCGTCCGCGGGAAGAGCCTCGGTCATCGAGGCCACTTGGGCCGACAGCGTGGAAGGGTCGGCGACCATGGCGTAGCTGAGGATGAGGGCCACCATCGCCGGGAAGATCGACAGGAAGCCGTAGAAGGCGACACCGGCTGCCAGCAGCGGCACCTGGTCCTTGCCGGCTTCCTTCCACGAGCGGCGAAGGATCTGCAGCCACCCGCGCGCCGGTATCTGAGCCGGGGTCTCGGCGTCGGCGCCGGGCACGCTGCCCGACGCCGACGCCGACCGGCCGTGCTTCACCGCGGCCGGGTCACTGCTCATCCGGTCGGACCCGCCCCGGCCACCGCGTCCTTTGCCTGGTTGGCGTCAGCGGCAACGTCCTGGGCCGCCGACCGGCCCTCGTCCTTGACCGTGGCCGCCGCCTGGGTCGCGGTCTCCTTCACCGACTGGGCCGCCTGCTGGGCCGGCTCCTTCAGGTTGGCCGCAGCCTCCTGAGCCGACTCCTTGGCCTGGTCGACCAGGGGCTGGGCCTTCTCCTTGACGGCCGTGGCCGCGTGCTGCTCGCGCTGGGAGGTCGGGATCAGGGCGGACAGCAGCATTCCCACGCCGAACGCGACCACGCCGGCGGCCAGCGGGTTGCCCTGCGCCTTGGCCTTCACGGCCGCGGGTGCCGATGACACCGCGTCACCGGTCGCGTCGGTGGCCGACGAGACCGCCGAGCCCGCGCTGTCGGCGGCGCCCATGAGCTTGTCCCGGACCCCGGCGACCGCCCCGGTCACCTTCTCGGTCTGCCGGCGGGCGATGGTCTTCGGGTTGACCTCGTCGGCGAGCAGGTTGACGTTGTCGCTGAGGTCGCTGCGGGTTCGCTCGATCTCGGCGCGGATCTGGTCGGGGTCATTGCTCATCGGTTGGTCTCCTCGTTGCCTTTGACTGCATCCGGAATCTTCTTGACGGTGTCCGCGGTCTGCGGGATGCCCGTGACGCTTCGCAGCCGGGAACGCCCGGCCAGCGCCAGCACCGCGGCGATGACCGCCCAAACCAGCGCCACGACCAGGGCGGACCAGGAGTTGCCGATCACCCGACCCAGCGCCCACCAGGCGGCGACCGAGACGAAGATCAGCACCATCAGCGCGGCCACCCCGGCCGCGCCCAACAGGCCCGCACCGGTGCCCGCGCGGGTGGCGCTCTGTCGCAGCTCGGCCTTGGCCAGCTCGAGCTCCTGGCGGATCAGCGTCGTGAGGTCGCGGCTGACCTCACCGACCAGGTCACCCAGCGACGGGCGTGCGGTCTCCTCGATCGGCGAGCTCATGCCGGGTAAGGGGTGACGACGACGGGCTCCAGCTCGCGGCCCGCGTACGACGGAGCCGAGTAGCCGACCGCGCTGCGCTCGGTGCGCTCGGTGCCGGTGGCAGTCGTGGGCGCGTCGGCGGCGGAGTCGTCGCGCAGCCCGCGAATCAGCCGGCCGGCGACAATGCCCGCCCCGGCAGCAAGGGCCAGGAAGGTCCCCGGGTGCTGCCGGGCGTAGGCCGACACGTCGTCCAGGATCGCCTTCGGCTCACGGTCCTGCAGCCACGAGGCCAGCGCGTCGGCCCGGTCGGCGCCCTCGCGCACCAGGTCGGTGGCCATGCCCCGGTCGGCGTCATGGGAGGCCATCGAGGACAGCTCCTGCGCCAGCGAGCGCACCGTGTCGGCCAGCTTGCCCTGCGCCGACGACGCCTGGCTGGACAGCTCGCTCTTCGCCTGGCCGGCCAGCTGCTTGGCCTGGTCGCCAGCCTCGGACAGGACCGTGCCGGCCTGGTCCTTGGCGGTCTCGGCGACCGATCCCGCCGCCTGGGCGGCGGAGTCCTTCACGTTGGACGCCTGCGCCTTGGCCTCCTCGGCGCGACCTCCGGCGCTGGTCGTGCCATAGGCCGTGGTGCTGGGTTCCCCGGTGATGACCACCGGGTTCTGCTCGTACGGATCGGCAACGCTCACGTCGGCTCCTTGTGTCTGGATAGGTGGGGTGCTCGGCCCGATACTGACGTGGCTCATGCACGACAGGCTGTGCCGGTCCGGGCATCGATGCGGGGGCCGGGCATCGGCGAGCCGCAGTCGTGCGGCTCAGTTGACAGCGTAAGCCATGACGACCGGGACGCTGCCGCCGGCCTTCGCCCCTCAGAGGAGCAGCTGCAGCCGGTCGAGCAGGTTCTCCAGGGACTCCTCGAACTCCAGCGCCGCATGGTCCTCTGCCAGCGACGCCGACAGCCGGTGCACCTGCGGATACTCGGCCAACCCGGGTTGTGGCTGCGCCGGGGTCAGGGTGTCCAGGGCGCCGATGTCGGCGCCGTGGCCGGCCACCTCCAGCAGCAGGTGCCCGAGCAGGAAGCTGGTGAAACCCCGGTACGCCGCGACCACGGCGTCGTCGGAGAAGCCGTCGTCCTGCAGCCGGGTGAGGAACAGCTCCACCCAGGCCAGGCTGCGCAGCGGCGGACGCAGCCACGGCGCCTCCGGCGGCCGGGAGGCCACCAGCGGGAACACCTTGGGATGGCGAAGGGCGATCCGGCGGACGCCGTGGGCCAGCCGCTGCAGAAAGTCCTGCCACCCCGCGTCCGGTTCGCTGACCACGTCTGGGTCGTCGTTCAGCTCGTTCACCAGGCGTTCGACGACCGCGTCAAGCAGCACTTCCCGGCCCGGCAGGTAGCGGTACAGCGACATCGCCTCCACCCCGAGCTCGGTGCCCAGCTTGCGCATACTGAGCTGGGCCAGGCCGTGCTCGCCGATGTAGGCGATGGCGGCCTCGACGATCCGGTCCCGGCTCAGTGACCCTCGCGCCGAGTGCGGAACGGCGCCGGGAACGACCGCGGTCTCGCCCGGCTGGCGGTGCACCGTTTCCATGCCGCCCGCCTCAGTCGCCGGGATTGGTCGCGGAGACCAGGATGGCCTGCAACGGACTGCGGAACGTGCCGGAGCCGAACCGTGCTGTGAGCCGTCGCTCCAGCGCATCGGTGACGTCCTGCAGGCTGACGGCGGGGGCCGCCTCGATGACGGACCGCATCGGGGTGCCCAGGGTGTGCGCCCGGGCGACCTCGGCGGCCGTGACCTCCGGCGTGCTGGCGGGCAGGACGCTCAGCGTGTCCAGGCGCAGCCCCGCAGCCTCCACATCGGCTCTGATGCGCGCGTGGTCGGCGTACCCGTGCGGCCCTGTGCTCAGCCACAGGGACTCGGACTCGCCCAGCAGGTCTCGGTAGGTCTGCCTCGCAAGCTCGGCGATCTCGTTGTGCTCCAAGGTGTCCCAGACCAGGAGCACCAGCTCGCCACCGTGCCGCAGCACCCGGCGGGCCTCGGCGAACGCCTTCGGCTTGTCCGGGAACAACATGACCCCGAACTGGGAGACGACCAGGTCGAAGCATGAGTCGTCGAACGGCAGGTCGGCCGCGTCGGCTTGCCGGTAGCGCAGGTTGGCCGGCACGTCGTCGGCCAGCGCTTGGTCCAGCATCGGCTGTGCCAGGTCGGTGGCGATGATCTTGGCGTCCGGCAGGGCGCGCGCCAGCTCGCGACTGAGGACTCCCGTGCCGGCGGCGAGCTCGAGCACGTCGGCCGTCCGCAGCCGCGCCTCCGGCCTGGCCGCGACCAGGGAGGCGAGCTGCTCGGCATACGCCTGGAAGTACTGCGGCACCATGCCGCGGCGGTAGTCCTCGGCGAGCGAGTCGCCGAAGAGGCGCGGGGTTTCGGTCACTTCTGGAGTATGCCGCTCCGGCGGCCTGCGCGTCAGGTGTGGGATGCGGCGGCTCGCTCCGGCTCGGTGATCGGTGCCTGGCCAGGGGCGGCCGGCGTGGTGCCGCTGGTGTGCCCGCGGCGGTTGATCCGTTGCTCGACGGCGACCGCGAGCCGGGTCAGCAGGTAGTTGATGACGATGAAGATGACCGCGACGACGATGAACGCCGGGACCAGGTCCTGCTTGGACGTGCCGATCTGGCCGGCCTTGTTGAGCAGCTCCTCGTAGGTGATGATCTGGCCGAGCGCGGAGTCCTTCAGGACCACGACCAGCTGGCCGACGATCGCGGGCAGCATGGCGGTGAGCGCCTGGGGGAGCTGGACCAGCCACAGGGTCTGGCCGGGGGTCAGCCCGATCGACAGGCCGGCCTCGCGCTGTCCGTTCGGCAGGTTGCCCACGCCGGCGCGGACCAGCTCGGCGATGACGGCTCCGTTGTAGAGCGTCAACCCGGTGACCACCGCTGCCAGCGAGAGCTGCTCGCTGGGGAAGACGTTGTTGAAGGAGTAGAGCGCGAACGAGAACAGCATCATCAGCAGCACGGGAACGGAGCGGAAGAACTCGACCACGACCGAGCTGACCCAGCGGATCGCCGCCACCTCGGAGAGCCGTCCGATGCCCAGCAGCAGGCCCAGCACGCCGGCCAGGACGATCGAGATCGCCGCCGCTTTCAAGGTGCCGAGCAGACCGGGCACGATGTACTCGGTCCAGGTCTCGACCGCCAGAAACGGCGTCCACTTGGCGGCCGCCAGGTTCCCCTTCTCGCCCAGCTTGACCAGCACCAGCCAGAGCACCCCGAGGGCGGCGAGGGCGGTGACGACGGCGATGACCTTGTGGCGGCGGACCGCCCGCGGACCTGGGTTGTCGAACAGCACGGCCTGGTTCATCGCTTCACCGCCAGCGTCCGGGACAGCCGGGTGAACAGCACACCCATCGGCAGGGTCAGGATGACGAAGCCGAGCGCGAAGATGAAGAAGATCACGTAGAGCACGTCGGGCCGGTCCTCGATCATTCCGGCCATCAGGTATGACGCCTCGGCCACCCCGATCGCCGAGGACACGGTGGTGTTCTTGGTGAGGGCGATCATGGTGTTGCCGAGAGGGGCGATCGCCCCCCGGAAGGCTTGCGGCAGGATCACGTAGCGCAGGCTCTGGATGAACGACAGGCCGATCGCCCGGGCGGCCTCGGCCTGCCCCAACGGCACTGTGTTCACACCGCTTCGAAGGGACTCGCAGACGAATGCCGCGTGGTAGACGGAAAGACCGAGGATCGCGAGCCGGATGTTGTTGTCCACCAGGAAGGTTGGCGAGTCCGGGTTGGCCAGGCGAACCCCCAGGTTGATGAACAGCCCGAGGTTGCAGAAGACGATCACCAGGGTCAGCGGGGTGTTGCGCACGATGTTCACGTAGCTGGTGCCGAGCAGCCTCATCATCGCCACCGGCGAGACCCGGAGCACGGCCATGAAGGTGCCGATGACCAGCGCACCGAGCGCGGAGAACACGGTCAGGACGATGGTCATCCAGAACGCGCCGAGGATGTCGTACTTGCTGAACAGCTCTCCCATCGCCTCCCCTTCGTCAACGGCGGGTCACTTTCACCTCACCGGCCGGCATGCCGCGGCATACCGGCCGGTGACTGGGTGCTCAGGCGCAGGCGGCCGGCGTGGGCGGGTTGCCCGCCCCCGGCTTGAAACCGGCCGGGCCCAGGTTGGCGTCCACGGCCTTCTGCCAGGACCCGTCGGAGATGAAGGACTTCAGCGCGTCGGTGATCTTGGTGCACAGGGCGGTGTCGCCCTTCTTCAGCCCGATCCCGTAGTTCTCGGTGGAGAAAGTCTTGCCGACCACCTTGAGCTTGCCGGCGTAGGCGGCCTGGGCCGCGTAGCCGGCGAGGATGGTGTTGTCGGTGGTGAGGGCGTCGACCGCCTTGCCGACCAGGGCCTCCACGCACTTGGAGTAGGTGTCGTACTCCTGGAGCTGGACTCCGGGGTAGGACGTCTTCACCTTGGCGGCCGACGTGGAGCCTTTCACCGAGCACAGTTTCTTGCCGGTCAGCGCCTCCGGGCCGGTGATCGCGCTGTCGTCGGCGCGGACCAGCAGGTCCTGTCCGGCGATGAAGTACGGCCCGGCGAAGGACACCTTCTCCTTGCGCGCGTCGGTTATCGAGTAGGTCCCGACCACGTAGTTCACCTGCCCGGTCTGGATGAGCGTCTCCCGCTGGGCGGAGGGCGCCTCGACGAAGGTGATGTCGGTATCGGCGTAGCCGAGCTTCTTCGCGACGTACTTGGCGACGTCCACGTCGAAACCGGTGTACTTCGACCCGTCCTTGAGCCCCATGCCGGGCTGGTCGAACTTGATGCCGATCTTGACCCCGCCCCCGCCGCTGCCTCCGGAACCGCTGTTGCCGGAGCCGCCGCATGCGGCGAGCCCAAGGACTGCAACGAGACCCGCGACAGGCAGGACCCCGGCCAACGGACGTCGAATGAACATGTGCTTCCTTTCTGTTGCCGTCAGTGCGTGAGGATCTTGCCGAGGAAGTCCTTGGCTCGCTCCGACCTGGCGTTGGTGAAGAACTGTTCGGGGGTGTTGCTCTCGACGATCTGCCCGTCGGCCATGAACACCACTCGGTTGGCGGCGCGACGGGCGAAACCCATCTCGTGGGTGACGACGACCATGGTCATGCCGGACCGGGCCAGCTCGGTCATCACGTCGAGCACCTCGTTGATCATCTCGGGGTCCAGCGCCGAGGTCGGCTCGTCGAAGAGCATCACCTTCGGGTGCATGGCCAGAGACCTGGCGATGGCGACGCGCTGCTGTTGCCCGCCGGACAGCTGGGCGGGGTACTTGTCGGCCTGGTGCGCGACTCCGACCCGTTCGAGCAGCTCCATCGCCAGCTTCTCCGCGTCGGCCTTGCTCATCTTCCGGACCTTGATCGGTCCCAGGGTGACGTTGTCGCGAATCGTCTTGTGGGCGAACAGGTTGAACGACTGGAACACCATTCCCACGTCGGCACGGAGTCGGGCCAGGTCCTTGCCTTCGGATGGCAGGGCCTCCCCGTCGATGGTGATCGAGCCGGACTCGTACGCCTCCAGGCGGTTGATGGTGCGGCACAGGGTGGACTTCCCGGAGCCGGACGGGCCGATGATGACGACGACCTCGCCCTCACCGATGGTCAGGTTGATGTCGCGCAGGACGTGCAGCTCGCCGAAATGCTTGTTGACGTCATCGAGGACCACGAGCGGCCGACGAGACGGGTCCTTCGGTGCAGGGTCGGAAGGCGGCGCCATTGCCGTACCATAGCGCGCGACCTGCAGCGATCCCGGTGCGCGCGCGTTGCGGCGATGTCACGTTTCTTGGGCCGGTTCCGTTCTGCCATGCCTGGCCGCGGGCGGCCGCGAGGCCGCGCCGTCAGGCGCGGCCAC
>DASSLY010000114.1:0-12224 GCA_035689185.1 Dermatophilaceae bacterium
GCCCTCGTCGCGATCGAGCACACCCTGCTGACCGCCATCTGGCACATGATCACCGCCGATGTCGGCTACACCGACCTCGGCGGCGACTACTACACCCGCCGCAACCCTGACAAGACCAAGCAGCGCGCCCTGGCTCAACTCCGCCAGCTCGGCTACACCGTCACCCTCGACCCGCTACCCGCCGCTGGGTGACCTCCCCGGCCGAGAGCCATCTTCACGTCAGTCCGATGGCTGCCGGGACGGGGTCCGATGGCCGCCGGGACTGCCGGGACTGGGTCCGATGGCTGCCGGGACGGAGGGCGTGACGGCCGAAGGGCTGCCCTGGCGACCGGATCGCCGTCACGGTCGCCGTCCCGGGCGCAGCGGCCGGGCACGAGGCTGCACCGCGCTGCGGTCCCCGCGGCCCGGTCCTAGGCTGGCGGGGGCTCACTGGCGAGGCGAGAGGCGGGGTCCCGTGGCTACTGCTGTGCTGGTGCTCAACTGCGGCAGCTCGTCGGTGAAGTACGCGCTGATCGACCCCGACAGCGGCCACCGTCACCTGGTCGGGCTGGCCGAGCGTGTGGGGTCACCTGAGGTGTCGGTCAAGGCCACCCGCGGCAGCGACTCCTACCAGGTGCACCCGCAGGACTCCTCGCACGCGGGCGTGCTGACCGAGGTGCTGCGCGAGGTGTCCGAGCTGCCCGGGGTGAGCGTGCGGGCGGTCGGGCACCGGGTCGTGCACGGCGGTGAGCACTTCGCCGCCTCGGTGCTCGTCGACGAGGGGGCCGTAGCCGCCATCAAGGCGGTCACCTCGCTGGCGCCGCTGCACAACCCGGCGAACCTGACCGGCATCGAGGCGGCGTCTGCGGCCCTGCCGGGGGTGCCTCAGGTGGCTGTCTTCGACACGGCCTTCCACCAGAGCATGCCGCCGTCCTCGTTCCGGTATGCCGTGCCAGCGCGGTGGTACCGCGAGCACGGGGTGCGTCGCTACGGCTTCCACGGGACCAGCCACCGCTACGTCAGCGAGAAGGCGGCCGAGCTGCTCGGCCGGCCGGTCGAGGAAACCTGCCTGGTCACCGCGCACCTGGGCAACGGCTGCAGCGCAGCGGCGGTGAAGGGCGGCCTCTCGATGGACACCTCGATGGGGCTTACCCCGCTCGAAGGGCTGGTCATGGGCACCCGTTCCGGCGACATCGACCCGGGCGTGCTGCCCTACGTCGCCGAGCGCGAGGGCTCGGACCTGTCGGCGGTGCTGGCCGCGTTGAACAAGGACAGCGGGCTGCTGGGCCTGTCCGAGCTGTCCAACGACATGCGCACCGTCAGCACCGCCGCCCGGCAGGGCTCGGAGGCGGCGAGCCTGGCGATCGAGGTGTTCTGCTACCGGCTGGCCAAGTATGTCGCCGCGCTGACCGTCCCGCTGGGCCGGCTGGACGCCCTGGTGTTCACCGGTGGGATCGGGGAGAACGACGCCTGGGTGCGCAGCAAGACGATGGCGCTGCTGGGGTTCCTCGGCATCGTCGAGGACGAGGCGGCCAACGCCGAGCACGGCCGGGCCAGCTCGGGCCGGGTCAGCCGGGCCGGTGACACGCTCGCGCTGGTGGTGCCCACCGACGAGGAGCTGGTGATCGCGCGCGACACTGCGGCCCTCGTGCCGGACGAGGGGAGGAGCTCCCGATGAGCCGCAGGGTCCTGCTGGCGCCCACCGACGAGGAGCTGGTGATCGCGCGCGACACTGCGGCCCTCGTGCCGGACGAGGGGAGGAGCTCCCGATGAGCCGCAGGGTCCTGCTGGTGCCCACCGACGAGGAGCTGGTGATCGCGCGCGACACCGCGGCCCTCGTGCCGGACGAGGGGAGGTGCTCCCGATGAGCCGAAGGGTCCTGCTGGTGCCCACCGCCCACGGCGTCGGCCTGACCGCCACGTGCCTCGGGCTGGTCCACGCGCTGGACGCCCGGGGGGTCGACGTCGGGTTCCTCAAGCCGCTGGCCCAGCCGCGGGCCGACGGCGGGCCGGAGCGCTCCACCGCGCTCATCCGGCTCGGCACCGCGTTGCGGCCCCCCGAGCCGATCAAGGCGGCCGAGGTGCAGCGCAGCCTCGGCGAGGGTGCCGTCGACACCCTGATGGAGGACGTGCTCGCGCTGGGGGATCCGGTGTTCACGGAGCACGACGTCGTCGTCATCGAGGGCCTGGTGCCAAGCCAGGACCAGACCTATTCCAGCCGGATCAACCTGGCGTTGGCCAAGGCGCTGGACGCCGACGTCGTCCTGGTCGGTGCGGCGGCCGAGGAGGGTCCGGCGAGCGTGGCCGAGATGATGGCGGGGACCGAGGCCTCCTACCGGGCCGGTGAGGCCGCCCGGGTGGTCGGTGCCGTGGTGAACCGGCTGCCGACCGGCGACGAGCAGGAGGTCGCGGCATACCGGGACGCGCTGGCCGCCCGCGGCCTGCGGCTGGTGGGAGCCGTGCCGGTGAAGACGGAGCTGACCCAGCCGAGGATCGGCGACGTGGTCCGGGCCCTGGACCTCAAGGTGCTCAACGCGGGTGACCAGACCCGGCGGGTGCGCGACGTGATCATCGCCGCACAGGCGGTGCCCGGCATGCTGCCCCTGCTGCGCGAGGGCCGGCTGGTGCTGGTGCCCGGCGACCGCCACGACGTGGTCCTGTCCGCGTGCCTGGCCGCGATGAACGGCGTGCCGATGGCGGGACTGCTGCTCACCGTGGGGATCGAGCCGGACCCGCGGGTGTGGGAGCTGTGCCGGCCCGCCGCGGCCACCGGCCTGCCGATCCTGCTCACCTCCGACTTCACCTACGAGGCGGCGACGGCGGTGAGCACGCTGGACGCCGAGGTGCCCGAGGACGACCTGGAACGCGTGCGGCTGGTGCGGCGCACCGTCGCGTCCGGGCTGGACGAGGCCTGGCTGGCGACCGTGCCCACGCCCAGCCACACGCCGCGGCTGTCCCCCGCGGCGTTCCGCCGGCAGCTGCGCTCGCTGGCCGCGGCCGCCCACAAGCGGATCGTGCTCCCCGAGGGCGCCGAGCCGCGGACCCTGCAGGCGGCGGCGATCTGCCACCAGCGGGGCATCGCCCAGTGCGTGCTGCTCGCGCCGCCGCACGAGGTGGAGATCGCGTCCACCGCGCTGGGGCTGACCCTGCCCAAGGACATCCAGATCATCGACCCCTCGGTGGTCGAGGACCGCTACGTCGACGCGCTCGTCCAGGCGCGCAAGCACAAGGGGATGATCGCCGACGCCGCGCGGGAGGCGCTGGCCGACACGATCATGTACGGCACGATCATGGTCCACTTGGGCGAGGTCGACGGCCTGGTCAGCGGCGCGGTGCACACGACCGCGGCCACGGTCCGACCGGCGCTGCAGGTGCTGGGCACCAAGCCCGGCTCCAGGCTGGTCTCGTCGGTGTTCTTCATGTGCCTGCCCGACGAGGTGGTCATCTACGGCGACTGCGCGATCAACACCGACCCGGACGCCGAGGGCCTGGCCGACATCGCACTGCAGAGCGCCGCCTCGGCCAGGGCGTTCGGGATCGAGCCGCGGGTGGCGATGATCTCCTTCTCCACCGGGTCCTCCGGGTCCGGCTCGGACGTGGAGAAGGTGGCCAAGGCGACCCAGATCGTCCGGGAGCGGGCGCCCGACCTGGCCGTCGACGGCCCGCTGCAGTACGACGCGGCGACGACGATGTCGGTGGCCAAGTCCAAGGCGCCGCACTCCCCGGTCGCCGGGCGGGCCACGGTGTTCATCTTCCCCGACCTGAACACCGGGAACACGACGTACAAGGCGGTCCAGCGCTCCGCGGACGTGATCAGCATCGGCCCGATGCTGCAGGGCATCGCCAAGCCGGTGAACGACCTGTCCCGGGGGGCGCTGGTGGAGGACATCGTCTACACCATCGCGCTCACCGCCATCCAGGCGGCCGCGGAGTAGCGCGGACGCGCGACCCCCGGCGGCGGTCGCCCACCAGCCGCTGGGCTGCGCCAAGACGTGGCGCAACGACAGGGTTACAGCCAGGCCAGGGTCTGGCCGTGGCCGCCGGCCCAACCGACCTGGCGACCGTCGACCGCCACCGCGAACAGCCGTGCCGGGCCCTCGTCGAAGCCGAGCACCGCCGGCGCCTCGTTGGCCACCCAAGTCACCGGCAGGCCGCGCACGGTGGCGACGAACCGGTCGCGCTCCGGCACCGACAGGTAGGCCAGCACCGCGCTGTGGAACACCACGACCGTGGCGCCCGCCGGCGCCTGCGCCACCACCTCGGTGAGCCGGTCGTTCAGGTCACCGCCGACCAGGTATGCCGGGTCGTTCCGGGCGATCCGGATCGCGCCTTCCAGCCGGCGGACCCGCTCGTCCTGACCCGGCCAGACCAGCGCCCGAAGCCAGTCAACCGCCGCCCGGCCGCGAACGTCGACCGGGTCGAGGTCGATCCCGGCCCGCCAGACGACCTCGGGCAGCTGCGACGGGAACGGCACCGGGCCGCGCGTCGTGCACCGCAGCTCGACCGGGCTGGGACCGTCGGCCGGGTGCAGTGGCGGCCCGCCGTCATACCGGTAGCTGTAGCGGTCCGGGTAGAGGCAGAGCCCGGCGGAGGCGCCGACCTCGACCAGCGCGAGCGGCTGGGACAGCGCGGCCAGCAGCGGGAGCAGGACCGCGCAGCGGCCGACCTCGTTGGTCTGGGTCCGGTGGGTGAGCACGACCGCCCGCACTTCCGGCCACCGGCCGTCCACCATCTCGGCGAACGACGCACGGTCCGGGCTCAGGTACCGGGCCGCCGCGAGGACGAGGTTGGGCTGACGCCGGTCCGCCGGCAGCTCGGCCACGAGCGCGAGCAGCGCCGGCGTCGAAGCGATCTCGACCGCCCAGGCGGCGAGGAGAGGCGAGTCCTCGCCGACCTCGACCTCGCCGAACCGGCGGTAGCGCTGCTCGAGGTCGGCCGGGTACGGCCACATGGCGCTCAGGGTGCCGCCGCGCCAGGGGAGGCGACCGGCATGCCGAGCTCCCGCGCCGCGGCGAGCAGCGACCGGTCATAGGCCACGAGGGCGGTCAAGGAGTTGCCGAGCAGTTGGGCGGACGCGAGATGCACAGCGTCGAGGGTACGGATCAGGGGGTCGAAGGCGGCGCCAGCCGTCTGGAGCAGCTGCCGCGAGAGGGGCAGCAGGTCCAGCTGAGCCGCAACCCGCGACATCTCACCGGTGGCGGACATGCCGCGCCGCCGCGACCACGACGCTGAGCACCTACGCCCACTTGTGGCCGACCGTCGAGGACAAGACCCGCACGGCCGCGTCAGGCATGGCCGCTGCGGTCCTGGCGAGTCAGAGCCGAAGCGCCGACTCCCAGTCCTGACCACCCGAGAAGACACCAAGAACGCTCACGACGACCTCGTCCCCCGATTCGTCGACGGCGTACGCGACGAGCGTCCGCTTCTTGAAGGTCGTGGTTCGCATGCCGGGGCGGACGTCACCGCGATCCCGTCCCGCGAGCGGGAACATCAATATCCCCTGGCAGTGGTCCATCACGGCACGGACGAATTCGCCTGCCGTCTCCGGTGACGCCTTGTCGGAGATCCAGTCGTCCAGGTGATCGAGTTGCTGTTCGGCCTCGGGGGTGTAGACCACCCTCCCCGTCATGGACGGGCGGCCCACTTGGCTTCGAAACGAGCGCGCACCTCGTCGGCCGGGATCGCACGCGACGGGTCGGCCTGCAGAGCGTCGTACGCCGCAACCGCCCCCGTGCGCAGCCACTCCTCGGCCGCGACGGCAAAGGCCTCGTCCGGATCTACGGATTCGAGCAGCCGCAACGCAGCACGCTTGCGTACGTCGGGAGGCAGGGACATCCCCGTCGCGAAGAACTCCGACTCGCTCACCGACATGCCATCAGGTTACTCGACGGCACCGACGCGCGGCTCGACCTGATTTCTGCCACATCTGCCACATCTGGGCACCTATTAGGCCTCTGAACTGGGCAAACGCGCTCGATCAGAAGTACCAGGGGAACGGCGACCAGTCCGGGGACCGCTTCTGCAGGAAGGCGTCCCGCCCCTCCACCGCCTCGTCGGTCATGTACGCCAGCCGGGTCGCCTCCCCGGCGAAGACCTGCTGGCCCATCAGCCCGTCGTCGACCAGGTTGAACGCGAACTTCAGCATCCGCTGCGCCTGCGGGCTCTTGCCCAGGACCTCCCGGGCCAGGCCCAGCGCCTCGGCCTCCAGCTCGGCGTGCGGCACCACCAGGTTGACCGCGCCCATCGCCTGCATGTCCGCGGCGGTGTAGGTCCGGCCGAGGAAGAAGATCTCCCGGGCGCGCTTCTGCCCGACCATCCGGGCCAGGTAGGCCGAGCCGTAGCCGGCGTCGAAGGACCCGACGTCGGCGTCGGTCTGCTTGAACCGCGCCTGCTCCGCCGAGGCGATGGTCAGGTCGCAGACCACGTGCAGCGAGTGCCCGCCCCCGGCGGCCCAGCCGTTCACCACGGCGATGACGACCTTGGGCATGGTGCGGATCAGCCGCTGCACCTCCAGGATGTGCAGCCGCCCGCCGGCAGCCTGCGCCCGGGCCGTGTCGACGGTCTCCACCGTCTCCCCGGCGGCGTACTGGTAGCCCGACCGGCCGCGGATGCGTTGGTCACCCCCGGAGCAGAACGCCCAGCCGCCGTCGCGGGGGCTCGGCCCGTTGCCGGTCAGCAGCACCACTCCCACGTCGGGGGTCATCCGGGCGTGGTCCAGCACCCGGTAGAGCTCGTCGACGGTGTGCGGCCGGAACGCGTTGCGCACCTCCGGCCGGTCGAACGCGATCCGCACCACCCCGGCCGTCGGTCCACTGCCGACGGCGCGGTGGTAGGTCACGTCCGTCAGGTCGAACCCGTCCACCGGGATCCACGCGGACGGGTCGAAGATGGCGCTCACGGCCGGGCTGCTCACAGTCGGCGAGGATAGGGCTCGTGGCCGCCATCCCCGCGCTCGACGCTCTGCTGGCTTCGGCACGGGTGGTCCGCATCCCGCTGCGAGTCCGCTTCCGCGGGCTGGTCGAGCGGGAGGCGCTGCTGTTCGAAGGCCCTTGCGGCTGGGGCGAGTTCGCGCCGTTCCTGGAGTACGACGAGGTGGAGTCCGCGCGCTGGCTCGCTGCGGCGGTCGAGGCCGCGTATGCCGCGTGGCCGGCTCCACGTCGCACCTCGGTCCCGGTCAACGCCACCGTTCCCGCCGTCGCCCCCGGCGCGGTCGAGGCGGTGCTGCGCCGCTACGACGGCTGTGCCACGGCCAAGGTCAAGGTCGCCGAGGCGGGGCAGGCCCTGGCCGACGACGTGGCCCGAGTCGCCGAGGTCCGCGCCCTGCTCGGCCCGGCCGGGCGAGTCCGCGTGGACGCCAACGGCGCCTGGTCGGTCGCCGAGGCGACCGAAGCGCTCGGCCGGCTCGCGGCATACGACCTGGAGTATGCCGAGCAGCCGTGCGCCACCGTCGAGGAACTGACGACGCTGCGAGTCACCTTGGCGCGCAACGGGATCGACGTGCCCATCGCGGCGGACGAGTCCGTCCGCAAGGCGGCGGACCCGCTGCGGGTGGCGCGCCAGCGGGCGGCCGACATCCTCGTGGTCAAGGTGGCCCCGCTGGGCGGAGTCCGCCCCGCGCTGGCGATCGCCGGCGAGTGCGGGCTGCCGGTGGTCGTCTCCAGCGCGCTGGACAGCTCGGTCGGGATCGCCGCCGGGGCCGCGCTGGCCGCGGCCCTGCCGGAGCTGCCGTACGCCTGCGGGCTGGGCACCACCCAACTGCTGGCCGGGGACGTCGTCGCGCAGCCGTTGGCAGCGCGGGCGGGTTCGCTTCCGGTGCGGCGGGTACACCCGGACGCAGCGTTGCTGCGGCAGTGGCAGGCGCCGCCAGTCCGCCAGGCCTGGTGGCGCGACCGGCTTCGACGAAGCTTCGAGGTGCTGGATGGCTGAGATCCGCTGGGTGACCGCGTTCGTCGACCTGCCGGCAGCCGCGTTCGACGTGGGCGCGCGGTTCTGGGCGGCGGTGACGGGATGGCCGTTGTCCGAGCGGCGCGGCGAGCAAGGGCAGTTCGCGACCTTGCTGCCGCCCGCCGGGGACGCGTTCCTGCGCGTCCAGGCGGTGGGCTCCGGTGGCGGACTCCATCTCGACCTGCACACCGACGACGTTGCCGGCCTCGCGACCCGGGCGGAGGACCTCGGCGCCGACGTGACGGACCGCTCGGCGCAGTTGGTGCTGCTGCGCTCACCCGGGGGCTTCCGATTCTGCGTCACGGAGCACGGGGGCGAGACCAGGCACCCGGCGGCCACGGTCTGGCCGGGCGGTCGCAGCCTGCCGGACCAGGTCTGCCTCGACCTGCCCGCCCACCTGGCCGACCCGGAGACCGCCTTCTGGGCGGGGCTGACCGGTTGGGCGCTGACCCCGTCGGACTCCCCGGAGTTCCAGCACCTGCGCGACCCGTCGCTGCCGGTCCGGCTGCTGCTGCAGCGCCTGGGTGCGGGCGACCCGGGCCAGGTCGTGCGAGCCCACCTGGACCTGTCCTGCGACGACGTGGACGCGGAGGCGGTGCGTCATGTCGGTCTTGGCGCGACCCTGCTGGACCGGCGGCCCGGCTGGACGGTTCTGCGCGACCCCGCCGGCCTGGTGTACTGCGCCACAGCCCGCGTCCCGCCCGGCCCATGACCGTGAACCGACCGCTGACCGGTCCGATCCAGGGGCCGTGGCTCCCGGCACGCCGCCCTTCGTAGGCTCGCCTGCGTGAACCGCGAAGCGACCGGTGGCCAGCCGCCCGGCGGCGTGAGCGCCGGCGGCGGGTGGGGCGCCGACGCGACGGCGCCGGGCCGGCACGACGGCGGGCGCGACAGCGACGGGCCCCCCGTGACCTGGCTCAAGGCGTGCCTCAACGGCGGGCGGAGCCGGGCCGAGCACGAGGCCGTGCCGGTCACCCCCGAGGAGCTCGCCCTCGCCGCGAAGTCCGTCGCAGCCATGGGTGTGCCCGCGGTGCACGTCCACCCCCGCGGCGCGGACGGGCGGGAGTCGCTGCACCCGGAGGACATCGAGGCCGCGGTCGACGCCATCCGGGCCGCGGTGCCGGAGCTGAAGGTGGGGGTGACCACCCGCGCCGAGGCCTGTCCGGATCGGGCGATGCGGCTGCGGCTGGTCGAGTCCTGGCCGGCACCGGACCGGGGCGGGCCCGACTTCGCCAGCGTCAACTGGCACGAACCGGGCGCGGCGGACGTGGCGGCGGCGCTGTGGTTCAACGGCATCGGGGTCGAGGCCGGGTTGTTCACCAAGGAAGCGGCCCGGGCGTTCGCGTCGGTCCCCCGCGAGGGCGTGGAGCGCGTCCTGGTCGAGGCCGTGCCGGGGATGGGCCCGGGCGGCGACGGCGTCACCGTCGCCAAGCAGGTGCTGGCCGAGCTCGCGGCGAGCCGGACGGCGGACGTGCTGCGCGGCATACCGACGCTGGTCCACGGCGAGGAGCACTGGGCCTGGCCGGTGCTGCACTGGGCCCGGGTCGAGGGGTATGCGGTGCGGATCGGGCTGGAGGACACCCTGGCCCGCCCGGACGGCCACCGAGCGCGCGACAACGCCGATCTGGTGCGGATCGTCCTGGGTCGCCGCGAGGTGGTGGAGGGGGAGTACCTCGCACTGAGCGACGGCTTGCGCATGTACTACGAGGTCCATGGCGAGGGTCCGCCGGTGGTGCTCCTGCACGGCGAGGCGCTGACCGTCGAGCTGTGCTGGTCCTCGCTCCTGCCGACGCTGGCGCAGCGGCACCGGGTCATCGCGGTGGAGCTGCAAGGGCATGGCCACACCCCCGACCGCGAGGGTGGCTTCGACCTGGCCCGGCTCGCGTCGGACGTCGCTGAGCTGCTGGCCTTCCTGGGGCTGGACCGCGCGGACGTGGTGGGGTTCAGCCTGGGCGGCCTGGTCGCGCTGACCCTGGCGGTGGATCACCCCCGGCTCGTCGACCGTCTCGTCCTCGCCTCGACGCCGTGGCACGGTCGCCGGCAGGTCTTCACCGGCAAGCTCGGCGAGCTGGTCGCACGCCATTGCGGCTGGTCCCCGGATCAGGTGGGCTCGGTCGCGGCACCGACGCTGGTCGTCGTCGGCGACACCGACACCGCCGCGGTTCACGACGCGTTGCGGATGGCCGAGCTGATGCCGGCGGCGAGCCTGGCCGTGCTGCCCGCCACCCGGCATACCGAGGTGACCCACCGGGCGGACCTGTTGCTGCCCATGCTCGCCAGCTTCCTGCGCCCCCCGGAGCACCCGGCGAGGACCCACCTCCCGTTGCGGGGGTGACCCCCGCGCAGGACGCTGCGAGGAGTGCGCGGACCGCGGGTCCGCTGCCCCTAGTGCGGTCGGACCACCAGCACGACCTGGCCCGAAGCGACCCTGGTCACCACCAGAGTCGTCGTCGCGGCGCCGGTGAGCCGCAGCTGCCGGCGCAGCAGATCGGGGTCCAGGGTGACGCCCCGCTGCTTCACCGTCACACGGCCCACGTCACGATCGCGCAGGTAGGACCGGAGCGCCTTGACGTTGAACGGCATCGCCTCCATCACCGCGAACCGTCGAGCGTACGGCACCTCCTCGACCCGGTCGCTCGACACGTAGCCCACCCCAGGGGCCAGCTCCACCCCGTCGACCGCCGCGGTCAGCGCCCCGGTCAGCCCGGCCCGGAGCACCGCCCGGTCCGCCTCGTAGAGCCACGGCCCCACGTGGCCGAGCCGCCGCGCCGTGGGCACGACCGCCGGGGTGTCCGCCTGGGTCACCGTGACCGGCTGGTCACGCCACCCGAGCACGATGGCCGTCCGGCCGGCATAGCGGACCAGCGGGCCCCACCACAGGGCGCACTCGACCACCTCACCGCGCCAGGACACCCACTGGGCCTCGGCACCGGCCGGGATGGCCGAGTGCGGGAACCCGGGAGCCAGCTTGGCGCCGGTCGCCGGGACCCGGCTGGCCACCGCGCGGACCTCCTCGAAGGTCGGCGAGATCGCGTCCAGCGCGAAGACCCGCCGGGTGCGCCCGTCCACGTCGGCGACCCCGGCGACCCGCCGGGACGGGTCCAGGAAGGCGCCGGTATGCCGCCCGGCCTCTCCCGGCTCGGGCAGCGCGACGTCGGCGACCCGCTGCACGCTCACCCTCGCGTGGTCCCAGTGCCGCAGGTTCACCCCGGCGACGGCCGCCGTCACCTCGTCCACCTCCACCGCGCTGACCTGCAGGCCCACCCCGGCGAAGGCCATGGAATCGCCACCGATGCCGCAGCCCAGGTCGAGCACCCCCCGCAGCCCGGCCTCGCGGAAGCGGGCGGCGTGCAGCGCCGAGACGGGCAGCCGGGTCGCCTGCTCGAGCCCGTCGGCGGTGAACAGCATGCCGCGGGCGAACTCGCCGAACTTGTCCACCGCCCGCGCCCGGAGCCGGGACTGGGTCAGCGCGGCAGCGACCAGGTCGCTGGCGAACCCGGCCGCCCGGAGCCGCTCGCCCAGCCCGAGGATGAGCGACTCGTCATACGGAGGCAGTGACTGGAGCAGCCCCCAGCCCTCGCCGGACACCAGCGCTCGCACAGTCTCCAGGTCCATCGCCCGGCCAACCTCCGCTCTGGCACTCAAGTTGACCGAGTGCTAACGCGCGACCTAGATTCTGACTGGCACTCGCCATGGGCAAGTGCTAACCCGCGACCCGGTGCCCGTGTCGACCCCCGCGACGGCGGCGCGCGCTCCGAGCAGCGGCCCCAACGTATCCGTACCTCGACATTCCCGAAGGGGAGGTCCACCCCGTGCCGGTTTCCATCAAGCCGCTCGAAGACCGCATCGTCGTCAAGTCCAGCGAGGCCGAGCAGACCACCGCGTCCGGCCTGGTCATCCCGGACACCGCCAAGGAGAAGCCCCAGGAGGGCGAGGTCCTGGCCGTCGGCCCGGGCCGTATCGACGACAACGGCAACCGCGTCCCGCTCGACGTCGCCGTCGGCGACAAGGTCATCTACAGCAAGTACGGCGGCACCGAGGTGAAGTACGCCGGCGAGGAGTACCTCATCCTCTCGGCTCGCGACATCCTCGCGGTCATCGCCTGAGTCATCCGTCTCGCACAGCGCGGCCGGGCCGGCGGGGTGGAAGTCCTGGCCGGTCACGGCCGCGCACTGCGTACTAGGGAGTAAATGCACATGCCGAAGATCCTGGAGTTCGACGAGAACGCCCGCCGCGCCCTCGAGCGCGGTGTCGACGCCCTCGCCAACGCCGTCAAGGTGACGCTGGGCCCCAAGGGCCGCT
>DASSLY010000115.1:0-13691 GCA_035689185.1 Dermatophilaceae bacterium
CCGGGCCGACGTGATCGCCGTCACCTCCGCGCGTGACCTGGAGGTGGTCCGCGCGGCCGTGTCGCTCGGGATCGTGCAGTACCTGCTGAAGCCGTTCGTCTTCGGCTCGCTACGCGAGCGGCTGGAGAAGTACCTCGGCTATCGAGAGCAGCTGGAGCGCGAGGCCAGCGTGGCCACCCAGGACGAGGTCGACGCCATGCTCGGCGCGCTGCGCCCCCGCGGCCAGCATCTGCCCAAGGGGACGGCTGCCGACCTGCTGGCCACGGTGTCCCGGGCGCTGCGCGCGGCCGACGCCGGCCGGTCCGCGTCCGAGCTGGCCGCGGAGGTGGGGGTGTCGCGGGTCACCGCGCGCCGCTACCTGGAGCACCTGGCCGACAGCGGGTTGGCCGCCCGCCGCTCGCGGCACACCGGGCCGGGGCGGCCGGAGGTCGAGTACCGCTGGGTCGCCCGCTGAGCTCTCACCGTGCGCCGCCCGGGCCGGGACGAGCTAGCCGGACATCGCCTTGGCCACCGTGATAGCCACCGTCAGCGCGTCCCGGTCGTCCTCCCGCACCGCCCCGATCCCGTTGGCCACCGCCCGGACCAGCGTCCACGCCCGCGCCCTGTCCTGGTCGATCCCGGCCCGCTCGCAGATGAGACCGAGCCGCCGCCGCAGGTGACGGCGGACGTCGCGGCTGGCCAGCGCCTCGCCCCACCGGTTCCACAGCGCCGGTGCCACCTCGTATGCCGCCTCGCCCGCCACCGGCTTCGGGTCGATGGCCAGCCACGGCTGGCGGGTCCCGGCCAGGACGTTGGCGAAGTGCAGGTCGGTATGCAGCAGTGTCCCGTCCACGTCTGGGTGGCCGCCCTGGTGCCGAGTCAGGTCGCGGACCAGCGACCTGGCCTGGTCGGCGAACCGTCGCGGCAGCTGCGGTGGCGCTGCCGCGAAGGCCACCTCGGTGGCGGAGGCGATGTCGGACAGCCGCCGCAGCTGGGGCAGGGCCGGGCGCGCCAGCTGCTCCAGCAGCGCACCCAGCCGCTCGCAGGCGGCGTCCAGCGGCTCGTCCTGCAGGTCGCGGTCGGCGTCCAGCCGCTCCAGCAGCAGCGCCCACCGGGCGGGGTCGGCCGCGACCAGCCGAGCAGCGCCCCGGCCGCCCCAGGCGCGCAGGGCCAGGTGCTCGTGCCGGGCTTCGGGGTGCGGCCAGGTGAGCTTGAGGACCAGCCGCTGCCCGTCGCGGACGACCGGGACCACAAGGGCGCAGGCCCCGGCGCGGACCGGCGCGTCGTCGACGGCCAGCTGCCACGCCCCGAGCCGGTCGTCGACCAGCCGCGGCAGCCGGGAGAGCCAGCCGTCACCGTCGTCGAAGCCGTCGGCCGGCCGCCCGCGCAGGGCGGCCACGAACGCCGGCGGCAGTCGAAGCGTCATACCGTCAAGCCGGGAAACGCCGGACCCCGAGCTGGCCGGCGGCCTCCGCGACCCCCGCGTCGAGGCGTCATACCGTCAAGCCGGGAAACGCCGGACCCCGAGCTGGCCGGCGGCCTCCGCGACCCCCGCGTCATAGCGTCAAGCCGGGAAACGCCGGGGTCGCCGCGCCGAAGCGTTCCGCCAGCAGCTGGGCCTCGGCCCCTGCGCGCACAAGCCAGGTCAGCCCTGGCAGGTCCTCGGTCGCCGGCAGGGCCGCGACCAGGGCGGGTATCGATCGGGGAAGCAGGTAGGCGCCAAGGCGCTTCGCCGCCGACGGCGTGGTCACGGGGAACGGCAAGGCGTAGCCCACGGGCGGCGGGCCAGCGGCACTGCCGGCGGCCGCCTGCAGCTGGCTCTGCCAGCGGGACACCGCCGCCAGTGCCGCCCGGGCCAAGCTCAGGCCGGTCCGGTCCGTCTGGGCGGTCACCACCTGCAGCCCGTACCCGGAGGCTCGCATCGAGGCCAGCGGACGGACGGCCGCCGTCCCGGACGGAGGAGCGTGCCGCGCCCAGGTCACGGTGCCCCCCAGCGTGATTGTGGTCACCGCCTGCTCGAGCAGGAGGGACCCGAGCAGGGCCCGGTTGGCGGTGGAGACGCGCGCGAGCCCCGCCAGGTCGGCCGGTGTCGGGCCGGTCCGCAGCGCCTCGATGCCGGCGGGTGCCGCCGACGTGGTCGCCGCCGTCGAGCCCGCGGGGGTGCTCGGCGCGGGTGAGCCCGCGGGGGGGCCTGGTGCGGGTGAGCCGGCGGGGGTGCTCGGCGCGGGTGAGCCGGCGGGGGTGCCTGGTGCGGGTGGCGTGCCTGCCGCCGGTGTGGTCGCGGGGAGTGTGTTCGTCGCCGGTGTGCTCGGCGACGGTGAGCCGGTCGGCGTGCGCGGCGCCGGTGAGCCGGTCTCCGCTCCCGCAGTGGGGACGGGGACCCCGCGCTGGCGCAGCAGCCCGGCGAGGGTTCGAGCCTGCTCGACCGAACGGGCGCGTGCCGCTGCGACCGCAGGTGCGCCCCCCGTCGCCGCGTCCCGGCGGGCGCGGGCTCGGACCAGGGCGGCGAGCAGCGCCGACTCGTCCGGCACCGGTTCCCGCGTCGGAACCAGCGGGATGCGGGGCGCGTCGTCCTCCAACCGGATGCCGCACGCGGCCAGCGCGAAGATCAGTCCGAGGGTCGTGGCCGCGGTGAGCACGGTTCGCCGGTCCGGCTCGGCGGCTGCGCTGGCCCGCCCGGACATGCGCCCGATCATGGCATGCGCCCGCCGGCACCCGGCTCGGCCGGGCGTGGCGTGGCGCGGGGGTTGCGTGCGGTCGAGCGGTGCGGGCGGACTCGGCGGGGCCGATACAGTGGCGGGACAACCGAAGAGCGGAGGCGGCGGTGTCGACAGGGGAGCTGGCAGATCTCGTGCGCGAGGTCAGCGCGCCGGCAGTCGCCGGGCTGGGCCTGCTGGTGGAGGAGGTCGGCATCACCCCGGCCGGCCGCCGCCGGATCGTGCGGGTGACCTTGGACCGGGACCTGTCCGGCCTGGATCAGGCGGACGAGGCGACCCCGGTTCCTCCGGTCTGCCTGGACGACATCGCCTCGGCCAGCACCGCCGTCGATGCGGCGCTGGAGGGCTCGGGCGCTCTCGGGGACCAGCCGTACGTCCTGGAGGTGAGCTCCCCTGGCGTCGGCCGTCCGCTCACGCTGCCGCGGCACTACCGGCGCAACGTCGGCCGGCTGGTGCAGGTGACCTGCACCGACGGTTCCTCGGTGACCGGCCGGCTGACCCGCGTCGGTGCCGAGGACCTCTCCTTGGCCGTGTCGCCGGCCCGGGGATCCGCCGCCGCCGACCGCACCCTGCGCTTCGGCGAGCTGGCCAGTGCGTGCGTGCAGGTGGAGTTCAACCGGTCCGAGGGACCCGGCGGCGACGAGGCGGAGGAGGCCGGCTGATGGACATAGACATGGCAGCCCTGCGCAGCCTGGAACGCGAGCGGGACATCTCCTTCGACGTCATCGTGCCGGCGATCGAGCAGGCCCTCCTGATGGCCTACCTGCGCACCGAGGGCGCCGCGCAGCAGGCCCGGGTGGAGCTGGACCGCAAGACCGGCCACGTGGTGGTCTGGGCGCGCGAGCGCGTTCTCGCGGAGCCCGGCGGCGGTGGCGTCGAGGCCATCGGCAGCGCGGGGGAGTCCCGGGAAAGCCGGGGGCAACCGGGGGCCAGCGCCGAGCAGCCCTGGGACGGCGGCGGGCGGGCGCGGGTCGGAGCCGATGACGGGGGCGGCGCTTCGCCCACGAGCGCCCAGGAAGGTGACCCGGCGGCATACCGAGAGTTTGACGACACCCCGGCCGGCTTCGGCCGGGTGGCGGCGTTCACTGCGCGCCAGGTGATCCTGCAGCGGCTGCGGGAACTGGAAGACGAGCAGGTCATGGGCGACTTCCGCGGCCGGGAGGGCGACGTGGTGGCCGGGGTGATCCAGCAGAGCAGCGACCCCCGGACGGTGCACGTCGACTTCGGCACCGTCGAGGGCATGCTGCCGCAGGCCGAGCAGGTACCGGGGGAGCGGTACGTCCATGGTGAGCGGCTGCGGTGCTTCGTGGTGAGCGTCAAGCGCGGCGCGCGCGGGCCGCAGATCTCGCTGTCCAGGACGCACCCGAACCTGGTGCGCAAGCTGTTCGCACTGGAGGTCCCGGAGATCGCCGACGGCTCCGTCCAGATCGCCGCCCTTGCCAGGGAGGCGGGCCACCGCACCAAGATGGCCGTGCACACCACCGTGGCGAACCTCAACGCCAAGGGCGCCTGCATCGGCCCCATGGGCGCGCGCGTCCGGGCAGTCATGGCGGAGCTGCACGGGGAGAAGATCGACATCGTCGACTACGCCGAGGACCCGGCCGCGTTCATCGCCGCAGCGTTGTCACCGGCGCGGGTGAGCTCGGTGGAGATCCTCGACCCGGTGGCCCGGTCGGCCCGGGTGGTGGTGCCGGACTACCAGCTGTCGCTGGCCATCGGCAAGGAGGGGCAGAACGCCCGACTGGCGGCGAAGCTCACCGGGTGGCGCATCGACATCCGCTCCGACACGGCCACGGACACCGCCGCCGACACCGCCCCCGACACCGCCGCCGACACGGCCGTCGGAGCCGGTCCTCGGACCGCCGCGGGCAGCGGTGCCTGACAGCGGCGATCCGCGATAGCATGGCCAAGATCGGTTCGCCTCGCTCCACCCGGCAGCCAGACACCCACCTCCCGACCCGGATGTGTGTGGGCTGCCGTCGGCGCGACGACCGATCGGCACTCCTGCGGGTTGTCGGCCAGGTCCGCGCGGACGGCGATGTCGTCGTCGTCGTGGACCCACGCCGGCGGCTGCCGGGACGAGGTGCGTGGGTGCACCCCGACCCGTCGTGCGTGGAGCGGGCCATCCGCCGCTCGGCGCTGGTGCGAGCCCTGCGACTCGGGGCGGCGCCGGTGCCGGACGAGCTGGTGGACTGGATCCGGCGCGAAGGCGCGGCCACGCACGTGCAGGACACGACCTAGCGAAGGCGGGTTTGACGCTGATGAGCAACCGATGAGCACTCAGCAATGAGCTGCACCCAGCACTAACCACGCCCGCGCCGCTCTCCACGGCCGGCCGGGCCAGACGAGGAGAAACGTGGCAAAGGTCCGGGTCTACGAGCTCGCCAAGGAGCTCGGAGTCGAGAGCAAGGCCCTGCTCAACCATCTGAAGGAGCAAGGGGAGTTCGTCCGCTCGGCGTCCTCGACGATCGAGCCGCCGGTGGTGCGCAAGATTCGCGAGACGTTCCCCACCAGGCTTGCCCCCACGGGGGGCCCCAGCGGTCCGGCCAGCGCGGAGCAGGCGCCCGCCGCGGTGCGTCCCGCGGCCCCGGCTGCCACCGCACCCGCCTCGCCGCCGGCCGCCACCACGCCACCGTCGGGCACCCGGCCGGGCGTGACGCAGCTGCCGGTGCCGCCGCGACCCGCGGCCGCCGGCACCCGGCCGGAGGTGCCGGGCAGTCCGGCGACGCCGGGAGCCGGTCCTCGCCCCGGGGCGCCCGCGCCGGGCCGCCCGATCGCCCCTGCCGCCGCCTCCGGCGCCGTCGCGCCGACGGCACCCACCACTGCCCCCGGCGGCGCCGGCGCGCCGGTACCGCCGGCGCGGCCGAGGACCGACCCGGGCGCGCCGCGACCGGGTGCCGTGCCCCAGCAGCCCGCCGCCCGGGAGGGCGGCCTGCCCGGCACCCCCCGCCCCGGCGGGCCTCGGCCCAGCGCGTCGCGGCCGGGCAACAACCCGTTCGCCCCCAGCCAGGGGATGGGCCGCCGCGACGGCGGCACGGGCATCCCGCGTCCCGGCAACAACCCGTTCGCCCCGAGCCAGGGCATGCCCCGCCCGCAAGGCCGCGGCGGCGCCCCTGGCGCGGCCGGGCCCCGCCCGGGTGGTCCGGGCGCGGCAGGCCCCCGTCCGGGCGGCGTCCGGCCCAACCCGGGGATGATGCCCGACCGCGCGGCCGTCGGCCGTCCCGGCGAGCGCCCGGCCCGCCCCGGGGCCGGCCGTCCGGGAGCCCCTGGCCGTCCCGGCGCCGGTGGCCCCGGCGGCTTCGCCGGTCGCCCCGGCGGGGCCGGCCGACCCGGCGGCGGCGCCGGCCGCGGAGGCACCCAGGGTGCCTTCGGCCGCGGCGGCGGCCGGCCGGTCCGCGGCCGGAAGTCCAAGCGTGCCAAGCGCCAGGAGTTCGAGCAGATGCAGGCGCCGTCGCTGGGCGGGGTCAGCGTGCCCCGCGGCGACGGCAGCACCGTCATCCGGGTCCGGCGCGGCTCGTCGCTGACCGACTTCGCCGACAAGATCAACGCCAACCCGGCCAGCCCGGTGACCGTGCTGTTCCACCTCGGCGAGATGGCCACCGCCACCCAGTCGCTGGACGAGGAGACCTTCCGCGTGCTGGGCGCCGAGCTGGGCTACGACGTCCAGGTCGTCTCTCCCGAGGACGAGGAGCGCGAGCTGCTCGGTGCGTTCAACATCGACCTCGAGGCCGAGCTGGCCGATGAGGACGACGAGGACCTGGTGGCCCGTCCCCCGGTGGTCACGGTCATGGGTCACGTCGACCACGGCAAGACCCGGCTGCTGGACGCGATCCGGTCCGCGCACGTGGCGGAGGGCGAGGCCGGCGGCATCACCCAGCACATCGGCGCCTACCAGGTGTGGACCAACCACGAGGGCGACGACCGGGCGATCACCTTCATCGACACCCCGGGTCACGAGGCGTTCACCGCCATGCGGGCCCGAGGCGCCAAGGTCACCGACATTGCCATCCTGGTCGTCGCGGCAGACGACGGCGTGATGCCGCAGACCATCGAGGCGCTGAACCACGCCCAGGCGGCCGGCGTGCCGATCGTGGTGGCGGTGAACAAGATCGACAAGGAAGGCGCCAACCCGGCCAAGATCCGCCAGCAGCTGACCGAGTACAACCTGGTGGCCGAGGAGTACGGCGGCGACACCATGTTCGTCGACGTCTCGGCCCGCGAGCGCACCAACATCGATCAGCTGCTCGAGGCCGTCCTGCTCACCGCCGACGCGGCGCTGGACCTGCGGGCCAACCCGGACAAGGACGCCCGCGGGGTGGCCATCGAGGCTCACCTGGACAAGGGCCGTGGCCCGGTCGCCACGGTGCTGGTGCAGTCCGGCACCCTCGCCGTCGGCGACTCGATCGTCGCCGGCAGCGGCTTCGGCCGGGTCCGGGCCATGCTCGACGAGCACGGCGAGACGCTCGACGTGGCGCTCCCGTCGCGTCCGGTGATGGTGCTCGGCCTGACCTCCGTGCCCGGCGCCGGGGACACCTTCCTGGTGGCCCCGGACGACCGCACCGCCCGGCAGATCGCCGAACGCCGTGAGGCCGCACAGCGAGCCGCCAGCCTGGCCAAGCGGCGCAAGCGGATCAGCCTGGAGGACCTCAACGAGGCGCTCGCCGCGGGCAAGGTGGACACGCTCAACCTCATCCTCAAGGGCGATGTGTCCGGCTCGGTCGAGGCGCTGGAGGACGCGCTGCTGAAGATCGACGTGGGCGAGGAGGTCGACCTGCGGATCATCCACCGGGGCGTCGGCGCGATCACCCAGAACGACGTCAACCTGGCCACGGTGGACAACGCCGTGATCATCGGCTTCAACGTCCGGCCCGCCGAGCGGGTCGGCGAGCTGGCCGAGCGCGAGGGCGTGGACCTGCGCTTCTACTCGGTCATCTACGCGGCCATCGAAGACATCGAGAACGCGCTCAAGGGCATGCTCAAGCCGGAGTTCGAGGAGGTCCAGCTCGGCACCGCCGAGGTGCGCGAGGTCTTCCGCTCCTCCAAGTTCGGCAACGTCGCCGGGTCCCTGGTCCGCTCCGGGGAGATCCGCCGCGGGGCCCGCGCCCGGGTGGTCCGCGACGGCACCGTGGTGGCCGAGAGCGTCGAGATCGCCGGCCTCCGCCGGTTCAAGGACGACGTCGTCGAGGTCCGCGAGGGCTTCGAGTGCGGCATCAACCTGGGCTCGTTCAACGACATCCAGGTCGACGACGTCATCGAGACGTTCGAGATGCGGGAGAAGCCGCGCAGCTGAACCCGACTCGTCGCACAACCACGGGGTGGGTGGCCCGCACAGCGGACCACCCACCCCGAACCATGAAAGGGGACCACGTCATGGCCGACCCGGGCCGCGCCCGCAAGATCGCCGACCGGATCAAGGTCATCGTCGCCGAGCAGCTGGAGTTCCGGCTCAAGGACGAGCGGCTCGGCTTCGTCACCATCACCGACGCGCGGGTCACCGGGGACCTGCAGCACGCCTCGGTCTTCTACACCGTCTTCGGTTCGGACCGCGAGCGCGCCGACAGCGCCGCAGCGCTGGAGTCGGCGAAGGGCAAGATCCGCACCGCCGTCGGGCGCGGGCTCGGCCTGCGGCTGACGCCGAGCCTGGAGTTCATCGCCGACGCGCTGCCGGACACCTCCGCGCACCTGGAGGACGTGCTCCGCGCGGCCCGGGAGCGGGACGCGGCCGTGGCCGCCGCCGCGACCGGGGCGAGCTACGCCGGGGACCCCGACCCGTACAAGCGGCCCGCGCCGGAGGACGAGACCGCCACCAGTGCCTGACGGCCTGCTCATCCTGGACAAGCCCGCCGGGTGGACCAGCCATGACGTCGTGGCGCGGTGCCGGCGGCTGTGCGGCACCCGACGGGTCGGCCACGCCGGCACCCTCGACCCGATGGCCACGGGAGTCCTGGTCGTGGGCGTCGGCCGGGGCACCAGGCTGCTCACCTTCCTGGTCGGCTGCGACAAGAGCTACCGCGCCACGATCCGGCTCGGCCAGTCGACGCTCACCGACGACGCGCAGGGCCAGCTCACCGCCCGGTATGCCGTCGAGCAGCTGGCTGACGAAGCGGTCGCCGACGCCGTGGCCGGCCTGACCGGGTCGATCGAGCAGGTCCCCAGCGCGGTGAGCGCGATCAAGGTCGCCGGTCAGCGGTCCTATGCCCGGGTCCGCGCCGGGCAGCAGGTGGCGCTGGTCGCGCGTCCGGTGACCGTGCACCGGTTCGCCGTCCTGGCCCAAAGCCGGGTGGACCTGCCCGACGGGCCGGTGCTCGACGTGGACGTCGAGGTGGACGTGTCGTCCGGCACCTACGTGCGGGCGCTGGCGCGCGACCTCGGCGCGGCCCTGCGCGTCGGCGGCCATCTCACCGCGCTGCGCCGGACCCGGGTCGGGTCGTTCGACGTCGCGGCCGCGGTCCCGCTCGACCGGCTCGCCGCCGGGGACGGCATACCGGTCATGCCGCTGGCGCAGGCGGCGCGCACGGTGCTGCCGGCACGGGAGCTGGACGAAGCCCAGGCGCGGGCCGTGGGCCACGGACAGCAGGTGCCCTCCGGGGCCGCGAGGGCACCGGCCGTGGCCGCGTTCGACCCCGACGGCCGGCTGGTCGCGGTGCTGGACGAGTCGGGACCGGTCGCCCGGTCGCTGGCGGTGTTCGCGCCGGGGACCGGGACGGCCCGCGGCTAGAGTGTCCGCCGTGCACCGCTGGACCGACCCGGGGCAGGTCCCCGCCGACCTCGGCCCGTCGGTGGTCACGCTGGGCAACTTCGACGGGGTGCACCGCGGGCACCAGGCGGTGCTGCGCACGGTGGTCGACCAGGCACGGGAACGCCACGCCGCCTCGGTGGCCGTCACCTTCGAGCCGCACCCGGTGGCCGTGCTGCGCCCGGACCAGGCCCCGCAGATCCTCACCGGGGCCGAGCAGCGGCTGGAGCTATTGGCGGCCACCGGCCTGGACGCGGTCCTTGTCCTGCAGTTCACCCCGGAGCTGGCCGGCTGGACCCCGCAGCGGTTCGTCCGCGAGGTGTTCGTCGACGCGCTTCACGCGGTCGCGGTGGTGGTCGGTGAGGACACCCGGTTCGGGGTCCGCAACTCCGGCGACGTGTCCACCCTGCGCGACCTCGGCGTGCAGCTCGGGTTCGAGGTAGTGGTGCTGCCCGCCGTCGGGGAGGGGGCCAGGTACTCCTCCAGCCAGGTCCGGGCCGCGCTGGCGGCGGGCGACGTCGCGCAGGCGGCGCACGTGCTCGGCCGGCCGCACTCGGTGACCGGCGCGGTCGTGCACGGGGACCACCGCGGCCGAGAGCTGGGGTACCCGACGGCGAACCTGGCCCAGACCAGCGTCGGCCTGGTTCCCGCCGACGGCGTCTACGCCGGCTGGCTGGTCCGGCCGTCGCTGCCGGCCAGCCACCCGGACCACCGCATGCCGGCGGCGGTGTCGATCGGCACCAACCCCACCTTCGGCGGGACCTCGCGGCGGGTGGAGGCGTACGCGCTGGACCGGACCGACCTCGACCTGTACGGCGAGACCCTGACCCTGGAGCTGGTCGAGCGGCTGCGCCCGACCGAGCGGTTCGACAGCGTCCAGGCGTTGCTTGTCCAGATGGCCCACGACGTCGCCCGGTGTCGCGTCATCATGGGGGGAGCGGGCATGAATCATGCCCGCGCAGCGGTCGACGGGCCCGTCCCGTGCCCGTCGATGTCCAGACCCGATCCTCAGGAGTGACCGCCGATGTCCAACACGACTCTCAGCGCCGTGGGTGACGAACAGGTCGACAGGTCCCTCATCGAGCAGCGGGTTCCGTCGGTGGGTCACCTGTTCCGGCGCCGCGTGGAGCTGACACCGCATACCGAGGCGTTCCGGTTCGCCGACGGCGACCGGTGGGTGTCGATGACCTGGCGGCAGGTGGCCGACCGGGCCTACCACCTGGCCGCCGGGCTCGTCGAGCTCGGGATCGAGCCGGAGCAGCGCGTCGCGCTCGCGTCCGGGACCAGGCTGGAGTGGGCGCTGGTCGACCTGGCGGTGATGTGCGCCGGCGCCGCGACCACCACCATCTACCCGAGCACGCTGGCCGAGGACGTGGCCTACATCGTCGCCGACTCGGGCAGCCGGGTCGTGGTGGCCGAGGACGACGCCCAAGTGGCCAAGCTGCGCGAGCAGCGGGTCAAGGTCCCCGACGTGGTCGCCGTCGTCACGATCGACGGCACGCCGGACGGTGACTGGGTCCTGTCGCTGGACCAGGTCGAGGAGCGCGGCCGCAAACGGCTGCAACGGGAGGCCGGCCTGGTCGACGCCAGGATCGACGCCACCGGCCCGGACGGCCTGGCGACCCTCATCTACACCTCCGGCACCACCGGGCGGCCCAAGGGGGTCCGGCTGCTGCACTCGGCCTGGACCTACGAGGGCGCCGCGGTGGATGCCATCCGCATCCTGAACGACCAGGACCTGCAGTATCTCTGGCTGCCGCTGTCCCATGTCTTCGGCAAGGTCCTGCTCGTGCTGCCGTTGCAGATCGGGTTCGCCACCGTCATCGACGGCCGGGTCGACAAGATCGTGGAGAACGTCGGGGTGGTGCGGCCGACGTTCATGGGCGCCGCGCCGCGCATCTTCGAGAAGGCGTACGCCCGGATCACCGGGACGGTGCGCAGCGAGGGCGGGATCAAGGCGCGGTTGTTCGACTGGGCGGTCGGTGTCGGCGGCCAGGTCTCCGACCTGCGCCAGGAGGGGCGCACCCCGTCCCCGCTGCTGGCCGCCCAGCACGCCCTGGCCGACCGGCTGGTCCTGGCCAAGATCCGGCAGCGCTTCGGTGGCCGCATCAAGTTCTTCATCTCCGGGTCGGCCCCGCTGAACAGGGACGTGGCCCGCTGGTTCGACGCGGTGGGCCTGCTCATCCTGGAGGGGTACGGCCTGACCGAGACCAGTGCCGCCTCGTTCGTGAACCGCCCGGGCGGCTACGCGATCGGCTCGGTCGGCTGGCCGGTGCCCGGCACCGAGGTCCGGGTCGCCGAGGACGGGGAGATCCTGCTCCGCGGCCCGGGGGTGATGGCCGGTTACCACGACAACCCGGAGGCGACGGCCGAGGCGTTCAGCGACGGCTGGTTCCACACCGGCGACGTCGGCGAGGTGGACGAGCGCGGCTTCCTGCGGATCACCGACCGCAAGAAGGACCTGTTCAAGACCTCGGGGGGCAAGTATGTCGCCCCGTCGGCGATCGAGGCCATGTTCAAGGGGATCTGCCCCTACGCCAGCCAGCTGGTCGTCTACGGAGACGGTCGCAACTTCGTCTCCGCCCTGGTCACCCTGGACCCCGAGGCGATGGCCGGCTGGGCCGCGGAGCACGGCATGGCCGGCAAGCCCTATGCCGAGGTGGTCACCTCCGACGCGGCCCGGCAGATGGTCCAGGGCTACATCGACGAGCTGAACGACAACCTCAACCGGTGGGAGACGATCAAGAAGTTCATCGTGCTGGACCGGGACCTCACCGTCGAGGACGGCGACCTGACCCCGTCGATGAAGCTGCGGCGACGGGTCGTCACACACAAGTACCAGCCGGACCTGGACACGCTGTACTCCTGACCGGCAGCCGCGCCCGGCCGCGGCGCCCCGCCGTGCGGGACTGCGGGCTGTGGGCACCGTCTACCCTGGTCCGGTGCCCGGAGCGTCCATGTTCGCCGCCCTCGAGCCGCTGCTGGAGCGGGTGGCCAAGCCGATCCAGTATGTCGGCGGCGAGCTGAACTCCACGGTCAAGGACTGGGACTGCGGCGGTTTCGGCCCCGGCGGCGCCGAGCGGACCGTGCGCTGGGCCCTGATGTACCCCGACGCCTACGAGGTCGGCCTGCCCAACCAGGGCGTGATGATCCTCTACGAGGTGATCAACGAGCGCCCGGACGCGCTCGCGGAACGCACGTATGCGGTGTGGCCGGACATGGAGGCGCTGCTGCGCTCCAGCGGCGTCCCGCAGCTGACGGTCGACGCGCACCGGCCGGTGCGCGACTTCGACATCCTCGGGATCTCGTTCTCCACCGAGCTCGGCTACACGAACATGCTCACCGCCCTGGACCTCGCCGGCATCCCGCTGCACGCCGCGGACCGCGGGGACGACCACCCCGTCGTGCTGGCCGGCGGGCACGCCGCGTTCAACCCCGAGCCGGTCGCCGACTTCGTCGACGCGGCCGTCGTCGGCGACGGCGAGCAGGCGGTGCTCGCGATCACCGACCTGGTCGCCGGCTGGAAGGCCGCCGGCCGGCCCGGCGGCCGGCGCGAGCTGCTGCTGCGCCTTGCCCGCACCGGCGGGGTGTACGTCCCCAGCCTGTATGACGTGCAGTACCTGCCCGACGGCCGGATCCAGCGCGTCGTCCCCAACACCCCCGGGGTGCCGTGGCGGGTCGCCAAGCACACCGTGATGGACCTGGACGCGTGGCCCTACCCGAAGCAGCCCCTGGTGCCGCTGGCCGAGTCGGTGCACGAGCGGATGTCGGTGGAGATCTTCCGCGGCTGCACCCGCGGCTGCCGGTTCTGCCAGGCCGGCATGATCACCCGGCCGGTCCGGGAGCGCTCCATCACCGGCATCGGCGAGATGGTCGAACGGGGCCTGGCGGCAACGGGGTTCGAGGAGGTGGGGCTGCTGTCGCTGTCCAGTGCGGACCACTCGGAGATCGCCGCCGTGGCCAAGGGACTCGCCGACCGGTACGAGGGCACCCAGACCGGGCTGTCCCTGCCGTCGACCCGGGTCGACGCCTTCAACATCGACCTCGCGAACGAGCTGACCCGAGGCGGCCGCCGCTCCGGGCTGACCTTCGCCCCGGAGGGCGGGTCGGAGCGGATCCGCAAGGTGATCAACAAGATGGTCACCGAGGACGACCTGATCCGGACGGTCACGGCGGCGTACGGCGCGGGCTGGCGTCAGGTGAAGCTCTACTTCATGTGCGGCCTCCCGACGGAGACCGACGAAGATGTCCTGCAGATC
>DASSLY010000116.1:0-33775 GCA_035689185.1 Dermatophilaceae bacterium
CACCAGCAGGATCGGGGCGAGCGCGCCGACCTGTGCGTACGTCGGCAGGGCGCCGACCAGGAACGTAGCGATGCCCATCATGAACATCGCGAAGACCAGGACGTTCTTGCGGCCGTGCCGATCGCCCCAGGCGCCGAGCACGACGGCGCCGATCGGCCGGGCGAAATAGCCGACCGCGTAGGTCGCCAGCGAGGCGACGAGGGCGATCGTCGCGTTGCCCGACGGGAAGAAGACCGTCGGGAAAACCAGGGCGGCCGCCTGCGAGTACAGCGCGAAGTCGTAGTACTCCAGCGCGCTGCCGATCCAGCCGCTGGCCGCCGCCTTCTTCGGAGTCTTCGGGTGCTCTGTCGGCTCGTGCGAGCCCGGTGGCTCGAGAATGGTGTCGCTCATGGGCGCGCTCCTAGGGCGTGGGCGGTCTCGGCCGGTGGACGATGTCAGTCGACTCAATGGACAGGACCTGGTCAACGGCTGGGCAGCCAGTTTCCGCTGGACGGCAGCCGATCCGCGCCGCGTCGGGCTGTCCGCTGGCTGGGAACGTGCCGCGCGGACGATGCGGCGACGGGCCGGCGGAGCCACGCTGGTCCAGGCGAGACGGAGGTGGTGTCCATGGTCCAGTCCGACCAGTCCGGTGTGGCGCTTCAGGGTGCCCGGCACGGCATACCGGGGTATCGCACCGCACTGGCGACCGTGTGCATCTCCGGCACCCTGGAGGACAAGCTGGTCGCGGCAGCCTCCGCGGGCTTCGACGGGATCGAGATCTTCGAGCCGGACTTCGTCGCCTCGCCCTGGTCCGCTGCGGAGGTGCGCGCCCGGTGCGCCGACCTCGGCCTGTCCATCGACCTCTACCAGCCGTTTCGCGACTTCGACACGACCAGGCCCGACGTGCTCGCCGCCAACCTGCGGCGCGCCGAGCGGAAGTTCGACGTGATGCGCGAGCTCGGCACCGACCTCGTCCTGGTCTGCTCCTCGGTCTCGCCCGACGCGGTCCAGGAGCAGGGACGTCTCGCCGAGCAGCTCCGCGAGCTTGCGACAGTGGCCGCTCGGCACGGGATGCGGGTCGCCTACGAGGCGCTGGCCTGGGCTCGCCACGTCAACACCTACGAGCAGTCGTGGCAGGTGGTGCGCGAAGCCGACCATGACTGCCTCGGCCTTTGCCTGGACAGCTTTCACATCCTCTCCCGCGGGTCGGATCCGGCGGGCATCCGTGACATCCCTGGCGAAAAACTGTTCTTCCTCCAGCTCGCCGACGCCCCCAGCATGAACATGGACGTGCTGCAGTGGAGCCGGCACTATCGGCTCTTTCCGGGCCAGGGCTCTTTCGACCTGAGTGCCTTCCTCGGGCATGTCCTGGCAGCGGGGTATGACGGTCCGCTGTCCCTGGAGGTCTTCAACGACGTCTTCCGGCAGTCCGATCCCCGGCAGGCCGCCGTCGACGCGCTGCGCTCCCTGCTGGCATTGCAGGAGTCCACCTTCGCCCAGCTGCCCTCGATGCGCGGCGCCCGAGACGCGCTCGGACTGGCGCCGGTGCCGGACCTCAACGGCTATGCCTTCGTCGAGCTGTCCGTCGACGCGGAGTCCGGCCCGGTGGTGGGCGACACCCTCGCCGCCCTGGGCTTCGCGCACACCGGGCAGCATCGGAGCAAGCCGGTTCAGCTATGGGAGCAGGGAGCCGCCCGGGTGCTGGTCAACAGCACAGCCGAGCGGGCCGGGGCGGCGGTTGCGGCCATGGGTCTCGAGACCGCCGAACCGGCCGACGCCGCGCGTCGCGCCGAGTCGATGCTGGCCCCGATCCTGCCTCGCACGCGCGGCCCGGCCGAGGCGGACATCAGCGCGGTGGCGGCACCTGACGGCACCGCGGTCTTCTTCTGCCGGACCGGAGCCGCCACCGAAGACAGCTGGCTGTCCGACTTCTCTGCCACGTCGCAGCCCACCGCGCAGCCGGCCGCGCCAACCGGGATCACCATGGTGGACCATGTCGCGTTGACCCAGCCGTACGACCGCTTCGACGAGGCCGGCTTGTTCTACCAGAGCGTGCTCGGCCTGCGCTGGCAGCACGCGTCCGAGGTCGCCGCGCCGTTCGGCCTGGTTCGCAACCGAGCTGTGGCCGACCCTGCTCGCACGGTGCGAGTCTGCGTCAGCGTGTCAGTGCTGCGGCGGGGCTCGGCCTGGCAACCGGGCGTCAGCGACCCGCAGCACGTGGCGTTCGCCAGCGATGACGTCTTCGCCACGGCGAGGGCCGCTCGCGCCGCGGGCGCCGCCGTACTCGACATACCGGGCAACTACTACGACGACCTCGACGCGCGGCTGGCCCCACCGCCAGCCCAGCTGGCCGCCATGCGTGAGCTGGGAGTGCTGCTGGACCGCGACGCCGACGGTGAGTTCCTGCACTTCTACACCGAGGTTCTCGGCGGCCGGGTCTTCTTCGAGGTCGTGCAGCGGGTGGGCGGCTACGAGGGGTACGGCGAGGCCAACGCCCCGGTCCGCATGGCAGCCCACCGTCGGCGTCGGGCCGACGCGGCGGCGAGCTGACCACGCTCAAGCACGGGCAGCCCGCCCGGCCTGACCCCCGTCTGCCGGCAGCCGGGGGTCAGGCCTGGAGCTAGGCGGCGGAGCCGGCCAGCACGGGCTCGGCCGCAGGGAACGGACCCTGCATGGACTTGCGCAGGTCGTCCTCGCGCAGGGGCCCCTTCGGTTGCAGCGGCCGGTCGATCAGGTAGCGGACGTAGCCGTAGACGGTGAAGAAGTCGGGCAGCTGCTCCTCCATGGCGACGTGCTGGAAGATGTCCCTGGCCTCCTCCACGTGCCGCCGGGCCCGGTCGTCCGCGGCCTCGCTGCGCAGCTGGCTCACCACGTCGTCCACCAGTTCCTGCACGAGCGCGGGTGTGATCACCAGGCCCTCCGCGCTCTTGACCCGGTGCCGCAGCCACTGCCACACCTGCGCCCGGGAGATCTCCACCGTGGCGGCGTCTTCCATCAGGTTGTCGATGGCGACCGCCCCCTGCTCGTTGACCCACGACGTGAGGTATCGCAGCGCAGCGGACACGTTGGTGCGCAGACCGGCCAGGGTCACCGGCGCCGTGTTCGTGCCGACGGCCATCAGGTCCTCGGCGGTGACCGGTGCCCCCGTCTCGGGCGGGGCGGGCGCCGTCGCGTCGAACGCGTCGAGGCAGACGCGGACCATCCCGGGGTGGGCCACCCAGGAGCCGACGAAACCATCCCGGGCCTCTCGCTCCTTGTCCGCGGCCACCTTCTCCAGCGCCGCGGCCGTGACCTGCGGGTCGAGCCGGTTCGGGACAAAGGCGGCCATGCCGCCGATCGGCTGCGCGCCGCGGCGGCGGCAGGTGTCGACGAGCAGCCGGGTGTAGGCCCGCATCATCGGGGTCGTCATGGTCACCTGGGCGCGGTCGGGCAGGATGAACTCCGGCCCGCGGCCGGCGAAGGTCTTGATGTAGCTGAAGATGTAGTCCCAACGGCCGGCGTTCAGGCCCGAGGCGTGCTCGCGCAGCTCGTAGAGAATCTCCTCCATCTCGAACGCTGCCGTGAATGTCTCGACCAGCACGGTCGCGCGGATGGTGCCGACCGGGATGCCCAGCAGCTCCTGCGCCCGGACGAACACGTCGTTCCACAGCCGGGCCTCCAGGTGCGACTCCAGCTTGGGCAGGTAGAAGTACGGCCCTGCGCCGTGGTCGATCAGCCACTGGGCGTTGTGGAAGAAGAACAGCCCGAAGTCGACCACGGAGGCTGGCAGTGGCCGGCCGTCGGCGACCAGGTGCTTCTCGCAGAGACGCCAGCCCCTGGGCCGGACCAGGATCGTCGGGGTGGTGTCGCCGACGGTGTACTCCTTGCCGTCCGCGGCGACGAAGTCCAGCGTCCCGCGCAGCGCGTCGAACAGGTTGAGCTGTCCGTCGATGATGTTGAACCAGCTCGGCGCGGTGGCGTCCTCGAAGTCGGCCATCCAGGTGGAGGCGCCGGAGTTCAGGGCGTTCACGGTCATCTTGCGGCTGGGCGGACCCGTCATCTCGCAGCGCCGGTCGGCCAGGGCCGGTGGAACGGGGGCGACCTGCCAGGTCGGGTCGCTGCGGATCCCGGCAGTGCCGGCCAGGAACGCGGGGTTCTCGCCCCGGGTGATCGCCTCCAGGCGTCGCCGGCGCTCCTCGAGCAGCTCGGCCCGCCGACCGGCGGCCAGGGCATCCAGCCGCCCGACGAAGGCGAGCGCTTCCGGCGTCAGGATCTCCTCGAAGCGGGGGTGCATCGTGCCCACCACCTGGAGCGGGCGTGGCGTGAACATGTCTGTCTCCTGCCTGTCTCAGCGTGTCGATGAAAGCCGGTGCGGCCTAGTGGAACTGCGCGTGCTCGGTGGAGCCGCTCATGGCCAGGGTCCCGCTGCTCGGGTTGAGCGCCGTCGAGACCAGGTCGAAGTAGCCGGTGCCCACTTCCGCCTGGTGCCTGACCGCCGTGTAACCCCTTGTCACGTCTTCGAACTCGGATTGCTGAAGCTCGACGTATGCGCTCATCCCGGTTCGGGCGTATCCGTGGGCCAGACGGAACATGGAGTGGTTGATCGAGTGGAAACCGGCCAGGGTGATGAACTGGAACCGGTAGCCCAGTCCGCCCAGCTTGTCCTGGAACTCCGCGATCGCCTTGTCGTCCAACGCGGCTCGCCAGTTGAACGACGGTGAGCAGTTGTATGCCAGCATCTTCCCCGGGAAGTGGCGGTGGAGCTCGGTCGCGAACTCCCGGGCCAGGCCCAGGTCCGGAGTGCCGGTCTCGACCCAGATCAGGTCGGAGTAGTGCGCGTAGGCCTTCGCCCGGGCCAGCACCGGCTCGATGCCGTTGCGCACGCGGAAGAACCCCTCGCTGGTCCGCTCGCCGGTGAGGAAGGGCTGGTCCACCGGGTCGACGTCGGTGGTCAGCAGGTCGGCTGCCAGGGCATCGGTCCGAGCGATGATCAGCGTCGGGACCCCTTCGATGTCGGCCGCAAGACGGGCCGCGTTGAGCGTCCGCACGTGCTGCGAGGTGGGCACGAGGACCTTGCCGCCCAGGTGGCCGCACTTCTTCTCCGAGGCGAGCTGATCCTCCCAGTGCACGGCCGCCGCTCCAGCGGCGATCATCTGCTTCATCAGCTCGAACGCGTTGAGCGGTCCGCCGAACCCGGCCTCGGCGTCGGCGACTATGGGCACCAGCCAGTCCAGCTCGTGCCGGTTTTCGCTGTGGTCGATCTGGTCTGCGCGCAGCAGGGCGTTGTTGATCCTGCGGACGACCGCCGGCACCGAGTTGGCCGGGTAGAGGCTCTGGTCGGGGTAGGTGTGCCCGGACAGGTTCGCGTCCGCGGCGACCTGCCAGCCGGACAGGTAGATGGCTTCCAGCCCGGCGCGGACCATCTGCACCGCTTGATTGCCTGTGAGGGCGCCGAGTGCGCGCAGGTATGTCGTGTCGTTCAGCTGGTCCCAGAGCCGCCTCGCCCCACGCTGGGCGAGGGTGTGCTCCTCGGTCACCGTGCCGCGCAGTCGAAGCACGTCCTGCGCCGTGTAGCTGCGCTCGATGCCGGCCCAGCGGTTCTCGTCCGCCCACTGTTGCCGCAACAGTGCGGCGGCGTCGGTGCCGAGGCCGCCAAGGCCACCGAGGCGGTGGTAGCTGGTGCGTTCGACCGTCGTGGTCATGTCGGAGGCGTCCTCTCGCGGGCTGGGTGTGCAACGGGCGAGTCCCACTCTGTGTCAAGACCGTCGCGATGCCGCGAGGCAAAGGGCGGAAAGAAGTGCGAATCTTTCGTTAGGATGCAGAGATGGCCGATCCGAGGAGTACCCCAGCGGCGCCTTCCCGACCCCGGCAGACGCCGGCGGCCGGTCGCGCCGCCCCTTCGCAGGCAGCCGGGCCGGACGAGCTCACGATCGGGCGGCGGGTGCGCCATCTGCGCCGGCGGCAAGGGCGGACACTGGACGATCTGGCGGCTGCCACCGGCATCTCCGCCTCGTCCCTGTCGCTGATCGAGAACGGCAAGCGGGAGGCCAAGCTGTCCTTGTTGTCGTCGTTGGCGGCCGCACTGGGGACCTCGCTGTCGGAACTGCTCACCGTGACTCCCCCCAGCCGCCGGGCCGCGCTGGAGATCGAGCTGGAGAAGGCGCAGCGCTCGGAGGCGTTCGCCGGGTTGGGGATAGCCGCGGTGCGACCGAGCCGCCGGCTGCCGATGGAAGCCCTGGAGGCGCTGGTCGGGATGCACCAGGCGCTCGCCGAGGTGCGGGCGGGGCGGGCCGCGACCCCGGAGGAGGCACGCCGGGCCAACGCGGAGCTGCGCCAGCGGATGCGCGATCAGGACAACTACTTCGGCGACGTCGAGCAGGCTGCCGCGGCCCTGCTGCACGGGACGAGATACTCCGGCGGCCCGATCACCCGGACAGTCGTCGACCGGATGGCCGCGCACCTGGGCTACGCGCTGGTACACACCAGCGACCTTCCCCAGTCGACGAGGACCGTCACGGATCTGGCCAATCGACGGATCTACCTGCCGCAGCCCGAGGCGGGCCAGCACGACTCCCGGTCGCTGGCGCTGCAGGCACTCGGCCACGTCGTGCTAGGCCACCAGGTGCCAAAGGACTACGGGCAGTTCCTCCAACAGCGGGTCGAGGTGAACTACTTCGCGGCAGCCCTGCTCATCCCGGAGAAGCAGGCGGTGACGTCGCTGCAGCGAGCCAAGGCGGCCAAGGACATCGCCATCGAGGACCTCCGCGACGCGTATGCGGTGTCGTACGAGACCGCCGCGCACCGGTTCACCAACCTGGCCACTCGACACCTGGACATCGCGGTCCACTTCATGCGGATCTCCTCCTCGGGGATCATCTTCAAGGCGTACGAGAACGACGGCGTTCACTTCCCGTCCGACGCCAGCGGCGCGATCGAGGGTCAGCGCGTGTGCCGGTACTGGACCGCGCGACGTGTCTTCGAGCAGTCCGACCTGTCGGCTGCCTACCAGCAGTACACCGACACCGGACGGGGGACCTACTGGTGCACGGCCGTGGTGGACCGCACCCCTGCCGGCACCTTCTCGGTCTCCGTCGGGGTGGACTACAAGCAGGTCAAGTGGATGCGCGGGCGGGAGACCACCGCCCGGTCGACGTCTCGCTGCCCGGACCCCAGCTGCTGCGCGCTGCCGCCGGCGGAGCTTGCCCAGCGCTGGCAGGGCAAGGCGTGGCCGAGCGCCATGGTGCACTCCCACCTGCTCGCCGCCATGCCGCCCGGGGTCTTCCCCGGCGTGGACGACACCGAGGTGCTGTCCTTCCTGGAACGCCGCAGCACGCGCAGCGAGGTCGCGTCCCCACGGCCAACCAGCACCGAGGCGCTGTCCTTCCTGGAAGGCCGCAGCACGCGCAGCGAGGTCGCGTCCCCACGGCCAACCAGCTCCGAGGCGCTGTCCTGAGCCACGCTGGGCTAGCAGCTAGCCGGGCGGGGAACCGGTCGAGTCCCGCACCCGCAGCTCGCCGGGCAGGACCACACGGGCCGCCGTAGCCGAGCGCCGGACGCCGAGCAGCAGGTCGACCAGTGACCGGCCGGCCTGCTCGGCCGGGCTGGCCAGCGTCGTCAACGCCGGATGGCAGAAGTCGGCCCCGAAGATGTCGTCGTGGCCGACGACGCTCACCTGGCCCGGGACCTCGACGTGCAGCCGCTCAAGCCGGCGCAGGACCCCGATGGCCATCAGGTCGTTGAAGGCGACCAAGGCGGTCGCGCCGCTGGCCATCCCGACATCGGCCGCCGCAGACCCGCTGTCGAGCGTCGGCGAGAAGGGTCCGCATCGGACCACCTCGGCGCCGCTCTGCCGGGCTGAGTGCGACAGGGCGGCCCAGCGCTGGGCATCGGCCCACGCGTTGACCGGCCCGGCCAGGTAGGCGATCCGCCGGTGGCCCATCGCGACCAGATGGTCGATGACCTGCCTGCCGCCGTCGGCCGAGTCGATGGTGACGCTGGGAAGGCCGGCCGCCTCGCGGTTGAACAGCGCCATCCACCGGCCCTCGGCGAGCCGTGACAGGTCAGGATCCGCGAGCCGGCTGCTGGCCAGGAGGAAGCCGTCCACCGAGGCATCCAGCCGCTCAAGGTGGGCGCGTTCGAACTCCGGGCTCTCTCCGGTGTTGGCGACGACCAGGGTGAAGCCGGCGGCACGGGCCTGCGCCTCGGCGCCTCGGACCAGGCCGAAGATGTGGGGGTTGGTGATGTCCGGGACAAGCAGCGCAAGCAGCTGGGTACGGCTGCCGCCCAGGTCCCGCGCGTCCCGGGAGGACCGGTAGCCGAGGCGCTGCGCCACGTCATACACGTGGTGCCGTGTCCCGGGGCTTACTCGCCCCGGATTGGACAGTGCGCGCGACACGGTGGAAGCCGCGACGCCAGCCTCGCGCGCCACGTCGGTGAGGGTGACGGCGCGCGCGGGGGCTGGCCCGAGAGGCGAGGCGGCTGCGTGATCCACGACTCAGTTGTAGCCGAGTTTGGCAAAGTATGGCAAGAGTTTGCCATACTGTTGTCATGCCCCATCGACATCCGCCGGCCCGCGCCGCCGGCCCGCGCCCCCGACCGTGGCAGGCCTGGGCCGTGTGGGGAGTCGGCGTCCTGGCCTACGTGCTCACGGTGATGCAGCGGACCTCGCTCGGCGTCTCCGGGCTGGAAGCCGCGGACCACTTCTCGGTCAGCCCTGGCGCCTTGTCCGCCTTCGTGTTCATCCAGGTCGCCGTGTACATCGCCGCGCAGCTGCCGGCCGGGCTGCTCGTGGACCGGCTGGGTGCCCGGACCATGCTCGTCATCAGCGGCGTGCTGCTGACGGCTGGGCAGCTGCTGCTCGCCGTGTCGGTTGCGCTGCCGCTGGGGGTCGTCGCACGCGTGCTCGTCGGTCTGGGCGACGCGGTGGTCTTCGCCGCTGTCCTGGCCCTGGTGCCCCGCTGGTTCCCGGCCCGGCGGGTCCCGGTCCTCACCCAGCTCACGACAATCCTGGGCCAGCTGGGCCAGATCCTGTCCGCCGTCCCGTTCGCCGCCCTGCTGCACGTCGCCGGGTGGCGTGCCGCGTTCAGCATGGCCGCCCTGGCCAGCGCGCTGGGCGCGGTCGTCGTGGCGACAGTCGTCCGCAACGCCCCCGGGCGGGAGTGGTCACCATCCCCGTCCCTGTCGGCGCGCGAGGTCGGCCGGCAGCTCGCCGCCGTGTGGGCCCGGCCGGGCACCCGCCTGGGGTTCTTCGGCCACATGGGGACGCAGTTCTCGATGATGGTGTTCGCGTTGATGTGGGGCGTGCCCTACCTCGTCTCGGGTCAGCAGCTGTCCGCCAAGACCGCTGGTGTCCTGGTCTCGCTCTTCGTGGCCTGCGCCATCTGCATCGGACCGGTCGTCGGTGTGCTGACCGCCCGGCATCCGTTGCGTCGCTCGTGGCTGATCCTGGCTGTCATCGGCGCGAATGTCGCGGTATGGACGGCCATCTTGCTGCTGCCTGGCCCAGCCCCGATGTGGCTGTTGGTGCTGCTCGTGGTCGTCCTGGCTGCGGGGGGGCCGGGCTCCGTGGTCGGGATCGACATCGCCAGGACCGCCAACCCCGGTGCGAACCTCGGCGTCGCGCAGAGCATGGTCAACTTGGGTGGCTTCCTCGCGACGCTGGCGGTGCTGGCGGTCATGGGCGGACTGCTGACCGCCCTGGGCGGGTTCACCCCGGAGGCGTTCCGGGTTGCCTGGATGGTCCAGTACCCGGTGTGGGCGCTGGCGGTCGTGGGAGTCGTCATCACGCGCCGGAAGGCCCGTCGGGTCGACGCGGCGCGAGGGGTGGTCCCGCGGCCGCTACGGCAGGTGCTGGCGGCCGCTCACGCCCGTCGATAGGGGCCATGCCCACGGACTGCACCCACGGGCGTTAGGCGCGCCGGGCCGTGACCTCGAGCATGTAGCGTGCCGCCTCCGCCGGCCGGCCGAAGTCGGTCACTCCGATGGCGGAGCGGGCCGGGCGGTGGTCCCCGAAGTGCCGGACCCACACCTGGTTGAAAACCGGACGGTCCCGCTGCAGCTGCTTCATGAAGATGCCGACGCGCACGACGTCCGACAGCCCCGCTCCCGCGGCCGCGAGGATCGCCTTGAGGTTGCCGAAGAGCTGCTCGGCCTCCTGTGCGGCGTCCTCCGGAAGCCGTCCGGTCTGGGCGTCGACGCCGAAGAGGGCCGAGACGAATATCCAGCCGTCGACCTCGACCGCCTGCGGCACGGGGCCCGTGTGCGCCGGCGCGGCACCGGTCTCGATCACCCGCATCGTCAGCCTCCCACGTCGCTCGCGCCGGACCGGGGGATTGTCCACCACCGCCCGCTCGCCCGCCGGCGCCACTCCACCCAGCGGAAGGTGCGTTGACGAGCCCGGGCATGGGGGTCTGCGATGATTTCCGCTCCCCACCGCACCAGTCCTGCCCCCTCAACGAACCGAGGCCGCCGCATGGCTCAGACCAACGTTCTCGTGCTCAACGGGCCGAACCTCAACCTGCTGGGCACCCGGAAGCCCGAGGTGTACGGCACGACCACGTTGTCCGACGTGGAACAGCTGTGTCGCGAGGAGGCCGGCCGGCTCGGCCTGCAGCTGCAGTTCCGGCAGTCCAACCACGAAGGCCAGCTCATCGACTGGATCCACGCCGCCGGCGCAGAGGTGAAGGCCGGCAGCTCGATCGGCGCGGTGTTCAACCCGGGCGCGTTCACCCACACCTCGGCCGCCCTGCATGACGCCATCGAGGGCGCCAGCCTGCCGGTCGTCGAGCTGCACATCTCCAACGTGCACCAGCGGGAGGAGTTCCGGCACCACTCCTTCATCTCCCCGGTCGCCCGGGGCATCGTCGTCGGGTTCGGCGTGCACGGCTACATCCTGGCGATCAACGGCCTGTATGCCGTGCGCGCCCGACCCTGAGCGGACCGAGGCAGGTCGAGATGGGCCGGCTGGGGGCCCACGGGCTCACCGTGAGCGCCCTCACGCTGGGCACCGAGCTGGCCTTCGAACGACGGCTCCAGGTGGCCGCCGCTGCCGGGTTCACCGGTGTCGGCATCCGCGCGCAGGACTATCTCGCGGCGAGGCGGGACGGCTGGGACGACGACGCTATGCAGGAGGCGCTCGACGGGCACGGCCTGGCGATCACAGAGGTGGAGCTGCTGGCCAGCTGGGCCGCCGGTGCGGACTCGACCCAACCGGACCCGGAGGAGGCGGTCTTGCACGTGGCCCGCACCTTCCACGCCGACCACGTCAACGCCGGGCAGTTCCAGCCGCGGCCCGTCGAGGAGGTGGTGCAGCGGTTCGCCGCGTTGTGCGACCGGGCGCCGGACCTGCGCATCGCCTTGGAGTTCATGCCGTTCGGGGGCCTGCCCGACCTGGCCAGCGCGTGGGAGGTCGTGCGGCGCGCCGAACGCGGCAACGCCGGCCTGCTGGTCGACGCCTGGCACTGGGCGAGGGCGGCGATGGGCCCCGCGGACCTGGCCGCGGTGCCCGCCGAGCAGATCATCGCCATCCAGCTGGGCGATGTGGGCGAGCAGGCGATGGCCGACCTGCGGCAGGAGACACTGCACCACCGCCTCCCACCAGGGACAGGCTTCGGCGATGTCCGGGGGCTGGTCCAGCTGCTCCAGGGCGCGGGCGTCGACGCGCCCGTCTCGGTCGAGGTCATGTCGGACGAGCTGCTGTCGCACGGCCCCGACCATGCCGCCGCGACGGTGATGGCTGCGGCGCGGGCAGTCTTGCGGTAGCTGCGGCACCCATCGGCGTCCTCGGCCCGCCCGTAGTCGCCCGGGTCTCAAGTAGTCGCCCGAGTCGCCCTCAGTCGCCCGGGTCGCCCGAACGGACGGGCCCGGCGACCTGCCGGTTGGACACCTGGCGGCTGATGCCGAAGGCCGCGGTGCGCACCGCCGGCGCCAGCCTGGCGACCTCAGCGCGCGCGGAGCGCCCGACCAGGGACAGTGCCGCCACCACCACGTTGTCCGCGTCGAACACTGGCGCGGCCACCGAGACGACACCCAGCGTGAGCTCCTCGGCGCTGTACCCGTAACCGTTACGCCGGATGTCGGCCAGCGCCCGCAGCAGCTGCGCCGGGGAGGTCATGGTGTGCGGCGTGAAGCCGGGCAGGGGACGTTGCAGCACCTCTTGCCGGAAGCTCTCGGAGGAGTAGGCCAGCAGCACCTTGCCGACACCGGTGGCATGCAGCGGCAGCCGCCGAGCCTCCTTGGCCTTGACTGCGACCGAGCGGCGGCCGGTGGTCTGCTCGACATACAGGGCCTCGTAACCCTCGAGGACGGCCAGGTGCACGTTCTCGTGGGTGGCTTCGTACAGGTCCAGCATGAACGGGACCGCGTGCTCGCGGACGCTCAGCCCGCGGCGTGCCAGCGACGCGGTCTCCCACAGCCGAAGGCCGATGCGGTACCCCCCGCGGTCGCCCGCCTCCAGCATGCCCAGGTCGACCAGCTCGTTGGCCAGCCGGTATGCCGTCGACACCGGCAGTCCGCTGCGCCGGGCCAGCTCGGTGAGGGACAGCTGGGGCGCCGCGGAGTCGAACGCATCGAGGATCGCCGAGATCTTGCGGGCGACGGAACTGGGCCGCCTGGCCCCGGGCTCACTCATCGCTTGACAAACTGCGCACGGTGCGTAGTATATCAATCACAGAGCAACGCACCTACGAGCAAGGAGTCCAAGATGACCACCCCTGACTACACCGAGTTCGTCCTCAAGGGCCAGCACGTGGCTCGCGAGGTCGTCGAGGCCCACGCTGACGCGGCGCGAGCCTTCGCCGAGCTGGCCGTCCCGTTCACCACCCCGAAGGCGACCCAGTTCCCGACCCAGCTGCCGGAGGCTGGCGCGTTCGTGGACGGCGTCTTCGACCAGGCGCAGAAGGCGCTGGGCATCCAGCGCACGCTGGCCAAGCGGCTGGTTGCCGCGGCTGGCTGAGCCCGAGCCGCCGCCGTGACGGCGGTGCCTCATGAGGAGGGGGCGTGTCGTGGTCACCCGGCCACGACACGCCCCTTCGTCATGAGGGGACGGATCGAGGCCGGCACTCGCGGTCGGGCGGCTACTCCGACGCGGCCACCATCGACAGGTGGGAAACATGGTGCTCCGATTCTTCGTCCGGGCGCCGCCGACTCACAAGGCTGACCTGGCGGTCCGTGTCGTCGCCGGTCCACCGCCCGCTGCCTACGAGTAGGGCCGAGGCGGGGATGGGACGGTGCCGGGTGGTCGGCGGGAGGAGGGCGAGCTGACGGGACAGGCTGCGGGCGGCTATGAGCAGCGCCGGCTGCAGGTGCGGGACCTCGCTGCGAAGGTCGTTGACGCGCAGCTCCAAGGCGGCCAGCAGCGAGCCGCCGGCGCCGAAGACGGGGGCGGCGATCGCGTTGCTTCCGGGGGTCAGCTCGGAGCGCGACACGGCGACGCAGGTGAGCCGGGTTTCGGCCAATGCGCGGCGGAGCCGGTCTGGGGTCGTGAGCGTGTAGGCGGTGTATCGCTTGAGGCCACCGGCGAACAGGATGTCGACGGTTCGAGCGGGGGAGAAGGCGAGGAGCGCCTTGCCGAGGGCGGTGGCATGGGCCGGCAGGGTGGCTGCCGGCGTGAATGCGGACAGGGGCCGGTGTCCGGCGACCTTCTCGATGTAGGCGACCTGCAGGTCGTCCAGGATCCCCAGGCGGACGTCGGTGCGGGTGGCGGCGGCCAGATCCTCCATCACCGCGCGGGCGCGCTCGTGGATGGTGGGCGGGTCCTGGTTGGCGCGGCCGATGATCTTCAGGGGGACACCGATGCGGTACGACGCGTCGTCGGTGCGTTCGAGCATTCCCCACGCAGCGAGTTCGCTGACCAGGCGGTGCACGGTGGAGATGGGCAGGCCTGTGAGGTGGGCGATCTCGGTGAGGGAGTGCATCTGGCCGTGGTTGAACGTCTGCAGGATGGCCACCACCTTGCTGGTGACCGAGCGGCCTGTGTCGGAGGAGTTACCGGCCATGGTCGACGGTCTCACGTGGCGGCGTCATGCGCCCGAGCATGCTCCGCGCTCACGGACCTGGGAAGACCGGGACTGCCATTCAGTGGAAGTGGCGCCCGATCGCCTGCTCGGATCCGTCGCTGTCCGCCCGCTTCCTCCCGCGCTTTCACCGGCCCCGGCGCAGGCCCGTCACCAGGCCGATGGGCCACAGGGTTTACGCCGTCGTTGCCTCTCGGTAACCTGGCGATGCCACGCTCATATGCAGGGCCTCCACGCGGTGCGGCCCGATCTGGCGCGGGACGGAAGGGCGTCATGACCAAGGCAGCAGATGCCGCGGCGAAGCTTGTGCTACCCGGTTCCCGCGCCGCTCTAACAGGGGGACGTGGCCAACGCACCCGGGCGGCATACCAGGAAGATGCCGGGCTGTATGACGTGCGGACGAGGGCGTTCCAGAACTGTCGCGACCGGATCGTCGCGGTCGTGGACGCGCACGCCGACGACGTTGTCCTCGACGTCGGGTGCGGCACGGGGTTGTGCTTCGCGGCCTTGCGGCGGAACCTGGCCGGCGGCAAGGTGATCGGCTTCGACGAGTCCTCGGCCATGGTCGAGCTGGCGCGTCGGCGCGTCGCGGCCTCGGGGTGGGACAACGTCGAGGTGCTGCACGCCTCGGCTGCCACGGCCGAGTCTCCGGTGCTGGCCGACAAGGCGCTCTTCTGCGCGGTGCACGACATCCTGCAGAATCCCGCAGACCTCGCCCACGTGCTCGGCCAGCTGCGTCCGAACGCGCTGGTCGTGGCGGGCGGCGGCAAGTTCGCCGGCGCCTTGAACGCTGCCCTGAACCTGCAGGTCGCGGCACTGCACCGGCCCTACGTGCGCTCGTTCACCGGCTTCGCCAAGCCGTGGCAGGTGCTCTCTGGATTCCTGGACGACGTGGTCGTCACCGAGTTCGCCTGGGGCACCGGCTTCTGCGCGAGTGGGCGGCTACGCCCCGAGTGGAGCGCGGACCGGTCGGGTGAGGTTCGGCGCAGCTGACGCGGCGGCGCTAGGACTGCTGCGCCAGCACCATGGCGGCCGCCCTCGCGATGGCTTCCCCGAAGCGACCGGGTTCCTGGATGCACACCCCGTGGTCGGCATCCAACTCGATCACCGTGGCGTGAGGGACGGCGGCGGCCAGGCGTCGCTGACGGCCGGCGGGCACCAGCCGGTCCTTCGTCGTCACGACGCTGGTCATCGGGACGTCGAGCGCTCCGATCCAGTCGTGGGAGGTGAACTCCGAGACGGCTTGGACCGCGAGCATCGCGTTGGGCAGGCTCGTCCGGTCCAGCTGACGCCGGGCCCAGGCCCGCCGAGCGTCGTCCTCGATGTGTCCCAGGACGCTGCCGCCCAGCCCCTGGGAGGTGAGCAGGTGGGTGGCCGGGTGCCAGAGCATGCCCGAGGTGATGGCCGGCAGGGCCAACGAGAACAACCGCTCGGCGGGGGAGCCGCGGACGTTGCGCGCGGTAGCGCATAGCACCAGGCCGGCGACGAGGGGCCGGTGCCGCTTCCAGAGCAGTTGGGCGACCATGCCGCCCATGGAGTACCCCACCACGACGATCCGTCGTAGGCCGAGGGCATCTGCCAGTGCGGCGACGTCATCCGCGCACGCCTCGAGACTGAACCGGCCGCCGGACGGGATGCCGTCCCCGTGTCCCCGAAGGTCCGGTGCCACCACGTGGTAGTCCCGCGCCAGTCGGTCGAACACCAGCGACCAGCCGAGCTCCGCGGTCATGGTCACTCCGTGCAACAACACCAACGCGGGAGCGCCCTGGCCACGACCTGCCTCCCAGACCAGCGGAGTGCCGCGGTTGGGGATCTCCACGGTGCCGATCGTCGGCGAAGTCGGAGTCCAGTCAGGGGCCTGCACCAATGGTGACCTCCTGGTCGCTTCGCGTACCACAGCGCTGTGGTCGCAGGCATCGTGAGGTGAGCATACGGCTGAACCGGCCTCGTCCTCGTCCTATTCGCCCAGCCCGCCTCTCCCGCCGGCGCCCGTGGCACTCGCTGCGGGCAGCGAGGCGTCGCAGTGCCGGCCCCGCTCGGTCGGCTCGTCTCGCGGGGAGCGGCGCCGCTGGCCAGGCTCGGGCGTCATCACGAGCGCCACCCGGGCTAGCCTCTGGGCATGGCGCCCCGGGAATCGGTCAGGCGACGGTGCGCCGTGCTCGGTTCACCCATCGCGCACTCGATGTCGCCCGCGCTGCACCGCGCCGCATACGCGCACCTGGGCTTGGACTGGGACTACGGCAGGTACGAGGTGGACGAGTCCACCCTGGCGGCCTTCCTGGCTGGCCTGGACTCGTCGTGGCGCGGCCTGTCGCTGACCATGCCGCTCAAGCAGGCCGTGATCCCCTACCTCGACGAGATCTCGGAGACCGCCCGGTCGGTGGCCGCGGTCAACACCGTTCTTCTCGAGCCCGATGGGAGCAGGCGGGGCGACAACACCGACGTCCCGGGCATGGTGAACGCGCTCCGCGAACGCGGAGTCGGCCGGGTCGGCCAGGGCACGGTGCTCGGCGGCGGCGCCACGGCCCGGTCCGCGCTGGCCGTGCTGCGCGAGGTGGCAGACGCCGCAACGGTTTACGTGCGAACGCCGAGCCGCGCCGAACAGCTGACGGCTACCGCGGGAAGGCTCGGCCTCAACATCTCGATCCGCCCCTGGGGGGAGCGCGAGGGCGGCCTTGCCGCCGGCGTGGTGGTGGTCACCACCACGGTCGGCGCGACCGACGACCTGGCGGCCGTGGTCCCTGACGCCCCGGGCGCCCTGGTCGACGTGGTCTACAACGCCGGCGTGTCACCGCTGGCAGCGGCGTGGGCCGCCACCGGGGCTCCGGTGGTCGGCGGGCTCGACGTACTCGTCCACCAGGCGGTGGTGCAGGTCGAGCTGATGACCGGCAGGTCGGTCACGGCCGACGTGCTCCGGGCTGGAGCAGGGCTGCAAAGCCCGGTCTCGGCCGCGAAGGCGGCGCGGCACCACCCGTGACGCGCGGCGGCGCTCGCGAGCTTCCCGCTGAGCAGGAAGCAACGGAGGGCTTCCTGGGCCGCTGACGCCCGGGGTGTTCACTCGTCATACCAGGCCGGTGACGATGGAGGACTGATGAGCGGACTGCAAGCCTTCGACCTGAGCGAGATCGAGGCGCGGCAGGCGGAGGCCCAGCGGCCGTACTTCGAGTTCCTCCGCAGGCCAGGGTTCTCGATGGGCACCTACCTGCTCCGTGCCGGCGCCAGCGACCACCAGACGCCGCACAGCGCCGACGAGGTGTATGTCGTGCTCCGCGGGTCCGGGACGCTGCGCGTGGAGGGCGAGGACACGCCGGCGAAGGCCGGCAGCGTGCTCTCGGTCGACCAGGGCAAGGAGCACCAGTTCGTGGACGTATCGGAGGACCTGCAGGTGCTGGTGATCTTCGCCCCGCCGGAAGACCCCCAGACCTGACCTCGACGCGGCGGGGGTCGTCCGGGCATGGTGGGGCATGGTGCACCGGTGCCCAGGGCGACCTAGGTTGCCATCGAGTGGAACTCGTTGTGCGGCACCATGGCTGCCGGTCTGAGTGGCGCGGCGATGCTCTGCAGCGGCCACGGATGGGTCGGCCGCTGCCCCAGCGCTGCGAGCAGCTCCCGAGAGGCGCTCAGTGCCGCCGTCCTGACGGCCATGCCGAGGCGTTGCACCTGCGCTGGGGACGAACGAAGGGTCAAGGACAACGCAGCGGCCACCTGACCGCCACGGCCGAACACCGCGGCGGCCACGGAAGCCGAGCCCAGCGTCAACTCCCCCCAGGACACCCCGAGGCCAGTGCGCCGCACCTCCGAGAGTGCCCGGCGCAGCACCAGCGGGCTCACGATCGTGTGCCGGGTGTAGCGGCGCAGCCCGGCGGCCGCCACCGCCTCGACGACCTCGTCGGGGGCGTAGGCGAGCAGGACCTTTCCGGCCGCGGTGGCGTGCAGTGGGAGCCGGCCGCCGACCCGCGACCTTGAGGGGAAGGCGTGCCGGCCGGTGATCTTCTCCACGTACAGGACCTCCCCGGCGTCGAGCACCGCGAGATGGACGCTCTCCAGCGTCGCGGCGTAGAGGTCGAACATGTACGGGCGCACCACCTCGACCAGGGAGTCCTGGCGCGCGGCCAGCGAGCCCAGCTCCCAGAGCCGCATACCGAGCCGGTACCCGCCGCCCCGGACGCGTTCCAGCGCGCCCCACTCGACCAGCTCGCACGCGATCCGGTATGCCGTGGACAGCGGCAGTCCGGTCCGAGCCGACAGCTCGCTCAGCGACAGGTCCTCGCCCTTGGAGGTGAACGAGTCCAGAAGCGCCAGCGCCTTGCTGGTGACCGAGCGGCCCGAGTGCTCCATGACGCACATGCCCCCTCTCCTGGCTGTTCCACCGCAAGCGTCCAGCACGCAACGGTCGGGCAGGCCACGACTCCCGCTGGGTGGGAAGGGTGGCGTTCGGCACGAGGGCGCTCGTTCGACGGTGATTGACTCGCGCCAGGTCCCGTCATCACCGCTCCGCGCAGGAGGTCCCTCATGAGCACCGACGTCGCGCCCGACGAGCGGCAGCACCCCCTCGTCATCGCCGGCCTCGACGGACTGCGCGGGCTGGCCGGGACCAAGCTCGGCGTGAGTCGGTGGGAGCGCATCGACCAGGAGTCGATCGACACCTTCGCGCGGCTGACGGGGGACGAGCAGTGGATTCACGTCGACCCCGAACGCGCCAAGGACGGGCCGTTCGGCAGCACTGTCGCACACGGCTTCATGACCCTCGGCAAGTCCACCGGCCTGCTCTGGGACGTCGCGGTCGTCGACGGCGTCGGAGTCATCCTCAACTACGGGCTGAACAAGGTGCGCTTTCCCTCCCCCGTCCGGGTGGGGTCACGGGTCCGGATGCACGTGTCGATCGCCGAGGTCAAGGAGGTCCAGGGCGGGCTCGAGGTGGTCTACCACCTGGAGTACGAGACGGAGGGCGAGGCCAAGCCGCCCTGCGTGGCCGACCTCGTGTTCCGCTACTACTCCTAGGCGGCGCCCGCCGATGCCGACGGGAGGAGCCGTCGCGGGTGCTGCCGCTGAGCGGAAGTCCCCTTGCCACCGTCCGGGCCGCGCTGAAGTGTCCGATACGGGGTGCCGGGCGACCCGGCACGCCACCGCCCGCGTGCTGTTGAGATGTCTTGTTGAGATCGACCGACGACGAATGGACGGACTGCGATGACCACTACCGAGAGCCGCCCCGAGGTCGGCGCCACCACCGACACCGGCGGCTTCAAGACCAACTACCTGGAGGCGGGTCAGGGCGACCCCGTCGTGCTCATCCACGGGTCCGGGCCCGGGGTCACGGCATACGCGAACTGGCGCCTGGTGATTCCCTCACTGGCCGAGCACTTCCGAGTGCTGGCGCCGGACATGGTCGGCTTCGGGTTCACCGAGCGCCCGGCGGACGTCACCTTCGGGGTGCAGACCTGGGCCGACCAGGTGGTCAACATGCTGGACAGCCTGGACATCTCCCGAGCGCACCTGATCGGCAACAGCTTCGGCGGGTCGATCGCTCTGCGGGTCGCGGCCCAGCACCCGGAGCGGGTGGGCAAGCTGGTCCTGATGGGCAGCATGGGCGTGCACTTCGAGATCACCGAGGGCCTCGAGCGCGTCTGGGGCTACGAGCCGTCCATCGAGAACATGCGCGGCGTGATGGACGTCTTCGCCTACTCCCGCGAGCTGGTCAACGACGAGCTCGCCGAGGTGCGCTTCCGCGCCAGCACGCAGCCGGGCTTCCAGGAGTCGTTCTCGGCCATGTTCCCGGCTCCCCGGCAGCGCTGGGTCGAGGCGCAGACCACCCCGGAGGAGCAGATCCGCCAACTGCCGCACCAGACGCTGGTGGTCCACGGGCGGGAGGACCAGGTCATCCCGCTGGAGACCTCCTACAAGCTGGCCTCGCTGATCGACAACGCGGACCTGCACGTCTTCTCCCACTGCGGCCACTGGTCGATGATCGAACGCTCGGTGCAGTTCAACCGGATCGTAGGTGACTTCCTCCGCGACTAGCGCGACGAGCGCGACGAGCGCGACCCTCCGACCCGCCCGGGTCGCCGCCCGCAACGACCGGCCCACGATGGAGATGAGACGTATGGCGACCACGCGCACCAAGCGCGAGCCGGACAGCCAACCGGCCGAGCCGAACAGCGAGCCGGTCGAGAGCTCTGGCCGCGACCCTGAGCTGCTACGGCGCATCTACGCCACCATGGTGCTGACCCGGGCGGTGGAGGACCGGATGGTCGCCATGTACCGCGGCGGTGACCTCCTCGGCTCGCTCTACACCGGCCACTGGCACGAGGCCATCTCGGTGGGCGCGGCGGCGGCGCTGCGCCAAGAGGACTACCTGGCGCCGATCCACCGTGACCTGGGTGCCCATCTCTGGCGGGGGATGCAGCCCTGGCAGGTGATGGCCAGCTTCATGGGCAAGGCGACCTCGCCCACCGGCGGCCGGGACGGCACGCTGCACTACGGCCGGCTGGACCTGAACATCTACAACCTGCCCAGCCACATCCCCGCCAACTACCCGGTGGCCATCGGGATGGGTTTCGCGGCGAAGTACCGCGGTGAGGACCGGGTGTCGCTGGCGTTCTGCGGGGACGGCTCGACGTCGCGGGCGGACTGGCACGAGTCGCTCAACATCGCCGGGGTGCTGAAACTGCCGTGCGTGTTCGTCGTCGAGAACAACCAGTTCGCCTATTCCACTCCGCTCAGCCTGCAGACCGCCTCGGACGGGTTCGCCGTCAAGGCGGTGGCCTACGGGATGCCCGGGACCAAGGTCGACGGCACCGACGTGCTGGCCGTGTACGACGCCACGGCCGAGGCCGTCGCCAGGGCCCGGGCGGGTGAGGGTCCCTCACTCATCGAGGGCGTCACCATGCGGATGCACGGCCACGCCGAGCACGACTCCGCGGAGTACGTGCCCAGGCAGATGCTGGCCGAGTGGGAGAAGAAGGACCCGGTGCAGCTGTTCGAGGACCGGCTCCTTCAGGAGGGGGTCCTGGACTCCGAGGCCGTCGAGAAGGTGCGCGCGGACGCGAGACAGCAGGCCATCGACGCCCGCAAGAAGGCGCTGTCGGATCCGATGCCGGATCCCAGCACGGTGGAGGAGGGCGTTTATGCCGACTGACAGTGGCCAGGCCACCTACCTGGAGGCGGTCGGCATCGCGCTGGAGAGCGAGATGGACGCCGACCCTGACGTCTTCATCATCGGGGAGGACGTGGGGCAGTTCGGGGGTGCGTTCAAGGTCACCAAGGGCTTCCTGGACAAGTACGGGCCCCGCCGGGTCATCGACACCCCGATCGCGGAGACCGGCATCACCGGGCTGGCGGCGGGAGCGGCGCTGGTCGGCCTTCGCCCGGTGGTGGAGTTCCAGTTCGCCGACTTCATCTCCTGCGCCTTCGACCCGATCGTCAACGTGTTGGCCCGTCACCACTGGCGCACCGGCGACGCGATGCCGGTGACCATGCGCGCGCCGTTCGGCGGCCGGCTCCGCGCCGGTCCGACGCACTCCCAGAGCGTGGAGTCCTACTTCGCCCACGTGCCCGGCCTGAAGATCGTGATGCCCGGCTCGCCCCAGGACGCCGCCGGGCTGCTGATCAGCAGCATCCGGGACAACAACCCGGTGCTGTACCTGGAGAACAAGTACCTCTACCGCCGGCTTCGCGCCTCCGGGCCGCTCTCCTTGGACCCGATCCCGCTGGGCCGCGCCGCCGTCGTGCGACAGGGCACCCAGGTCAGCCTGATCACCTACTCCGCCGGGGTGTCCCAGGGTTTGGAGATCGCCGAGGAGCTGGCCAAGGAGGGCATCTCGGTCGAGGTGGTCGACCTGCGCACGCTGGTGCCCCTGGATGTCGAGACCATCGTCGCCTCGGTCAAGAAGACGTCACGGGCGGTCGTGCTGCACGAGGCCGCCCTGCGGATGGGCTACGGGGCCGAGATCGCCGCGACGATCCAGGAGGAGGCGTTCTGGCACCTCGACCAGCCGGTCACCCGCATCGCCGCGAAGAACACGCCGACGCCGACCAGCCCACCGCTGGAGGACGCCGTCATACCGCAGCCGGCCGAGATCGCGGCGGTGCTGCGGAAGGTGGCGACGGCATGACCGACTTCGACCTGGTCGTCGTCGGCGGAGGCCCCGGCGGGTACGCCTCGGCCCTGTATGCCGCGTCCGCCGGCATGCGCGTCGCGCTGGTGGAGGAGAACAAGGTCGGCGGCACCTGCCTGCACCGAGGCTGCATACCGGCCAAGGCGCTGCTCCAGGCCGCCGAGGTGTTCCGGACCGTCGGGCACGCCGCAGACTTCGGCGTCAGGCTCCCCGAGGGCGCTACCCCGACGCCGGACTGGCCGGCCCTGAACGCCCGCAAGGCCGGCATCGTCGGGCAGCTGCACAAGGGCCTGTCCGGGCTGCTGAAGCGGCGCAAGGTCACCGTCTTCGAGGGTCGCGGCCGGCTGACCCCGGACGGTGCCGTCTCCGTGGGCACCGACACCGTCCGCGGGCGGTCGGTCATCATCTGCTCCGGGTCCGCGCCGCGAGCCATCCCCGGGATGGACATCGACGGCGACCGCGTCATCACCTCCGACCACGGCACCAACAGCGACCGCGACACCCTCCCCGCCAGCATCGCCGTCATCGGCGGCGGGGTGATCGGCGCCGAGTTCGCCTCCGTGTACACCGACCTGGGGGTCACCACGACCCTGCTCGAGGCCCTCCCGGAGGGGGTCCTGCCCATCGGTCCCGACCGCGAGGTCGCCGACGTGCTCGCGCGCAACCTCAGCCGGCGGGGAACCTCGATCCACGCGTCGGCGCGGGTGGGGACGATCGAGCACACCGCGAACGGGGTGATGGTGCCCTTCGAGACGCCGCAGGGTGCCGAGAAGCTGGAGGTCGAGCAGGTGCTGGTCGCCATCGGCCGGCGGCCGGTGACCGAGGACATGGGGCTGGCCGAGGCCGGGGTCAGGGTGTCCGACCGCGGCTTCATCGAGGTGGACACGGCCACCATGGCCACGTCCCGACCTGACGTGTACGCCATCGGCGACTGCGTGAGCACTCCTGGGCTGGCGCACGTCGCGTATGCCGAGGCGGTCGTGGCCGTGCAGGCCATCCTGAAGGAGGACCCGGCTCCGGTGGACTACGCCCAGGTCCCCTGGGTCGTCTACACCCACCCCGAGGTCGCCTGGGCGGGCCTGACCGAGGCGGAGGCGCGCAGCGCCGGCCACGACGTCGAGGTGCACAAGCACGCCTTCGCCGGCAACGGACGCGCGATGATCATCGGCGAGACCGACGGGATGGTGAAGGTCGTCGCGCAGCGAGACGGGCCCATCCTCGGCTTCCACCTGGTCGGCCCCTGGGCGAGCGAGCTGCTCGCGGAGGGCTACCTGGCGGTGAACTGGGACGCGCTGCCCAGCGACGTGGGGTCCTTCATCCATCCCCACCCGAGCCTGTCCGAAGCCATCGGCGAGACCATGATCACCTTCTCCGGCCGATCACTTCACGGATGAGCAGCAACCACTCTGGAGAGACGCGATGACGGACGACGTGTGGGTCGTGGCCATGCCCAAGCTGGGCGAGACGGTGACCGAGGGCACCGTGGGCACCTGGCTCAAGCAGGTCGGGGACACGGTGTCGTTCGACGACCCGTTGTTCGAGGTGTCCACCGACAAGGTGGACTCGGAGATCCCGAGCCCGTATGACGGGGTGGTGCTGGAGATCCTCGTGCCGGCGGGGGACACCGTCGCGGTCGGCACCCCGCTGGTCCGCATCGGTGCGCCCGGCTCGTCGCCCAGCGCTGCGGCCGACGCCCCGACAGTCGGCGGGTCCGAAGGGCCTGCCACCGCGCCACCGGAGGCGGCCTTCGTGGAGTCGGGCGACTCCGGCGCACCGTCGGTGACGGCCCCGGGCGCGGGATCGGGGGCGGCGGCTCAGCAGGCGCACGAGGTCACCATGCCGAAGCTCGGCGAGACGGTGACCGAGGGGACCATCGGGAGCTGGCTGAAGCAGGTAGGGGACACCGTCGCCTTCGACGACCCGTTGTTCGAGGTGTCCACCGACAAGGTCGACTCGGAGATCCCCAGTCCCGTCGACGGCGTGGTGCTGGAGATCTTGGTTCCGGCCGGCGAGACCGTCCCGGTCGGCACCCCGCTCATCCGGATCGGGGAGCCTGGTGCGGCAGGTGCTGCCGGAGCAGGCGCGGCAGGCGCAGGAGCCAGGCCCGCGGGCGCGGCTGATGGGGCCGCGCCGGCGCCCGGCCCGAAGAGCGGCGCGGCGCCGGCCACTGAGCCGCTGCCATCCGGTGGCCGCGCGGGTCGGCTGCTCTCGCCCGTGGTTCGCCGGCTGGCCAGTGAGCTGGGCATCGACCTGTCCCGGCTGAGCGGCACCGGAAGCTCCGGACGAATTCGCCGGGAGGATGTTGAGCGGGCTGCCGCCGAACGCCCCGCTGCCTCGGCGCCGACCGCTCCCGCGCCCGCTCCTGCGCCCGTGGCGGGGCCTGCCGCGGCCCCCAGCGCGGGGAAGCCGGCGGCGGCCGTCGCGACGTCGAGCGACCCGCGCGACGAGGTGGTGACGATGTCGCGGATGCGGCTCAGCGTCGCCGACGCGATGGTGAGGTCCCTGAACACCTCGGCGCACGTGTGGACCTCGGTCGAGGTCGACTTCCACAACATCGACAAGGTGCGGGCCCAGCACAAGGAGCGGTTCAAGAAGGAGGTCGGAGCCTCACTGACCTACCTGCCGTTCATCGCCAGGGCGGTGTGCGACGCCCTGCGGGCCTTCCCCACGGTCAACAGCTCCATCGACGTGGCCGCCAAGACGATGACCCTGCACCCCTACGTCAACCTCGGGATCGCGGTGGACCTGGACGAGCAAGGCCTGGTGGTTCCCGTGGTCAAGGACGCCGACGCGCTCAACATCCGAGGGGTGGCCAAGACGATCACCACCCTCGCCGGAGCGGCCCGGGCCAAGAAGCTGGGGATGGCCGACATGACCGGCTCGACCTTCACCATCACCAACCCCGGTCCGTTCGCCAGCTTCGCCTCGTCGCCGGTGATCAACCAGCCCAACGTGGCGATCCTGTGCACGGACGGCGTGACGCGCCGTCCGGTCGCGGTGGGTGACGCGATCGCCATCCACCCGATGGGCATCATCGGCCTGGTCTACGACCACCGGGCATTCGACGGCTCGACCGCCTCGAAGTTCCTGCTCCAGCTCCGCAACACGTTGCAGGACCGGGACTGGGCCGCGGAGCTCGAATAAGCACCTGCAGTGGGAAGCGAGGCGACCCGGGGCGGCGACGAGCCGGTTACGGTCACGATCGAGCGCGAGGTGGCGCCCGGACGCGAGGCTGACTTCGAAGCCTGGGCCGCGGCCCTGACCGACGCCGCATCGGCGTTCCCCGGCTTCCTCGGCGCGGGTCTGCTGCGGCCGGCGCGCAGCGGACAGCGCTGGCACGTGGTCTACCGGTTCGACTCCGACCAGCACCTGCAGGCCTGGCAGCGCTCATCGGACCGGGCCCGGTTGCTGGACGAGGCCGAGGGCCTGATGAGCACGACCGCCGTCCGCCACTTCACCGGTCTGGAGACGTGGTTCAGCCTGCCGGGACGGTCCCCACCAGCACCGCCTCGCTGGAAGATGTTCGTGGTCTCGGTCGCCGGAATCTACCTGCTCCAGCTCGCCTTTCACGTCGCCACCGACGGGCTGCTGGCCACCTGGCCGTTGGTGCTGCGGGTCGCGGCGCTGGCCGCCTCCGTCACCGCCCTGATGACCTGGGCCGTCATGCCGCGCGTGGCGCGGCTGCTGGCCGGCTGGCTGTACCCCGCTCCCGGCAACGGCGGCTGACCAGCCCCTTCGTGATCCCGCTCGACGGAACCGCGAGTGCCCACCCCGTACCTGCGACCTAGTGTGGTCGAAGCGACAGGCCCGGCGACAGACGGAGAGGACGGCGATGTCCGGCTCGCCCCCCGCAGGTTGCCCATCCGCCGGGAGGTGGTGATGGTCGCGGCGGGTGGACCGGGCAGGGTGTTCCTGGAGCAGCTGGAGGCCACCGCTGCCGAGATCGCCCAACGCCGGACCGAGGTTCGCGCACTCGTGGCCCAGCTGACCGCCTTCGAGGCCCAGCTCGCCGCCTTCGAGGCGACGTTGCGCCCCGTTCTGGACATGGTCGGAGTCTGGGTCGACACGCAGGAGCGGGTCATGGACCCCTTCGGGCTCGCCCGCCGGCCGAAATCCCCGCCGGAGGTACCCTGATGCCACAGGCCACCCGCCTGCCGTGCCAGTCGACGGCGGGCGGCGCATTGCCGGGGGTCGCCTTCGCCGGGTCCGTGACACAGTTGTCACGGCATCGGCGGCACGGAGGGAACGCGCATCATGACGACCGAGGAAGAGTGGAACCCCAGGCTTCGGCAGATGGGGGAGTACATTCGCGCCCAGCGGCAACTGGCGGACCTGTCGCTGCGCGGGCTGTCCGAGCTCACCCAAGTCTCGAACGCCTACCTCAGCCAGATCGAGCGCGGGCTCCACCAGCCCTCGCTGCGGGTCCTGGAGGCCATCGCTGGAGCCCTCAACGTCACCGCGGACACCCTGTTGTCGCAGGCGGGTATGTCGCGCGGCCCGTTCGCGACCACGGCGACGCAAGCCCCGGGCACGGAGGCCGCGATCCTCAACGACCCGGACCTGACCCCGGAAGAGCGGGAGACCCTGATCCGGGTCTACCAGAACTTCAAGCGCAGCCGGTCCACTGCTTGACAAACGCGGCAAGTTGCGTAGTATATAACGCGAACCACTCACCGCCTACGAAGGAGCATCACTGATGTCCACCCCCACCCAGCAGTACACCGACATGGTGCAGCAGAGCCAGCAGGCTGTGCTCAACGCTGTCGACACCTGGACCAAGACGGTTCAGGAGGCATTCGCCCAGCTGCCGAGCTCCCCGGGCCAGTTCGACGCCTCGGGCATGGTCGACCAGGTCTTCGACTTCACCGAGAAGGTCCTCGAGGTCCAGCGCGACCTCGCCAAGCGGCTGGTGAGCACCTCCGCTGCCACCGCCGAGAAGCTCGCGTCCACCTCCCCCAGCGACGCGACCGCCACGGAGTAGTCAACCGGCCCCGGGAGGGGCTGCGGTGTTCCGTGCGAGACGCGGAAGCCACCGACGGGGCCGCGGCCAGCAGGCCGCGGCCCCGTCGGCGTCTGAGGAGCCATGGGCCGCCAGCGCACCGGCGTGGCCTAGCCCTAGCGCAGGCGGAGCAGCCTCGCCGCCGTGTCGGACAGGATGGCGGCGCGGTCGGCCTGGTCCAACCCCAGGCGGTCCACCGTGCCGATGGGGTCCCTGTCACCCAGCTCGAACGGGTGGTCGGTGCCGAGCAGCACGTGGCCGGCCCCGACGTCTTCCACCAGCCGACGCAGCAGCGTGGTGGAGAAGACCGCGGTGTCGTAGAAGAGCTGGTCGGCGAACTCGCTGGGGGGGCGGGTGGTCGTGTGCGCGACCTCCTTGCGCTCCCACCCCATGTCCATCCGGCCGCGCAACGACGGCACGCAGCCACCCCCGTGCGCCAGGCACAGGGTCGGGGCGAACTCCTCCATGACGCCGCCGAAGATCAGGCGGGCGACCGCCAGGGCGGTCTCCATGGGGTACCCGACCAGTTGTGGCAGCCAGAAGTCCCGCTGGCGATGCCCGTCGGGCACTCCGCTGGGGTGCAGGAAGACGAAGACCTCGCGGTCGGCGACCAGCGACCAGAACTCGCGGTTGACCGGGTCGTCCAGCTCACGCCCACCCCCTGAGGAGCCGATCGCCAGCCCGGCCATGCCGAGGTCGTCCAGGCAACGCCGGGCCTCCTCGGCGGCCCCGGCCCAGCCCACCGGCGCCGTCCCCAGCGCGACCAGCCGCTCCGGAGCCTCCGCGACGTAACCAGCCAGCTCGTCGTTGCCGCGCGACACCGTGTCGCGAACCAGCTCTGGGTCATCGGCGGTGGAGCAGAACAGGAAGGGCGGCAGCGAGACCGCATGGTGGCTGACGCCGACGTCGTCCATCTCGCTGAGCCGGGTCGGCACGTCATACTGCGAGCGCGCCAGCGGAAGCGGAGCCCCCCGCCCGACGCCACTGACCCGCGGGTCCAGCCGCACGATGTCGGCCGGCACGTCGTCCAGGTCAGCCAGGCCACGCTGTGCCAGGCCGCGCAGGAGCGGCATGGGCATGGCGTGGCTGTGGACGTCCAACGCGGTCACAGGCAGGGCAGGCGGCACCAGCACAGTTTGGCTGCGAGCGTGGGGACGCCCCCGCTTCCTCCCACTGGTCGGAAGTGCCGCGATCAGCCATGGGGATGGCTCACCGGTCTGTGCCAGACTCCGAGCCGGCGGGCGCTCATAGGGTTTCGGCCGACTAAGCCATCCGAACCCCATACCCCGAAGTCGACGGAGGTGGCGACCACGGTGAGCAACTATCAGCTTCATCGATGCGTCTGGGACAACGTGCGTGCGGGTCAGGTGAGCGGCAGCACGATGCGCGACTTCGACGTGAACAAGTACGACCTCACCGAGGAGGAGCGCAAGGCGTTCGAGTCCGCGGACGTGGGCGCTCTCTACCAGCTCGGGCTGCACCCGGTCCTGCTGAACGGGTTCTGCCGCGCGGCTGGCTTCTCGCGCAACGAGTACCGCGCGATCCTGGAGAAGTACGCCGAGCCGACCACGAAGAAGGCACGATGGCAGAAATAGCGTTGGCGTACTGCGCCTCACACGCCCCGATGATGTCGGCGGCCCGGGACTCGGCGCCGGAGGCACAGCGCAAGAACTTCTTCGGCGCGCTGAACCAGGTCCGCGACCTGGCGCGCGAACGTGACGTGCAGGCCTGCGTCGTGCTGTCCAACGAGCACTTCACCAACTTCTTCCTGGAGAACTTCCCGCAGATCTGCATCGGTGTGGGCGAGCGCAACTGGGGGCCGACGGAGGCCTGGCTTCCCATCGACAAGTCCTGGATCGCCGGCCACCCCGCGCTCGCCGACCACATCGCCCGCAGCACGCTGCAGGACGGCTTCGACCCGGCGTTCTCACACCTGCTGGAGCTCGACCACGGCGTGATGACCGTGTACCACGAGCTGGACCCCCAGATGCAGCTTCCCCTGGTCCCCATCGTGCAGAACTGTGCGGTCGAGCCGTTGATGCCGCTCCGCCGTGCCTACGAGTTCGGCAAGGCGCTGGGCGCAGCCGTCCACTCCTTCGACGGCCTGGAACGGGTGGCCGTCATCGGCGCCGGCGGTCTCTCCCACTGGATCGGAACGCCGGAGGTCGGCGACATCGCCGAGGACTTCGACCGGTGGTTCCTGGAGCGGCTGGAGACCGGGACGCTGGACCAGGTGCTGGACATGCCGGACGACGAGCTCGCGCTTGCGGGCAACGGTGCCCACGAGATTCGCAGCTGGCTTGCGGTTGCGGGCGCCGTGGCCCCCACAACCGCTCGTACGCTCGCCTACGAGCCGGTCTACCCGTGGATCACTGGCATGGCGGTGTCTGCGTTCGAGCCCGCCTGAGGCTGCGGTGGGGGTCGACGACCTCGGCGCGACCCCGGACACCGCGATCGACGCGGCGCTGTTCCGGCGCGTCATCGGCAACTTCATGAGCGGGGTGGTGGTGGTCACCGCCAGCCACGCGGGTCGCCGCCAGGGGATGACCGTCAGCGCGATCTCGTCGCTGTCGCTGGAGCCGCCGATGCTGGTGGCATGCCTGAACACCCGCAGCGACACGAGTGCGCTGATCGACCGCTCCGGGCTCTTCGCGGTGAACATCTTGTCCGAGGGCCAAGGTGCCCTCGCCCAGCAGTTCGCCACACCCGCCGCCGACAAGTTCCACGACGTCGCCGTGCGACCCGGGCGCAGCGGGGTGCCCGTGCTCGCCGATGCCCTTGCCGTCGTCGAGTGTCAGGTCGCCGAGGCGGTGCGCGGCGGAACGCATCTGGTGTTCCTGGGTCGCGCCACCCATGCGGAGGCCCGTGAGGGGTCTCCGCTGGCGTACTTTCGTGGCAGCTTCGGCCGGTTCGAGCTCGCGCAGGACGACGCCGTGCTGGACGAGGTGCGCCGGCTGGTCCTCACCCGGGCCTTGTCCGCCGAGGAGGTAGCCTCATCCGAGCGGCTGGCCGCCCGGCTGGGCTGCTCGGAGTCGTCGGTGCACTACGCGTTGACGCGGCTGGTCGGGGAGAACCTCCTGCGCCGCGTGCCCGACGTCGGTTACGTCGTTGTTCCGTTGGACGCCGCCACCTCCGACGACGCCCACGACGCCCAGCTCGCCATCGAGGTCGGTGCGGCGGACCTCACCGTGGGACGCCTGACCGGCGAACAGGTCGAGCAGCTGCGGCGGCTGGCTGCCGACATGGAGGTGTTGCTGGTCGGCGGGCAGATCTGCGACGTGGCGGGCTACATCGCGATGAACGCGAAGTTCCACGCCTACCTGGTCGGCGCGACCGGCGTCAGCCCGTTGGTCCGTGCCTACGAGAGCCTCAGCCTGCCGGATCTGATGACGCGCGCGTTGGCCACCCCGATCCCGCACGGCGCAGAGCTGCTCGATGACCACGCCGCGCTCGTGGACGCCTATGAGCATGCCGACCTGGCCCGGGCCAAGGCGGTGCTGACGGTTCACAACGCTCGAGCCAAGCAGACGCAGCGCGCCGGAATCGAGCGCGCCGGCGGGGCGCTCTAGCTTCAGCGGGGCCTGGCGGCGCTCACGTGGGCGCCCGCGTGCGGCGCGAGCATGGCCGACTCCACAACGGCGAGCAGGGCGAGAAGCGCGAGAGCCACGAAGGCGGCGGTGAACTCGCTGCGTGCCTGCCCGGGCCCGCCGACCAGCTCGGCAACGGGCCGGCCCAGACGTAGCGCCAGTGCCCCGACGGCCACGCCCAAGCCGGTCGTGAGCTGCTGGACAGCGGCGGACAGGGTGTTCGCGTCGGCGATCTGCCCGGCGTCGATGTCGGCGAACCCTATCCCGTTGTAGGCGGTGAAGCCGACGGAGCGGAACACTCCGCTCAGGCACAGGAGCAGTGCGGTGAGGGGCAGAGGCGTGTCCGCGGCGATGGCACCGCACAGGGCGAGTGTGATCGCCGCGGCGATCCCGTTGGCTACCAGCACTCTTCGGAAGCCGAACCGCCGAAGAATTGGGGTGGTCAGGGGTTTGATGCCGAGGTTGCCGACGAACACGGCGGCGACCAACAGGCCCGACTTGACCGGCGTCCATCCGAAGGCGTCCTGGAACATCAGTGGAAGTAGGAACGGGACGGCGCTGATCGGCATGCGGAACAGCGAGCCGCCCAGGTTGGTGATCCGGAACGTCGGCACGCTCAGGATCCGCAGGTTCAGCAGGGGGTCGGCCCGGGTGACCATGTGGCGCACCGAGAGGGAGAGCGTCACGAGCCCGGCGAGCGCCAGCGCGGCAACCGTCGGCCACGGCACCCGGCTGCCGTGCACCAGCTCCGCGGCGTAGGTCGTCAGCGCCAGGCCGCCGCCCAGCAGGATGAACCCCAGCCAGTCCAGCGAACGCACAGCCGGCGCCTTGACGTTCGGCACGATGCGCAGCGCGACGATCACGGCGACCACCCCCAGCGGGATGTTCACCGCGAAGATCCAACGCCAGGACGCGTAGGTGGTCAGCACCCCGCCGAGGACGGGCGCCAGCAACGGCGCCGCCAACGCGGGCCAGGTCAGGTAGGCGATGGCGCTGAGCAGGTTCGCCCGGCTCGCGGCGCGCAACACCACCAGCCGGCCGACAGGCACCATCATGGCTCCGCCCAGGCCTTGCAGAACTCGCATCGCGGTGAGCGCCGGCAGGTTCGCGCTCAGGGCGCACAGCGCGGACGCGAACGTGAACGCGGTGATGGCGACGGCGAACACGGTGCGGCTGCCGAACCGGTCCGCGACCCATCCGCTGACCGGGATGAACACGGCCAGCGTCAGCAGATAGGTCGTGATCGTGACGTTGATGTCGACGGAACTCACCCCGAACGATGCGGCCATGCTCGGCGCGGCCGTGGCGACGACCGTGCCGTCCAGGATCTCCATGAAGAAGGCGCCGGCCACCAACAGCGCCAGACCACGCCATGACCCGTCGCGGCCGGTCACCTGGGGTGGCCTAGTGCCAGCTCGTGACCGCGCCGGTCACGAGCTGGCCGGGATGGGGCCGAACCCGCGCGAACCTCGCAGCCTGCTCAGCCTCGACCATCAGGTTCTTGATGGGGCCGGACTGGGGGCCAACCTTCTGCGCGAACCTCGCAGCCTGCTCAGCCTCGACCATCAGAGGAGGTCGTGCCGTACTTGTAGAAGCCCCGACCGCTCTTTCGACCCAACAGGCCGGCCTCGACCATGCGCAGCAGCACGGGTGGTGCCGCGTACAGCGGCTCCTTGAACTCCGCATACATCGACTTCGCGACGGCGGCGGTGGTGTCCAAACCGATCAGATCGGTCAGCGCCAGCGGACCCATCGGGTGAGCGCAGCCGGCCACCATCGCGGTGTCGACGTCTTCGGCGCTGACGAACCCCGACTCGACGAGCCGTATCGCCGCGAGCAGGTAAGGGATGAGCAGCGCGTTCACCACGAACCCAGCCCGGTCGGTGGCGACGATGGTCTGCTTCCCGAGCCGTTCCGAGGTGAACTTCCGCGCGGTCTCTACGGTGTCGTCGGAGGTGAGCAGGCTGGGCACCAGCTCGACCAGGGGGAGGACCGGGGCCGGGTTGAAGAAGTGGATGCCGAGCACGCGGTCGGGGCAGCCGGATGCCGCGCCCAGCTTCATGATCGGGATGGAGGAGGTGTTGCTGGCCAGGATGGCGTCGTCGGCCACGATGCGCCCCAGGGTGCTGAAGATCGCGGACTTCTCGACCTCGTCCTCGATGATCGCCTCGATGGTCAGCTCACGGTCGGCGAGCGCGTCCAGGTCCTGTGTGAAGTCGATCCGCGCGAGGATGGGGTCGAGCTCCTCCTCGGCGAGCTTGCCCGACGCGACCGCTCGTCGCAGGGACTTGGTGATCCGCTGCTTGCTGCCTGCGCACGCCGCCTCGTCGACCTCGCGCAGCAGCACCTGACAGCCGGCCCGGGCCGCCACCTCGGCAATCCCGGAGCCCATGATGCCTCCACCGACCACACCCACCCGTTCAGACATGCGAACTCCTCTCCTGGGATCCTCTTCTCCGCGCCCGCAGTGGGTGGGCTGACATCGGTGTCCCGGAGAGACGGCAAGTATACGGGACGCGCGCATCAGCTCCGCCGAACCCATTGCCGTTCAGTGGAATTCATCTTGCGATCGGCACGTGTGCCGGTGAGCGTGGCGGGATGTCGGTGCACGAGGTCGCCAGCGGGGTGTTCCGGCTCGTTCTCCCACTCGGCATTCACGGCATACCGAGTGTCAACGGCTACCTGCTCGCCGACGACGACGGCGACACGCTGGTGGACTGCGGCATCGCGCTGGACGACCCCGCAGCGGACGAGCGGGACAACGACGGCACCGTGCCGCTCGCCCGGCAGCTCCAGCAGTGCGGCAGCTCCTTCGCGCGACTGCGACGGCTGGTCATCACCCACGCGCACATCGACCACTTCGGTGTGGCCGGCGAAGTCGTGCGCCGCAGCGACGCCGACCTGTGGATGCACGCCTCCACCGACCTTGACCTGGGCAAGTACGAGGAACCGGGGATTGCGGTCGACCGCCGGGCGCACATGCTGGCCGACCACGGCCTGTACGGCGAGACGCTGGAGGAGGCCTCCAGCGGCCTGCGCGACTGGATGCCGGTGATGCCCTCCATCGGGCGCCCGTCCCATGTCGTGCACGGTGGGGAGACGTTC
>DASSLY010000117.1:0-44963 GCA_035689185.1 Dermatophilaceae bacterium
GCGGTGGAGCGGGTGACGGGAATCGAACCCGCACTGTCAGCTTGGGAAGCTGATGTTCTGCCATTGAACTACACCCGCGCAGCCAGCCGCCCGGCATACCCGCTGGGCTGGAAGCGAGCGCGAGTCTAGCCGACGCGACCGGCCGGTACCGTGGCGCCCGTGCTGCTCTCCGACCGCGACATCCGGGCCGAGATCGACCAGGGGCGGGTCAGCCTGGACCCCTACGACCCGGCCATGATCCAGCCGTCGAGCATCGACGTTCGGCTGGACCGGTACTTCCGGCTGTTCGACAACCACCGCTACCCGTTCATCGACCCGGCGCTGGACCAGCCCGAGCTGACCCGGCTGGTGGAGGTGGAGGGCGAGGAGCCGTTGATCCTGCACCCCGGGGAGTTCGTGCTCGGCTCCACCTACGAGCAGGTCAGGTTGCCCGACGACGTCGCGGCGCGGCTGGAGGGCAAGTCCAGCCTCGGCCGGTTGGGATTGCTGACCCACTCCACTGCCGGCTTCGTCGACCCCGGCTTCAGCGGTCACGTCACGCTGGAACTGTCCAACGTGGCGACGCTGCCGATCAAGCTGTGGCCGGGCATGAAGATCGGCCAGCTTTGCTTCATCCGGCTGTCCAGCCCGGCCGAGCACCCGTACGGCAGCCAGAAGTACGGCAGCCGCTACCAGGGCCAGCGCGGGCCCACCGCCAGCCGCTCCCACCAGAACTTCCACCGGGTCAAGATCTGAGCCGGCGTCCGGCGGCGAGTGGTGGGGAACACCGTCGGCGACGGGGGAGTTGTCAGCATCACCATGGTCAGCAGCGCGTCAGGGCAGCCGACCCTGCACATCGACGACGCCGGCACCAGCCCGCAGGCCATCGCGCTGGTGCTGCACGGCGGCGCCTCGCAGAGCCTGGCACCGGTGCCGGTGACGAGCACGGCGTACCTGCGGATGGTGCCGTTCTCCTGGAGTCTGCAGCGCGCCGCCCGCGGCCGGCTCGTGATCGCCCGGCTGCGCAACCGGGTCCGCGGCTGGAACGGCGCCGAGCAGTCCTCGGTGCACGATGCCCGGTGGGCGGTGGCGCAGCTGCGTGAGCGGTTCGGGGCCCTGCCGGTGGGGCTGGTCGGGCACTCGTTGGGCGGGCGGACCGCGCTGCGCGTCGCCGGCGAGGCCGGGGTGCGCAGCATCGCCGCCCTGGCTCCCTGGCTGCCGCCGGGCGAGCCCTACCGGCAGGTCGCCGGTCGCCGTGTCCTGCTGGTGCATGGCACCGCGGACCGGATCACCTCCAACGCCGCGACCGCGCTGTATGCCGCCCGGTTGCGTCAGCTGGGCACCGACGTCACCCATCTGCAGGTCCCCGGCGGTCACAGCATGCTGCGAGGGTTCGGCGAATGGCACCGGTTGGCAACGGAGTTCACCGCGGCCTCGCTGCTGGCTCAGCCGGCCGGTGAGGCCCAGTCGGCCAGCTGACCCACCAGGTCGGCCGCGCGGTCGAGGTCCGGCGACAGGTCCCGGTCGACCACCCCCGACGGAAGCTCACAGGCCGAGAGAACTTCGCCCAGCGGTCCGTCCAGCGGACCCCCCCGAAGCCGCAGCGCCCGCACGGCGCAGAGCAGTTCCACCGCGAGCAGCCGCCGGTAGGCCTGCACGACCTCGCCCAGCCGCTCCACCAGCAGCGGCGTCAGCGGCGCGTCGTCCTCCACCCCGCCGGACAGCACCACCGACTGCGGCGCCACCACGGACGCTCGGATCACCGCCAGCGCGCTGGCGCCGACATACTCCCCGATCAGGGCGCCGCTGGCGCCCGCCCGGTCGCCCAGGAACAGCGGCAACCCGCTGTCCCGGTCGGTCAGCAGGTGCGAGACCCGCGACTGGACCAGCGCGCCGGACCGGGCCGCCGCCGCGAGCACCGACTCCACCGCGCCCGCCAGGTATGCCGTGTGGAACCCGCCGTGGTGGCTCACCCGCTCGTCACCGAACGCCGGGTTCTCGCTGCCCAGGTTCACCATGGTGGTGAGCAGGCCGGCGAGCCGGTCCACGGCGTCCAACAGCGGGCCGTGTGCCTGTGGCCAGGCACGCAGCCCGTAAAAGTCCTGGATCGGGCGTCCTGCTCCCGGCGCCGCCGGCGGGAGCAGCGCGGACACGGTCTGCGCCACCTCCACCGCGCCGGCGAGCTGGGTCATCCACTCCAGTGCCGGCCCGACCGGTTCGGCGTTGCCGCGCAAGGCCGCCCAGGACAGTGCCGCCACCACCGAGGCCGCGCCGGCCAGCTCTCGCGCCTCGGCGCCGGCCAGGGCTGCCGCGGCGACGGTGAAGGCGTTGCTGGACAGCAGCGCCAGCCCGTCTCCATGGGTCGGCTGCAGCAGCCGGATGCTGGCGCCGTCCCGAGCGGGGCGTTCGCCCGCCAGGGTCAGGCCGACCTCGGCGAGCGCGGTGAGGTCGCCGGTCCCCAGGCCGCCGTGCCGGTGCACCACCGGCAGCCGCCCGGCCGGACCGCACGCCGCCTCCGCCAGCGCGAGTGCCAGCCGAGGTGACGCGCCGGACCGGCCGACCGCGAGCTGGTTGGCGCGCACGGCGAGGGCGGCGCGGACGACCGGCACCGCATACCGGGGCCCCCAGCCCGCGGCGTGGGAACGCCAGAGGTCGATGCCCGTCCCGCCCGGCTGGCCGCGGGCGGCTCCGACGCCGGTGGTTCGCCCGTACACCGGACGCTGCCGCGAAACCCGTTCGGCGGCGGCCTGGTTGACCGCCATCCGGCGCACCGCATCGGCGGCGATCTCCACCGTGGCGCCGGCTCCGATCCGGGTCAGCAGGCCCGGCGTGAGGTTGGAGCCGTCGAGCAGCGCGGTGTTACGGCTTTGTGTCGGATCGGTCGGTCGCTCCATCGCCCACGATCTTGGTCGGTCCCGTCGGTTAGGTTGACCGCATGATCCGCTTCGACGCGGTCTCCAAGCAGTATCCCGACGGCACCAAGGCCGTGGACGAACTGACCCTGGAGGCGCCGACCGGTCAGATCACCGTCCTCGTCGGGCCGTCCGGCTGCGGCAAGACGACGTCGCTGCGGATGGTCAACCGGATGATCGAGCCCACGGGCGGCAGGATCACCATCGACGACCAGGACACGGCGCGGATGGACCAGGCTCAGCTGCGGCGGGGGATCGGGTACGTCATCCAGCATGCCGGGCTGTTCCCGCACCGCACGGTGCTGGCCAACGTGATGACGGTCCCGCTGCTTCTCGGCACCGACAGGGCGCAGGCCCGCACCCGGGCGATGGAGCTGCTGGAACGCGTCGGTTTGTCCGCGGCGTTCGCCGCCAGGTACCCGGCTCAGCTGTCGGGGGGCCAGCAGCAACGGGTCGGTGTCGCCCGAGCGCTGGCCGCGGACCCGCCGGTGATGCTGATGGACGAGCCGTTCAGCGCGGTCGACCCGGTCGTGCGCGAGCAGCTCCAGGACGAGTTCCTGCGGCTGCAGGGGGAGTTGGGCAAGACCATCATCTTCGTCACCCACGACATCGACGAGGCGATCAAGCTCGGCGACCAGGTCGCCGTGCTGCGGGTGGGCGGCACGCTCGCCCAGCTCACGGACCCGGCCTATCTGCTCGCCCACCCGGTGGACGACTTCGTCGCCGACTTCGTCGGACGAGACCGCGGCTACCGCGGCCTTGGTTTCCAGCAGGCCCCCGCGCTGCCGATCCGGTCCGAGCCGGGGGTCCGCCTGGGTGCCACCCCGGAGGAGGTCCGAGCCGCCGCACACGGCGACGGCTGGCTGATCGTGCTGGACGACCGGCGGCGGCCGCTCGGCTGGGTCGAGCCGCACCGGATCGCCGGGCCGCTGGTCACCGAGCAGCTGCACCGCGGTGGGACCGTCGCGGCCGCCTCCGGCTCGCTGCGCTCGGCCCTGGACGCGGCGCTGTCGTCGCCGAGCCGGCGTGGGGTGATCGTCGACGACGAGGGGTCGCTGCTCGGCACGGTCCGCGCCCACGAGGTGCTCTCCGCGATCGAGGAAGCGCAGCGCCCGGTCGCGCGCGAGCAGGACCTGCAGCCGGCGGCGGACGCCTGACATGCAGTGGTTCGTCGACCACCTCGAGGAGGTGCTGCGGCTGACCCTGCAGCACCTCTACCTGGCCGGCCTGCCGCTGCTCATCGGCCTTGTCCTGGCGCTGCCGCTCGGGTGGCTGGCCCGCCGGTTCCCGCCGCTGTACCCACCGCTGATCGTCGGCACCGGGCTGCTGTACACCATCCCGTCGCTGGCACTGTTCATCCTGCTGCCACTGTTCCTCGGGACCCGGATCCTGGACACCTCGAATGTGATCGTGGCGATGACGATCTACACCGTCGCCCTGCTCGTCCGCACCGTCGCGGACGGGTTGGGCGCCGTCCCGGACCACGTGAACCAGGCGGCCACCGCGATGGGGTTCACCCGGGTCCGCCGGTTCTTCGCCGTCGAGCTGCCGCTCGCCGTGCCCGTCATCTCGGCCGGGCTGCGGGTCGCCGCAGTGAGCAACGTCAGCATCGTCAGCGTCGCCGCCATCATCGGCGTGTCCCAGCTCGGCGTGCTGTTCACCGACGGCTTCAACCGGGCGTTCAACGACCCGATCGTCATCGGCCTGGTTGCCTGCGTGCTGCTCGCCGTCCTGCTGGACGTGGTGATCCTGCTGCTCACCCGGCTGCTCACCCCCTGGGAGCGCGCGGTCGGGAGGCGGGCATGATCGGCACTGTCTTCGCCTGGCTGCTGGACCCGGCGCACTGGAGTGGCGACGACGGCATCGCGCGGCGTCTGGTCGAGCACCTGCAGTACTCCCTCGTCGCCCTGGTCGTCGCCGCGCTCGTCTCCGTCCCACTCGGGCTGTTCGTCGGCCACACCGGCCGCGGGAAGTTCTTCGTGGTCAGCATCGCCGGCGCGGTCCGCGCCATCCCCACCCTCGGGTTGCTGTTCCTCGTCGTATTGTGGCTCGGCCCGAAGATCCACGGCGACCTGGCGTTCACGGTGCCCAGTCTGAGCGTGCTGGTCGTGCTGGCGATCCCGCCGATCCTGTCCGGCGCGTACGCCGGGGTCGACGGCGTGGACCCCGCGGCCCGGGACGCCGCCAAGGGGATGGGTATGCAGGGCCTGCAGGTCCTGGCCAAGGTCGAGATCCCGTGCGCGCTGCCACTGATGTTCTCAGGCCTGCGCTCGGCGATGCTGCAGATCGTCGCCACCGCCACGATCGCTGCGACGGTGAGCCTGGGCGGACTGGGCCGGTTCCTCATCGACGGCCTGGCCGTCCGCAACTTCCCACAGATGGCCGCCGGCGCCGTGCTGGTCGCCGCGCTCGCGCTGGCCGTCGACCTGGTCTTCGCCGTCGCGCAACGGCTGGTCGTCTCCCCCGGCCTGACCGGCCGGTACTCCCGCCCGGCGCGCCCAGGCGGCGGACGGATCAGGGCCGCGGCGGGCGCCGACAGCCGGGCCGTCGCCACCAGCGCCACCCGGACCGGCGGATGAGGCGGCGACCGACGGCGGCTCCCGACGAACCGCATACCTTCGGGCCCGCCGGGTGGGGCGGCGACCCCCCCGCCTCCGATACACCCCATGCTCGTGTCCGGCCCGCAGAGTGAGCACCCACAGAAAGAGAACCCGATGAAGCGCACCACCTTTGCCCTGGCCCTGACCGCGGTCACAGCGCTCAGCCTCGCTGCCTGCGGGTCCGGTGGCGGCGACCCGTTGGCCACGAGCAGCGCTGCCAGTACGTCCACCTCAACCGCAGCCGGCGCCGGCTCGATAGTCGTCGGGTCGGCGAACTTCCCGGAGAGCGCCCTGCTCGCCGAGATCTATGCCGGCGCGCTCAAGGCCAAGGGGATAACCGTGTCGACCAAGCTCAACATCGGCAGCCGGGAGACCTACATTCCGGCGCTGCAAGACGGCTCGATCGACCTGATCCCGGAGTACACCGGCGTGCTGGCGCAGTACTTCGCCAAGTCGCTGAAGGCCACTGACGCTGACGGTGTCTACGCCGAGCTGCAGGCCGCCGTGCCGTCGACCCTGACCGTGCTGGACAAGTCGGCTGCCGAGGACAAGGACGCGGTGGTGGTCACCAAGCAGACGGCGGCCAAGTACTCACTGACCTCCATCGCCGACCTGAAGCCGGTCGCCAAGGACCTGACCCTGGGCGGTCCGCCGGAGTGGAAGACCAGGCAGACGGGCGTGCCGGGACTGAAGGCGCTCTACGGCCTGAACTTCAAGACCTTCAGACCGCTGGACGCCGGTGGCCCGCTCTCGGTGCAGGCGTTGAAGAACGGCCAGGTCGACGCCGTGAACCTCTTCACCACCGACCCCTCGGTCGCCGCCAACGAGTTCGTTGTGCTGTCGGACCCGAAGAGTCTGTTCGCGGCGCAGAACGTCGTGCCGTTGGTGACCAAGACCAAGGTGACCGACACCGTGTCGGCTGCCTTGAACGCGGTCTCGGCTGCTCTGGACACCCCGACCCTGGCCGGCCTGGTCAAGCAGGTCGTCGCGGACAAGAAGGATGCCGCCGTGGTCGCGAAGGAGTTCCTCGCCGAGAAGAAGCTCGGCTGAGTCCGCGCCCAGGCCTGCGCGGTCCTCAGGCGCACGAACGGGTCACCGAGCGCACCCGCGGCGGTGCGCCCGGTGACCCGATCGTGGGCCCGACTTGGCGGTGTCCGGTGACCGGCGGTCGGTGACTGTCGGGATGGCCGGATCCGGCGGCGGTCGGTGACTTGGCGGGATGGCCGGATCCCGCGGCGCTCGGTGACCGGCGGGATGGCCGGCTCCGGCGACTGCCACCAGGGGCCAGAGCAGTCGGAAAGCCAGTTGGAGGCCAGGCGCTCCCCTCGGCTGCACGGCTCTGACCTCACTTTCACCAATTGACCTCAGCTTCGCAGCAGTGGCATCGCCGTCGACGGTGATGCCACCGCCATGTCGACGAGGTCAGTGGGCTGCCGCGAGGCCACGGCCGCGTGGGTGAGGGTACGGCCGCGAGGGTGAGGGCAACGCTGCCCGGGGTGATGCCACTCGCCATGCCTGCGCGGCTGCCACGGGACCTCGGCCGCCGCGGACCTCGGCCGCCGGGGACATCGGCCGCCGCGGACCCTGGGGCCGCACGCAGAATGCGCGGCGACGTGGCCAGCTGCTCGTGGGGACCAGCTCCGCCCTCGTGCCCGTCCGCTCCGGAGAGCGCCCCCCGGCCCTGGCTACTGCGGCTTCGCCACCGCGCCGGACTGCGGCGAGCAGCGTCTGGACCACCTCCACCTCGGCCCGGGCGCCGCTCCGCCCGGGCGCCCGCTCGGCCCGGGCGCCCGCTCGGCCCTGGCTACTGCCGCTCCGCCGCGGCTTCGCCACCGCGCCGGACTGCGGCGAGCAGCATCTGGGCCACGTCGACCACTTCGACCTCGGCCCGGGCGACGCCCTCGGCCTGCTTGGCAGCAACCCCGTCGGAGAGCATCACCTTGCAGAACGGACAGCCGATCGCGATCCGCTCGGCGCCGGTGGCCAGCGCCTCCTCGGTGCGGTTGACGTTGATCCGGGTGCCGAGCTTCTCCTCCATCCACATCCGAGCCCCGCCGGCGCCGCAGCAGAAGGACGTCATGCCACTGCGCGGCATCTCCCGCAACTGCACCCCCGGCAGCGCGGCCAGCAGCTCCCGCGGCGGGGCGTAGACCCCGTTGTGCCTACCGAGGTAGCACGGGTCGTGATAGGTCACGGACCCGGCCGTGGAGGCGGTCCCCTGCGCCGACGCGGCGTCCGGCCGGGTGACCGGCAACAGCCGCCGCTCGCGGACCAGCCGGTTCAGCAGCTGGGTGTGGTGGACCACTTCATAGCGGCCGCCCAGCTGGGGGTACTCATTGCGCAGCGTGTTGAAGCAATGGGCGCACGTCACCACGATCTTGGCGGCCTTGGCCTCCGCGAGGACATCGACGTTGGCCTGGGCCAGCTGCTGGAAGAGGAACTCGTTGCCGGCCCGCCGGGCCGGGTCCCCAGTGCAGCTCTCGCCATCGCCGAGCACGGCGAACGACACCCCGGCCGTATGCAGCAACTCGGCGACGGCGCGCGTGGTCCGCTTGGCGCGGTCCTCGAACGCCCCGGCGCACCCGACCCAGAAGAGGTACTCGACCGCGGTGAGGTCCTCGACGTCGACCCCGACCTGGGGCACGTCGAACGGCAGTCCCTTGGCCCAGTCCAGCCGCGCCCGGGCGGACATCCCCCACGGGTTGGCCTTGCCCTCCAGGTTCTTGAACAGCCCGGACAGCTCACTGGGAAAGGCCGACTCGATCAGCACCTGGAACCGTCGCAGGTCCACGATCGTGTCGACGTGCTCGATGTCGACCGGGCACTGCTCCACGCAGGCGCCGCAGGTCGTGCACGACCAGAGCACGTCGGCGTCGATCACCGCGTCCGGTCCGTGCGGCCGGTATGCGGTCAACGGCGCGACGGGGTCGTACCCGGTGGGCCCCACCAGCGGCGTCCCGCCGACACCGGACGCGGCGTGGTCGCGCAACGCGGTCATCAGCAGCTTCGGCGACAGCGGCTTCTCGGTGTGCCAAGCCGGGCACTGCGACTGACAGCGCCCGCACTCGGTGCAGGTCGCGAAGTCGAGCAGTCCCTTCCAGGTGAAGTCTTCGACCCTGCCGACGCCCAGGGCGGCGTCGTCGGCCAGGTCTTCGACGGCCTCGAAGTCCACCGGCGCCCCGGCCACGGTGATCGGTCGCAAGGCACCGAGCGCCGTGCCCCCGTCGGCCTCCCGCTTGAACCAGATGTTGAAGAACGCGAGGAACCGGTGCCAGGCCACCCCCATCGTGGGCACGGCCGCGATGGTGATCAGCCAGGCCAGCGAGACGAGGATCTTCACCGTCGCGACAACGGTGAGGATCGAGACCAGGCCCGCGTGCGACATACCGGCGAAGAGCGCACCGAGCCAGGCGGTGAGCGGGAAGTGCACCGCCGTAGCCCACCAGCTGCCCTCCGCCCGACCCAGGGCGTACTCCAGCCCGCGCAGGAGCAGGACGCAGACGACGACGCCCAGAATGGTGGCCTCGACGTAGTAGGCCTGCCAGAACGACGAGCCGTAGAACCGCGACCGGCGGCCCAGGCCGCGGGGGTGCCGGCGCTGCCGGATGACGATGAGCGCCACGATCCCGGCCAACGACGCCCAGGCGACCGCCTCGACGACCCACTCCAGCGGCCAGAAGCGACCGACGAGGGGCAGCGCGAAGCCGGCGTCGAACAGCTGCCCGTAGGCGTTGACCAGGGTGAGGAAGAGCAGCCCGAACGAGACCATCACGAACCAGTGCGCGGCCGCCACCACCGGCAGCCGCGACATCCGCGTGTGGCCCAGGAACTCCCGCAGCAGGGTCAGCGTCCGGGCGCCGGGGTTGCCGGTGCGCGTCGGCTCGGGCTGGCCGCGCCGGAAGCCTGCGACCATCCTCGCCACTGTCTGGCCGAACTGTGCCACCGCCACCACGGTCACGGCCAGGCAGACGACTGCCGCGGTAGTCTGCAGAGCCGTCATACGGGGACCCTACCGAGGGCCTCCGACAGCCCGGTCCGCACGACTCCGGAGCACGCCAAAGGCACCAGGCCCGTGGCGCCCGACGGAGGTCCCGGCCGTTTCACGGATCGGAAGCCGTTTGGCCCGGCAGCCCTCCGGGTCATAACCTCGCCTTGGAGCACTCATAACGGAGTGTTAGGCGAACGGAGCAAAGGCGGTCTTTGGTGCCCATCTACGACGATGTCACGGCCCTCATCGGCAACACCCCCCTGGTCCGGCTGAACCGGTTGACCCAGGGCGCGGGCGCGACCGTGGCGGCCAAGCTGGAGTTCTACAACCCGGCCAGCTCGGTGAAGGACCGCATCGGCGTCTCGATCGTGAACGCGGCGGAGAAGTCCGGTGAGCTGAAGCCGGGCGGCACCATCGTCGAGGCCACCTCCGGAAACACGGGCATCGCGCTGGCTATGGTCGGCGCCGCACGGGGCTACAAGGTCGTGCTGACCATGCCGGAGACGATGAGCAAGGAGCGGCGGGCGCTGCTGCGGGCGTTCGGCGCAGAGCTCATCCTCACCCCGGGTTCGGAGGGGATGAAGGGCGCGGTCACCCGGGCCGAGGAGATCGGGGCCAAGGAGGGCAACGTGCTGGCCCGGCAGTTCGCCAACGAGGCCAACCCCGAGATCCACCGGCTGACCACCGCGGAGGAGATCTGGAAGGACACCGACGGCCAGGTCGACATCGTGGTCGCCGGCATCGGCACCGGCGGCACGATCACCGGGGTCGGGCAGGTGCTCAAGGCCCGCAAGCCGTCCGTGCAGATGGTCGCGGTGGAGCCGGAGGAGTCCCCGATCCTCAACGGCGGCCAGCCCGGCCCGCACAAGATCCAGGGCATCGGGGCGAACTTCGTCCCGGAGATCCTGGACCGCTCGATCTACGACGAGGTCATCGACGTCAATGCCGAGACCTCGGTGCAATGGGCCCGCCGGGCGGCGAAGGAGGAGGGCCTGCTGGTCGGACTGTCCTCCGGCGCTGCGCTCGCGGCCGCCGACCAGGTCGCCCGCCGGCCGGAGAACGACGGCAAGCTCATCGTCGTCATCATCCCCAGCTTCGGGGAGCGCTACCTGTCCACGATCCTCTTCTCCGACCTGCTGGACTGACCATCCTCAAGTCCGCCGCTCCGCAGCACCAGCCCGGCAGCGGGCTGGCCCGTCGCGCCTGGGCGCACATCCGGGAGGACCTCGACGCCGGCGTCGCCCGCGACCCCGCCACGTCGTCGCGCCTGGAGATGTTCCTCGCCTCGCCGGGGCTGCACGCGATCTGGCTGCACCGGCTCTCCCACCGGCTGTGGCACCGGCCGGGGCTCCGGCTGCTGGCCCGGGTGATCTCCCAGCTCTCCCGGGCGGTCACCGGGGTGGAGATCCACCCCGGCGCCACCCTGGGCCGCCGCTTCTTCATCGACCACGGCATGGGGGTGGTCATCGGCGAGACGGCCGAGGTCGGCGACGACGTGATGATGTACCACGGCGTCACGCTCGGCGGCCGCTCGCTGCAACGGGTCAAGCGGCACCCCACCGTCGGCAACAACGTCACTATCGGCGCCGGGGCCCGGGTGCTCGGGCCGGTCGTGATCGGGGACAATGCCCAGATCGGGGCCAACTCCGTTGTGGTGAAAGACGTCCCGGCCGGCGCCGTCGCCACCGGCGTCCCGGCGCGGGTGCGGTTCCCGGGCAAGGGCGAGGACGTGTATGACGCGCTGTTCCGGGAGCCCGCGATCTGGATCTAGCCGCGGGTCACCTTGTGGGCGGCCCGTTCCGGGCCGTCCTGCCCCAGCGGGCCTGCCTCGGCGGCGGTCACCCTCATGCTCGGGCTCCCGGTGGGCCGCCTCGGCCGTGTGCGGACCTGTTTTCACGGCCGTAACACGGCGCGAACGCCGGCTCAACGTGCGCTGCATACCGTGCTGGCATGTCGGCCGGGCGGTGGGGGAGCGCGACGCACGAGTATGGGTTGCCCGTCGCCGGGCGTGTCGTCGAGGTCCTCGACGACGGCGCGCTGATCGACGGAGCGCCGGTGCGGCTCACCCCCGCGCCGCTTGCCATGCTCAAGGCGCTGGCGACCCGGCCCGGGCACGTCCTGTCCCGGGCCGAGCTGATGTCCCACCTGCCCAGCGGCCAGGCCCTCAACGAGCATGCCGTGGAGGCAGCCGTCGCCCGGTTGCGCGCCGCGGTGGGGACCGAGCTGGTGCACACCGTGGTCAAGCGTGGCTACCGGCTGGCGATGGAGCCCACGCCGTGAACCCGGTGCTGGTGCCGGTGTTCCCGGCCCCCGCGGACACGCGCTGCCGCGAGTCCGCTGCCGCGCTGGTCGGGGACCTGGCCCGGACCCTGCCCGACGTCGAGCTGGTCGCGACCTTCCTGGACGGCTCGCCCGCCGGGCTGGCCGGCACCATGGCAGCGATGACCCGCCCGGCCGTCGTGGTGCCCGCCTTCGCCGCGGGCACCGCCGAGATGATGGCGGCCCTGTTCGACGCCGCCGGCGCCGCCGCCCGGGTGGAGGTCTCCCGGCCGTTGGGTCCGGACCCGTTGCTCGCCCGCGCCACCATGGCCAAGCTCCGTGCGGCCGGCGCCCGCTGGGGCGACGCCGCCGTCCTGGTGGCCGCGCCCGGCGCCTGCGACAGCCTGGCCATGCGGGAGACCCGGCGCGCCGCCGACCTGCTCGCCTCCGAGTGGGGACCGCGGGTGTCCGCCGCCGTCGGCGTCTCCGGCGCGGACCTGCCCGAGGTCGGCGAGGCGATCGCCGAGTGGCGCGCGGTCGGCCACTCCCGGGTCTTCGTCGTCCCCTACGACATCGCGTATGCGGCCTACCTTCCGTCCCTGCACGCCGTCGCCCGCGCCGCCGGCGCGGCCGGGGTCACCGGCCCGCTCGGACCTCACCGGCTGGTCACCGACCTCATCGTCATCCGCTACGAGCAGGCCGGCCGCCCCCGCCGTGACGGCACGGTGCATGCTGCCTGAGCGGTAGCGTTGCGAGCCTGGAGGGCTCGCATAGTGGCCGAGTGCGGCGGTCTTGAAAACCGCTAGGGGCGCAAGTTCCTCGTGGGTTCGAATCCCACGCCCTCCGCTTCGTTGTCGATTCAACCACGAGGATGGCTCCTCCCGTCTCACCGGCTGGGACTTCCCGACCGGTACCACTGAACTCGATGGGTGGTACCATCGGCGGTATGAGCACCAACCTCCGCCTCAGCGACCAGCTCGCCGCCGCGCTGCGGAGTGAGTCGGCCCGCACCGGGCGCTCGCAGCAGGAGATCGTGCGCGAGGCGATCGCGGTCAAACTGGGTCTGGTCACTCACGAGACCGCTCTTCAGGAAGCGATCCGCGAAGGTCGAGTGGAGGCACCTGAGCCGTTCCGGGACTTCGAGCCGCCCCTGACGCTGCCGCCGGGTCGGTCCTCGATGGACCTCCTCGACCGTGACGACAGGGTGTGAGCGGGCTCTACGTCGACTCCAGCGCGCTGCTGAAAAGGCTCTTCCCGGAGGAGGAGTCCACGATGGTGCGCGAGCTGTTGGCCGACCGGATCCAGCAGGGGGTCCTCGTCGCCTCGTCCGAGCTTGCCTGGGTCGAGGTCGCTCGAGCGCTTCGCCGGGCGGGCATACAAGGCGTGGACAGTGCGGTAGGCAGTGCCTGCTCGGGCATCGCACGGCAGCGACTTGACTCACAGGTCCTGGAGCGTGCATGCCGGATCGGCCCCCCGTCGTTGCGCTCGCTGGACGCCATCCACCTTGCTGCGGCCGTCATTCTGGGGGCCACAGAGATGCTCACGTTCGATCCGCGCCTCGCGGATGCTGCACGGTCAGTGGGTGTGAAAGCCATCCCATGAGGTCCGCGCCCGCGCTGTGGGCTTGGGGACCATGCTGTCCATGGCAGTCAACCTCCGACTCGCGCCGGCTGGCAGGGTCGGCCGACGCTGCCGGGCTCGTTGCGCACACGCCTCCACGCCAGCGTGGAGATGATCCCGGAACTGCTGTTCCACCGGATGCGGCGCAGGAACCGCGCTGCCGCCATCGCGCAGGCGCAGGACGCGGCGATGCTGTGCCGGGTTCACGACTTCGACCGAACTGTGCTGGACGCGGCGATCGAGCTCGTCCGGGAGGTGACGACGCTGGGCGGTCGAGACGCGGTGAACGCAGCGACCGCGCTCGGCCATGGCATCGACGTGATCCTTTCGCCGGATCGAGGGTTCGGGGCAGTCCCGGGCCTGAAGCGGCTCGACACCGATGACGCGGCTCGGGCGCTGAAGGAGGGCGCGCGAGGTCCGCACCGTGGCTCGAGGCATGACCGGGTGAAGGGGCCGTGCGGCCCGAACGGGTTGGCCGCTCAGCGAACCCGGCGGAGCCGGCCCTCGTCCAGGTGGTACTCCGCGTCGGCCTGGTCGGCGCACCAGTCGTCGTGCGTCGCCATCAGCACGACCGCGCCCGCCCCGGCCTCGGCGCGGAGCAGCCCGACAATCGTCTCGCGGGTCGCCGCGTCGAGCTCGCTCGTCGGCTCGTCCGCAAGCAGCACACTCGCCCGCAGGGCCAGTGCCCGGCCCACGGCCACACGCTGCTCCTGCCCTCCGGACAGCTCCTCGACGAGGTGGTTGCCCGAGTCGGCGAGCTGGACCTGCTCCAACGCGGCGTCGGCTCGCTCGTGCGCCTCGTCCGCGGGGACGCCGACGACCATGAGTGGGACCACGACGTTCTCCCTTGCCGTGAGCGGATCGACGAGGGCGATGCTCTGCGGCACCAGCACGATGCCCTCGGTGGCCGCGGCGGCGCTGGTCGTGGGCCTACCGGCATACGTGACCGCGCCGGCGGAAGGCGCGAGGGAGCCGGCGAGGACCCACAGGAGCGTCGACTTGCCCGCACCCGACGGCCCCGTCAGGGCTGTGAACGATCCCGGCGCGAGACTAAGACTCACGTCGTCCAGAATCCGGCGCTCGCCGATATCCAGGGTGATGCCGGTCGCCGCGAGCGGTAGGGGTCGTTGCCGCAGCTGCGCCGACCGGTGACGCCCGTGGTAGAGCTGCTCGGTGGGCACCGGTCGCCTCTCTCTCGGGTCGGCGCGCAGGGGTCGGCTGCTCGCACGCTAACAGCGACGTGCTTGCGGCCGCCGGGGCCACGTCGTATGCCGTGTACGGTGCCCTGGCGGGTCGCTGCGATACGTGCCGATCGGGAGGACACATGCTGGCAGCGCTGGCAGCCCTTCGGTACCGGCGGGCGCAGGCGCTCGTCGTCGTGGTGCTCTCGGCTCTCGTGTCGGCGTGCCTCGTCCTCGCACCGCTCTACACCCGGGCGCTCGAGCAGGCCATGGTCAGGACCATGCTCCGCGATGCCGCGGCGGGGCAGGCGGGGCTGCACCTGGCGTCCTCGAGTTCCACCGACCCCTCCTTGGCCCTTTCTCCCCAGGCCCTGGGGGAGCTCGTGCCCGACGCCGTCCGTGGCCTGTTCGGGACACCGGTCGCCAGCACTTCCGTCGAGGTGCGGCGGCTGCCGCTGCTCGGCGAGCCCGGGGGCCGCCTCCTCGCGCGCGAGCGCATGTGCGATCACGTGCGGTTCACGGTAGGCCGCTGTCCCTCAGCCGCGGGCGAGATCGCCGTGTCCGCAGACCAAGCCGCGGTCTACGCCATGCCCGTCGGCACGACTGCCCGCGTCGGTGAGTGGGACGGCGCGGTGAGCCTGCCCGAGGCTGCCCCCCGCACGACGCTGCGGGTCGTCGGGGTCTATGAACAGCTCGGCGGGACGTACTGGTTCGGTGACCGGCTCACCGGCCAGTCGTCGAAGCGGCTCGGCTTCGACACGATGCTCACGCCCGCCCAGACGCTCACCGACGAGGTGACCGCGCCGACCGGAGGGGCGGCCTCGTGGTTCGAGCCGCACTACGCGCTCGACCTGCCCCTCCTCGCCGGCCGTGTCGGCGTCGACCAGATCGGTCCGCTCGGCTCGACCGTCGCTGACCTCGTCCAGTTCCCCCTGGGCGCTGCGCGCGCCGCGAGCCACGTCGCCGAGACGGTTACGGTGCGGACCGGGCTGGTGGCCATCGCCGCCGAGGTGCGGGTGGGCAGCGCGCAGGCCGCCGTGACCGTTCCCCTGCTCATGGCGCAGCTGGGGTTGCTGCTCGGGTGCGTTCTGTGGCTGGTCCTCAGCGCTGCGGCGGACCAGCGCCGCGGTGAGGTCGCGGTGGCGCGGCTTCGCGGCCGAGGGTCCCGGGGGGCCCGCCGGCAGCTGCTCGGCGAGACGCTCCCCCCGGTCGTCCTGGGCGCGCCCCTCGGCGCGCTCCTCGCCGTCGCCGCCTCCTCCGTCGCACGGCACACCGTCCTGACGTCCGACCCGCCGTTCGAGGTGCCCGTCGCCGCCGTCGTCGCTCTCGCGGGGGGGCTGGGACTGATGGTCGGCCTCGCCGTGCTCTCGGTCCGGCGCGTATGCCGTGAACCGGTCGCCGCACTCATCCGCAGCGTCCCTCCGCGCCGGACCGGCGTGCGGCTGGGAGTGCTGGAGGCCATGCTGGTCGCGGCCGCAGGTGCCGCCTTCGTCGCTCTGGTCACCGGCTCGGTCGGGGGGCCTGTCGGCCAGGTCGCCCCAACGTTGCTCGCCCTCGCCGTCGGTGTCGTGGCCTCACGCGTCATGTCGTGGGGCCTCGCGTCGGCTGGCCGGCGGCTCCTGCGCCGGGGGAGGCCGACCGTCGGTACCGCGTTCCTCACCGCGAGCCGGCGAGGAACGACACGCTGGCTGGTCCCCGTCGTCACCGTCTCCCTGGGCATCGTCGTCGTCACGGCCGACGCGCTCGCTGTCGGAGCCCGCAACTGGGCCGGCCGAGCCGCCGCCGAGGTGGGGGCCGCCACCGTGCTCACCCTGGACTCGGTCGACCTGGCGGCCGTGGCGCAGGCCGTGCACGCCGTCGACCCCACCGGCGAGCACCTCACCCCGGTCGCCGTACTCGGGCCGGCCGCCCAGGGTGGTGCAGCGACCGTCGGCGTCGTTCCGGACTCCTTCCGGCGGATCGCCCTGTGGCCCGGCGTCGCCGTTTCGGCCCTTGCCTGGGACCGGCTCACGGCACCTGCGGTGCGGCCCCTGGTGCTCACCGGGAGCCGGGTCGCCTTCCACCTCGAGGCCCCGGCGTTCAGCGTGGTGGTGCCCGCCGTGCGGCCGGCCACGAACTCACTGGTCCTCGCACTGCGGGTCGTCCGCGCCGACGGCACGGTCCAGCCGGTCCCGCTGGGCACGCTTCCGACAGCCAGCGTGGACGCCGACCTGGAGGCCGCGGTGAACTGCGCTGACGGCTGCCGGGTCACCGGGATCGGTGTGCTCGCACCGCCGTCGTCCGCGGCGGTCACCGGCAGGCTGAGGCTTTCCCGGCTCAGCGTCGACGGCCGAGCGGTCGACCTCGGCGGGGCCGGGTCGTGGCGCAACAGCACCACTGACGACGTCGACGTCAGGGGGACGTTCGCCGCCGGTGCCCTGGAGGTCGGCTACGCCACCAACGGCTCCGACAGGGCCTTCCTGCGGCACGCCTCGGTGCCCGACGTCGTGCCCGCCCTGACGACCCCGGCCGCCACCCCCAGCGCGCCGAGGGCGACGTTCGGCGGGTCCTACGTCGACGGCAGCAGCCTCCTGCTCAGCTCCGAGGGCGGGGTCACCTTCGTCCCCGGGGGACCGGCATCGGCCAGCATCGTCAATCTCGACAACCTGCTCACCCAGCAGTGGCGTGGTCGGGGCTCAGCCGTCCTCACGGCATACCTGGACACCCGCGACCCCGGCTCCATCGCCCGCGTCACGTCTGCGCTCTCGGGTCGCGGCATCAACGTCGTCGCGGCGAGGCACCCAGAGGCTGTTGCCGCTGCCTACCGGCGGACCGCGGCGGCATGGAGCCTGCAGCTGGCCCTCGCCGTGGGCGTCCTCTCGTTGCTCGTCGCCGCGGTGGGGATCGTCGTCCTCGCGTCGACGTCGTGGCGGGCCCGCAGCCGCGACTACGCCGTGCTGCGCCTGGTCGGCCAGGGACCGCGCGGCCTTGCCCTGCTCGCCCAGCTGGAGACGGCGCCGGTCATCGTCTCCTCCGCCGTGCTGGGCGCCGCGGTGGGCCTGTGGGCGGCTCCTCCGGCGGTGGCCATGATGCCGCTCTTCACCTCTGCACCGCCGACCTTTCCGGTCGACCTGCACATCGCGTGGGGCCCCGCAGTCCTCGCCGGCCTCGCCGCCCTCGCCGCCCTCGGTGTCGTCGGGGTCATCACCAGCCATCGCGTCGCACAGCGGGCCGACCCGCAGCGCCTGCGGGAGGCCGCATGACCCGCCCCGAGTTCATCACGACCCTCGGACTCGTCCACATCTACCGGTCCGAGGGGCATGACGTCGCGGCCCTGTCCGGGGTCGACCTGAACGTCGACGCCGGGGAGGTCGTCGGACTCCTCGGGCCGTCCGGGTCCGGCAAGTCAACCCTGCTCGCACTCCTCGGCGGCCTCTTCCGCCCGAGCGCCGGCAAGATCTTCGTCGGCGAGCACGAGCTGTCGGCGCTCACCCCCGCGCAGCTCGACGCCTTCCAGGCGCGGCAGACCTCGCTGATGCTGCAGGGGGCTCACCGCAACCTCGTCCCCTACCTCACCGTTCGAGAGAACCTCGCCTTCGCCCAAGCCGAGGCCCGCCGACTCGGGGCCGAGGTCATCGGCGTCGGCCGCGGCTTGGACCTCGTCGGCGCCGCGGCTTTCGCCGACGCGCGCCCTGCGCACCTTTCCCAGGGGGAGCTGCAGATGGCGGCCCTCGCCGTCGCCATGGCCCCGTTGCCCGGGGTTCTGCTCGCCGACGAGCCGACCAGCGCGCTCGACCGGGTCGCCCGAGAGCGGATCCTCGACGCGCTGCTACGGGTCAACGACGAGCACGGCACAACGGTGGTGGTCGTGACCCACGACCCCGAGGTGGCCGCCCGCTTGCCGCGGACCGTGACGATCCGCGACGGCAGGATCGGTGGTGAGGGTCGCAGCGGCCAGGAGTACGCCGTCGTCACGGCCGACGGGTTCATCCCGCTGCCTGTCCACGTCCGAGAGGAGCTGCCGCCCGGCACCCTGCTGCGGCTCGAGCGAGTCGAGGGCCGTTACGTCATCGTCCCGGAGGTCATCGGGCAAGGTCTCGATCCGACCCCCGGCGGCTGATGCCGCCGAGCCGGGACGCGTCGTCAGCAGCTCGCCGAGCTCGGCCGTCACGACGTCCAGCAAGCGTGCCGCATGGCGCGGCGCCGCGGCGCCCCGGTCGTGGCCCAAGCCCGGTGCGTCCTCGCGCCGGGACGGGTGCTCCGCCGGTTCGGGTAGGTTCGCTTCATGCAGACGCGCGCGCTGGGGACCACGAAGGTATCGGCGATCGGGCTGGGCGGCATGCCCATGTCCATCGAGGGGCGGCCGGATCGCAGTCGTGCGATCGCGACGATCCACGCCGCGCTCGACGCCGGTGTGACGCTGGTGGACACGGCGGACGCCTACCACATCGGCGCCGACGAGGTGGGCCACAACGAGACGCTGATCGCGGAGGCACTGCGCTCGTACGGGGGCGACGCGCAGGACGTGCTGGTCGCGACCAAGGGCGGCCACCTTCGGCCCGGCGACGGGTCGTGGACCATCGACGGCTCGCCCGATCACCTGCGGGAAGCCTGCGACGCCTCGTTGGCCCGGCTCGGGGTCGAAGCCATCGGCCTGTACCAGCTGCACCGCCCGGACCCTTCGGTCCCCTACGCCGAGTCGGTGGGCGCGATCCGCGACCTGCTGGACGCGGGAAAGATCCAGATGGCGGGGATTTCCAACGCCAACCCCGACCAGATCCGCACCGCCCAGGACGTGCTCGGCGGGCGGTTGGTGAGCGTGCAGAACCAGTACTCCCCGGCATACCGCAGCTCCGAGCCTGAGCTGCGCCTGTGCCAGGAGCTGGGGATCGCGTTCCTGCCCTGGTCCCCCCTCGGCGGGATCTCCCGGGCAGCCGACCTGGGGTCGAGGTTCGCGCCCTTCCAGGAGATCGCCGACGCGCACGGGGTGAGTCCTCAGCAGGTGACCCTGGCCTGGATGCTGGCCACGGCTCCGGTGGTCATCCCGATACCGGGGTCGTCCCGGCCGGAGACGATCCTGGACTCGGTGCAGTCCGTCGACCTGACCCTCAGCCCTGACGAGCTGGCACGCCTCGACCAGGCGTCCTAGGGTTTGCTTGCCGGCGGGTCCCGGGGTACATCCGCGGGCGTAGGCCGTCACCACCGCGCGGACGACGACAGGGACGAGCTGCTGGTGGCAGGCTCGACCCCATGCGGGCGCGCCCCACCACCTCGGACTGGGTCCTCGCCGGCGTGTTCACGCTGCTCAGCCTGCTTGCCCCGCGGGTAGGCGGCCCAGAGCAGTCGCGGCCCGGCTCGGTGTGGGCGGGGCTGCTCGCCCTCGGCCTGGCCTTGGCTGAGGGCATTCCGACCGCCTGGCGCCGAATCCGGCCGCGGGCTGTAGCGGCGGTTGTCGTGTCGGCGTATGCCGCCTACGTGCTGGTGGCCTACCCGGCCCCACCGTATGCCGGGTGGGCGGCCGTTTTCGCGGTGATCGTGCACGTGGAGCGCCGACGACAAGCGGTGCTGCTCGGCGCCGCCGCGGCCGTGGTGCTCGCGGCTGCGAGCGGTGCGGCGGCCGTGGTGCACCCGGAGGGCCTCACCCAGCTGCTGCCGCTGCTGCTGCTCACCGTCGTCGTCGTCCTCGCGGCCGCGCTCACCCGCACCGAACGCGGCCGACTCACGGCACTGCGGGAGCGGGCGCTGTCGTTGGAGCGGGAACGCGACGCCGTGCGGGGGCAGGCCGCCCTGGAGGAACGGCTGCGCATCGCTCGCGACCTGCACGACGTCGTCGGGCACGGGCTCAGCGCCATCGCCGTCCAGTCCGGCACCGGTCGAGTGGCCCTGGACGCGGGCCGGCTGGACGCCGTCCGCACGGCTTTGGTGAATGTGGAGGCGACCAGTCGAAGCGCGCTGCAGGAGATGCGAGCGCTGGTGGGGGTACTGCGCGAGGACAATCGAAGCGTGCCAGGCGAGCAGCGAGCTGCCCCGGTCGAGGCGCCAAGTATCAGGGAGCGGTCGGACCTCACCGACCTCGTCGCGCGGACGCCCGGGCTGCGCGCCACCGTCGCCTGCCGTGGGGATCTGACTCGCCTTCCACGGCCCGCCGGGCAGTGTGTCTACCGGGTTGTCCAGGAGTCTCTGACCAACGCCGTCAGGCACGCGCCGCGCGCGCCGGCCAGGGTGGAGGTCGCGGTGACTCAGTGGCAGGTGGTGGTCGAGGTGACAACCGGCGCGGCGCCGCCGCAGCCCGTGCAGGCGTCGGCACCCGGCGGAGGGCACGGCGTCATCGGCATGCGGGAGCGGGTGCAGGCGCTGCGCGGCACGCTGGAGGCCGGGCCGTGCCCGGGCGGCGGCTGGCGGGTGCGGGCCATCGTGCCGCTGGACCAGAACGGCCCATGGTGACAATCAGGGTCGGCATCGCCGACGACCAGTCGCTGGTGCGGGACGGCTTCCGCGTGCAGCTGAGCCTGTACCCCGACATGGAGTTCGTCGGCGAGGCCGCCAACGGCAGCCAGGCCGTGGCCCTCGCCCGGCAGCAGCGTCCCGACGTCCTGCTCATGGACGTGCGGATGCCGGAGCTGGACGGCATCGAGGCCACCCGGCGCATCACGACCGACCCACGCACCCAGGCGGTCCGGGTGCTGGTGCTGACCACGTTCGACCTCGACGAGCACGTCTACGCTGCTCTCGCGGCGGGAGCGAGCGGCTTCCTGCTCAAGGATGTCACCCCCGAGGACCTCATCCGCGCGATCCGGGTCGTGGCTGCCGGCGACGCCCTGCTGGCCCCGTCGGTGACCCACCTGCTGGTGCGGGAGTTCGCCCGCCGGCCCCCGGCCGGGCGCCCGAACGCGGACCTGCTCGCCACCCTGACCGACCGCGAACGCGACGTACTGGTCCTGGTAGCCCACGGTCTGTCCAACGCCGAGATCGGCGCGCGGCTGGTGGTCAGCCCGGCGACGGCCAAGTCCCACGTGAGCCACATCCTTACCAAGCTCGGCCTGCGCGACCGCGTGCAGCTGGTGATCCTCGCCTATGAGTCCGGCCTGGTCGTCCCCGGGGCTGACTGAGCCGTACGCCGCGAGGCGCACGCACACACCCGCGGGCGCGGTCTGCAAAGCGGCCACCAGGCCGACGCGGGCACCCCCGCAACGAACCTAGCGTCGTTGACGTACCACCCGAACAGCGGTGGCGCCGTCCCGGCTAGGAGTCCACTCCATGTTCAGTCATGTGCATCCAACGCTCGCGGAGGTCGCTGCTGCGGGCCTCGTCGCGACCGCGATCGCGGTGGGGGCAAGCGGCCTGCCCGACCCGGCCGTCGCCGAGGGCGTCGTGCGGGTGGTCCGCGCAGTCACCCCAGGTGACGCGCTCCTCGCCGCGCCGGTGGTCCGCCGACTCCTGCGCGAGCTCGTCCACTGACCCGCAGCACCGTTCACCAGGAACGTCAAGAAGGCGGTCCCGCGTCATGTCCAGACCTTCCCGTCGGCTGTGGCGGGGGTGAGCCCAGCCGCGGCCGTGGCCGCGCCCGCCCTCCAGCCCTCCGGCACCCTCGACGCGCAGGCGACCATGTCGTCCGACTCCGAAGGCCACCGCCCTCTGCTGCCAGCGACCAGCCCGGGCTGGTCGTCGCCGCGATCCGTCGCATCGTGGCAGAGGTTCGCGCCGGCCGACCAGCCTCGGGGTTGAACGGCCCCAAACTGGTATGACGGACGGTCACCCGACCGACCGGCATACCGCGGCGTTCGGTCACCGCTGGCGGTGAGCCGGGCCACCCAGGGCGCGAACGGGCCGCGGGGTGGTGAAGCCTGCGCGAGGATAGGTCAGGTGGAGGAGACCCAACCGTTCACGTCACCGGACACGACCGGGCCAGGCACCCTGCTCGCGGAGCGGTACCTGCTGCAGTCGGTGATCGGGCGCGGTGGGATGGGCGATGTCTTCCGGGCCCACGACCAGGTGCTGGACCGCCCGGTCGCGGTGAAGCTGTTCCGGGCTGGTTCTGCCCCCGCCGAGGCGGAGCACCGCCAGCGGCAGGAGGCCCGCCTGCTGGCGCGGTTGCGCCACCCTGGCCTGGTGGCCGTGTTCGACGCGGGCGTGGCCGAGGCGAGCGGCCAGGCATTCCTGGTCATGGAGTTGGCCGCCGGTCCCACGCTGGCCGAACGCCTGCGCACCGGTGCCCTGCCGTCGCCGGAGGTTCGCCTCATCGGGGCGCAGCTGGCCGACGCGCTGGCCTACGTGCATCGGCAGGGCATCGTGCACCGCGACGTGAAACCGGCCAACGTCCTGTTCGACCACGATTCCTCCGCCGTTGCCGGCCGGCCGCGGGTCAAGCTCACCGACTTCGGCATCGCCCGGATCGTCGACAGCACCAGGCTGACCGCCACCGGGATCACCATCGGCACGCTGAGCTACCTCAGCCCGGAGCAGGCGCTCGGCACCGACGTCGGTCCGGCGACCGACGTCTACGCGCTCGGCCTGGTGCTGCTGGAGTGCCTGACGGGGCGCGCCGCCTTCCCGGGGCAAGGCGTGGAAGGCGTGATGGCCCGTTTGCACCGGGACCCCGAGGTCCCGGACGGCGTCGACCCGGCGCTGTCGGCGCTGCTATCGGCGATGACGCGGCGGGAGCCGGCCGAGCGGCCCAGTGCCGACCTGGTCGCGGCCTCGGTGGCCGGTCCCGCCGACCTGGCGGGCAGTGCGGGCCTGGCCGCAGCCTCAGCGGCCGGTCCCACCGAGGCGGGCGGCGCTGGCGTCGTTGCGGCCTCGGCGGCCGGCCCCACCGAGGCCGCCGACGAGGCGGCGAGCGCGGGCGTGGCAGCCTCGGTGGCCGGTCCCACCGAGGCAGTTGCCGAAACTGCTGTGCTGCCTGAACACCGGCAGGTTGGCGACACCGCGGTTGCGCCCGTTGCACCGACCGCGCGACTTCCGGAGGAGCCGGAGCCGGATCGGCCACGGCGCCGCCGGACCGCGGCGGTCGCCGCCGGGGCGCTCGCGGTGGTGCTCGGTGGGGGGTTTCTCGCGACCCGCTTCCTGGACGCAGGCGCGCCAGCCCCGTCGCCGACCCCCTCTACCGCCACCTCGTCACCGGCAGTCAAGGCGACCAGCCCCACCCCGACACGCACAGCTACCACGTCCGTGAGCAGGCCGACTACGACCGCGAAAGCGCCAGTGACGAAGCGCCCCGCAGCGCCCCCGGCGAAGAAGGGGAAGGGCAAGGGGAAGGGCAAAGGTTAGTCGCCGCTGGGTCGATGCCAGTTCGAGCCGGGTCCCAGGCGGATCCCGGGTAGGGGGAGGGGTGCGGGGTACGGACCACACCTCGCTGGGTCGAACCACACCGTATGCGGTGTCATTTGGCCCAGCGGGGTGTGCCCGGCCCAGCGGGGTGTGCCCGGCCGAGAGGAGGGTGCGCCCCGCCCAGCGGGGTGTGCCTGACCCACGGGTGTGCCCGGCCCAGCGGGGTGTGCCCGGCCGAGAGGAGGGTGCGCCCCGCCCAGCGGGGTGTGCCTGACCCACGGGGGTGCGCCCCGCCCAGCGGGGTGTGCCTGACCCGGCCGGGTGTGCCCGGCCCAGCGGGGTGTGCCCGGCCCAGCGGGGTGTGCCCGACCCACGGGGGTGTGCCTGGCCGAGAGGAGGGTGCGCCCCGCCCAGCCGGGTGTGCCTGACCCACGGGGGTGTGCCCGGCCCACGGGGGCCACGCTCGGGTCCTCTGCCGCGCCCGATGATGCGGCCCGGGGAAGAATGGTGCGCATGCGGATCGTGGTCACCGGTGCGACCGGGAACATCGGCGGCCGGGTCGCCCGCCGCCTCGCTGAAGCCGGCGTGGAGCAGTTGCTGCTGGTCCGCGACCCCGCACGGGCGCCGAAGCTGCCCGGGGCGGAGGTCGCACAGGCCTCCTACGACGACCCGGACGCGGTGCGCGCCGCGCTCCGGCCGGGGGAGCCGGTGCTGATGGTCTCGGGCAGCGAGTCGGTGGACCGGCTGGCCCACCACCGCGCCTTCGTGGACGCCGCGGCGACGGCCGGTGTCGGGCACCTGGTGTACACCTCGTTTCTGGGCGCCGCGCACGACGCGACGTTTACCCTGGTCCGTGACCACGCCGCCACCGAGGACCACATCCAGGCGTCCGGCCTGCCATTCACCTTCCTGCGGGACAGCCTGTACGCCGACTTCCTGCCGTCCATGGTCGGCGACGACGGCGCCCTTCGGGGCCCGGCCGGGGAGGGGCGGGTGGCCCCGGTGGCCCAGGACGACATCGCCGACGCGGCGACGGCGGTGCTGCGCGCGCCGCAGGCCCACGCGGGCGCGGCATACGACCTGACCGGCCCGGCGGCGCTGACCATGGCCGAGATCGCCGAGATGCTCGGTGAGGTGACCGGGCGGCCGACGCGGTACGTGCCGGAGACCCTGGCCGAGGCCTACGCGTCGCGGGCGCACTACGGTGCGCCGGACTGGCAGGTGGACGCCTGGGTCTCCACCTACACCGCGATCGCCGCCGGTGAGCTGGACGTCGTCAGCCCCGACGTGCAGCGGCTGTCCGGCCATCCGGCGACCCCGTTGGCCGAGGTACTGCGGCGGACGGCGCCCCAGGCATGAGCGTCGTCGCCGCCATCGACCAGGGCACGACGAGCACGCGCTGCCTGGTTTTCGGCCAGGACGGCCGCGAGCTGGGCCGGTCCCAGCGCGAGCACGAGCAGATCCTGCCCCGGCCGGGCTGGGTGGAGCACGACCCTGCGGAGATCTGGACCCGCACCCAGGACGTCGTCGGGGCGGCCCTTTCGGCGGCCGGCGTGGCCGCGCGAGACGTGGCCGCGCTAGGGATCACCAACCAACGGGAGACCACCGTCGTGTGGGACCGAGTCAGCGGGCAGCCGTTGGCCAACGCCATCGTCTGGCAGGACACGCGCACCGACGCCATCGCCGCCGCGCTCGAGCGGGACGGCCGGGGGGAGGTGATTCGGCGCAAGGCGGGGCTGCCGCCGGCGACCTACTTCGCCGGCGGCAAGCTGCAGTGGCTGCTGGAGCACGTCGACGCGGTCCGAGACGCTGCCCGCGCCGGGCGGGCGGCGTTCGGGACGGTGGACAGCTGGTTGCTCTGGCAGCTGACCGGCGGCGCCGACGGCGGGGTCCACGTCACCGACGTCACCAACGCCAGCCGGACCATGCTGATGGACCTGCAGACGCTGGACTGGGATGAGGAGCTGCTCGGGTTCTTCGGCGTCCCGCGGGAGATGCTGCCGCAGATCCGGCCGTCCGCCGACCCCGCGGCATACGGGACCACCAGGCGTGACGGTCCGGTGGGGTACGAGCTGCCGGTCACCGCCGCGCTGGGCGACCAGCAGGCGGCCATGGTCGGGCAGGTGTGCCTGCGGGCCGGAGAGGCCAAGAACACCTACGGCACCGGCAACTTTCTGCTGCTCAACACGGGGGAGCAGCTTGTCCGCTCCGAGCACGGGCTGCTGACCACGGTCTGCTACCAATTCGGCGACGCGGCGCCGGTCTACGCGCTGGAGGGGTCGATAGCGGTCACCGGCAGCGCGGTGCAGTGGCTGCGCGACCAGCTCGGCGTCATCGACGACGCGGCCCAGGTGGAGACCCTGGCGCGGCAGGTCGAGGACACTGCCGGGCTGGTCTTCGTACCCGCCTTCTCCGGGCTGTTCGCGCCGTACTGGCGCTCCGACGCCCGGGGAGCCGTGCTCGGGATGTCCCGGTACCACACCCGCGCGCACCTGGCCCGGGCCACCCTGGAGGCGATCTGCTACCAGACTCGGGACGTCACCGAGGCGATGGAGCGCGACTCCGGGGTCCACCTGGACGTGCTGAAGGTCGACGGCGGGGTCACCGCGAACGACCTCTGCATGCAGATCCAGGCCGACGTCCTGGGCGTGGACGTCGTCCGGCCCGAGGTCGCCGAGACCACGGCGCTGGGCGCGGCGTACGCCGCCGGGCTGGCGGTCGGCGTGTGGTCGGACGCGGCTGACCTGCGGCAGAACTGGCACGAGGACCGTCGCTGGTCGCCCTCGGTGAGCGAGGAACGGCGACAGGCCGGGTATGCCGGGTGGCAGCGAGCGGTCGAACGCACCCTGGGCTGGGTGCAGCTGCCATGAGCGCCGGCGGACGGAGCCGGTTGCCGCGCCGCCCGCGTGCGGCAGACTCCTCCTGACCCACTCGCCCCGCGTGGAAACGGAACCCCCGTGAGCTCATCCCTGTCACCCGCCCCTCGCGGACGCCGCCTGCCGGCCCGCGACCTGGCGCTCATCGCCTCCTTCGCCGCGTTCATCGCGGTGCTCGGCCTGCCCGGCAGCATCCACCTGTTCGGCAATGCCGTCCCGATCACCCTGCAGACCCTGGGCGTCATGCTCGCCGGGTCTGTGCTGGGCTGGAAGCGCGGCGCCTTGGCGGTGGCCACGTTCCTGGCCCTCGTCGCGGCCGGCCTGCCGCTGCTGTCCGGCGGCCGCGGCGGGCTCGCGGTGTTCCAGGGGCCTAGCGCCGGCTACCTTGTCGGCTTCCTCCTGGGCGCCGCGGTCATCGGTTGGCTGGTGGAGCGGCGGCTGCCGCGGCCGCCGACCTGGTGGCTGGCCGTGGCCAACGTCGTCGGCGGCATCGGCGCGGTCTACCTGGTCGGCATCCCGGTCCAGGCGGCCGTGCTCGGCACCTCCGGGCTGGTCGCCACGGCGGTCGGTGCGCTGGTCTTCCTACCCGGTGACCTGGTCAAGGCGGCCATCGCGACCGTGGTCGCGGCCGCGGTCCACCGCGGCTACCCCGACGTCGCTGCACCGTCCGGCGGGCGAGAGCGGACCGTCGCGCGGTGACGTGCCGGGTCCTGCGGGAACCCGACCAGCACGCCCTGTATGACGCGCTGGTCGGCTGCCTGCGACACGGGGCCTCGTGCGCCGTGCTGGACCCTGCTTGGCCCACCGAACTGGCCGCCGCCGCCGAACGGGCTGTCGCCGAGCGCCCCGTCCCGCCCCGTTCCCTGGTGCTGTTCACCTCCGGGTCCAGCGGGCGGCCCCGTGCCGTGGTGCGCAGCCTGGCCTCATGGCAGGCCAGCCTCGACGCGGTCACCCAGATCACCGGCATCAGCGGGAGGGACACCGTGTGGCTGCCGGGGCCGCTGTGGTCGACCCTGTCCCTCTACGGCGCCTTCCACGCCTGGTCCGTCGGTGCCCGGGTGCTGCTCGCCGACGACGACCCGGCGGCGGCGACCTCGGTTCATTGCGTGCCCACCGTGCTGCGCCGGTTGCCGGCCAGCGACCTGCCGGCGCTGCGCCGCGTCGTCGTGGCCGGGGAGCCACTGCCGGGGTCGGTACGGGCCGCCGCCGCCGACCGGGGGTGGCGGGTGGTCGAGTACTACGGCGCTGCCGAGCTGTCCTTCGTCGGCTGGCGGGCCGACGGCGGACCGTTCGCGCCGTTCCCCGGGGTCGACGTCCGGGTCACGGAGGGGCAGGTCTGGGTCCGGTCGGCCTACCTGGCCGACGGCTACCTCGAGGGTGCTGGCGCGGACGGCGGCGGGCCGCTGCGCCGGGACGGCGCCTGGGCCACCGTCGGCGACCGAGGCGTCGCGGTCGACGGCGGCTTCCTGCTCGCCGGTCGCGGCGACGCGGTGACCACCGGCGGGCACACCGTGGTCCTCGGCGAGGTCGAGGCGGCGCTGCGCCAGGTGCCCGGCGTGCGCGAGGTTGCCGTCGTCGGCCTCCCGCACCCGAGGCTGGGCCAGGTGCCGGTGGCGGTGGTCGCCGGGGACGCCACGGTGGCGGACCTGCGCCGGGCCTGCTCGGCCCTGCCCGCGCCGGCGCGGCCGCGGCGGTTCGTGTCCGTCGCACAGCTGCCCCGCACCTCGGCCGGCAAGGTCAGCCGGGCCGAGGTCGCGAGCCTGGTGCCGCGATGACCGACGCGCTGCGCGAGCCGGTGGTGGTGGCCGCCCGCCGCACCCCGGTCGGCACCGCCGGGCACGGCCTGGCCGGGCTCGACGTGACGGGGCTGCTCGTGCCGGTGCTGCAGGCCGTCGTCGCCGACGTGGCCGCACTGCTCGGGGAGGACCCCCGCGTCGAGGAGGTCGTCATCGGCAACTGCCTGGGCCCCGGCGGCAACCCGGCCCGGGTGGCGACCCTTGCGGCCGGCCTGGGGTTGCACGTCCCTGCCGTCACCGTGGACCGGCAGTGCGGCAGCGGCCAGGAGGCAGTTCACCAGGCGGCGGCGCTGGTCCGGGCCGGCCAGGCCGATCTGGTCCTGGCCGGCGGGGTGGAGAGCGCGAGCACCGCGCCCTGGCGGATGTGGCCGCCGGCCGGCCCGGACGGGCAGCCGGTGCGTTACCGCCGGGCACCGTTCGCGCCGCGTGGCCCGGACGGGCTGGGCGACCCGGACATGGGCCCGGCCGCCGACGAGCTCGCCCGGCAGCGGTCGGTCACCCGACAGCGCCAGGACCACTACGCCGTCCGCTCGCACGCCCTCACCCGGGGCGCTGCCGCGGCAGGCCGGTACGACGCCGAACTGGTCCCCGTCGCCGGGGTGGAGCACGACGAACGCCCACGCCACCTCGAACTGGCCACCCTGGCCCGGTTGCGCCCCGCGTTCGGCCAGGCCGGCACCGTGACTGCGGGCAACAGCTGCGGGATCAGCGACGGCGCGGCTGTCGTCGCGGTGGTGAGCGAGCAGGTTCGCCAGCGGCACGGCATACCGGGCCTGGCGGTGCAGGACTGGGTGAGCGTCGGCGTCCACCCGGCTACCCCGGGCATCGGGCCGGTGCCAGCGGTGAGCCGGCTGCTGCGGCGGGCCGGGCTCGACATCGCCGACGTCGGCGTGCTGGAGGTCACCGAGGCGTTCGCGGCACAGGTGCTGGCCTGCACGGACGCCCTCGGCCTGGACCCGCTCGGGGTCGACGCCGACCGGGTCTGCCCGCAGGGCGGGGCGATCGCGATGGGCCACCCGTGGGGGGCCTCCGGCGCGCTGCTGGTCGTGCGCCTGTTCGCCGAGCTCGTGCGCGCCGACGGACCCGAGCTGGGGGTGGCGACCTGCGCCGTGGGCGGGGGTCAGGGACTGGCCTTGCTGGCCCGACGGGTCGGGCCATGATCCGGCTCGACCGGGTCAGCCACCGCTTCGGCGAGCGACTGGTGCTGGACCGGGTCGACCTCCACCTGGACGAACCCCGGATCGGGGTGGTCGGCGCCAACGGCTCGGGCAAGTCCACCCTGGCCCGGCTGCTCAACGGACTGGTCCTGCCCACCGGCGGCCGGGTCCTCGTCGACGGCATCGACACCCGCCGGGACGCGGCGGCGGTGCGACGCCGGGTCGGGTTCGTCTTCTCCGACCCGGACGCGCAGATCGTGATGCCGACGGTCCGCGAGGACGTGGCGTTCTCGCTGCGCCGCCACAACCTGCCCCGTGACGTCGTGGACGAGCAGGTCCTCGCGGCGCTGGCCCGGTTCGGGTTGGCCGACCACGCCGACCACCCGGCGCACCTGCTGTCGAGCGGGCAGAAGCAGCTGCTGGCCTTCGCCTCCGTGCTGGTCACGGCGCCGCTGGTGCTGGTCTGCGACGAGCCGACCACGCTGCTGGATCTGCGCAACACCGCGGAGGTGCTGAGCGTCCTCGACACGCTGCCGCAGCAGGTGATCCTGGTCACCCATGACCTGGACTCGGTCGCCGGCTGGGAGCGCGTCCTGGTGCTGGCGATGGGCCGGGTCGTCGCGGACGGGCCGGGCGAGATGGCGGTGGACGCCTACCGGCGGCTGGTCCGGGAGGGGGCATGCTGACCGGGACGTACCGCCCTGGGACCTCCCCGCTGCACCGGGCACCGGCCGGGTTGAAGCTGCTCGGCTTGCTCGCCCTCACCACCGCCCTGGTGGCTGGTCGCTCGCCGCTGGCCGTGGCGGTCGGTGCGCTGGCCGTGGCCACCCTGTATGCCGTCGCGCGGCTGCCGGCCTCGGCCGTTGTGGCGCAGGTGTGGCCGTTGCGCTGGGTCCTGCTGCTGCTGGCCGGGTTCCAGGTGTGGACGGCCGGGTGGCGCGCGGCAGTGCAGGTCGTGGGCGTGCTGCTCGTCGCGGTGGCCGCAGCCGGGCTGGTGACGCTGACCACCAGGGTGACCGACCTGCTGGACGCGTTCGTGGCGGGGCTCACCCCGTTGCGCCGGCTCGGCGTGGACCCGGAGCGGGTCGCGTTGGTGCTGGCGCTGGCCCTGCGCGCCGTGCCGGTCCTGCTGCAGACCTCCGACCGGGTCCGGGACGCGCGGCGCGCTCGCGGGCTGGAGCGCAGCACCCGGGCACTGGTCACTCCGCTGGTCCTGGGCACGATCCGCCATGCCGACGCCGTGGGGGAGGCGCTGGCTGCTCGTGGCGTCGACGACTGAGCAAACCCGTCTTGACCAGCACGAAGTCGTCGCGGAATCCACTAAACCGGAGGTCCCACCTGGCGCTCGTCGCGTGCTAGCGTTTGCCGCGGTTGCAGTTGCAGGTCCTCGCAGTTCGTCAGCGTGCGCCTTATCCGAGGGGCAGTTGGATCGACGGGCGTGTCCCGCCAGTTGTGGGGGTAGTGCGGCAGCCTGGAACGCACGAGGTGTGCGTTCCATTGGCCACCCAAAGAAAGAGTTCCTCCGTATGGCACAGGGCACCGTGAAGTGGTTCAACGCTGAGAAGGGCTTTGGTTTCATCGCCCAGGACGGCGGCGGACCGGACGTCTTCGTTCACTACTCGGCGATTCAGAGCAGTGGCTACCGCTCCCTCGACGAGGCTCAGCGGGTGGAGTTCGAGGTCACCCAGGGTCCGAAGGGCCCGCAGGCCGACGCCGTCCGCCCGCTCTGACCCCAGCACCACCCGGCGAAGCCCCCAGCCCCGCGGCTGGGGGCTTCGTCCGTCTTCGGCCTGACGTGCGCCGGCTCAGCGCAACGCGGACAGGAATGCCTTGGCGACCGGGGCGGCGACCGCACCGCCGCTACGACCCTGCTCCACCAGCACCGCGAACGCCACCTCTCCCTGCCAGCCGACGAACCAGGCCCGGGTCTCCGGCGGGTTCTTGCCGCCGTGCTCGGCCGTCCCCGTCTTGCCCGAGACCGGGCCACCCGGCGCGGTCTTGAGCACCAGCGCGGTCCCGTCGGTGACCACTCGGCGCATCAGCGTCCGCAGCTGCCCGGCGGCGGTGCGATCGAGCGGCACCGGGGAACGGTCCACGCCGGTGACCGCAGGCGAGGTGACCAGGGCCGGCGGCAGGTAGCTGCCGCGGGCCACCGAACCGGCCATGACCGCCAGCGCCACCGGTGAGGCCAGCGTCCTGGCCTGACCGAACGCGGACGCCGCCTTCTCGGTCGCCGACGTCGGGTCCGGCACCGAGCCGGTGAACACGTGGTCGACCCCGAGCGCATCGCCCCAGTCGGCGCCCACGCCCAGCGCGCGGGCCGCCCGGCCCAGGTCGGCACTGCCCATCCGCGCTGCCAGCCGGGCGAAGGCGGTGTTGCACGAATGGGCGAAGTCAGCGGCGAACGGCACGGTCCCCAGCGCCTCACCTTCGAAGTTGCGCACCACCATGCCGTCGACCACCACGGTCTTGGTGCATGGCACCCTCGTGGCCGGCGTCACCTTTCCGGTGCTGAGCAGGCTGTATGTGGTGGCGACCTTGAGCGTGGACCCCGGCTGGTACTGCCCCTGCAGGGCCCGGTCGAAGCCGAGCGACGGCGAGCTGGCCACGGCGAGCAGCTGGCCGGTCTTCACGTCCACCGCCACCAGCGCGGAGGGCACCGACCCGGTGGCTCGCAACGCGGTCTCGGCAGCCTGCTGCACCGGGGTGCGCAGGCTCAGCCGGACGTCGATGCCGTCGACGGGCGGCTTCTCGAAGAGCGGCGACGTGCTCGCCGGCAGGCCGGTCGCGGTCACCTTCACCCCGGGGGTGCCGCGCAGCACCGCGTCATACCTGCCCTGGATGCCGGAGAGCCCGGCGAAGTCGCCCGCGGCATACAGGCTGTTGCCCCGCTGGACCATCTCGGCGGTGACCGCACCGTAGGACCCGAGCACGGGCTGGCCGAAGGTGCGACTGGGCGCGAGCGGCTGCTCCCGCGGCGGGTAGATCACGCCGGGCAGCGGCTCCAGCCGGGCTTGGAGCGGGCCGAAGTCCTTCTGCCGGTAGGTGATGACAGGGATGGGCGCCCGGGAGGACGACTGCTGGGCTGCGCGGAGCTTGGCCACCAGCGATCCTGCCGGTTCGCCGACGATCCGCTCCACCGCTGTCGCCGCAGCCGGCGTGGCCCGCAGCGGGTCGATCTGGACATCGAACACCTTGCCGGTCACGAGCAGGGGGGCGCCGTCGCGGTCCAGGATGTCGTGGCGCTGGCTCCAGGTGCGCGCGGCCGTGAGCACCGTGTCCACCGGGGTGTCCGGATGCCACAACGACCGGTCGGCCGGAGGCTGGATCAGCCAGGCCGCGCCGCTGCGTCGGGCGGTCACCGGGTCGTCGTAGCTCCAGACCACCCGGTCGGCCAGCGTCCAGCTGACTTTCAGCGTGGCGCGGGCCGTGTCGTGGTCCCGGGCGTACGAGCCCACCGTGACCGACACCGGGCCGGTGCCCAGGCCGGCGGTGGTCCGCTGGAAGGCGAGCGCGAGGTCGGAAGGTGACCGTCCGGCATACCGGACGCCCTGGTCGACCCGTCGCGCGGCCCAGCCGCGGGCCAGGGCGTCGAAGGCGGCGCGGGCGGCACGGTCGCGTTCGCTCTCCTGGCGCTGCTGCAGCACCAGCCAGCCCCCGGCGGCACCCCCCGCGACCAGCAGCGCGGTGGCCACCCCGCTGATGACGACGGTGCGACGCTTCACCCGCCCATCCAACCCGACCGGCCCTGGCTCACCTGGCGACGGGTATGCCGGCCGGGCTCAGCAGGCCTCCTTGATCTCCACCAGCTGGTCACCCTCGACCGCCGGGTTGGGAGGCGCTGGCGTGGGCCTGGTCCCAGGTTTGGTGGTCCTGCCCGGGCTTGGGGTGGTCGTCGTCGGGGCGGGGGCCACGGAGGCGCGCAGCGCCCTGCGGACCATGGCCCGGATCGCGGCGAAGTCTGGGTCGGCCACGTTCACGTTGGTCGAGGTGAAGGGCAGGCTGCGGATGGCGCCGCGCTGCATTCGCTGGACCAGCTCGACCCAGGCCGGCAGCTGGTTCTGGGCGATGTCCACCTGGACGTTCTTCTTGGCCACCGAGGCCAGCGACGGGTAGCGGCCGAGCATGGCCACCGGATTGACCTGGTCGACCAGCGCCCCCACCATGCACCGCTGCCGGCGCATCCGGCTGAAGTCGTCCGTGGTGGCCCGCGAGCGGGAGTACCACAGCGCCTTGTACCCGTTCATGTGCTGCCGGCCCTTCTCAATCCAGCCGAGGATGCCGACGATGCGGTGGTCGGCGGTGACCTCCCCACCGATCGGGATGCGCTCGCGCACGTTGATAGTGACCCCGCCCATGGCGTCGACCAGGGACTGGAAGCCGCGCAGGTCGATGACCACGGTGTTGTCGATGCGCAGGCCGAGCACTTCGGAGATGGCGTCCCGGGTGGCGGTCAGGCCCGGGTTGCGGTCACCGGGGAACAGGTTCGCCCGTGAACTCGCCTCTGTCCAGACAGCGTTCATCAAGCATGCGGCGCCGCAGTTGAAGCCGTTGGGCCAGATCCGGTGCAGCGGATCGTGTGCGGGGAAGGGCACCTTTTCCAGGTTGCGGGGCACCCCGAACAGCACGGTATTGCCGGTGTGCGTGTCGATGCTGGCCACGATCATCGAGTCGGTCCGCACCCCGATCCGGTCGGCGCCGGAGTCGGAGCCGAGGAGCAGCACGTTGACGCGCGGGGTGTTCGCCCAGGGATCCTCGCGGGTGATCTCCGGCGTCGCCACCGAGGCGCTGGGGTTGCTGGGGACCACCACCGGCCCGGCGAACACCGTCTGCACCACGTCGTGCTGGATGTTGAGGTACCTGACCAGCTCTGCCGCCGGTGCCGCCACGAGCAGGCACATGAGCAGCGCGAACACCGTGGCCAGCAATCCCTGCCCCCGGCTGATCCGCTCTGGCCGCGTCGCGACCGCAGTCCAGATGATCGACAGCACCCAGACCAGTGCGGCGACGGCGATGGCGATGGAGGCCAGGCGCAGCTGGTCGGGGCGGACCGCCAGGTCCAGCGCGGCCCGGACCAGCCCGCGGCGCCAGGCGAGGTACCCCAGCCCAGCCAGCGTCGCCGCGGTCAGGACGAGGAGCAGGCCGCCGGCCAGGCGACGGCCGGCGGCGGTCAGACCGGCACCAGGCACCAGCGTGCCGAGGAACGTCAGGCCATAGAATCGCCCCACACCACGACGGCGGTTTCGGCTGCGGGCGGCACGGGAGGGCGTGTCCCCGGCTGCCAGTTCGGCCATGGCTCCTCTTGGTGGGTCTCGTGCTGCCCTCGGGCGGTCGAGTGCAGGCTGGATCATTGTGCACGCCAGTTGAGCGGCACATCACCTGTTCGACGTCTGACCGTCACATTGGGTTGGCATGGCCGGCGGGCTCGCTTCGGGTTCGCCCCTTCGCGCTCTGGAGCCGCCGGCCGCTTTGTGCCCGCCCCGCCCCCGCCGGTAGCGTGTGCCCCGGCCCGTATGCCGCGTGTGCGCGTCGGGCGAGGAGGCGTCGCCTAGCCCGGTTTATGGCGCCCGCCTGCTAAGCGGGTTGAGGTTAAGCACCTCTCGCGGGTTCAAATCCCGCCGCCTCCGCACTGACCTGCGCAGACGCCGCCCCGGCCGACCAGGCCCGGGCGGCGTCCGGCGGCCGGTCCCGGGCTCGAAGCCCCACCCGGCAAACGTCGTGGCGGCGGCTGAGGCAGCCCGGCCCGGGGCCAGTTCGGGCGACACCACCTACCCGCTCGGGGCTGAGCGCAAAGTCCGCCGAATGGACGCCCGTGTCTCCGCGACACCACTACCCGCTCGGGGCTGAGGTTCCGGCCATGGCCCTGGCGCTGGTGGCGCAGCCCCGCGAGGTCAGCGATCGCCCCCCGGCCGGAGACCGCGGCACCCTGACCCCGACCTTCTCCCCATCGCGCGCGGCCTAGCTGCGATTCCCACTTGACCATGCCAGTGGGCTGCGGGAGCATGCTTCGGGTTGCCCAAGTTTGTCCGACAATGAGTCGGGTTGGGCGCCACGAATGTGGGGTAGCCGTGCGCTTCACCTTGCGGCGGAAAGCCGTGGTCCTAGCGGCGGTGCTGACGGCCGCGGCAGCGAGCCCCGGACAAGCCAACGCTCAGGGAATCGTGCACTGTGCCGGCAGCAACTCCTCGGGAATAGGCACTGGCGACGCCGCTAGCGTCGGCCTCGGCCAGGTCGACCCGATCGTGCAGCGTGGGACCCCGGTGTCATCGCATATGCATCAGTTCTTTGGCAGTACTCAGCTGCTGCAGCTGCGCCGGCCGGACCGGGCAAACTACACGGATCTGCAGAACTCTGCTGCGACGACGAGCTGTGACATCGCGACCGACACGGCGGCCTACTGGACGCCGCCGTTGTCGTTCAAGGCCACCGGCGCACTCGTGCCGGTAAGGCGGATGGAAGCCTACTACCTCGCCTGGAACAACACCCCGACTGACCCGGCCGGGACGACGAGACCGTTTCCAGCCGACCTGCGGATCGTCGCTGGTGACACAACGATGGCGGCGGCCACGCTTATGGACACCGGTCACCTCAGCTGGTCCTGCGGCAATTTCAGCAACAAGTCGAATGTAGCCGGCTTCCGTTTCGCCACGCCCGCGGAGGCTCGCTGCGACCAGGCCCAGCTGCTGAAACCGGGGCATGGCAAGGTGCTCTTGACGGCGGCCGTCCAATTCCCGAGCTGTTGGGACGGGCTGCTGAACAATCATGCCGCCGACGGCAATACGGCTGACTTCACCGGCGCGAGGTCGACGGGGGTCGTCAACCATCTCGCCTACGTCCAGGGAGAGAGATGCCCGGCGGGTTTCGGCCGGCATTTACCAACCCTGCGGGTGAACATATCCTGGAACTACGCCGGCGACGGCCGGGGTGTCCAGCTGTCTTCTGGACCGGGCTACACCCTGCATGGCGACTTCTTCAACACCTGGAAGCCGACCGGCTTGCAAGACATGGTCAGGACCTGCATCAACACCTCACTTACCGAGATCCAGGTCCACGAGCGGTTCCCCGGTATCTGCGGGCCACCGATCGTCGTGCCCGCGACACATCAAGCCCGCGCGTCCTGACGCGCAGCACGGAAGGAGACTCAGATGTCGAACAGGAGGCGACTGGCGGTCGCCAGCGTTGTGGTCGTCATTGCCGCGGCACTCCCGGCACCGGCGGTCGGGGCCCCCTCGGGCAGGGTCGCGCTCGCGCCGGGAAACGGCAGCAGCATCGACCCCGCGGTCAGTCACGACGGGCGCTACGTCGCCTTCGCCTCGGATGCCTCCAACCTGGTGCCGGGTGACACGAACGGCGTGAGCGATGTCTTCGTCCGCGACCGGATGACGTCGACGACGCGCCGGGTGTCGGTGTCGAGTCGCGGCCGTGAGGCCCACGGCGCCAGCACCGATCCGGCGATATCCGCCGACGGGCGCTACGTCGTCTTCACCTCGCAGGCCCCGAACCTGGTCGCGCACGACACCAACCAGGTCGCAGACGTCTTCGTCCGCGACACGAGGAACGGGACGACCCGGCGGGTCAGCGTCTCGAGCACCGGTGCTCAGGGCAACGACTCCTCCGAGATGCCAGACATCTCCGCCGACGGGAGCACCGTGGTCTTCGCGTCGCTGGCGAGCAACCTCATCCCCTCGGACACCAACGGCTCCATCGACGTCTTCCGGCACGTCCTCAGCACCGGCAGGACGGCGCGGGTCAGCGTCACGAACGCCGGTCGTCAGGGCAAGGGGTCGAGCTGGCAACCGGCGGTGTCGGGAAACGGCACTCGTGTCGCCTTCGAGTCCACCGCCGCGCTCACCCCACCTCCCGGGCCTGTCCTCGAAGGCTGGTACGGGGTCCACGTGCGCGACACTGCAGCGCGCACGACGAGGCTGCTGCTGTGGGCTGACGGCGCTGCCGAATGCGGTCCCTTCTTCGGCCCGTCGTCGATCTCGGCGAACGGCCGCAGCGTGGTCACTGTCGTGATGCAAGGGTGCGACACGGACAAGCACGCCCTGACCCAGGTGCGGCTCGACGGGAAACCGGGTCATTCGTTCGACGCTCGCGACTTCTTCTACGGCTTCCTCTCTCCCGGCGCGCAGGACGCGACCGGCGCGTTGGTCGCCTATCACGAGGACAGCGACGGCGGCACACCGGCGACGACTCGCAAGGTGATCGCGCTGAGGAACTGGGGCACCGGGGCCGAGCAGACGCTGGCCGTTACCAGTGCGGGCGGGGTCGACCTTTCCGGCGACGGTCGCACCCTGGTCTTCTCGACGGGCGACGCCCTGGTGGGGTCCGACACCAATGCAACGGCCGACATCTACGTCTGGACGCCGTCGACTGGCGCGCTGCGCCTGATCAGCGGACACTGACCGGCCGGTTCCGTCCGACCTTCGCCGGCCCGCCGGGGTACGGGCGCGCTGTCCGGAGTCCCCGCTTGCTGCTCGGAACGGTACGGTTTGCCGGCCGTGGGGGCGCCAGACCGTACGAAATGGAGCAACAAGCGCGCGGGGACCCGCTTGCTGCCCGGAACGGGACGGCTCTACGGTCGAGTCCCCGCTTGCTGCTCGAAACGGGGCGGTCTACCGGCGGTGCGCTCAGCCGCGGTCACAGGAGGTGGGATGACCCGAACGGGCTCAGTCTCCGGAGACGCTGCCGCCGCGGGCTCGGCGGCGTCGGCGACGGCTGACTCAGAGCCCTGGGCGCCGCTGCAACACAAGGCCTTTCGCTGGTTGTGGCTGGGGGTCCTGATCAGCCTGACCGGCACCTGGATGCAGTCCGTCGGCGCGCAGTGGTTGCTCGTCGACGCGCCGAACGCCCCCGTCCTCGTCTCGCTGGTACAGGCTGCCACCACGTTGCCGGTGATGCTGCTGGCGCTTCCCGGCGGTGTCCTGGCCGACTCGCTGGACCGGCGGTGGCTGCTCTTCAACACCCAGGCGTACTTCTTCACCATCGGGATCCTGCTGGCCGTGCTCACCGCCGTCGGGCAGATGCCGCCGGCCCTGTTGCTCGTGTTCACCTTTCTCCTGGGCGTCGGCGCCGCGGTGCAGCTGCCGACCTGGGGCGCCACCCTTCCCGAGCTCGTGCCCAGGGCACAGCTGCGTGCGGCTTCCCGGCTGGACCTGGTCGGCGTCAACGTCTCGCGCGCCGTGGGGCCGGCCCTCGCGGGCGTGGTCATCGCCCACTTCGGCGGGGCACCTGTCGTGTTCGCGCTCAATGCGCTCTCCGTGGTCGCGCTGGCGATCGCCGTGCTGCGCTGGCGTGGCGGCGAAACGGAGCTACCGAGCCGGGAGCGATTCGTGCCGGCCTTGCGTGCCGGCGGCCGGTACATGTGGCACGAACCCGCAGCCCGGCGGATCCTGCTGCGTGCGGTCATCTTCCTCACGCCCGCGATGGCTCTCTGGGCGTTGCTGCCGCTCATCGCCAGCCAGCACCTGAGGCTGGGAGCCGACGGGTATGGCGCGCTGTTCGCCGCGCTCGGCGTCGGCGCCATTCTCGGAGCGCTCGTGCTAGGACGGGTACGGAACACCCTGTCCACCAACGGGATCCTGGCGTGCGCCGGCGGGCTGTTCGCGGCGACGCTCGCGGTGGTTGTGCTGGTCCAGAGCTTTCCCGCAGCCGTCGCGACCCTGGTCGTCACCGGAGTCGGGTGGATGGCCGTGACCTCCACGTTGCAAGCCGAGCTCCAGCTAGTGCTTCCGCCCTGGGTGCGAGCCCGCGGCATGGCCATCTACATGGTCACCTTCACCGGCTCCCAGACGGTTGGCGCGCTGCTGTGGGGACTGGTCGCCACCAGGTACGGACTGCGGCCCGCGGTGCTTGCCGCGGCCGCGGCGGTGGCCGCGGCAACCGCCTGCGGCCTGTTCCTGGCGGTGCCGGAGACCGGGCACCTCGACCCACAGCCGGTCGCCTACTGGGGTGATGCCCGGTTGAGCCTAAACCCAGAGCCGGGTGGTGGACCGGTGCTGGTCATCGTCCACTACACCGTTGCGGCGGAGCGGCAGCAGCCCTACCTGCAGGCGATGGACCAGCTCCGACGATCCCGGCGCCGCACCGGAGCGACCCGGTGGGAGCTCTACCGCGACGGCTTGCACCCCGACCACTTCGTCGAGGTCTTCCGGGTGGCCTCGTGGGAGGAGCACGAACGCCAGCACGCGGGCCGCCTCACCGCGACCGACCGGGTGGTCGAGGAGGCCGCGCTCGCGTTCTCCGATCCGCCGGCCCGAGCCGACCATCTGCTGCCACCCGATACCCCGAGCCCGGCGCCGGCCTGACCGACAGCCTGACCCCGGGTCCTGCCGCGACCCACGGATGCCGGTGTCACCGCACCGGCGAGACGGGCTGCAACTCGGGACGGATCCACCGGCGGAAGCAGAGGAACTTGGCGACGGTCGCGACCACGTTCGCCACCGCCACGACAAGGGTCTGCACGACCGCGCTCGCATCGAGGGCCACAAGGTTCAGCAACGCCAGCGCGCCGGCGGTCAGACTCCAGAACAGCAAGAACAGCGCCAGCCCCTGCAACTGGTGCCGGGCCGCGCCCCGGCGGCCGCGGACCCCGAAGGTCCAGCGCCGGTTCGCCCAGGTGTTGATGACGGTCGCGGCCAGCAGCCCGGCCACGTTTGCCAGCTGGGCGTCGAGCACTCCGGTCAGCACGCCGAACAGCCCAAGGTGCACCAGAGTGCTCAGCAGCCCGACCGTGCCGAACCGAAGCACCTGCCCGCCCACGTGCCCCACCGGCGCGCCGCGGCCGATCCGGCGACGGATCTGCGCGACCGGCAGGGTGCCGCGGGCCAGGCCCCGGCGCAGCCGCAGCACGCCGCGCAGGTCGGCGACCGCGGTGGTGACGATGTCCACCCGGCTGTCGGGGTCGTCATACCAGTCGACGGGCACCTCGTGGATGCGCAGCCCGCTGCGCTCGGCCAGCACCAGCAGCTCGGTGTCGAAGAACCAGCTGGTGTCCTCCACCAGGGGCAGCAGCTCGGCCGCGACGTCGGCCCGGATCGCCTTGAACCCGCACTGCGCGTCCCGGAACCGCGCGCCCACCATCGCCCGGAGCAGAAGGTTGTACCCGCGGGAGATGGCCTCCCGCTTCGCCCCGCGCACCACCCGGGCGCCATGGGCCAGCCGGCTTCCGATGGCCACGTCGGAGTGACCGGACATCAGCGGCGCCACCAGCGGCCAGAGGGCGTCCAGGTCGGTGGACAGGTCCACGTCCATGTAGGCCAGGATCGGGGCGTCCGAGGTGGACCAGACCGCCTTCAACGCCCGCCCCCGCCCCTTCTCGGGCAGGTGCACGACACGCACCTCGGTATGCCGCTCCGCCAGATGCGTCGCGACCATGAAGGTCCGGTCGGTGCTCGCGTTGTCGGCGACGGTGATCCGGAACGGGTACGGGAAGGTCGTGTGCAGGTGCTCGCGCAGCCGCCCTACGCAGGCCGCGAGCGCGCCCTCCTCGTTGTAGACCGGGACCACCACGTCCAGGACGGGAACCGCCAACGAAGTGGTCGCGCCGGCCGCCGCGGCCGCCGGGCCGACCGCCACCCCCGCCGTCCCGGACCCTGCCGCCCCGGTCACCGCGCCGACCGCCGCCCCGGTCATTCCGGACCCCACTCCGGCCGACGCGTGGTCCGTGGGGACGGGGGCCGGTGCGTCGGCGAACGTGGTCACGACGCGGTCCCGGCAGCCAGCGGCTGGGTCAGGTCGTAGAAGGTGTACTCGCCGACGGTGACCGGGGTGTAGCTGGCCGCCGCCCAGCTGACGATCTGGCTGCCGGTCCTGTTGCCGCTGCCGTTGCCACCAGGGCCGCCGAACCGGCCCATGCCGCCGCCGGCGAGCAGGTAGTGGATCCGGCCCTGCGCGACGTAGTGCTGGAACTGCGCCAGCGTCGGTGACGGGTCGCTGCCGTTGAACCCGCCGATGGACATCACCGGCAGCTGCGTTGCCAGCTGCAGCCCGGCCGCGTTCTGCGAGCCGACCGTGGCCGCCACCCAGGTGTACTGCTGCGCGTCCTGCGACAGCGCGGAGACCACCTCGGTGCTGGGCGTGCTGGCGTTCAGCAGACCGCCCAACCCGCCGGCCTGCCCGGGCCCCCGCAGCTGCCCAGTCGGCGGACCGCCGCCGGGGAAGCCGCCGGGGCCGCCCGGGCCACCGAAGCCCCGGCCGCCGGCGACCGCCGGGCCGGCCGTCACGATCGAGCCGGCGTAGCCGCTGCTCACCGTCTCCAGGCTGTATGCCGCAGGGCCGGCCAGGCCGGCGACCAGCGCCGTCGCCGCGATGACCGGAAGCGCGCGGCGGTGGACCCGGCCGACCACGACGAGCAGGAGGGCGGCGGCGAGACCGAGGACCAGCACGGCATACCGGAGCCAGGGCAGGAAGTCGGCGCTGCGCGAGAGCAGCAGGTAGGCCCAGACCGCGGTCGCCGCCGTGGTCACCGCCAGGACGACCGACCCGAGCGCGTGGCCGCGCCGCGCCCACATCTGGGTGGTCCCTATCCCGACGATGGCCCCGACCGCCGGCGCCAGGGCCACCGTGTAGTACTCGTGGAAGATGCCGGCCATCAGGCTGAACACCAGCATGGTCACCACCAGCCAACCACCCCAAACCAGGTATGCCGCTCGGCGGGCGTCCGTCCGCGGGCTGCGGCCGCGGGCCCACAGGCCCGCTCCCAGCAAGAGCAGCGCCGCCGGGAAAAGCCAGGAGATCTGCCCGCCGATGGAGGCGCCGAACATGCGCCCCAAACCGGTCGCGCCCCAGCCGTTGCCGCCGCCGACCGAACCGGCCTCTTCGCCCGTGATCCGGCCGAGGCCGTTGTAGCCGAGGGTCAGCTCCAGGACCGAGTTGGTCTGCGAGCCGCCGATGTAGGGTCGCAGGTTCGCCGGCACCAGCTCGACGATGGCGACCCACCAGGCGGCGGACACGACCATCGCGGCACCGGCCGCCAGCAGGTGCAAGACGCGCTTGCGCAGCGGGGTCGGTGCCGCGACGAGGTAGGCCAGTGCGAACGCGGGGACGACGAGCAGCGCCTGCAGCATCTTGGTGAGGAAGCCGAACCCGACCAGGACGCCGACCAGCACGAGCCACTTCGGGCTGGCCTTCTCCACCGCCCGGAGAGTGGCCCAGCCGCCCAGCGTCATGAGCAGCACCAGCAGCGCGTCCGGGTTGTTGAACCGGAACATCAGCACCGCGACCGGCGTCAGCGCCAGGACGGCGCCGGCGATGAGCCCGGCCGCCTGCCCGAAGTGCCGCCTGACCGTGGCGTGGAGGACGGCGACCGAGCCGACGCCCATCAACACCTGGGGCATCAGGATCGCGAACGAGCTCAGCCCGAAGACCCGCACCGAAAGCGCCATCACCCACAGTGAGGCCGGTGTCTTGTCGACGGTGATGGAGTTCGCGGCGTCGGAGGAGCCGAAGAAGAAGGCCTTCCAGCTCTCGCTGCCGGCCTGCACGGCCGCGGAGTAGTAGGCGTTGGCCCACCCGTTCGCGGTCAGGCCGTAGAAGTAGAGCAGGGCGGTGCCGAACAGCAGGCCGGGGAGCGCCAGCCTGCCCCAGGTGCCAGCCGACGAGGTGGCTGGCTCGTCCAAAGTCGTTGCCGTTGTGGGGGGTTCGGTGCCTAGCTGGCCGGGGCGGGGGAGGGTGGTTGTGTCCATGACACGAATCTCGCGGCCGCGCCTAGGTGCCTGCTGTGGAGGCGCTGAGGTCCCACGGTGACTCCTCCTCCCGCACCGCTGCCCGAGTTGTCAGAACGTGGCCGGGTCATGGCGCGCCCACGCTCTGACAACTCGTCAGTGTGCGGGCAGCGCCACGGTGAACCGGGTCAGGCCGGGCCGGCTTTCCAGATCCACCCTGCCGTGGTGGGCCTGGGCGACCGCCTGCACGATGGAAAGGCCCAGCCCGGTGCTGCTGCCGTCGGCCCGGTTGCGCGAGGCGTCGCCGCGGGCGAACCGCTGGAACACGTTGGGTTGCAACGCTGCCGGGACACCCGGGCCGTTGTCCGTGACGGTGAGCAGAACTTCGCCGTCGACCGTGGCGACCCTGGTCTTCACCAGCGTGCCCCGGGGCGTGTGGGTGCGCGCGTTGGCCAGCAGGTTGGCGACGACCTGGTGCAGTCGCGCGCTGTCGCCCTCGACAACCGCAGCCTCGTCGGGCACCTCCAGCTGCCAGACGTGCTCCGGACTGGCGGCGTGCGCGTCGCTGACCGCATCGACCGCGACCAGGGCCAGGTCCACCGGTTCACGCTGCAACGGCCGTCCCGCGTCCAACCGGGCCAGCAGCAGCAGGTCGTCGACCAGCGAGGTCATCCGCACCGCCTCGGCCTCGACGCGGCTGAGGGCGTGGACGACTCCTTCGGGGACGGGCTCCGGTTCGCGGCGGGACAGCTCGGCGTACCCGCGGATCGAGGCCAGCGGGGTGCGCAGCTCGTGGCTGGCGTCCGCGACGAACTGCCGGACGCGCTGCTCGCTCTCGTGCCGAGCCTCCAGGGCAGCTCCGACGTGGTCCAGCATCCCGTTCAGCGCAGCGCCCACCTGGCCGATCTCGGTCCGGGGGTCGGTGTCGGCCGCCGGGACCCGTTCGGCGAGCGCCACCTCGCCGGAGGCCAGCGGCAGGTTGGAGACACGGGTGGCGGTGGCCGCGACCCGGCGCAGCGGCCGCAGGTTGGTGCGCACCAGCCATGCGCCGCCGACACCGACAGCGACCAGGCCGACGCCATTGAGCACCACGAAGATGAGCGCCAACCGGTTCACGGTCGTCGTCACCGGCGCAGTGGGCAGCCCGGTCACGTATGTCGCGTTGGAGCCGACTCGTGAGTGGCTGGCGACCAGCAGGTAGGTGCCGAGCTGGCCACCGAGGTCCACCTCGGTGGCGTGGGTGCCGACGCCACCATGCTGGATCGCCGCGACCTGGTCGTCGGTGAGGGATCCGGCCTGGGCGTCACCGGTCAGGATCACATTGGACGTGGCCACGCCATCGACCAGGGTCAGATGGAGGAACCCGCCGCCGAGGCCGGGTGGTGGACCGGGAGCAGGTCGCCGTGAACCGCCACGGCCGTCTAGCGGCTGTGGGTCTCTGTCCCCGTCCAGGCCCGGGCGGACTCCCTGACGGTCGGCGGAGTCCTCGACCTGCTCTTGCAGCTGCTGCATGAGGAAGGTCTTCAGCGCAACCACCGCGACCAGGCCGGTGGTCAGGCTGACGGCCATGAACAGTGCCACGGTCGAGGCGACCAGCTTGGACCGCAGCGTCCATGCCGACGGCCGGAAGAGCCGCCGCCAGGTCAGCCGGTCCACCGTGGTCATGCTCAGCCCGCCGGCTT
>DASSLY010000118.1:0-18162 GCA_035689185.1 Dermatophilaceae bacterium
GTGCCCGTCCACGGCGGCGAGACGGTAGATCTGGTAGGACCTGCCGCCGACCTCCAGTGTGCCTTTGGCCCCGAAACTGTCGCTGCTCTGGCTCACAACCGCTCCTTCACCGATTTATCTTGACGTCAAGATATCTAACCATACCGTCCGCCGCGGCTGCGCCGCCTGGATGTGCCGGGCCGAACCGCCTGCCCCGATCCTCCCGCGCCCGTCGGGCGCGGGCGAACGGGGGGTTCTACCCTCCCCCTTGCGACGTGTCAGAACGTGGGCGCGCCCTGACCCGCCTAGGTTCTGACAGGTCGTCGGGGGGTCGTGCTCAGTGGCGGACGAGGTGGGCGATGCACTCGACGTGGTGGGTCATCGGGAACGCGTCGAAGGCGCGCACCGACTCGGCCCGGTAGCCGGCGTCGCCGAAGTGGGCCAGGTCCCGGGCCAGGGTCGCCGGGTCGCAGGCGACGTAGGCCACGGCCCGCGGGCGCAGCGCTGCGATGTCCCGCACGACCGCGCGGCCGGCGCCGGTTCGCGGCGGGTCGAGCACCACCACGCCCGTATGCCGGCGACGCGCCGCCAGCGTGCGCAGCACCCGGTCCACCCGGCGGTGGCGGACCTGCGCCTGAGGCCGGCCGGCGAGGTTGGCCACCGCGTCCGCACAGGCCCGGGCGTCGGACTCCACCGCCAGCACCGACCCTGACTCGCCCACCGCGGTGGCGAGGGCATGGGCGAACAGGCCGGCGCCGGCATACAGGTCCATCGCCCGCTCCCCAGGCGCGGGCGCCAACACGTCCAGGACCTGGGCCACGAAGGCGGCGGCGGCGCCCGGATGCACCTGCCAGAACCCGCGGGCCGAGACCTGGAACGTGGTCCCCGCGACCTGCTCGATCACGGTGGGCACCGGACCGGAGGGACGCGGCAGGACCACGCGGTCGCCGACCCCCGGAGCCACGACGTCCACCGCCCGCGCACCGGACCAGTCCTGCGCGAGAACGTCGGCGATGCCCGGCGCGGCGATGAGACAGTCGTCCAGGGGCACCACGTCATGGCTGTGGAAGCGGTGGAGCCCGGCGCGGCCCCCGCCGTCGACGGCGAGCTCGACCCGGGTGCGCCAGCGCAGCCCGTCCTGGTCACCCGGCAACGGCTCCACCACGACATCCAGGTCGATCCCGGCCAGCCGGTGCAGCTGCTCGCGGACCACCGCGGCCTTCAATGCCCGCTGCTCGGGCACGGCGACGTGCTGGAAGTCGCAGCCGCCGCACCGTCCCGGCCCGGCATACGGGCAGGGAGGGGTGACCCGGGCGGGCGAGGCGACCAGCACCTGCACCGCGTCCGCCGTGAGGTACTTTGCGCGCACGCCGGTGACCGTGGCGACCACCCGCTCCCCTGGCAGCGCGTGCCGGACGAAGACGACCGCGCCGTGGTGACGAGCTACCACGTGTCCGCCGTGGGCGATCGGGCCCGTGACCAGCTCCAGCTGTTGCCCGGTTTCGGCCACCGGCGCTCAGCGGTCGAGGAAGCTGCCGGGGCCGCCGCGCCGGACCATGCTGGCGACGGGGCGGTCCATGCGGGACTCCGCGCCTTCGGAGGACTCCAGCTGCCAGGGAACGCTGGCGACCATCACCCCCGGGGTGAACAGCAGCCGGCCCTTCAGCCGCAGCGCGCTCTGGTTGTGCAGCACGTGTTCGTACCAGTGCCCGACGACGTACTCCGGGATGTAGACCATGACCACGTCGCGCGGACTGCCCCGGCGGACCCGCTTCACGTAGTCGATCACCGGGCGGGTGATCTCCCGGTAGGGGGAGTCCAGGGCCTTCAACGTCACGGGGATGTCCCGGCGGTCCCACTCCTGCTGCAACGCGTGGGTCTCCTCCGGGTCGACGTTCACCGTGATGGCCTCCAGCACCGACGGCCTGGTCGCCCGCGCGTACGCGATGGCGCGAAGCGTCGGCTTGTGGATCTTGGAGACCAGGACGATCGCGTGCACCCGGGACGGCAGCAGCGACTCGTCGGCCGAGTCCTCGGCCACCGCCAGCTCGGCCCGGACCCGGGCGTAGTGCCTGCGGATCGCCAGCATCATCACGAACAGCACCGCCATCGCCGCGATGGCGAACCCGGCGCCGCGCAGGAACTTGGTGACAAGCACGATCACCAGAACCAGGCCGGACATGGTTGCGCCGATCGTGTTGATGACCTTGCTGCGCTGCATCCGAGCCCGTGCCGCACGGTCGCGCTCGGTCCGCAGGTGACGGTTCCAGTGCCGGACCATCCCGGTCTGGCTCAGCGTGAACGAGACGAACACGCCGACGATGTAGAGCTGGATGAGCCGGGTGACCTCGGCGTCGAAGACCCAGACGAGCAGCACGGCAGCCCCGGCCAGGATGAGGATGCCGTTGGAGTAAGCCAGCCGGTCGCCGCGGGTATGCAGCTGGCGGGGTAGGTACCCGTCCTTTGCCAGGATCGAGGCGAGCACCGGGAAGCCGTTGAACGCGGTGTTCGCCGCCAGGATCAGGATGACGCCGGTGACGATCGAGACGTAGACGACCCCCGGCGGGAATCCGGAGAACACCGAGTGGGCCAGCTGGCCGATGATCGTGTCCTCCTGGTAGCTCTCCCCCAGCGGCTTGCCGTCCAGCATGAGCTGCTCGGGGTGGTCGGGGTCCTTCATCTTCACCCCGGTAAGCCGGGCCAGGGTCACGTTCGCCAGCAGCATGGTCACCGACAGCAGCCCCATCAGCAGCAGCGTGGTGGCGGCGTTGGCGCTCTTGGGCTTCTTGAAGGCGGGGACGCCGTTGGAGATGGCCTCCACGCCGGTCAGCGCCGCGCAGCCGGAGGAGAACGCGCGCAGCAGCAGGAACGCCATGGCGAAGGTGGTGAGCGCGCTCGACCCCGGTTGCGGGGCCAGCTCGAACTGGGCGCTCTCGGCCGGTGGCAGGTCGCCGGTGAACTCGCGGAAGAACCCGACCGCCGCCATCCCCAGGATGCCGACCATGAACCCGTAGGTGGGGATGGCGAACGCGGAGCCGGACTCGCGGACACCGCGCAGGTTGACGGCGGTGAGCAGGACGATCAAGCCCACAGCCACCGGGACCTCGTTGCCGTGGATGAACGGCAGCGCGCTGGCGGCGTTCTGCACCCCGGAGGAGACCGAGACGGCCACGGTCAGCACGTAGTCCACCAGCAGCGAGCTCGCCACGGTCAGCCCCGCCTTCGGTCCGAGGTTGACCGTGGCGACCTCGTAGTCGCCGCCTCCGCTGGGGTAGGCGTGCACGTTCTGCCGGTATGAGGCCACCACAACCCCCATGACCAGGACGACCGCGATGGCGATCTGCCAGGAGTGGACGGCGGCGAAGGCCCCCCCCGCGATGCCCAGGGTGATGAAGATCTCGTCCGGGGCGTAGGCCACCGATGACAGCGCGTCGCTGGCGAACACCGGCAACGCGATCCGTTTCGGCAGCAGCGTCTCATGCAGCTTGTCGCTGCGCATCGCCCGCCCGACAAGGAGCCGCTTGACGGCGCGGCCGACAGTCGTCACGGCCGACACTCTAGGGCGGGGTCCTGGTATGCCGCGGTCCGGCTCGCCTCGGCCGCCTGCGTCGACCAGCACGCTGCCGGCACGACCTGCGGTCGCCGTGTACCGTCACTGCCGTGCATTTCGTGATCATGGGGTGCGGCCGGGTGGGCTCCACCCTGGCACTGAGCCTGGAGGCGCAGGGTCACGACGTGGCGATCGTCGACACGCTGCCGACCGCGTTCCGCCGGCTCGGCGCGGGGTTCGAGGGCAGGCGGGTCACCGGGCTCGGCTTCGACCGGGACACCCTGGTCGAGGCGGGCATCGAGTCGGCCTACGCCTTCGCGGCCGTCAGCAACGGCGACAACTCCAACATCCTGGCCGCCCGGGTCGCCCGGGAGACCTTCGGCGTGGAGCACGTGGTGGCCCGGATCTACGACCCCGGGCGGGCGGAGATCTACCAGCGCCTCGGCATTCCCACCGTGGCCACGGTCCGGTGGACGGCGGACCAGATGCTGCGCCGGCTGCTGCCTCAGGGGTCCACCCCCGAGCACAGCGACCCCAGTGGGCAGGTCGTGCTCGCGGAGGTGCCGGTGCAGTCGGGCTGGGTGGGCCGGCGGCTGACCGAGATCGAGGAGGTGGCCGGGGCGCGGGTGGCCTACCTGACCCGGCTCGGCGAGGGACTGCTGCCCGGCCGTGACACCGTGTACCAGGACGGCGACCTGCTGCACCTGCTGTCCCGCAAGGACGACCTGGCTCGGGTGGAGCGCATCCTGGACGAGCGGCCGCCCGCCCACTGACGAAGGAGCTGACATGCGTGTGGTGATCGCCGGCGCGGGCAGCGTGGGACGCTCGATCGCCCGTGAGCTGCTGCACAACGGCCACCAGGTTCTGCTCATCGACAAGGACGCCGACGACGTGCAGGCCAGCCGGGTGCCGCAAGCCTCCTGGCTGCTCGCCGACGCGTGCGAGATCAGCTCCCTGCACGAGGCCAACCTGGCCGACTGTGACGTGGCGGTCGCGGCCACCGGCGACGACAAGGCCAACCTGGTCGTCTCCCTGCTCGCCAAGACCGAGTTCGGCGTGCCGCGCACCGTCGCGCGAGTGAACAACCCGAAGAACGAGTGGATGTTCGACGAGGCGTGGGGGGTCGACGTGGCCGTGTCGACCCCCCGGCTGATGACCGCCTTGGTCGAGGAGGCGGTCAGCATCGGCGACCTGGTGCGGATCTTCACGTTCCAGCAGGGCCGCTCCACGATGGTGGAGCTGACCCTGCCCGAGGACAGCCCGTATGCGGGCAAGCGCGTCGGGGACGTCCCGTGGCCGGGCGACAGCGTCCTGGTCGGCATCATCCGGGAGGACCACCCGATCGCCCCGAGCCGGGACGACTCGCTGGAGGCGCACGACGAGCTGCTGCTGCTGGCAACCCCCGACGTGGAGGACGAGCTGGAGCAGATGCTCAGCCCAGCCAACCGGATGCCGCGGGACCGGGAGTAGTCCCGCGGCCGGCCCGCCGTGGGACCAGCTGCGCGAACGCCGCGGCGAGCGGGCTGGCGCTGGTTGCTTCGACCAACCCGCACGAGCCCGGTTCGACCTCCGTCGGCTGCTAGGACGCCACCGGGGTCCGGCCGCGCAGGAGCATCCAGCCCATGACCGCGACGGCGCCGACGTAGGCCGGCCAGCCCAGCAGGATCTTGCTGATGCCGAGCGCGGCGACCTGGCCGGCGAAGTAGAGCGGGAGCATGACGGCCACCCGCACGGCATACAGGCCGACCAGGACCAGGGTCAGCCGCGAGCAGACGGAGACCAGGCCCCGGTCGCGCTGCCAGGCCGTCGGGTCCTCGGCGAACCGGGGGTCGCCGACTCCGACGAGGAACCCGACCAGCGGCCAGCGGACGACTACCGACAGCAACGACCCGACCATCCAGGCCAGGCTGGTCAGGATGCCGGGCAGGAAGGCGTCCTCGGCCCGGCCGCTGCGCAGGGCGAAGAACGCCGCCACCGCTGTGGCCAGCACGGAGGTGAGCACATAGCGGGGCGTCTGCCTGCTGGCGACCCGGACCACCAGCAGCACGCCCAGCACGGCTGCGGCGGCCAGCACCGAGGGGCGGACGTCCTGGGTGGCCGTCCACCCGACCACGAAGGCGACCGTCGGCAGCGCCGTCTCCAGCGAGCCGCGCCACCCGCCGAGCGCGGCGGACAGCCGGTGCCGGATGACCTCCTCGACGGTCTGCGCCTCGGGCTCGGCCGCCGGACCGCTCACGAAACCCCGGTCATCGGCGTCTTCGTGAGCACGGGGGTGCTTATGGCGCCGGTGGCGGCCGTGGGCGCGGGGGTGGTCGGGGCGCTCTTCTCCCGGTCGGGGATGATCTCGTAGGCCGGGTTGAAAATGGTGGGCGTGCCGCGCAGGTGGGTGACCCGGCCGCGGGCGGTGATGTAGGCGCCCGGCTCGATTCCGCTGATGCGCCGGCGGCCGAGCCAGACCAGGTTCAGCGTGCGGCTTCCGTCGTAGAGGTCGACCACCAGCGCCGGGACGTTGACGCGGGGTCGCAGCGTGACGCTGTGGACGTTGCCGCAGACCGAGGCCACCTGGCGGTCGACGAGCGCGGCGATGGGCGTGCCGCCGAGCCGGCCGGCGTCTTCTTGCAGTTCCTCGGCGTCCATCTCGGCTTCGCTGCGGGTAAGTCGCTCGATCACGCCGCGCACCAGGCCCTTCTTCTGCGCGCCGTCCGGGTTGTGAATCGGCTTCGTCATCAGCGCACCTCGGTGATCTCGGGTCCACGTTCGAACGGGTTGAGCTGGTCGGCTGGGTCCGGCGCGGCCTGGACGGCGTCCTCCGGCAGCCGCAGCGGCAGCAGGTCGCGCGGGGCCATCGCCTCGTCACCACGGACGACCACGGTCCCCCGGTAGACCTGGAGCAGCGCCGCCGCAGCGTCCTCCTCGACGGCGGCCCTACCGCTGAGGACGCCGCGCAGGAACCAGCGCGGTCCGTCCACGCCGACGAAGCGTGCGGGAGTGAAGTAGGTCCTGCCGTCCGGTGCGCGCCCGGGCAGCTGGGCATGTAGCTCCACGCCGAGCGGTCCGTCGGCCTCCTGCGCGGTGCCCCCCTGGGAGGTGATGCCTGCCGCGATCTCCTGCCGGATCTCCCCCCAAACCCCGTCGGAGCGCGGTGCCGCGAACGCCTGCAGCTGCAGCGCCGACTCGCCGATGACCGTTGTCACGCCGACGACCTGCTGGGTCTGGTTGTCGACCTCCAGCCGCATCTCCATGCCCGGGGCGCCGGCCACCCACAGCGACCCCAAGTCGAGCCGGTTGCCCGGGTCGCTCACCTCGCTGCGGTCGAACGGCCCGTCCGGGCGCTCGTATGCCGCGTGCGTCACCGCCCCCTGGTCCCCGGAGTCCCGGGGGCTGGCCGGTGCGCCCGGGTCGCCCCGGACTGCCGCACCGACCGGCACCGCCACGGGCTCCGCCTGGTCGAGATCGTCCCGCTTCCTCCGGCTGAAAATGCCCATGATCAGTGTTCTACCGCGGTTTGGGGGGTCGTGGCGCCGGGCAGGCCCATTGGTCCGGCCCCCGGTCCGAAGCCGCCGCTGGCGCCGTGACCGCTTCGCCCCCGGCGGCTGTCCGGCAAGGCGTCCACCTCGACGAACCGCGCCTGCTCGACCCGCTGAACGACCAGCTGGGCGATCCGGTCCCCCCGCCGCACCGTGAACGCCTGGTCGCGATCGGTGTTCACCAGGTTGACCTGGATCTCCCCGCGGTAGCCGGAGTCGACCGTGCCCGGGGAGTTCAGCGTGGTCACGCCGTGCCGGGCCGCCAGACCCGAGCGCGGGTGGACGAACGCGGCATACCCCTCGGGCAAGGAGAGGGCGACCCCGGTCCCGACCAAGGCCCGCTCCCCCGGCCGCAGGGTCAGGTCGCGGCTCGCGTGCAGGTCCGCACCGGCGTCGCCAGGGTGGGCGTAGCCGGGAACCGGCAGGTCCGGGTCGAGGCGGTGCAGGAGCACCGGCAGCTCGGGTCGGCTCGTCATCGCGGGATCAGGCGGCGCATTCCCGGCATACCGGCTGGCCACCGACTTCCTTGGCCAGCTGGCTTCGGTGGTGGACCAGGAAGCACCGCGAGCAGGTGAACTCGTCGGCCTGGCGCGGCAGCACCCGGACCGACAGCTCCTCCCCGGACAGGTCGGCACCGGGAAGCTCGAAACCTTCGGCCTGTTCGGTCTCGTCGATGTCGACACTGGATGCGGTCTTGTCGACCCGGCGGGACTTCAGCTCCTCCAGCGAGTCCTCGGAAAGGTCGTCCTCTTCGGTCTTGCGTGGCGCGTCGTAGTCAGTCGCCATCGTGGCTGTCGCTCTCCTCTATCAGGTGTGTGCGCGGGCACGGTACCCCCTGCCGCTGCACTCATCCGGCGGTGGGTGCGCCCGGTCGAAGGGTCCCCGTCCCAAAGGCTTCGAGGTCAACGTCCGCGACCCCCGTTTTGTGCCCGGGGCGGCTGTCAGCGCGGTCGCCGTTCGCACCGGTAACCCACCCACCGCTGCGCGGCCGGCGACCGCTTACGGCGCCCCGGCGGCTTACGGCGCCCCGGCGGCCCGGGCGGGCGGCAGCAGCTCGTCGACGAGGGCCTGCAGCTCCGGGTGGATTCCGCGTCCGGCGGCGACCACACCGCGAGCGGAGGGCGGCTGCCCGGCCACGCCGGACACCTGGCCGCCCGCTTCCCGCACGATCAGCCAGCCGGCGGCCATGTCCCACGGCTGGAGGCCGACCTCGACGTACCCGTCCAGCCGCGCCGCCGCGAGATAGGCCAGGTCCAGCGCCGCGCTGCCGACGCGGCGGATGTCGCGAACCCGCGGTAGCAGCTGCGCGACGAAGGCTCCCTGCCACGCCCGGTCGGCCGCGTCGTAACCGAAGCCGGTGCCGACCAGGCTGCCTAGCAGGCTGGCCGGGTCCGTGCACGTGAGCACCGCACCCTGGGTTGCCGGGTCGCGCGCGAGGTCGAGCTGGTCGACGTTGACGAGCCGGGCGCCGGATCCAGCGCGGGCGTGGAAGACCTCGCCCAACAGCGGGTTGCACACCGCCCCAGCCACCGGGGTCCAAGCGCCGGGGACGAACGGGTCGCCGACCACGGCGGCGACGGACACGGCATACGCCGGGAGCTGGTAGAGGTAGTTGACCGTGCCGTCGATCGGGTCGACCACCCAGGTGACCCCGGAGTTGCCGGCCACCCCGCCACCCTCCTCGCCCAGGATGGCGTCGTCCGGGCGGGTCGTGTGCAGAAGGCGCCGGATCAGCGCCTCGCAGTTCCGGTCCATCTCGGTGACCACGTCGGTCGGGCTGGTCTTGGTGTCCGCGACGCCGAGATTCACCGGTCGCTCCTCGACGATGAACCGGCCGGCCGCCACCGCGGCACGCACCGCCAAGTGGTGCAGCGCCCGGAGCGGCTGGCTTGCGGGCTCGCTCACCGGTCCGACCCGCACAGGGCAGCGGCGGCGGTGCGCAGGTTGGGGCAGCAGCCCCGCGGACAGACCGACCACATCGGCTCGGGCCATGGCCATGCGGAGGCGGCCACCTGCTCGCCGCGGGCCTGCGCGGCCCGCTCCTGCACCAGGTCCACCAAGCCGCTGACGAACTGCGGGTCGGTGCCGACAGTCGGCACGCGCACCAGCAGCAGGCCGAGCTCCGCGGCGCTCGCCGCCGCCTCGGTATCCAGGTCGAACACCACCTCCATGTGGTCGGAGACGAACCCCACCGGCGCCACCACTACGGCCTGCACCCCTTCCCCGGCGAGCTCCTTGAGGTGGTCGTTCACGTCCGGTTCCAGCCACGGCTGGCTCGGCGGACCGGACCGGGAACAGAAGGCCACCGCGTGCTTCAACGACCGGTCCAGGGTCGTGTTGACCTCCGCGGCGAGCGCGTCGGCCAGCGCCTGGTGCTGCCGGTGGTAGAGGCTGCCCTCCTGCTCGCCGGGGCCGGAGGTCTGGTCCATCGCCTCCGGGATGGAGTGGGTGACGAACACCAGCCGCACTTGGTCGTCGGGCAGGTCCCGGAGCCGGTCGTCGTCGCGCACCGCGTCGGTCAGCAACCGCAGGTTGGCCCGGGCGAAGCCGGGATGGTTGGCATAGACCCGGACCTTGTCCAGCTGGACGTGGCGGCCCTCCAGCTCGAGCTCGGCGGCCGCGGCGGCCAGGTTCTCCCGATACTGCCGGCACGAGCTGTAGGAGGAGTAGGCGCTGGTGACCACGGTGACCAGCCGGGTCAGCCCGCCGTCGTGGGCGTCCCGCAGCGCGTCGGCGAGGAACGGGGCCGAGTTGCGGTTGCCCCAGACCAACGGCGTCGGTATGCCGCGCCGGTCCAGCTCGGCGCGCAGCGCCGCCAGCAGCGCCCGGTTCTGGTCGTTGATCGGGCTGCGGCCGCCGACCGCGTGGTAATGCTCGGCGACAGCGGCCAGGCGCTCGTCCGGGATACCGCGACCCGCGGTGACGCGGCGCAGGAACGGCATCACCTCCTCCGGGCGCTCGGGACCGCCGAAGGACAGCAGCAGGATCGCTTGGTAGGGATCGAGGGCAGGTGCGGGCGCGTCGCGGACGGGGCGGTCGGTGGTCGTCATGACCGGCCAAAACTACCCCGGGACGGCGTGCCCGGCTTCGCCGCGGGCGCGCCGAGTGGCAGAGTCGGCAGTGACGGCGACCGCGGCGTCGCGCCGTCGGAAGTCTCGACGCCACCAAGGAGGCCAGGGCTGGGATGGACGATCTGCAGCTCATCGGCGTCCACGAGGACGGCGAGCACCTGGTGCTGGCCTCGCCGGAGGGGACCCGTTTCCGGTTGCGGGTGAACGACGCGCTGCGCTCGGCCGTTCGCCGCGACCGGCCCAAGCCAGGGCTGCCGCAGGTCGACGTCGACGGCGAGCTCAGGCCCCGGGACGTGCAGGCGCTGATCCGGGCAGGGGCGAGCGCGGAAGACGTCGCCGAGCGCGCCGGGTGGAGCGTGGAGAAGGTGCGCAGCTTCCAGGTCCCGATCATCGCCGAGCGGGAGCACGTGGTGGAGCTGGCCCGGCAGACCCGGCTGCGCAGCCGGGGCGGCGGCGGCGGCCCGACGCTGTCGCACCGCGTGGCCGAGCGGCTCACCGGGCGCGGGGTCGACCCCGGATCGGCCAGCTGGGACTCGTGGCGCAGCGCCGACCGGCCGTGGACGGTGGCGGTGACGTTCGCCGCCGGCGGCCGGCAGCGACAGGCGTCGTGGCGTTTCGACCTGGTGGACCGCTCGCTCACCGCCGCCGACGACGAGGCGCGCTGGCTGAGCGAGGAGGCGCAGCCGGCACCCCTTCTCGGCACCACTGCCGGCGCCCCGGGTGAGGCTGACGCGGTCTACGACCAGGACGCGGAGCCGCACCCGGGTCAGGCGCCACCGCCGGCCATGCCAGCCCAGGAGCAGCCGGTCGACCTGATGACCGCGATGCGCGAGCGCAGTACCGCCCGGGACCGGGGGCGCTCCGGCCGGCGGGCCAGCCGGCATGACCCGGCCGAGCAGCGCACCCCGCCTGGCGTTCCGCTGCCGCTGCCGGACCTGCCGCCGCGGGACCTGCCGCTGCCGGACCTGCCGCAGCCGGCTCCCGCCGAGACGGCGAAGTCGCACGACCCGCCCAGCCCCGACCGGGAAACCGGTCCGGCCTCCGAGGTGCTGGGCGCGCCGCTGGAGCAGGCGCCGCTGAAGGAGGCACCGGAGGACCAGGCGCTGCAGGAGCAGGCGCCGTCCCGTCGCGCCCCTCGCCGCGGCCGCCCCAGCGTCCCAGCCTGGGACGACATCATGTTCGGCTCTCGACCCAGCGGCGACTGAGACCGGTCGGCCAGCGGGCTAGGCGGAAGTCGCCTGCTGCGACACCCAGTCGATGGCGTTCGGCAGTTGGCTGGCCCAGTCGCTGAGGTTGTGGCCGGCGCCCCGGACATACACGGCCCGGGCGCGAAGCGGCGGCCGCACCAGAGCCATGAACCGTTGGGTGTCGGCGATGCCGTTGCGGCCACGCTCGGCCGTGCCAATGGTCAGCAGCAGCGACACCGGCGGTGGGGGCTCGTTGGCGAGCAGCCACTCGAGGTCGTTGAGGTTGCGCATCACCGCTGACCCCGCCCACAGGTCGCCGGTCGTCCCGTCCTTCAAGGTGTGGTAATAGCCGGAGAGCGACACGGCGGAGGTGAAGACGTCCGAGTGTGTCAGCGCCATCTTGGTGGCGCAGTAGCCGCCGGTGGAGTCTCCCATGGCCGCCCAGCCGACCGGGCTGACCCGGACCGCCTGCTCGACCGCCGAGGGGACATCCTCGGACAGGTAGGTGAGGGCGAGCGGGCCGCCGGGCACGTCGGTGCACTCGGTGTCCCGTGGTGGGGCGACGGTTGGACGGGCCATGACCAGCACCATCGGCTGCGCCCTCCGGGCGGCGATCTCGTGCAGGAGCACGTCGGGGTAGTGCAGCCGCAGGACCAGGCCCGTGGTCGTGCCGGGATAGCCGGTCAGCACTTCGAGCGCCGGGAACTCGGTGTGCCGGTAGGCGCGCTGGAAGTACTGCGGGGGCAGGTAGACCAGGATCGGCGTGCTCAGCTCGGAACGAGCACCCCGCACCTGCAGCGCCTCCAGGCGGCCGCGGACGGTCCACTGCGACGGCGCCGACCAGGAGGCGGCGAGCTGCGCCTCCGGCCCGATCGTCTCCGGCCGGGCGGCCGCCGGGGTGGGGTGCCCGGCAAAGCGATATTCCCGCACCGCCCCTTGGCCCGCCGGAGGCCGGGTCGCGTTCGTGGAGGGCCCGCGCCCGCCCGCGACGACCACTGAGGTTGTCCCGCCATGGCCGAGCATGTCGCTCCAGGAGCCATAGAAGTAGCCGTAGTCGTTCACGACCGCGCCGACGAGGAGCAGCACGGTCACATGGCCGGCCATGAGCATCCCTAGCTGCGCGCCCAGGCGCAGCGGACGCGGGCCCCGGACCCGGGGCCAGAGCAGGACGGTGGCGACCGTGACCGCGACAGCGGCAGTCGCCAGGGTGAGGACGAGGGGCCAGCCGAGAAGTGCCATGGGTGCCTCCGAAGTCGGCGCTCATCCTGGCAAAGCCGGCTCGACGGCCGATGGATGATCGCTGTGACTTTGCTGAACGAAGAGGCCCCCCGGCCTCAGCCTTGCCGGCCACCGTGCAAGCGGTGCGACGCCTCCTCGATGGCGGCTCGCCCGCTCAGCCACCGGGTCCACGCGGGTGCGTGGAGGAAGGCCTCGGCACGCAGCGCGGCGATGCCGATGACGGGCAAGTCCCGCACCTCGCGGAAGCAGACGAACCGCGGGGTCCACAGGGGGTGGTACTTCGCGTTGGCGCGGTAGAGCGCCTCGATCTGCCAGAACCGGGACAGCTGCAGCAACACGGCCCGCCACAGGCGGAGGATGGGTCCGGCGCCCAGCCGCTCCCCTCGCTCGAAGACCGACCGGAACACCGCGAAGTTGAGCGAGACGCGAGCGACGCCCAGGCTGGGAGCGGCAGCGACCAGGGCGGTCACCATCGCCTCGACCGTGCCGTTCTCGACGTCACGGTCGCGGCGCATGAGATCCAGGGACAGCCCGTCGGTCCCCCACGGCACGAGGTGCAGCAGGGCTTTCAGCTGCCCCTCGGCGTCGAGCGCCCGGACGAGCACGCAGCCGTGGTCGGCCGGGTCCTGGAACCGCCCGAGGGCCATGGCGAACCCACGTTCCGTCGAGCCGTCGCGCCACGCCTCGGCCGCTCGCGCGACCTCATCCCGCTGCCGGGGGTCGACGTCGTCGACCAGGTCGCAGCGGATGTGGTACCCGGCCCGCCTCACCCGGGCGACGGCCTGCCGCACCGGGCGCATTCGACGCCCGTCCAGGTCGAAGTCGTCGACCTCGAGGATCGCCTCGTCTCCGATCTCGAGCGCGTCCAGACCTGCTCGGGAGTATGCCGTGGCGCCGGCCTCGCTCGCCCCCAGGACGGCCGGCCGCCAGCCGTACCGGTCGGCCTCCTCCAACCAGGCGGCGATCGCGCCGGGCCAGGCATCCGGTTCCCCCAACGGGTCGCCGCCCGCGAGGCTGACGCTGCCGACGGCCCGGTAGCTCACGGCCGCCTTGCCGGACCGGGAGAAGACAACGCTGCGGTCACGGCGCAGGGCGAAGTACGCCAGTGAGTCGGCATTGCGTGCGATGAGCGCGCGCAGCGCGGCCTCCTCCTCGGGTCGGAGCGGATGCGGTGCCCCGGAGGGGCGAAGCATCACGGCGAGGACGGTGAGCAGCGCTGCGCTGCCCAAGACGATGAGAACCACATCGGCCTGGGCGGCGGGTGGCGCGCTGGTGTATCGGACAGGTCCGGTGATCCCGACGAGCCCGAGCACGGTGTGCTCCAGTCGCTCTGCCGGAGTGACGCCGGTCTGCTCGTGCCGGGACTGGAGGGTAAGAAGCGCGAACCCGACAACGGTGGCGGCCGCCAGCGCCCCCAGGCCGGTGAGGACCACGTGCCGGCCGGACCGCGGGTCCGCGCGCGCGGTGAAGTGGTGGCGCCCGGCCAGCAGCATGACGAGCACGACCGCCGAGAGGGCGGCCTCCTCGATATCCAGGCCCTTGGCGAGCTGCAGTCCGGTGCCCAGGGCGGACAGGCATACCGCGGCGGCCCACGCCCGCTGCTTGCGGCGGGCGACGCCGCTGGCGAGGTACAGCAGGATGACGCCTACCGCGGCGCTGCCCGCCCGGGCGGCGGCCGGGGCGAACACCGGCAGCATCTCCGACACCAGCCGCAGTCGTCCGCGGATCGCCGGGGTCAGCGCGCTGACCAGGGACACCACACCGAGCAGACCCAGGATTCTGGCCAGCCAGTGCGGCGTGCACAGGTCGAGGAGGCGCTGCGCGACACTGCGGCGTCCCCGACGGCGTCCCACCACGGTCGGCACCACACCATCGTCTCTCGCCGGGCGTCGCGGGCGCTGACGCGATCAGCGCGAGGCCGTGACCGGTTCCGTCCGCAAGCTGCTGACCACGAAGGTCAGCCAGCCGAGCAGCAGTGCACCGGGCACGCCGAGACCCCAGCCCCAGCTGAGCGGCATGGCGATCCCCAGCACCCCACCGAGGACCCAGGACAGCTGCAACAGGGTTTCCGAGCGGGCGAAGGCGCTGGTGCGGACCCCTTCGGCCACCTCGGCCTGGATGGTCGAGTCCAACGCCAGCTTGCCCAGCTGCTGGGCCAGCCCGGCGGCCACGCCGAGCGCGACCGCCATCGGCACGCTGACGAGGAACGCGGCGAGCAGGACCGCGGCGGCGTCGAGGACCAAGGTGGCCAGCGCGATGACCCGCGGAGGCCGCGACCGCAGCAACGAGCCGAGCACCGTGCCGACCGTGCTGCCGATGCCGGCACCGCCGATGACCAGCGCGAGCAGGCTGGTGCCCCGGCCTTGCCAGCCCGGGAACGACGGGTCGCGCAGCAGGAACGCCATGAAGATGACCAGGTAGCCGGACAGTGCCCGCAGGGCGGCGTTGCAGCGCAGCGCGAGCACGACGGGGGCCGGGACGCGCCGGCCTTGCGGCCCGGCGCCGGCCACCTCGCCGAGACCGACCTCCTCCTCCCCCGCGGTGGAGTCGACGACCCGCGGAAGCAAGATCGCGATGACGGTCCCGGCAGCGAACACCAGGAACCCGAACCGCAGGGCCCACTGCGGGCCGAGCCGGGTGAACAGGCCGGCGACCGGACCGGCGACCGCGACCCCGGCGACGCCGGCCAGGGAGACCCGGGCGTTGGCCTTGACCAGCGACATCTGCGGCGGCAGCAGGCGGGGCACGGCCGCCGACCGCGCGACCAGGTACGTGCGCGAGGCCACCAGCACGCCCAGTGCGCAAGGGAACTGCCATGCCGACCGGTCCACGACAGCCGTCGCCAGCACCCAGCACAGAAAAGCGCGCACGGCCATGGACCCGCCGAGCGCCCACCGCCGACCGTGCCGGAACCGGTCCAGGAACGGCCCGATGAGCGGGGCCACGACGGCGAACGGCAGCAGGGTCAGCGCCAGGAACAGCGCCACCTGTCCGCGCGCCTCGCCGTCGGGGACCTGGAAGAACAGCGTGCCGGCCAGGGCCACGGTCACCACCGCGTCGCCGGCGCTGCTGAACGCGTGCAGTTCCAGCACCCGCGATAACCCCGACTCCCCGGCCCCCTGGGCGCGACTGGCCCGTTGGGCCATCCGGTATGTCGAGACGGCGGCCTTGCGGGTGATCCTGGCTCCCGTGGCGGCGCCGGTCCGCACCCCGCGCCCCGCGCTGCGCCGCCAGCCGGCGCCCGGGGACCGGCCAAGGCCTTCCTCCTCGACCGGAGAGGTCACCGGTGGGCGTAACGGGGGTGGTGGGTCGGCCCGCTCAGGCTTGCCCGACCGACCGTCGCGGCCGGTGCGCCACTCCCGCGGCGGGGGCGGCCCTGCGGGTCGGTCAGGCCGGCGCGGCGGCGGCCCGGAGCGCGACGATGCCGGCGGCTGCTCGGCGTCGGGAGGCACAGCACCATCTTGCCGACTGCAGGACCGGTTCCGCCCGCGGCTGGTTCGGGGGCGCGCCGCGTGGCCGCCCCCATGGCCACCTCCATGGCCACCTCCATGGCCACCTCCATGGCCACCTCCATGGCCACCTCCATGGCCACCTCCATGGACCCGGCCTCAACCGGCCCGACTTGGCCGACGCCTCCCGGCGACCTGACCCACCTGGTCCCACCTGAACCGGCCGTCCCGTCCCGACCCGGCCGACCCGCATACTGGCAGGTCAAACGGTGCGAGACCGGCCGCGCGGCGGGACCACGACCAGCGGGACGCCCTCCTCGTCACTGGTGAGGGAACCGTGCAGGCCGATCAGCGCCAGCAGTTCCGGGCGTGCCCGGCGGGAGTCGACGATGGCGAAGTTCTCCCGCATCGCCACCACGACGTCGCCGATCCGCGGCAGCACGCGCTCGGTAACCTGACCGAACCAGCCGGCACGGACCACTTCCTCCCGGCTGTGCACCCAGGCCCGCCGGCCGACCCGCTCTCGCCAGGTGGCCAGCACGTCCGCCGCCGCCCCCGGCTCGCAGTACAACTGCAGGGCTCGCGGCTCGCCGCCGACGTGGCGGACCCCGGCGCTCAGCACCGGGTCGTAGGCGAGGTCGATGCGCAGGGCGTGCGGGGCGTCGACCATCCCGTGGTCGCCGGTGACGTACACGGCGGTGTCAGCCGGGACCTTGTCCACCAGCTGCGCCAGCGCCGCGTCGATCACCTCCAGCTCGTCGCCCCACTCCCACGACCGGCAGCCGAACACGTGCCCCACCTTGTCCAAATCGCCCCAATAGAGGTAGACCAGCGACCGCGACGCGGCTCGCAGCGCGTCCACCGAGGCCAGCACCCGCGCGGTGAGGTCGTGTGCGGCCCGGAAGGTGCCGCCCCGCAGCGCCGCCCTGGTCAGCCCGGAGCCGTCGAAGAAACCCGGGCCGATCCTGGTGACTGCGACCCCCGCCGCCTCGGCCCGCTCGAAGACTGTCTCCCGCGGCTGCCAGCGCCGCGGGTCCGGCCCGTGGTGCTTGCCATTCGTGGTCCAGGACAGCTCGTTCAGCAGCTGGTCCTCGCCGGGCACCAGCACCTCGTAGCCGACCAGCCCGTGTGCCCCCGGCGGCAGGCCGGTCCCGAACGTGCCCATGCTGGTCGCCGTCGTCGAGGGGAACCCCGCGGACAGCCGGTATGCCGCCGGCAACAGCCCGCGCAGGAACGGTGCGTGACCTCCGCGCTGGCGGAGCAGGTCGTACCCCAGGCCGTCGATGAGCGCTACCACCGCTCTCCGGGCCGGTGGCAGCTCGAGCAGGCCCGCACCGCCCGCCGACGGCAACGGGTGGACCGTGGCCAGGTCCGACCCCGCCTGTGGCCCCTCAGCGACGCCCAGGGAGCGCAGCACCGAGGGCAGCACGCCAGCGAGACCGCCAGCGCCGTAGGCCGGCGAGGTGGCCGACGCCGCAGCGCTGGCCACCGGCTACCTGCCGATCCGGGCCGAGAGGGCGCGGGCGAAGGCAATCGCCTCGGTGAGCGCTGTGGCGCCCTCCGCGTCAGCGCTGATTCGCAACGAGATGTCGTCGGCGCTGATGGTCCCCTCGTACCCGTGGTCGGCATCGCAGTCGGGGTCCCCGCAGGTGGCCGGCACCAGGTCGACCCGGCTCACGGCGCCCCATCCCAGGCTCAGCGTCAGCTCCCGGCCGAGGCTGCCCGGCCGGTAGTCCGCTGGTGAGCCGACGACGTGAGTCAGCATCAGCCCGCGCACCGTGCGCAGCGGAACGCTCTCGGTCGTGGCCGTGGCCGTGGCGATGGGGTCGGCCGCCTGCGGCTCGCTCGGCGCGTCGTCGGGGCCTTCCGGGGCGTGGTCGTCGGCGTGGGCGACCACCAGGCGGTCCTCGGTGAGCACGAGCACGGTGATGTGCCGCCGGACGGTGTCGTGGTCGAACGTGGTCTCCGCATGCACCAGATGGGAGACCACCTCATCCGGACCGACCGCGGTCGCGACCACGTCGGCAACCAGCGCCGGGTAGTACCCGGCGCGCTCGATCGCGGCCGTCAGGCCCTGCGGCAGCACCTGCGAGGGGGCCGGGGAGCGTTCAGGCATACGACCCATCCTTGCGCACTACGTCATGGCCCGCCGTCCGGCGG
>DASSLY010000119.1:0-58970 GCA_035689185.1 Dermatophilaceae bacterium
GTGCTCCAGCTTGGGCTTGGCCCACTCCCTGGCCGCCTCGACGCCGTGCTCCAGCCGCGGCTGGCCCCACTCCCGGGCCGCGACGGCGGTCTCCGCAGCCCGGCCCCGGGCCCGGCCGGCCGCGTCGCCGACGGTCGGCCCGACCTTGCCGCGCAGCTTCTCGGCGCGGCCACGCAGGGTGGCGGACCGGGCGGCCAGCTCTGCCGCGGCCTGCGCCTTGGCCTGCTCCTTCTTGCTCATCCTCGCGAACACGGGTCCTCCTCTGGTGCCAGGTTCGTGGCGTTCGCTACCCATCCTGCCAAGTCTGACCCCGGCTGGCGCACCGGCGCCCACCCGCTGGGCAGGGGCCGGGCCGACGACGACCCGGCCGAACCGCATACCGGCGGCCCATCGGCCGGGCTGGAGAGCCGGCACACCGGCGTCTGGAAGGATGACCGGCATGAAGGCGACGCTGCAGACCAACCACGGCGACATCACCATCACCTTGTTCCCCGACCACGCGCCGAAGACGGTGAAGAACTTCGTCGGGCTGGCCAGGCACGGCCGGGACTGGCAGCAGGTGGACGACACCGCCGAACCGAAGGGCAAGGGCTTCTACGACGGGCTGATCTTCCATCGGGTCATCCCCGGGTTCATGATCCAGGGCGGCTGCCCGGACGGCACCGGCATGGGCGGGCCGGGATACACGTTCAACGACGAGATCAGCCCGGAGCTGAACTTCCAGAAGCCGTACATGCTGGCGATGGCCAACGCCGGGATCCGGATGGGCAAGGGCACCAACGGGTCCCAGTTCTTCATCACCGTCGGGCCGACCCCGTGGCTGCAGGGCAAGCACACGATCTTCGGCGAGGTCGCCGACGCGGCCAGCCGAGCTGTGGTCGACAAGATCGCCGCCGTCAAGACCGGGTCGATGGACAAGCCGGAGGACGAGGTCGTCATCGAAAAGGTGACGATCTCCTGAGCTTGTGCAGAGTCGTTCGTTGAAACTCGTTCGTTGAGGCGGTTGTGACCGAGTACTTCGCACCCTCGGCGCCGCAACAGGCCGAGCCCACCTGCCCCCGGCATCCCGACCGGGTCTCCTACGTCCGCTGCCAGCGCTGCGGCCGCCCGGTCTGCCCGGAGTGCCAGCGCCCCGCCGCGGTCGGGGTTCAGTGCGTGGACTGCGTGGCGCAGGCGGCCCGCGCGTCGCGCCCGACACGCACCCAGCTCGGCGCCCGGACAACCGCCGGGCAGCCGATGGTCACCTGGACCATCGTCGGCATCTGCGTGGCCGTCTGGCTGCTGCAGCAGGTGTCGGGCCGGGTGACCGCGGAATTCGCCTTCCTGCCGGCGTATGCCGAGTCCGCGCCCTGGCGGTTCCTCACCGCCGCCTTCCTGCACGGCCCGATCTACCACCTGCTGTTCAACATGTACGCGCTGTGGATCGTGGGGCAGTACCTGGAGCCGCTGCTCGGCCGGGTCCGGTTCGCGGCCCTGTACCTGCTCAGCGCCCTCGGCGGCTCGGTGGGCTCGCTGCTGCTCGCGGCGCCTGTGCTGGAGCGGGGAGCGCTGTGGTTCACCCCCTCTGTGGGCGCCTCCGGTGCGGTGTTCGGCCTGTTCGCGGCACTCCTGGTGCTCAACCGGCACCTGGGCCGGTCCTCGGCCGGGATCGCCACGGTCATCGTCATCAACGGCGTGATCGGCTTCGTCGTCCCGGGCATCGCCTGGCAGGCCCATCTCGGCGGGGCGGTCACCGGGGCAGCTCTGGCGGCAGTCCTGGCCTGGGCCGCGCCGAAACAGCGGCGGCGGCTGCAGCTGCCGCTGCTCGGCGCTGTCGCCCTGGTCGTCGTGGCGCTCGCTGTCGTGAAGCTGTCGACCGTGCCGGCGCAGTTGCTGTTCTGAAGGTGTGACGCAGGTTACACCGCTGTCATTCGTCCCCAGGTGTGGGCAACTCTGTGGACAGCCGAGAGGGTCAGCGCCAGCGCGTGGTCATCAGGAAGCCGGCGATCATGAGCGAGAAGCCGATGGCGAGGTTCCAGTAGCCGATGCCGGGCCAGGGATACTCGGACTGGGTCACGTAGAAGGTGACGACCCAGACCAGGCCGACGATCATCAGCCCGAGCATGAGCGGCAGGAACCAGGCCGGGTTGGGCCCGATGTCCTTCGCCCGTCGGGGAGGCGGGGTGTATGCGGCCTTGTCGCGACCTCTTGACTCGGGCACCTCACGGACTCCTTCGACCCTGTCTGGCGTGCTCTAGCGTGTGGGGGACAGCCTAGGTGAGGTGGCAGGGGTGAGCAGAGAGACCGCCGGCGGCGATCAGGAACCCCAACGCCGCGCGCGTCGGCGGCGGCAGCGCCTGCTTGGCTGGCGGGCGGTGGTTCCGCTCGTCGCGGCCCTTGCCGGCGTGCTCTTCGGCACCAGCGCGCGGCTGTCCGGCGGCGCGGACTTGCGCACCAAGGACACCACCGACTTGGCAGATGCCGCCCGGAACTTGAACCGCACGGTGGAGCGCCGGGCCGCGACCGTGGCCGCGCTGCAGGCCGAGGTGGGCGAGCTGACCGCCAAGGCGGCCCCCGGCAACCGGGAGCTGCGGGACCTCACCGCCCGGTCCGAGCAGCTGAGCACCGCGGTGGGCATCCGGCCGGTCGCCGGCCCGGCCGTCACGGTGGCACTGGACGACGCGCACCGCACCGCGGCCAGCCTCCCGGACGGCTTCACGGCCGACGACATCGTCGTGCACCAGCAGGACGTGCAGAGCGTGGTGAACGCGCTCTGGCGCGGCGGGGCGGAGGCGATGCAGCTCATGGACCAGCGGGTCATCTCCAGCAGCGCGGTCCGATGCGTCGGGAACACGCTGCTGCTGCAGGGCCGGGTGTATTCCCCGCCGTACACGATCACCGCGGTCGGAGACGTCCCGCGCATGCTGTCCGAGCTGGAAACCGACCCGCAGGTCAGCATCTACCGGCAGTATGTGGACGTGCTCGGTCTCGGCTACACCGTCACCACCGCGGAGCGCTCCAGCCTGCCCGCCTACGAGGGCAGCCTCGGGTTCCGCTATGCCCAGGTGGTGCGGTGAGCACCGAGGTCACCACCGCGGAGGCGGCGCGGCCGCGGGCCGCGCCCCGGCGGCATACCCGCTGGAGACCGCTCGCCGCCGCCGCCGGCGTCGTCGGCGAGCTGATGATCACCCTCGGCCTGGTGCTGCTGCTGTTCGTCGCGTGGCAGCTGTGGTGGACCGACGTCGAGGCCAACCGCGTGCAGGCGAAGACGATCACCACCTTGGAGAACGACTTCGGCCCCGGCGGCGCCGGTGCGGCGGCCGACCCGAAGGACCCCCTGGCCACGTTGAAGGACGTGCCGCTCGGCAAGGCGTTCGCCATCCTGCGAGTGCCGAGGTTCGGCAAGGGCTACGCCCGGCCGATCCTGCAGGGCACCGGCCACGACACGCTGAACCAGGGCCTGGGCCACTACCAGGGCACCGCGATGCCGGCCCGGGTCGGCAACTTCGCCATCGCCGGGCACCGCACCACCTACGGCCGGCCGCTGCACGACGTGGAGCTGCTGCGTGCGGGGGACGTGCTCATCGTGGAGACCAAGACCGCCTACGACGTGTACCGGGTGGCACGGCACGTCATCGTCCGCCCGACCGCCGTGGACGTCGTGGCACCCGTGCCGCAGGACCCCGGGGCGACCCCGACGCAGGCATGGATGACCATGACGACCTGCCACCCGAAGTTCAGCGCGGAGTTCCGCTACGTGGTCTTCGCGAAGTTCGAGCGCGCGTTCGCGCGCGCCGCCGGCCTACCCGCCTCCTACGTGAAGGTCACCGGGAAGGTGGCGAGCTGATGTATGCGGCGTTGTGGCGGGCTCTGCCCGGGCCGTGGCCGGTGAAGCTGGTGCAGTCGTTGGTCCTGGCGCTCGGCGCCGTGGCAGCCTGCTTCCTGTGGGTCTTCCCGGCGGTCGCGCCGTACATGCCGTTCAACTCCACCACGGTGGACGACCAGGCGCGCCCCACCCCGTCGGTGTCGGTCAGCACGCCCGTGACCCCGACGACGGCCCGATGACCCGCATCCTGGTCGTCGACAACTACGACAGCTTCGTCTTCACCATCGTCGGGTACCTCCAGCAGCTTGGCGCCGACTGCACCGTGGTGCGCAACGACGCCGTCACCCCGGCCGAGGGGGCGGGGTACGACGGGGTTCTCCTGTCCCCGGGGCCGGGCACGCCGGAGGAGGCCGGGGTCTGCACCGCGATGGTCGAGGCGTGCGCTCAGCGGGCGCAGCCGATGCTGGGGGTGTGCCTGGGTCACCAAGCGCTGGGCGTCGTCTTCGGCGCGACGGTGAACCGGGCACCCGAGCTGCTGCACGGCAAGACCTCGATGGTCCACCACGACGGAACCGGCGTGCTGGCCGGGCTGAGGTCTCCGTTCACCGCGACGCGGTACCACTCGCTGGCCATCGACCCGTCGACCATGACCCCGGAGCTGATCGCCAACGCCCACACCGAGTCCGGGATCATCATGGCGGTCCGGCATCGGTCACTGCCGCTGGAGGGCGTGCAGTTCCACCCGGAGTCGGTGTTGACCGAGGGCGGTCACCGCCTGCTGGCCAACTGGCTGGCCCGGTGCGGCCTGGCCGATGCGGTCGCCCGGTCGGCGGGGCTCTCCCCGCTGGTCCACGACGCCGCGGGGGTGGCCCGCCTGGTGGCTGCGTCCTGACCCGGTCCTAACCCAGTCCTGACCAGTCCTAACCGCTGGCGGCCCCGCGCGCGGGGCGCAGCGAGGCCGGCTGGACCGGTCCCGCCAGGTCGGCGGTGCCACGTCGGCGCCGCTCAGGGCGCTGTCGTGGTCGTCGTGACGGTCGGCGTGCTCGTGGTGGTGGTCTCGGTCGGCGGGGGAGGTGTCGGCGTCGGCGCGGGGGCCTGGGCGATGACCAGCTTGACCTGGGTGCCCAGGTCGACCTTCTTGTTCACGCTGTCCTGCTTGATGACCGTGCCCTCGGGCTGGCTGCTCGGCTGGTAGGTGACGCTGAACCGCAGGCCCCGGTCAACCAGCGCCGACTGGGCCTGGGACTGCGGCTGGCCCAGCAGGTTGGGCACGGTCACCTTGCCGGTGGAGACCCGCAGCGCGACCCTGCTGTCCGCGGCGACCGACTCACCCGCCTTGGGCTCGGTCTCCACCACCTTCCCCTTGGTGATGGTCGGTGTCTGGTCGACGTCGACCTGCTTGACGTCACCGACCTGCAGCCCGACCGCGGCCAGCTGGGCCCGCGCCGAGTCCTCGGTGAAGCCGGTCACGTCGGGCACCTGGACCGAGTCCGGCCCGGAGGAGACGCTGATCGTGACCACGCTGTCGGCGGGCAGCTTCTCCCCAGCCTGCGGGTTCTGGTCGATGACCAGGCCCTTCTTCTGCTCGCTGGGGACGGCGGAGGCCTGCGGGGTGAACCCGTCCTGGGTCAGCCGGGCTGTCGCCTGCGCCTGGGTCATGTTCAGCACGTTGGGGACGGTGATGGTCGGGGTGTCCTTGTTCTCCCCCAGCAGCGCGCGCCCGGCGAGGACGACGAGCACCAGGGCAGCGATCACGGCCAGGGTCAGCAGCACGTAGGTCGCACCGTGCCGCTTGCGCGGGATATCGGCCGGGTCGCGGCCGATGGCCGGCAGGGTCGCGGTGTTGCCGGTTCGGTCGTCCAGCAGCCGGCCTCCCGCCAGGGTGTCCACGACCTGGGTCGCCGGGCCGTTGAAGCCGGCGGCGCCCACCAGGCCGGCGGCGGTGCCCCGGGCGGCGGTGCTGATCGGGTGCCCGCTGCGCGCGGCATACAGGTCGTCGCGGAACTGCTCCGCGCTTTGGTACCGCCCGTCCCGGTCCTTGACCAGGGCGTGCATGACGACCGCGTCCAGGTTTGCCGAGATGCCCGGTGCCAGCTCCGAGGGGGGCGGAGCGACCTGTTGCACGTGCTGGTAGGCAACCGCGACCGGTGAATCGCCGAGGAACGGGGTTCGCCCGGTCAGCAGCTCGTAGAGCAGGCAGCCGGTGGAGTACAGGTCGGACCGGGCGTCGACCGGCTGGCCCTGAGCCTGCTCGGGGGACAGGTACTGCGCGGTGCCGATGACCGACTGGGTCTGAGTCATCGTGGCGCTCGTGTCCGCGATGGCCCGGGCGATGCCGAAGTCCATCACCTTCACCTCGTCGGTGTCGGTGACCATGACGTTGGCCGGCTTGATGTCGCGGTGGATGATCCCGTTGCGGTGGCTGTACGCCAGCGCCTCCAGGATCCCCTCGGTGTAGCGGGCCGCGTCCTGGCTGGGAAGCCGGCCGGCTTCGCGCAGCACGTCCCGCAGGGTCCGGCCGCGGACGAACTCCATCACGATGTAAGGAACCGAGGCGCGGGCGCCGCCGGCCTCGATCACCTGGTCCTCGCCGGAGTCGTAGACCGAGACGATCGCCGGGTGGTTCAGCCCGGCGGCGGACTGCGCCTCGCGCCGGAACCGGGCCAGGAAGGAGTGGTCCCGGGCCAGGTCGGCGCGCAGCATCTTGATCGCCACGTCCCGGCCCAGGCGGGCGTCGTGGCCGAGGTGGACCTCGGCCATCCCGCCGCGGCCGAGCAGCTCGCCGACCTCGTAGCGACCGCCGAGCAGGCGGGGCGGGGTGCTCACCGGTGTCGTCCCATCACCGGCATTATCCGTCGTCGGGCTCACCGGCCCAGCACCGCTTCCATCACGGCCCGGGCGATCGGCGCGGCGACCTTGCCGCCGGCGGCCTCGCTGCCGGCGTTGCCGCCGTCCTCCACGACGACGGCGACGGCGACCTTGGGGTCCTGCGCCGGGGCGAACGCCGTGAACCAGGCGTGCGGATTGGTTCCCTCGCCGTGCTGGGCGGTTCCGGTCTTGCCGGCGACCTGGACGCCGGCGACCTGGGCCCGGGTTCCGGTGCCCGACTGGACCACCGCGGTCATCATCTCGGTCAGCGTGGCCGCGGTCTGCGGCGTCACCGCGGTCCCCAGCTGTTCGGGCGCGGTCTGCTCGATGACGTCCAGCGCGGCGCTGCGGACGTCCTTGACCAGGTAGGGACGCATCACCACGCCGCCGTTGGCGACCGCGGCCGAGACCATAGCCACCTGCATCGGGGTGACCCGGACGTCGAACTGGCCGATCGCCGACTGCGCGGTCTGCGGCGGGTTGGGGTTGTCCGGGAAGCTGCTGGCGGTCACCCGCAGGGGCAGCTGCAGCGTGGTGCCGAAGCCGAACTTGGCCGCTTGGGTGCGCAGCGCGTCACCGCCCAGCTGCAGCCCGAGCCAGCCGAACGCGGTGTTGCAGGAGACCTCCAGCGCGTGCAGCAGGGTGGTCCGGCCGTTGGCCCCGCACGCGGACCGGCCGGAGTTGGGCAGGCCGACCGAGGTCTGCGGCAGGTCCAGGACCGCGGGCCCGGGCAGCTCGGAGTCCTTGGTGTACGTGCCCGACTCCAGCGCCGCCGCGGCGGTCACGATCTTGAAGACCGACCCGGGGGGATAGAGGTTGCCGGCGACGGCGCGGTTCACCAGGGGCTGGCGCTCGTCGGCGGTCAGGTCGGCCCAGGCCTGCTGCACCGACTTCAGGTTGTGGCTGGATAGCCGGTTCGGGTCGTACTGCGGGTGGCTGACCATGGCCAGGACCGCGCCCGTCCTGGGGTCCAGCGCGACCACCGCACCGCGCTGGTCGCCCAGCGCCTGGTCCGCGGCCTGCTGCGCCTTGGGGTCCAAGGTGAGCTCCAGGCTGGCGCCGCTGGGTGGCCGGCCGGTGAGAAGGTCGACCATCCGGCGGTAGAACAGCTTGTCGGAGCTGCCGGACAGGAACGCGTCGGAGGCGCCCTCGAGCCCGCCGCCGGCTCCGTAGACGAAGGAGTAGTAGCCGGTCACCTGGCTGTAGAGCCGGGCCCGGGGGTAGCTGCGCAGGTACTTCAGGTCGTCCTTGGTCGGCGTCGACTTCGCGATGGCGCTGCCCCCCACCAGGATCGACCCGCGCTCGCGGCTGTAGTCGGCGAGCAGGGTGCGGCGGTTGCCGGGACGGTCGTGCAGCTCGGTGGCCTGGACGAACTGGATGTATGTCGTGCTCACCAGCAGCGCGACGAACAGCGCGGCCACCAGGGTGGACAGGCGGCGGATCGGGACGTTCATCGAAGCCGCACGACCTCGGTGGCCGCGGCCGGGGCGGGCTGCGGGGTCTGCGCCGGCACCGGCCGCCGCGCCTGGTCGCTGATCCGCAGCAGGATCGCGACCAGCGACCAGTTGGCCAGCAGCGAGGACCCCCCGTAGGACAGGAACGGCATGGTCAGGCCGGTCAGCGGGATGACCCGGGTGACCCCGCCGACGACGACGAAGCACTGCAGCGCCATCGAGAAGGACAGCCCCACCGCGAGCAGCTTGCCGAACCCGTCGCGCACGCCGATCGCGGTGCGCAGGCCGCGCTCGACCATGAGCACGTAGAGCAGCAGCAGCGCCATCAGCCCGACCAGGCCGAGCTCCTCGCCGAAGCTGGGCACGACGAAGTCGCTCTCCGGGAAGTAGGTCAGCTCCGGGTGGCCCCGCCCCAGCCCGGTGCCGAGCAGGCCGCCGCTGGCCATCCCCATCAGCCCCTGCACCAGCTGGTCGCTGACCTGCAGCGCCTTGGCGGAGAACGGGTCCAGCCAGAGCAGCACCCGCTGCTGGACGTGGTCGAACAACAGGTATGCGGTGTACGCGCCGCCGCAGAACAGCAGCAGGCCGATGGCGATCCACGACCGGCGCTCGGTCGCGACATACAGCATCGCGACGAACAGGCCGAAGAAGAGCAGCGAACTGCCCAGGTCGCGCTCGAAGACGAGCACCCCGAGGCTGGCCAGCCAGGCCACCATGATCGGTCCGAGGTCGCGGCCCCGGGGCAGGGTGGTGCCGAGCAGCTTCCGCCCGCCGACGGACAGCACGTCGCGGGTCTGCACGAGGTAGCCGGCGAAGAAGACGGTGAGCAGGATCTTGGCGATCTCTCCCGGCTGCAGGCTGAACGGGCCGACGCCGATCCAGATCCGCGAGCCGTTGATGTTGCGCCCGATGACGGGGAACAGGGGCAGCAGCAGCAGGAACAGGCCGGCCGCCATGGACAGGAAGGTGAACCGTCGCAGCCGCCGGTGGTCGCGCACGAGCAGGATGACGGTGACGGCGATCAGCACCGCCAGGGTGCTCCAGACCAGCTGTTTCGGGGCGAGCTGGGTGGCGAACGGCCGTCCGTAGGCGCGGTCCAGCCGGTGGATCATCACCAGTCCCAGCCCGTTGAGCAGGGTGGCGATGGGCAGCAGCAACGGGTCGGCGTACGAGGCGCGCCACCGCAGCACCAGGTGGAACGCCAGGGCCAGGCCCAGCACCCCGGCGCCGTAGGTGAACAGGTCCGGGGGGACGGCGTTGTCCAGTGCCATCCCGACATTGAGGTAGGCCAGCAGCACGATGCCCACGGCGAGCAGCAGCAGCACCAGCTCGACGTTGCGCCGCGTGCGGGGCACGAGGGCGGCGACGGTCGACATCAGCCGCTCCGGTCGCAGGCCTGGCCCCGGGTGCGGTCGTTCTGGCACTGGATCGCCTCGACCCGCAGGTCGGTCACCAGCTTGCGCGCGTCCCCCAGGTCGGCGACACCGACCCCGGCCTTGACCTTGGTGCGGTAGAAGTCCGGCAGGTCGGCCAGCAACACGTCGCTGGACTCCAGGGTCGAGGCGGCCCGGAACGGGCCGAGCTGCTGCGGCAGCCCGCGGAAGACGGTGACGAACCCGCGCTGCTCGCCGACGAAGAACTGGCGCTGGGACCAGTCGTATGCCGCATACGCCCCGCCTGCGAGCACGACCAGCACCAGGCTCGCCAGGAGCAGCCGGCGGGCGACGCGCGAGCCGCGGCTGCGCGGGCCCTCCTCGGCGAGCTGGACCGGCACCTCGTCGTCGTGCTCCGGCAGTTCCCCCGTGGCCTCCCGGCGCAGGCTGGCGGCCTTCTCCGCCGGCGACTGCTGCGGCAGCGGGGCGGTGCGCTCAGGCCCGCGCCGTTCAGCGGCCGCGCCGACGATCTCCGGGTTGGTCTCGGTGCGCTCCGAGCCGTCGACGACGTCGGCGACGACGCAGGTGACGTTGTCCGGGGCGCCGGCCTTTAGGGCGAGGCCGACCAGGCGCTCGGTCGCCTCGCGGGGGTCGGACGCCGCGACCAGGACCTCGGCGATGGTGTCCCGGCCGACGTAGTCGGACAGGCCGTCGGAGCAGATGAGGTAACGGTCCCCGATCCGGGCCTCCCGCAACGACAGGTCCGGCTCGTCGCTCGGATGGCCGGTCAGGACCCGGGTGACCAGGCTGCGCTGAGGGTGGTGCTCCGCGTCGGCCTCGCTGATCCGGCCCTCGTCGACGAGGCTCTGCACGAAGGAGTGGTCCCGGGTGATCTGGCTCAGCTCGCCGCCGCGCAGCAGGTAGGCCCGGGAGTCGCCGATGTGGGCCATCGCCAGCTTGTTGCTGCCCGTGCGCAGCAGCGCGGTGACGGTGGTGCCCATGCCGGCCAGCTCCGGGTTGTCCCGCATCGCGGCGCGCAGGGAGGCGTTGGCCTCGCCGATGCTGGCGGCCAGCCTGGTCAGCGCGTCGTCGCTGCCGAGGCTGTCGCCGTCCAGGTGGACCAGGTCGCCGACCGTGAGCGAGCTGGCGACGTTGCCGGCGGCGTGGCCGCCCATCCCGTCGGCGATCACGAGCAGGTGCGGCCCGGCATACCCGGAGTCCTCGTTGCGGGAGCGGACCAGGCCGACGTCGGTGCGGGCGGCGTAGCGCAAGGCGATGGCCATCCGGGGCTACCTGCGCAGCTCGATGACGGTCTTGCCGATCCGGATGGCGGAGCCGGTGCGGACCAGCTGGCTGGTGGTGACCCGCTGGTCGTCCAGGTAGGTGCCGTTCGTGCTGCCGAGGTCCTCCAGCACCCAGCCCTCCGGGCCCTGGTAGAGCCGGGCGTGCCGGCCGGAGGCGAAGTCGTCGTCCAGGACGAGCGTGCACTCGGGGTTGCGGCCCAGCAGCACGCCGCTGGGCTTGAGCGGGACGGTGGTCCCGGTCAGGCCGCCCTGGGTGACCACCATCGTGGTGGGGACCCTCTTGCTCGGCTTCGGCGTGGCCTGCTTCGGCGCCGCCGCCGGCTCCTGCTTGCGCTTGACCACCCTGGTCCCGTAGAGGTCGCCGCGTAGGACGCCGGCCACGCTGAAGACGAACACCCAGAGCAGCACCAGCAGCCCGAGGCGGATGGCGGTGAGGGTCAGCTCGCTCACGGGCGGCGCCCGCTCATCGGCGGCCCAGCCGCAGCGTGACCGAGGTGCGGCCGACGGTGATCCGGTCGCCTTCCTGGACCCGCTGGCTGGTGACCCGCTCGCCGTTGACGTAGGTGCCGTTGGTGCTGCCCAGGTCGCGGATGCTGATGGCGAAGTGCGGGCCGTCGGTGGTGACCCGCAGCTCGGTGTGCCGTCGGGAGATGCCCGGGTCGTCCAGCACGATGTCGGCCGACTCGTCCCGGCCGAGCACGGTGAGCGCGCGAAGCAGTGGGTAGTGCTCGCCGTCGATGTCCAGCCAGGGCCGCTCGGCGGCGTTCACCACGGGGCGTTCGGGGCGTTCGGCGCGTTCGGCGCGTTCGTGGCGTTCCTGGCGGGTGGCCTTCGGCTCCTCGCTGATGGGCGAGGGGATGGCCGCAGGAGGTGGCGCGGGGACCGGCGCGGGGGGCTTGGCGGGGGCCGGGGCCGGCGTTGGCCCCGGGGCCGCCTTCGGCTTCGCGGGCGGGGTCCTGGCCGGGGCCCTGGGCTCGGGCGTCACCGGGTCCTCGACCTTGGCGGTGCTGGGCCGGACCCGGAAGACGCCGGTCTCCAGCTCGTCGTGGCTGGCGAAGCTCACCTGGATCCGCCCGCCGGGGCTGTACCGCTGGGTCTCCGCGTGCTCCTGCGCCGCCGCCACCAGCTCGTCGGTCAGCACGTCGCTGTATGCGGTGAGCCGGTCGTAGTCGCTGCGCGCCAGCTCGATGGTGAACAGGTTGGGCACGATGGTGCGGTCGCGGCCGAGCACGGCGGCCCGGTCGTCCATCGCCCGGCGCATTGCCGCGGCGATCTCGACCGGCTGCACCTCCGCCTTGAAGGCCCGCGCGAAGGCGCCGTTGACCGCACGCTCGAGCCCGCGCTCGAGCCGGTCGAACAGTCCCACGCTGCCTCCCTGTTTCGCCGGGGTCCGGTCGTGATCGTATCGGGCGGGGATGGGTGGACCGGGTGCGTGCTAGCCTGTGGCGCCCTGTTTCTGCCGGCCCCACTGGTTTGGTCCGCAGCGGGGCCTTCCCCCAGACTGGGGGCACTCGCGCGAGTGGCGGAACGGCAGACGCGCTGGCTTCAGGTGCCAGTGTCCGCAAGGACGTGGGGGTTCAAATCCCCCCTCGCGCACGCATCCCGGCGACTGCGTCATCGGTGACTCAGAGTTGCGTGCACCGGTTCGCGGTCCGATGATATCGTGATATCTCTTGGACTGTGAGGGAGAGTGTCACGGTGCCGGACATCCTTGTTCGAGGCCTGTCGGCCACGGCCGTGGCGCGTTTCGAGGCCGAGGCGAAGAGTCTCGGTGTCTCGCGAGCCGAAGTGCTGCGTCGGCACCTTGAAGCCCAGGTGACCCGCGACGAGGCTGGCCCGACGATGACGCCCGCTGACTGGAACCGGTTCGCCGAAGGCTTCGCCGATCTCGCCGACCCTGAGGTGATGGGTTCCGCGTGGCGGTGAGGAGTTGGCTCGTCGACAAGTCGGCATTAGTGCGACTGCCGTTCGCGGTGCGGCGGGACGAGTGGCAGTCGCGGCTGGAGCGGGGCTTGCTCCGCATCACGAACATCACCCGGCTGGAAGTGGGGTTCTCTGCGATATCCGCAGGGATGGCTCGGGAAGCGTCATCGATTCCGCCGATCTCGCTCATGCCGGTGGAGTACCTCACGCCCGCGATCGAGGCACGGGCATTGGAGGTCCAGCTGATGCTCGCCGAGCGTGGAATCCATCGTGCGGCCTCCGTGCCCGACCTGCTCGTCGCCGCGACGGCGGAGAAGCTCCGGCTGACCGTTCTCGCTGTCGACAAGGGCTTCGCGCTGATCGCCGAGGTCACGGGCCAACGGGTGGAGACTTTGGCCTACCAATGAGCGGGCCTGCGTCGCCGTCTCGGAGTTGGTGACCCGGCCGACCCGGTGAACGGACGGGACCTGGCGCGCACGCTCGTGACCCGCGTCGTGGTCTTCCGAGGAGGCACTTGCCCGGTGACTCGCGCTTCTCGGCCGCGGAGATCCGTTTCATCCAGATGATCGTGGAGCACCTGACGGCAAACGGCGTCATGGAAGCCCGCCGGCTCTACGAAGCGCCTTTCACCGATTACGCCCCCACCGGGCCCGACTTCCTCTTCGGAGATGAGGACATCGAGCGGATGATCGTCATCCTCGACCAGGTCCGAGCCCATGCTGCCCCCACCGCCACCGTGGCGTAGCGGAGTAGGCCACGAACGGCGCGAGGCCGACGGCCCGCGCCTGACGGCGCCGCGCCTGACGACGCGGCGCCGTGCGCTGCCAGGCGAAGGCCGGCTACGGGTCCCAGCTGACCTTGCCGGTGACGACCTTGCCGGCCAGGTGATGTCGATGCACGTAGGTGTGATGGCGGGCGCAGAGCAGCGCGGCGTTGTCCATGCTGGTCGGCCCGCCGTCGGCCCAGTGGACCAGGTGGTGGGCATCGCACCACTGCGGTGGGATCCGGCAGTCCCCGAAGGTGCACCCGCCATCGCGCAGCCACAGGGCCTTGACCTGGCCCGGGGAGAACAGCCGGGTCGAGCGGCCGACGTCAAGCGGGACCGAGTCGGCGCCGAGCACGACCGGCAGCACCGCCGCGTCGCAGGCGATCTTTCGCACCGTCTCGGGTGCCAGCAGCTGCCCGGGCCGACCGCTCAGCGTGCGTCCCGCGGCGACCCGACGGCACAGCTCCTCGAAGTCCATCGTCAGCACGAGCTGCGTCTTGACCCCGCGTCCACCCGCGACGGCACCGCGCAGCAGCTCGACCAGCGCCTCGGCGCGGCGGCGGTCGGCACCGCGCAGGTCGGGGCCATCCTCGGTGGAAGGCCGCGGGGCCGCCAGCGGCGACAGCGCCGACTCCAGGACGGCGGCACCCTCGGGGTCCAGCCGCAGCCGGTACTCCGACATGCCGTCATCGTGGAACGCCTGGGACAGCGAGACGCCGAGCCGGAGCTTGTCCTGGTCGCGCTGGAACTCGTCCTCGCCACCGAACCGGGCCAGCAGCGCCGGCCGCAGCGCCCGCACCCGGGAGACCTCGCCGGAGGCGGCCAGCGCGACCAGGCTTTCCAGCACCGTGTCGCACACCGCCTGCGAGGCCAGCCGGGGCCTCAGCTTCCCCAGCTCGGTCAGCACAGCCGAAGCGAGCGCGACGCGGACCTCTCCCGAGCGGACGGCGGCCGCCAGCGACACGTGGCCGGGCCGGGACAGCGCCTGCACCACCGTGGCCAGGTTGGCCGCCTCGCCCGGCGTCAGCGACGGGCCGTGCGCCCTGGCCCAAGCGGCCGGGCGGGCCTGCGGTGACTCCGTGACCACGCCCCGCTCGATCGCCTCGCCGAGCACGCAGACCCGCCCTGCCTCCGCCCTGCGGGCCAGGTCGTCGAGCTCGCCGAACACCGCGCCCAGCTCAGGCGACCCGGCCTCATACAGGCAGTCGGGCAGCCTCGCGAGCAGGTCGGCAGCCGCGACGACCGCGGCTCGGACCTGCTCCAACGAGGGCCGGTGTTCCATACATCCGAACCTACTTGCGACCCCCGACAGACCGGTCGGGCTACCCGGCCGGCGGCTGGACCACGATGGTGCCCTGGCCGAGCCGGGCGCTGCCGGGTCCGGCCAGCACGACCGTCCCCTCCAGCTGCCGACCCGCCGCGGCCGGCCCCGACGTGGTGACGGTCACCGAGATCGTTGCGCTGGCCCCGGCGGCCAGGGCGATGGGCGTGGCGTCGGTGACGACTCCGCCGAGACTGCGGCTGCGGAAGCTGTCGGAGTAGTCGAAGCCGGTAGCGCCGCCGGGCACCGCGAACCCCTCCACCGTGACCATCCACGCGCCCGGCGTCGGGTTGGTCACCCGCACCGACTCCACCGAGCCCGGGTTGGCGCTCTTGCCGGCCAGCACGCACGTGCCGGTCGTGCAGTTGTAGAGGGACAGGTTGAGGTTCGCGCCCGGATCGGCGTTGCCGATGCTGGCGGCGACCTCGGTGGAGCCGGTCGTTACCTCGATGGGGTGCTGCTGCTGCTCGTCCTGGGCGATCGTCGGGTGCACCCGCTGGACACTGACCAGGGAGTCACCGAGCACCCTGACCGTTGTGGCGGCTGCCTGGTTCACGATGCTCCAGCTCAGCGGGGTCGGCGTCTGGTCGGGCACCGCCGCGGTGAGCGTAGGCGGGTCGAAGGCGACCTTCTGCGACCGCACCGTCAGGGTGTACGGGTTGTCCAGCAGGGGCGTGGTGCGGGCGGCCTCCACCTCGAACTCCCACACCCCCGGGGTCGGGTTGGCGTAGACCCGCAGGGTCGCGTTGCACAGCTGTGGGTCGTTGATGTTCGTGTAGCAGGACGTCGGCGCCGTGCTCTCCAGCGGCAGCCCGTACGGGTGGTAGGCGATGAACCGGACCTGGCTGCCGTCGGTGACGCCGGACAGGGCGACGGTGAGGGCGGGCGTGCCCGGCTCGACGCTCACCGCGATGTTCTGGGTGCGGCTGCGCCCGACCGAGCCGACCTTGACCCGCTCGGCCCTCGGCGCCTCGATGCTGCCCGCCGCGACGACCGTGGCGGCCACGAACGCGTCCACGCCCGCCGTCTCGGCGGCATCGATGAGCAGCAGAGCCGAGTGGTCGTTCCACTTCGACGTGGCGGTCACGGGGATGGTCACCGGGGTGCCGAGCGGCAGGTCCACGAAGGCCGGGGCGCTGAATGTCCCGTCGTTGCCACGCCAGGTCAGGGTATGCCGCTGGGTCTCGGATGGCCCGCTGGTACGGGTGACCGTCACGTCGTAGGAGTGCGGCACCAGCGGCACCTGGCCGCCCTGCCCGCGGGAGCAGTCGTTGAACAGCCCGGTCCCGCTGTCCGGGGCCGGCAGCAGGTCGGACAGCGCGGTGCACACGGGAGCGACGACGGTGTAGGTCTGGGTGCCCGGCAGCTGGCTGAGCACGCCCCAGGCGCCCGGCACGCTGACCAGACCGGCGCCCTGCCCCACCACCGGCGCGCCCGGCAGGAGCGTCGCTGCGGACATGACCGCGGTGCGGATCTGCTGCGGGGTGACCGACAGCGCGTTCGCCCTCGCGGCCGAGAGGAGCAGGGCCACGGCGCCCGCGGTCTGCGGGGCGGCCATGGACGTGCCGTTCAGCGTCGCGTAGCCGGCCGGAAGGGTGTAGCCGGTCTCCAGCACGGCCGCACCCGGCTGCCAGAGCGGGGTGGTGGAGATCGCCGACCCGGGCGCGGCGACGTTCGGCTTGAGCCCGCCGTCCTCGCGCGGTCCACGGGAGGAGAAGTTGAACAGCTGCTGGTCGGCGGCGACCTCGGCCCCGTAGTTGGCCAGCCAGGTGGCCTTGGAGATCGAGGCGCCGACGGCCAGCACGTCGGCCGCCACCCCCGGATCGCTGACCGAGTTCAGGCCGGGGCCGTTGTTGCCGCCGGACAGGACCAGCTGCACGCCGTAGTCGTGCACCAGCCGGTTGTACAGCTCGGCCAACCCGCTGCTGCCGTCGTTGACCGCCTGGAGGACGCCCAGGGAGATGTTGACGACGTCGACGCCGCGGTTCGCGACCAGCTCGACCAGGCCGTTGGTCAGGGCTGCCAGCGAGCAGCCGTCGCCGATGCAGGCCCGGGCCGAGACCAGCTTCGCGCCGGGGGCGACCCCGTTCATCGACCCCCCGAACAGCCCGTTCGCGGCCGCGATGCCGGCGACGTGGGTGCCGTGCAGCGAACCGATGATGCCGATCCCGACGTAGTCGTTACCGGCGACGCCACCGACGTCCTCGCGGTACTCGACCGTGAACGGAACCCGCTCTGCGACCTCAGTCTGCGGGTTGTCGGTGCCGAGGTAGCCGAACTGGCGCGCCTCGACATACGGGCGCAGCACCTGCTCGTCGGTGAAGTCGAGGTCCTGGTCCACGTCGACCCGGATGTCGTGCGTCTCCGGCTCGTAGAGCACGCCCCAGGTGGCGCCGGTGACCCGGTCGCGGTCGAGGTCGCCGAGGAGTTCGGTCCCGAGGTAGCTGGACTCGCTGATCTGGTTGATCCGGAACGTGCCGGCCGGGGCGGTCCAGTCCCGCCCGCCGAAGGTGAAGCTGGGCCCGGTGACGGTGACCGGCATCGGCAGCCAGTTCGGGTCCTGGTCGCCGACCGGGTCGGTGGCGTTGAACCAGTCGACGAGCTTGGGTTCGCCGGTGGTGGTCGTCGCCAGCGCCGGGTGGTCCGGCGTCACCCCGCTGTCCAGGATGCCGATGGTGACACCCCGCCCGTCCCAGGCCGAGTTGGCCGCCGTGAAGTCCACCGCGCCGATCTCGTTCGTCGGCAGGTACGGGTTGCTGTCCGGTGTGGTCGCGTCGGGGGGCGCAACGGCGACCAGCGGGGTGCGGGCGCGTGCGCTGCCGCCCGGCCGGGGGTCCGGGAGCGGGATGGTCTCGTCCAGGTCGACCGCCCGGACGCCTGCCAGCGCCGCGACTTTCGACACCGCGGCGGTGGGGACCCGCACGTTGAGGTAGCCCACCCGGTCCAACTGCTTCACGGGTCGACCGCCGAGGCGGCGCACGGACGCGAGCACCGAGCCGGTGCCACGGCGGTCGGTCAGCAGGATGAGGCTCACCGTCGGCTTTCGCTCCCGGACGGCTTTGGCGAGCAGGTCACGGTCGTGCCGGCCGAGCCCCGCCGAGGTGGACCCCCCAGCCGTCGGCTGGGTTGCCGGCTTGGGTGGCGCACCGGCCGCGAGCGGAGCGCCCACCAAGGCACCGGCGGTCAGCACTGCTGCTGCCGCGAGCGAGGTGAGCAGGATGTGGGGGCGGTGAATGACCATGAACACTCCTGCAGCCACAGCGGCGTGCGCCTCCATGGGCACGCCCCGCCAGTCTGGCCCGCTTCGGCCAGCTTTGTGACCAAGATGACGGAAACGGCGCAAGAAGCGGCAAAAGTGTCGCGAGGGAGCACAAGTCGGGACTTGTCGCACGACTTCCTCCGGTCCGGCAGCGGCCCGCACGTTTGCACCCGCCCCCTGCGCGGTGCCCTTGGCGGCGCCGCCGCGTGCGCAGCGAACGCTCAGCCGTGCCGCCGATGATGGAGCCGTGCTGACCTCCCTCGCCCCGGCACGGCGGCGGTTGGTGGTCGGACTGGCCGGCCTGCTGGTGGCCGGGTTGGTGACGATGGCCGCCGCGCTGGCTTTCGCAACCCGTGACCACGCCGGTATGCCGGCCGGTCCGGTCCGCCAGGACCGGCCCGGTCCGGTGCTGCTCGTGCCCGGCTACGGCGCCGGGACGGACCGGCTGAAAGTGCTCGCGGGGGTGCTCGCGGCCGCGGGACGGGACGTCACGGTCGTGGACCTGCCGGACCGGGCGCTGGGTGACCTGGACCAGCAGGCGGACGCGCTGGACGAGGCGGTCGGCGCGGCTATGGCCCGGACCGGAGCGGCCTCGGTGGACGTGGTCGGCTACTCCGCCGGTGGCGTGGTGGCCCGGTTGTGGCTGACCGAGCATGACGGAGCCGCCCGGGCGCGCCGCGTCGTCACCCTCGGGTCCCCGCACCAGGGCACCCAGCTCGCCGTCCTGGCGGGGCTGCTGGGCCAGCGCTGCCCGCTGGCCTGCCAGCAGCTGGCCACCGGAAGCGACCTGCTGCGCGGTCTGGCGTCAACGTCGGTGCCCGCCGGGGTGCCGTTTGTGTCGATCTGGTCCACCGACGACGAAGTGGTGGTGCCGCCGGACTCCGCCAGCGTCGAGGGCGCCGTGAACGTGCCGGTGCAAGGCGTGTGCGCCGGGGCCAGGCTCGGCCACGGCGGGCTGCCCACGGACCCGACGGTGCAGCACCTGGTGCTCGAAGCGCTCGGGACGGGGACGGTGCCGACCTGGACGGGCGCCGACTGCGCCCGGCTCAGCTCGTGACGTCCTTGGTGGTGAAGTTCGCCCACGCGGCGCCGAGCAGCACCAGCAGGTAGAGCGCCTGCAGGCCAACGCCGCGCTGGACGTTGCTGGACAGCATCGGGTCGCGGAACAGGTCGACGAAGGACAGCCAGTACCTGGTCGGCAGGTACGGCTGCAACGGCCGGGCGGCGTCCACGGTGAGCAGCACCGAGGACCCGATGAGCATGGCCATGGCACCGAGGCTGGCGGCCAGCGGCGAGTCGGTGAGGGTCGACAGGAACAGCGCCATCGCGGCGACGCCCATCATCGAGAAGGCGATGAAACCTATGGCCAGCACGGTCCGCAACATCACCTGCCCCGTGCTGAGCTCGGTGCCGGACACACTCACCAGCGCCGCCGCCAGCGGGGCGTCGCCGAGCAGCGACCGGCCGACCAGGTAGCCGACCCCGGCCACCGACAGCACGGCCAGCAGGACGAACGCGGCGACCGCCACCAGCTTGGCCACCAGCAGCCTGGTCCGGCCGACCGGCCGGACCAGCAGGTAGCGCAGCGTCCCCGCCTGGGCCTCCCCGGCGACGGAGTCGCCGGCGATGACGGCGACCGACACCGGGAGGAACAGCGGCAGCACGATCGCCAGCGCCGCCACCGAGAAGAGCGACCCGTTGGCCAGCACCGCGGACAGGAACGCCGGTCCCTGGCCCGGGCGCGGGGCGATGTCGGTGACCGCCAGCAGCACCGCGACCAGGGTGGGCAGCAGGTTCAGCAGGCCGATGGCAACCCAGGTCCGGGGCCGAAGCAGGACCTTGCCCAGCTCGACGGCGATCACGGGCGGCTCACCGCCGCCGCGTCGTGCCGGTCGGGGCTGGCCGTCGTCCGCTCCGCGACCACCTGCTCCAGGGTGCGCCGTTCCGGCGCAAGCTCGCTCACCCGGACGCCCGCGGCCACCAGCTCGGCGTTGAGGGCAGCAGGGTCGGCGGCTCGCACCAGGAGCCGGTCGGCGTCGCGCCGCTCCACCCGGCCGTCGAGCACGGCGGTTGCGGCTGCGGCGTCCGGTGTCCGCACCACCGTCCTGCCGGTGGGGGCTCGCACCGCCGCCAGCTGCTCCTGCAGCACCAGCCGGCCCTGGTCGAGCACACCGACCCTGGTGCACAGCACCTCCACCTCGGCCAGCAGGTGGCTGGACATGAACACCGTCGTCCCGCCGGCGTGCAGATCCAGCAGCAGCTGACGGACCTCGCGGATGCCCTGCGGGTCCAGCCCGTTGGTCGGCTCGTCCAGCACCAGCAGCTCCGGGCGGCGGAGCAGGGCTGCCGCCAGCCCCAGCCGCTGGCGCATCCCCAGCGAGTACGCCCGCACCGGGCGGCGTCCGACGCCGGCCAGGCCGACCTGCTCCAGCACCTGGTCCACCCGCCGGGACCGGTCCCCCGAGCGGAGTCGTCCTCCGCTCGCGTCCAGGATGGCCAGGTTCCGCCGCCCGGACAGGTGCCCGTATGCCGCCGGACCCTCGACCAGCGCGCCCACCCTCGGCAGCACCCGGGCCCCCGCTCGCGGCATCGGCTGGCCGAGCACCTCGACCTGCCCCGACGTCGCGAGCACCAGGCCGAGCAGCATCCGCACGGTGGTCGTCTTGCCCGACCCGTTGGCCCCGAGGAAGCCGTAGATGTCGCCCGCCCGGACGTCCAGGTCGACCCGGTCGACGGCCAGCACGGCCCCGAAGCGCTTGGTCAGCGCGTGGGTCCGGATCACCGGTCCGCCGCCTGGTCGGCGAGCAGCTCCGCGGCCGCCGTCACCAGCCCGCTCACGGTGACGGTGCCGCTCAGCAGCCAGGCCCGGCCCGCCCGGTCAGCGGTGGTCAGCAGCAGGCTGAGCGCGCCCACCGACAGCGCCTCCCCGGCACCGGTGCGCTGCGCGCCGGGCGTCCGGGCGAGCTGGTCCCGCAGCGAGGCGGCTAGCCGCCGTGGCATCGGCGAGAGGGCCAACTGGGTCACGCCCTGCCCGTACACCCCGACCGAGCCGGCCTCGGCCAGCCGCCGGCCGCGGGTCAGCCCGATCAGTCGGTCCGGTGGCGCCGTGGCCGGGATCCGGGTAGCCAGCCGGGCCAGGTCGAACGTGCTCGCCGACCGCACTCGGGCCCCCTCCGGAGCGCGGAACTGCGTCTCGTCCAGCCCGGGCAGCCGCGGCTCGAAGTCCAGGAAGGTGGTCGAGATCGACGGCGCCGACGCGCCCCGGGCCACCAGCTCCACGAGCAGCGGCACCGCCGAGGCACGGTCCACCCACAGGTCGACCCGACCCACGCTGGCGTAGGGCTGCGTGGGGACCAGCCGCAGCCCGTCGGCGGCCCGGCCCGCTACCCGCCGCGACGGCAGGCCGGTCACCTCAGCCGCCCGGGCGTCGCCGAGCAGCCGCCAGCCGAGCAGCGAAGGAAGGGTGTCCGCGGCCACCGGCAGCCGGATCGAGTCGGGGTCCCCGGCGTGGGAACGCGTCGCCCGGTTGTCCTGGTAGTCCCAGGACCAGACGTGCTCTCCCTGGCGGTAGACACCCCGCTCACCCACCACGTCGATGGCGTCGACCCGCCAGGACGACGCGGACCGCCACCAGGCCCGCAGCTCGGTCCGCCCCCCGAGCAGCTCGGTCAGCGAGGCGAGGTCCCCGGCCACCGGCAGGGACAGCCCACCGGTCACCTCCGCGTACCCGGCATACGGGGTCGTCCGGGCCGACTGCACCCGCGCGAGCAGCGCCGCCGGGGCGAGAGCGGGGGAGCCGGCGGGCAGACGCGACACCAGACCGGGCGTGGCGATCAACGCGGCGACGCCGGCGGACACCACCCACCAGCGCCACCTGCGGAACACCGGCTCACCGTAACCGCGGGTGGCTGAGGCTTCGATGAGACGAGGGGCCGGCGCCGAGGCGGGTCGGGCGTACCGGGTGCTCAGGTGGCGCTGCGGACACTTTGGCGCTGCTGCGCGGCCGAGGGCACGGGCCGGCCGTTGCGGAGCAGGTCACGCCACTGGCCGGGAGCCCAGTCGGCCGGCGCGGTGGTGCGCATGAAGTCGCGCAGCACCCGCGCGAACCGCGCCGGGTCGGCGTGGAACGGGAAGTGCCCGGCGTCCTCGAAGATTTCCAGCCGGCTGCCCGGCATCGCCTCGCGCGCCCGGTAGGCGTGCGCCACCGGGATGACCGGGTCGCGGCGGCCCCAGACGAGCAGCGTCGGCATGCCGGCCGCCAGGTAGCACCGGTCCAGCATGGTGACGACCTGACCGCGCCAGTCGACGACCGAGTGCAGCGTGCGGCGGAACACGCTGCGCGCGGCCGCGTCCGGCAGCGACTGGAACATCCGCAGCAGGTCGTCCACGTCGGCGGCGAGGTCGACCGGCAGCCGGCGCACCACCGCCGCGGCGGCCTCGACCTGCCACCGAACCGTCGGCAGGCTCAGCCCGGCGAGCAGGTGCTCGACCAGCGGCAGCGAGATTGCCCGCAGCACCGGGTTCACCTCCCGGCCGACCCCGCCGGAGTTCACCAGGACCAGCCGCTCGGTCCGTTCCGGGTACTGGTAAGCGAACTGCATGGCCACCCCGCCGCCGAGGGAGTGCCCGGCGACGGTGACCCGTTCGACGTCCAGCACCCCCAACAGGTCGCGCATCCCGTTCGCGTAGCCCGCCACCGAGTAGTCCGCCCGGGGCCGGTCCGACTGCCCGTGCCCGAGCAGGTCGGGGGTGATCACGGTGAAGTGCCGGGCCAGGCGCGGCACCACCGGATCCCAGGTGCGCGAGCTGTCGCCGATGCCGTGAACCAGCAGCAGCGCCGGCCCGGACCCCTGCACCCGGTAGGCCCGCCGGTAGCCGTGCACCGTGTGGAAGCGGGTCGGCGTGGGCGACAGCACCCGCAGATGTCGCTCTGCCACCCGCGTCTCCTCGCTCGCCACTGCCTGTGATGCTGCCAGTAATGGTGCCTGCGATAGTGCCCGGCATCGTGCCTGACGGACACGCGCCGGCAACAGCCCCGCCGGGCAGAGTTCACCCAGGTGTAACCGTAGGGCTCGGTCGAGGCCGGCTCACCCGGCGCCGGTGTGGGACAGCACCCGGGTCCCCACCCGCAGCCGCAGCCGCTCCAGCCGCTCCCGCTGCCGCTCCGCGCGGCCGACCAGCTCGGTCAGCAGCTCCGCGTCCAACCGCTGGTCGGTCTCGGCCAGCGCGAGCAGCATCCGCCAGCCGCGCAGCTTGCCCTCGACCGCTACCGAGAGGGCCTCCAGCTCCACCACGTCCGTCAGTGGCGAGCGTCGCACCAGGGTGCCGTTCGGCTTCAGCCGGCCGACCTTCTCCCCGGACCAGGCCAAAGCCTGCCCGAGCCGTGACGGGTGGGCCCCCACGGCGCGCATGAACTGCCGCAGGGCCAGCCGGTCGGTGTCGACCTCGTCCGCGACAGCGCAAACCGCCTCGCGCACCTGCGGGTCGCCGTGGCTGCCGGCAACCCGCCGGAACAGCTCCACCCCCCCGGTGGCGGCGGAGTAGTGGTCCTTCAGGTACGTGCGGAGCCAGCGCTGCGACATACCCGTGTTTCTACCCGAGCCGGTCGGCGGCCCGCGATTGGCCGGGGGACATCGGGGCAGAGGGGGGCCGACGACGTCGAGGCGATGGAGGGAACATGCGAGTCGGGTACTTCCTGTCCAGCGAGGAGTTCACCCCCGCCGAGTTGGTCGAGCAGGCGGTCGGGGCCGAGAAGGCGGGTTTCGAGGCGCTGTGGATCAGCGACCACTTCCACCCGTGGAACGACGAGCAGGGCCAGAGCCCGTTCGTGTGGTCCATGATCGGCGCGATCTCGCGGGTGTGCGACCTGCCGATCACGACGGCGGTGACCTGCCCGACCGTGCGCACCCACCCGGCGATCATCGCCCAGGCGGCGGCCACGTCCGCGGTGCTGACAGAGGGCAAGTTCGTCCTCGGCGTCGGCTCCGGGGAGGCGCTCAACGAGCACATCCTCGGCGACGTCTGGCCGCACGCGGACGCCCGGCTGGCGATGCTGGAGGAGGCCGTCGAGGTGATGCGGGCGCTGTGGACCGGGGAGGTCGTCTCGTTCGAGGGCGATTACTACACGGTCGACACCGCGCGGATCTACACCCTGCCGGAGGAGCCGCCGCCGGTGTACATGTCGGCCTTCGGGCCCAAGGCCTTGGACCTGGCCTGCCGGGTCGCCGACGGGTTCATCAGCACCAACCCCGACGCCGACAGTGTGAAGCAGTTCCGCAAGGCCAGGGGCGCGACCGCCCCGACCCAGGCAGGCTTCAAGGTCGCGGTGGCCGCGACCAAGGACGAGGGCGTTGACATCGCCCACCGGCTGTGGCGCAACTCCGGTGTCCCTGGCGAGCTGTCCCAGGTGCTGCCCTCGCCCAAGCACTTCGAGCAGGTCTCGGAGCTGGTCACCCGGGAGATGACCGCGGAGTCGGTGGTGGCGGGCCGCGACGCCGCGGAGCACGTCGCGGGCTTCGAACCGTTCGCCCAGGCCGGTTTCGACGAGGTGTTCGTCTCCAACATGGGCGAGCACTACGACCAGCTCTTCGACCTGTATGCCGCGGACGTCCTTCCCGAGCTGCGTCGCCGGTTCGCCTAGCCGGCTCTGTGCCTGCGCAGCCAGAGCAGGCCGAGCACCGGCAGCACCAGCGGGACGTAGCCGTAGCCGCTGCCGAAGTGCGACCACACCGTCTTGTCCGGGAAGGCCCCGGGGAAGGCGTAGGAGGCGAGCCCGACGACCAGCACCCCGACCAGCTCGATGGTGCAGCTGACGGTGGCGACCCGCACCGCGGTGCGGTCCCCGCGGGTCAGCGCCACGGTCGCCACCAGGTAGATCACCGCGGCCAGCGCGGACAGGGTGTAGGCCAGCGGCGCCCGGGCGAAGTGCTCGGCGATCTGCAGCGAGGCCCGGCCGGTGGCCGCCAGGGCGAACACCGCATACACGGCGATGAGCAGCCGCCCCGGCCCGGTGCGGGTCGCGGGCTCAGGCACCCTGGCCGCCCCACAGCTGCTGCAGCCGGGCGACGAGCACGAGCAGGCTCAGCCCCGCCACGACCAGGACGCCCATCCCCCACCGGGTGCGCTCGGCCAGCGCCCAGGCGACCGCGACCGGCACCACCACGACCAGCCCCAGCAGGTAGGCGAGGAACAGTGCGGCGTTCACGTGCTGGTGCTGGGTGGCCAGGGCCACCACCCCGACGACCAGCTGGACCAGGAACAGCAGCTCGAGCAGCGCCGCGACCCCGAGCACCCAGACGTTCACCGGGCGGTTGCGAGCGGTGAACCAGGCTGCGACGGCCGCCAGCACTGCCGACCCGCCCAACATGGCGGATGTCAGCCACGAGGTCACGGGCGGCAGCCTATCCAGCGGTTAGGGTCCCCCCATGGTGCGTCCGGCCGTCTTCGCCGCCCTGGGGCTGCTCCTCACCGGCTGCGGCAGCGCCACCGCCACGGCGCCGCCGGGGGCCCGGGTCACTGCCACGGCGGTGCCGCAGACCCCGACCAGCTCGCCCACCGATCCCACCCCTACGACGTCGGTGTCGCGCACGACCCAGGCCAGCCCGACCGCCACCGCGAAGGGCACGACGGTCAAGGTGCGCAAGGGCGACATCGCCTCCTTCGCCTCACCGACCAAGAACATCGAGTGCATCGCGATCGCCGGCGGCGGCGACGCCGCCGAGTACGTCCGGTGCACCATCTCCGGCCAGGCGTGGAAGCCGCCCAAGAAGCCCGCCGGCTGCACCCTGGACTTCGGCACCGACGTGCAGGTCTCCGTCGACGGCGCGTCCTTCGTGTGTGCCGGCGACACGGTGCGCAATCCGCGCGCCAAGGTGCTCGGCGACGGGGACACCGTGCAGGCCGGCAAGATCGCCTGCTCGGTCAGCCAGACCGGGTTGCGCTGCCTGGACGCCAACAGTGACCACGGGTTCGAGCTGGGCAAGGAGCGGTACAAGCTGTTCTGACCGGTCTGCGCGCCGCCGGGCCGCGTCCGTCACGCCCTCGACGGCGAGCTCGTTGGGCCGTGGCGACCCGACCTCGCCGCTCGGCCAAGGGCTTCCGGCGGCAGTCCGCCCCGCTCAGCGGCCGCGGCGGGCCGTGAGATAGTCGGCCACGACGTACTCGCCGAGCCGGCCGATGTCCGGGGTGAAGACCCGGCCGCCGCACCGTCGCGCGATGGCGTCGACGAACCGGGCCAGGCCGGGGTCCTCGCCGAGCATGAACACGTTGATCGACGCGCCGTACCGGGCGAGCTCGTCCACCTGGGCCACCGTCGCGCGAACCGTCTCCGGCAGCGCTGGCCAGTGGAAGTCGGGCTGCCCGTCGGCCAGCAGCCGGGCGGTCGGCTCGCCGTCGGTGACCACGAGCACCACCGGCTCGGCGTCCGGGTGCCGGCGCAGGTGCCGGGCGGCCAGCATCAGGGCGTGCTGCAGGTTGGTGCCCTGCACGTAGTCGGGCTCGATCTCCGCCAGCTGTGTCGGGGTAAGCCGCCGGGCGCTCAGGCCGAAGCCGACGATCTGCAGGGCATCCTGCCGGAACCGGGTCTCCACCAGATGCGACAGGGCCAGCGCGGTCTGCTTCATCGGGCCCCAGCGCCCCTCGGCCACCATCGAGAACGACAGGTCCACGCACAACGCCACGGCCGCGGTCGTCCGGCGCTCGGTCTCCACAACCTCGAAGTCCTCGACCGCCAGCCGGACGCCACCGGTGCCGATCCCGTTGCGCAATAAGGCGTTCGATACGGTCCGGACGGCATCGAGAGGCAGGTCGTCGCCGAACACCCAGCCGCGGGTAGCGCCCGTCCGCTCGTCGGCCTGCCCGGTCCGGCGGTCGTCGTGGTCGCCGCGGCCGGTGGCCAGGGAGGAGAACACCTGCCGCAGCGCGGTCTCGCCGAGCCGCCGGACCGCCTTCGGCGTCAGCCGCAGCCCGTCGTCACCGCGGTGGAGGTACCCCTGCCGCTCCAGTTCCCGCTCCAGTTCCCGCAGGGTGCGCAGGTCGGCGGCGGCCGCGGAGCCGAGCCGCTGCTCGAGCATCTCGACGTCCACATCATCCAGCGTCGCACCTGGAAACCCTTGGGAGAGCTGGCGGTCCAGTGCCTCCAGGTCGGCCAGCTCAGCGACGGCCTCGACCGCGTCACTGTAGTCCAGCGGTTCGCCGCCGGAGCCCATCTGCACCGGCCGGCCCCGGCCCATTCCCGGCCGGAGCGCCCGCACGTTGGCCGAGAGCTGCGCCATCTGGGAGGCCAGGTCCGGGTCCGACGCCAGGGCCTGGCTCATCAGCTGGGCCAGCTCCTCACGTTCCCGCGGCGACAGCGAGGCCATCATCCGCTCGGCCGCGGCCTGCCGCCGGGCGAGAGCGTCGATGAGCTCATCGACGTTGCGCGGGTTCTCCGGGAACAGCTCGCCGTGCCGGGCCATGAACTGCTCGAAACGGTCCGTCGTGTCCTCGCCCCGCGCGTGCGCCGCCAGCAGTTGGTTGAGGTCGTCGAGCATGTCGCGGATCTGCCGCATCGCCTCCGGATCCCCTTGCGACAGTGCGTTCTTCATCCCGGCGAACTGCGCGCCGAGCACTTCCCGGCGGAGCATGTCGCGGATCGACTCGTACGCCGCCCGCGCTTGCGCCGAGCGCCAGTCGTAGTCCGCCAGGGCCCGCACCGCGCCGGCGACGTCGTCCGGGATGGTGGCCAGCTCCATCTCGGCCAGCCGCGCCGCGTCGTCGTCGGCTGCGGCCAGCTCGTCCCGCTCGGCCGCCAGCGCTTGGTCCAGCGCCGCCCGGACCCGGTCCAGGGTCCCGGCCAGGTTGCCGCGGCGGCGGACCTGCTGCCGCATCCGGCGCACCCGCTCGACCAGCTCGTCCAGTCCGTCCCGCCCCTGGCGTCCGCGCCGCAGCAGGTCGCGCAACGCCTCTCGCAAGCTGCCTCCGGCCAGCACGTCCCGACCCACCTCGTCCAGGGCCGCCCGCACGTCATACGGCGGGGCCAGCGGGTCGCGGCCGCCGCGCCAGGGGCCGTAGCGGAACCGGCCGTGCGGGTCCTGGCGCGGGTCGTGCGGCTGGGCGGACATCTCAGCCGCCGTAGACGGTGCGGCCGGCGACGGTGTCCTTGTCCAGCCGGCGGGTCAGGTGCAGTCCCTCCAGGACGAACTCCACTGCGGCCGCTGTCTGCCCGAGCGACGCGTCGTCCCCGTGACCGAGCCGGTCCAACACCTTGGACAGCCCGGGGACGGGGCCGAGCTGGCTCAACAGCTCGGCGGCCGAGACCAGCTCCCCGGTCTCCACGAGCGCTCCGTCGGCGAACAGTCCCGTGAAACCGGCCAGGTCGAGCCCGGCCAGCCGCGATCGGTAGGTCTCCGCGGTCGCGACCCGCCGCAGGTGCTCCAGCACCTCGCGCTCGCGGCCCTGCTCGCCCATCTCGAACTCCACCTTGCCCAGCAGGGTGGGCAGCACGGCCGGTATGTCGCACACGCGCGCCACCTGCTCCGGGTCGCCGACCCGGGCCGAGCGGCGCAGGGCGCAGGCGGCGACCCCCTCCACCGCCGCGATGGAGAACCGGGCGGACACACCGGAGCGCTGGTCCACCGAGGCCGACTCCCGCAGTCCGCGCGTGAGCCGCGCGACCACCTCCACCAGGTGCTCCGGCACCTCGGCCACGGTGGCCGCCTCCTGACGCACCATGGCCACCTCGTCGGCGACCTCGCTCTGGTAGTGGGTGCGGATCTCGGCGCCGAATCGGTCCTTCAGCGGGGTGATGATCCGCCCTCGGTTGGTGTAGTCCTCCGGGTTGGCCGTGACGACCAGCAGCAGGTCCAGCGGCAGCCGCAGGGAGTAGCCGCGGACCTGGATGTCGCGCTCCTCCAGCACGTTGAACATCGCCACTTGGATCCGCTCGGCCAGGTCGGGCAGCTCGTTCAGCCCGAAGATGCCCCGGTTGGTGCGGGGGACCAGGCCGTAGTGCACCGTCTCCGGGTCGCCGAGGGTCCGTCCCTCGGCGACCTTGACCGGGTCGACGTCGCCGACCAGGTCGCCGACGGAGGTGTCCGGGGTGGCCAGCTTCTCGGTGTACCGCTCCTCCCGGTGCCGCCAGGCGACCGGCAGGTCCTCGCCCATTTGCGCGGCGAGCCGGCGGCAGCGGCTGCATACGGGGTGGAGCGGGTCGTCGTTGATCTCGCAGCCGGCCACGGCCGGCGACCACTCGTCGAGCAGGCCGGCCAGGGTGCGCATCAGCCGGGTCTTTCCCTGCCCCCGCTCGCCCAGGAGGACCAGGTCGTGCCCGGCCAGCAGGGCCGACTCGAGCTCGGGCAGCACGGTGTCGTCGAAGCCGACGATGCCGGGGAAGGCCGGCGTGCCGGTCCGGAGCCGGTCGAGCAGGTTCGCCCGGATCTCCGCCTTGACCGACCGGGGCCGGTAGCCGGTGGCAAGCAGCTGTCCGAGGGTGGCCGGGTGCGGGGCAGTCATGGGCCAACGCTACGTCGGTGCGGTCGAAGGACGGACGGCGACCGCATACGCTCAGGGACATGTCTCGCCCGCACTCGGCGGCGATCGTCGAGGACGCCTTCCACCGTCGCACGAACGCGCTGCTGCACCGGCGTGGCTGGATCACCCGCACCATCGGCCACACCGGCTACGGCAGCCCGGAGTTCGTCCGGGTGCTCGGCCGGGTGCTGCTCAGCCGGCCACCGGGGGAGGGCCGGCCGGAGGACGCGGAGGACGCTCTGCAGGCCCGAGTCCGCGAGCTGCGAGGGCCGGACGAGCCGCGGGGGTGGCGGGCCTTCATCACCGCGCCGACCATGGGGCTGCCGGTGACGGTCACGGCGGGTGAGCGGGAGGTGCGGACCCGGACCGACCGCAGTGGCTACGTGGACGTCGTGGTGACCGGGTCGGGCCTGCCGGCCGGCTGGCACGAGGTGACCATCGCCGCGGAGGGGGCCGAGCCGGTGCGGGTGCCGGTCTGGGTGGTCGGGACGGACGTCACGTTCGGGCTGGTCAGCGACATCGACGACACAGTGATGATCACGGCGCTGCCGCGGCCCATGATCGCCGCCTGGAACACCTTCGTCCGGCACGAGACCGCTCGGCACGTGGTGCCGGGGATGGCGCCGATGTACCGCACACTGCTCGCCGAGCACGAGGGCGCGCCGATCTTCTACGTGTCGACCGGGGCCTGGAACACCGCACCGACCCTGACCCGGTTCCTGGCCCGTCACGGCTACCCCGCCGGCCCGCTGCTGCTGACCGACTGGGGCCCGACGAATACCGGCTGGTTCCGCAGCGGCCAGGAGCACAAGCGTGAGGCGTTGCACCGCCTGGCGCGCGAGTTCCCGCACATCCGTTGGACCTTGGTCGGCGACGACGGTCAGCACGACCCGAAGATCTACGGTGACTTCGCCCGGGACCGGCCCGATGTCGTTGACACCATTGCGATCCGCGAGCTGACCCCGGCCGAGCAGGTGCTGTCGCACGGGCTTCCGGTGTCGAACGAGGAGTTCGGGCCCAGGCCCCGCCGGACCGTGCCGGTGGTGCGCGGCCCGGACGGGTACGTCCTGCTCCGGCTGCTCCGGGCAGCGGTGGCCTGACCCCGGTGCCCGAGCTGCCAGAGGTCCAGGCGCTGGTCGACCTCCTCGGCTCGCGCATCATCGGCCTGGCCATTGCTGGGGTCGAGCTCGGCTCGATCTCGGTGCTGAAGACCTACGATCCGCCGCCGCAGGCACTGGCCGGGCTGCCCGTGGCCGCCGTGAGCCGGCACGGCAAGTTCATCGACATCGACGCCGACGGGACGCACCTGGTGTTCCACTTGGCCCGCGCCGGCTGGCTGCGCTGGTCCGATGCCCTGTCGACGGCGATGCTGCGGCCGGGCAAGTCGCCGATCGCCTTGCGGTGCAGGCTCTCCGACGGCAGTGGCTTCGACCTGACCGAGGCCGGCACGCAGAAGCGGCTCGCGGCTTACATCGTCCGGGACCCGCGCGAGGTGCCCGGTGTCGCGCGACTGGGCCCCGAGCCGATGTCCTTGTCGCGCAACGACTTTGGCGCCCTCCTTGCGGGGCGCCGCACGCAGGTGAAGGGGCTTCTCAAGGACCAGGAGTTCCTGGCTGGCGTCGGCAACGCCTACTCCGACGAGGTGCTGCACGTCGCCCGGCTCTCACCGTTCGCGATCGCAGCGTCGCTGGACGAGGAACAGGTGGACCGGCTCTACGCCGCGCTGCAGGGCACCTTGACGGCGGCGGTCGCCGCCGCGTCGGGCAAGCCCGCCAAGGAGCTCAAGGACGCCAAGAGGGCGGGAATGCGGGTGCACGGGCGGACCGGCCAGCCCTGCCCGGTGTGTGGCGACGTGGTGCGGGAGGTCTCGTTCGCGGACTCCTCGCTGCAGTACTGCGCGACCTGCCAGACGGGCGGGAAGCCGCTGGCCGACCGGCGGCTGTCCCGGCTGCTCAAGTAGCCGCCCTTCGGATGAGGGGGTTGGTGGCCTCGGGGCGCGCCCCAATACCAATCCGGACACCTCGGGACGCCGCAAAACCCCATCCGAACACCTGGGGGCGCCCGTTTTGGGCAGCGCCGAGGCCGGAAACGGGCCTTCCGGGGTGTCCGGTCGCGGGGCGACACGCCTAGCGCCTTCTGGCGAGATATCCCGGAAACGGTAGACAGCCGCATACAGTCCGATCGTGGACCCGGTACGCAACCCCTACGCCCCGGGCGCCGGCCAGCGCCCACCCGAGCTGGCCGGGCGGGGCGAACAGCTGCGGGCGTTCGACATCGTGCTCGAACGGGTGGCGAAGGGTCGGCCGGAGCGGTCCATCGTGCTGATCGGGCTTCGGGGAGTCGGCAAGACCGTGCTGCTGAACGCCCTTCGGTCCGCGGCGGTCCGATCCGGTTGGGGGACTGGCAAGTTCGAGGCGAGGCCGGACCAGGACCTGCGCCGGCCGGTCAGTGCCGCGCTCCACGTGGCCGTGCGCGAGCTGGGACATCCGCGCAAGGACCAGTCCGACCAGGTGCTCGGCGTCGTCAAGGCCTTCGCCGCGAGGTCCGCGGAGGGGTCCAAGCTGCGGGACCGGTACAACCCCGGGATCGCCGCCCCCGCGGCGACGGGACGAGCCGACTCCGGCGACATCGAGATCGACCTGGTCGAGCTTCTCACCGACGTCGGCGGGCTGGCCGCGGACGTCGGGCGCGGGGTGGCGGTGTTCGTCGACGAGATGCAGGACCTGCGACCGGCGGAGGTGTCGGCGCTCTGCGCGGCCTGCCACGAGATCAGCCAGAGCGGTGTGCCGGTCGTGGTCGTCGGCGCCGGACTGCCGCACCTGCCGGCGGTGCTGTCGGCGAGCAAGTCCTACAGCGAGCGGCTCTTCGCCTACACCCGGATCGACCGGTTGGACCGTCCCGCAGCGGATCTGGCGTTGCAGGCCCCGGCCAAGGACGAGGCGGCGTCCTTCTCCGAGGAAGCGCTGGAGGCGATGTATGCCGTGACCGCCGGCTACCCGTACTTCCTGCAGGCTTACGGAAAGGTCGTCTGGGACGTCGCGCCGTCATCCCCGATCACCGCCGAGGACGTGCGGGTGGCGGCCCCGGAGGCGGAGGCGGAGCTGGCGGTCGGCTTCTTCGGGTCGCGGTTCGAGCGGGCGACCCCGGCTGAGCGGGAGTACCTGCGGGCGATGGCCGACGCCGCGGAGCCCGGTGCGGAGTCGGTCCCGACGGCTGCGGTGGCCGCGTTGCTCGGCCGCTCCGCGCAGTCGCTGTCGCCCGCGAGGGACGCGCTGCTCAAGAAGGGGCTGATCTACTCCGGCGAGCGCGGCCGGATCGCCTTCACCGTTCCCCACTTCGGCCGGTACCTGCGCGCGCAGGGGTGAGGGCGACGGACGTCGTCGGCAGCCCATGCCCGGCATACCCGGCAGACCGGGTGCCCCTGTGAGCACGTGGTCTGATTTCATGACCCGCTCGGAGGAGCAGTTCGCGGCGTTCCTGTCGGACCTGGACGACGCATGCCGAGGGCCGGGCCCCAGCGGGGACACCGGCCCTCGGCCTGCCGCCGGTTACGGCGTCAGGGTCGTCACTCGCGTCGACCAGTTGCCCAGCGCGGCCCGCGTGCCACCGCAGGTCGTGTCCCGCTTGTACTCGGCAAACGTGCACGAGTGCGCGATGTACTCGTTGGCGAAGTACAGCTTCCCGTTGCTCACGGCGGCCGCGCCGTAGTCGCCCCAGCGTGGCCGGAACTGGCCGGTCCAGAAGGGGTACTCCGTGAACCCGTCCTGCGGTGCGCGACCGCGGGCGGCGATGTTGACCAGCCCGGGGCCGCCGGTCGCGGTGAACATCGAGTAGGCGGCACTGGGGAAGTAGTGGCGGCCGACCAGCGTGTAGGACATTACGCCCCGCCCGTTGGACAGCGTCGCGATGGCCGGGTAGGTGACGTTCTCGCCGGAGACGGCCAGGTAGCCTTGCCCGGCGAGTGTTTCCTCGCTCGCGGTCGCCCCGCCGGTGTCCACGACGAACCAGGCGATGCCGGCCTGGATGTTGCCGCCGACCTGGACGATCGTGTCGAGCGCGCCCATCAGCTTCCCGCCCGCGTACCAGGTCTGCTGCATCCGGCTGTCGTTGGCGTTCAGCGGCCCCTCGGTGGCGTTGGGGTCCTTGGCGCCCACACCGAGGCAGTCGACGACCGTGCAGTCCCGCAACGGCACCGGGCCGACCTTCTGGGCAACCAGCGGCGGGACGCCGTACACCTGCGACCCCATCAGCGCGCGGCTCAGGAACGGGGCACCCCGTCCACTCTGCAGGGACCCGGTGTTGGAGATGCGCCACGTGGCGATCTGGTTGGCGTAGCCGGTCGGGGCGACGGGCTGCGCCTCCTCGCCGGCGATCGAGGACAGCAGGTGCGCGGTGCCGTTGTTGCGACGGTCGAAGTCGCCCCCGGCGGACTGGGCGGGCCACACGGTGAAGCCGGGGACTTTGCCGCCGCCGCTGCGGATAAAGGTGTTCTCGAACTGCACGCCTCGTATCGCGTTCGCACCCCTCGCCATTGCCAGCTTGTCGAAGGCGTAGATCTGGGCGCCGTTGAAGTTGTTGCCGAAGACGCCCGGAGAGTCGTCGAACGGGTACTCGTTCGTGGTCAGGACCAGCGCGTTGGAATCCAGGCCGACGTGCGGGTAGTCACCGATGCACGGGCAGCCCTGGTGCCGCGGCGTGCCCTGCGTGCCGTCGTCCTGCACCGGCAGGCGGTAGATGCGCCAGCCACCCGTCGGGTTCGAGGTCTTGCTGACCGCGATGTCCAGGGTGTTCCTCCCGGTGAACTCGCCGGTCGCGGCCACGACGTCCAGGGTCAGCACGATGTGGAAGAAGCGCTGCGTGGTGACGTCGAACGCGCAGACGGGGTCGGTGACGAAGGGTCCCTGCTCCCCTGTCGTGCGGTTGAACTGGGCGGGGTAGCCGTAGAACGTGTTGAGGTCGGTCACCGGCGTCGCCGGCTTCCCGTCCGCGGTGTACACCTGCAGGACGTCGTTGACGGACTCCAGGATGTAGCCGTTGCCGACGCACAGCCCCTGGTCCGGCGGCTCGACGCTGAACTGGTTGCCGTTGTTGGCGAACCGCTGGTCGAACATGTTCAGGCCCTCGAACGACCCGGTCTGGTGGGGGGTGGTGCCGCTCACCGCGGTGCCCTTGACCAGAGGCGGACGTTGCGTGACAGCCGCGGTCGCCGCCGCTCTCAGGGCTGCGGTCACGCTCGGCCGGAGCGAGTGGCTGCGGGTGACGGCGGCGTCGGCCTCGGCGTCGCGGGGGAACTCCGGGGACTGGAAGCCCTTCGACGTGCCCACGCGCTGCCCGGTCGGGAATGCCCGGTCAAGACTTGCGGTGAGCACCCGGGACACACCGGCGACGCGTTCGGCCCCGGGTGGGGTGGCGGCAGTCGCCGACACCGTTGGCAGCGCGACGGCCCCGATTACGGCGATCGCCGATGCCGCCGCCACTAGCGGCCTGGTTGTGAGACGTTGCAAGACGACCCCTCTCCCTAGGGCCCCCCAGGGCCCGTGCCTGAGTTGCCCGGCGGATAAACGGGCAGCGCCGCCGACGCTACTCCGGTAAATGTCGGTTGTCTCCGGCAGAAATTTGACGCGACGAGGTTGAGGGGGGAAATGTCGCGTTGATTCCGCTTCCGTCCCGGCAAATGGGGTTCGCGCTCGGCCATGACGGACTTCCGCCGGTGTGTCCGGCTGGTATGCGGTCCGCATCCGCGGCGGTGGTCGGCTTGGCTGGCGCGGGCCCCCGTTGGGTGTGGCGGTACCGAGTGACGCGGGTCGCGTCCCGCGACACGGTGGCGACCGCTAGACTGAGCGTGCGCGGCATACGCCGTCGCATCGTGTGGAAGCTCGCTCGGCGCAGCGCAGGTGTCCATCCCCCTGCAAGACGACCTGAGCGCCCACCCCACCTGACCATTGGAGTCCAGTGTCCGCTGACACGACATTTGCCCGCCTCGGCGTGCCCGAGTCCCTGACCGCCGTGCTTGCCGCAGGCGGGATCACCAGGCCGACCACGATCCAGGCGGCGACCCTGCCGGACTCGCTCGCCGGCCGCGACGTGCTCGGCCGCGGTCGCACCGGGTCCGGCAAGACGTACGCCTTCCTGCTCCCGGTGCTCGCCCGGCTCGCCGAGCCCCAGCGCCCCCGCGTGCCCCAGCGCCCCCGCGCGCTCATCCTGGTGCCCACCCGTGAGCTGGCGAACCAGGTGGCCGAGACGATGGCGCCGCTGGCCAGGCCGCTCGGCCTGAGGGCGGTGACCATCTTCGGCGGCGTCGGCCAGAACCCCCAGGTCAACGCCCTGCGCCACGGAGTCGACGTGGTCGTCGCGTGCCCTGGGCGGCTGGAGGACCTGCTCGGCCAGGGCCACCTGAGCCTGGACGCCATCCAGGTGACCGTGCTGGACGAGGCCGACCACATGGCCGATCTCGGCTTCCTGCCCGGGGTGCGCCGCATCCTGGACCGGACCCCGCGCGACGCACAGCGGCTGCTCTTCTCCGCGACCCTGGACGCCGGCGTCGACGTGCTGGTCAAGCGGTACCTGCACAACCCGGTCACCCACCACGCGGACTCCGAGCAGTCGCCGGTGGGCACGATGACCCACCACGTGTTCCACGTGCAGGAGGAGCAGCGCCTGCCGATCCTGGTCGACCTCACCTCGGCGCCGGGACGCACCGTCGTCTTCACCCGCACCAAGCACGGCGCCAAGAAGCTGGCCAAGCAGCTCAACGCGGCCGGCGTCCCGGCCATCGAACTCCACGGCAACCTCTCCCAGAACGTCCGCACCCGGCACATGGAGGCCTTCCACAGCGGGGCGGCGTCCACCCTGGTGGCCACCGACATCGCCGCTCGGGGCATCCACGTCGACGACGTCGCGCTGGTCGTGCACGCCGACCCGCCGGTTGAGCACAAGGCCTACCTGCACCGCTCCGGCCGTACGGCGCGCGCGGGCGCGGACGGCACGGTGGTCACCCTGATGACCGACACCCAGGTCGGCGATGTCCGCGTGCTGACCCGCAGGGCCGGTATCGCGCCCACCACCACCAGGGTGGCGGTCGGCCACCCGCTGCTTCGCCACGTGGCACCGGGGGAGCGGAGCCGGTCAGGGGCCGTGGTCCTGGCTGCGGCCGCGCCTGCCCGGCCGGCCGCGAACGGTATGCCGCGGCGCTCGCCCCGCGGTGAGCGCGGCAACGCGGCGTCCGCGGGCCTGGCGGCCAGCGGGGCCGGTGGCCGTGCCCGGCCCCGCGCGTCCGACCGCAGCCCGTCCGGCGGGCGGGCTCGCACCGCCCAAGGTCACCGCGGCGGCGCGGCGGCGTTCTCGGCAGGCCTGCGCGCCGGACGCTGACCCACGCTGCGACGGTTTGCTGCTCAGGTTCGGACGGGCTCGCCGGTAGGCAACGCCGAGACCCTCGGGCTCCGGGCAGCACGTCGACAGGCGTGGTCGCCTCAGCCCACGCCGGTGACCCCTGACGTCAGCGCCGCCCGAGCCATTCCGATGACCGTCGCGGTGTCGACGTCGTCATCCGCGGCGAACCGCCACAGCCGTCCGAGCTCGTCAGTGTCGAGGGCCGCGCGGGCGGCGCGAAGCGCGGCACGCAGGTCGGTCTCGAACGGCTCGCCGTCCTCGCCCTCGGGTGGGGCCAACGCATGCGCCGCGGCGAACAGCCTCACCGCAGAACGGTGCTCGCCACGGGCCACCAGTAGGCACGAGGTGGCTCGGGCGGCCTGCGCCGCGGCGTGCGGCTGACCGGTCCGAGCGGCGATGTCCAACGCCTCGCTGAGCTCCGCGGCGGCCCGGTCGTTCTCGCCGGCGAGGACGGCGATCCGTGCCGAGGTGATCAGGCCGTCGCGGCGTTCCATTGGGCGGTGCTCGCCGGCCAGCCGCAGCGACTCCGCGACGTGGTCCTGCGCCGAGGCCAGGTCGGGCTCGTCGAGGGCGATCTCGGCCAAGGTGTTCAGGGTGTCGGCGATTCGCGCGCGGTCGCCGCGGGCGCGGACGACCTCGAGGCGCTCCTCATAACAGGACCGTTCTCGTTCGAGGTCGCCGGTCATCGCCGCGGAGATGGCCAGGACGGACAGCGCCACCGCCTGGATCTCCCATTCGCCGCGCTGGCGGGCCAGGTCCAGGGCGGTCGTCGCCGGCGGCACCCCCTCGTCGGGAGCACCCGAAGCGACCAGCGCGGCACCGAGATAGCAGTGCGCGGAAGCCTCTTCGAGGAATCCCGGCGGCGACCCGGCGATCAGCGCGCGGCATACCCGTTCGGTGCGTTCGTGCTCACCGGCGTAGTAGGCCAGCCGCGCCACGCCGACCTGGAGCGCGCGGCGCAACCCGTCCGGCAGTGCCAGCCCGGTGAAGCGGTCGAGCACCGCCAGACCCTCCCGGATCCGCCCGGCCGCGACCCAGTACGCCTGGGCGCCTGCGGCGAGCTCGGCCGCCTCCTCGACCTGCCCGCGGCCAAGCGCCCAGCCGATGAGCGCCAAGAGGTCCGCGTGCTCGTCGTCGAAGCGGCCCAGGGCGAGGTCTCCGTCCGGACCGTCGAGCGCCGCGGCCCAACCGGGCAGTCGCCGCCGCATCCAGGCCAGGTGCAACGCGCGGACCCGGTCCCGTTGGCTCTGGTCGCCGGCGGACCGCAGGTGGGCACGCACCGGGCCGAGCACGTGGTAGCGCAGCTCGACCCGGGTCTGCTTGAGGTGGACCAGCCCGCACTCGAGCAGCGCGCTGAGGTCCTCGACCGGGTCGGGCATCGGTGCGTCGGTGGTCCGCGCGTGCAGCGCCGTGATGCTCTCGACCGCTTCCAGGCCGAATCCGTCTTCGAAGACGCAGAGGTCGTCGATCAGCGCTCGCGCGGACTCCGTCAGATGCGCCAGGCTCCAGTCGATGGTGCCGGTGAGGGTGCGGGCGGAGGCGCCGGTGCTGCCCGGGCTGCTGGACAGCAGGCTCAACCCGCTGCGTAGCCGCGCGACGGCCGCTCCCGGGCTGAGCAGCCTCATCCGGGCGGCGGCCAGCTCGATGGCCAGCGGCATTCCGTCGAGCAGCCGGCAGAGCTCCACGACGTCGGCGGCGTTCCCGTCGTCCAGGCGGAACCGGTGGTTGACCATGCCCGCCCGGTCGACGAACAGGGCCACCGCCGGATAGCTGCCCGCCTGCGCCGCGGCAACCGCGACGGGGGGCAGCTCGACCGGCGGCACGACGACCTCCACCCCGAACTCCAGCCGGAGCGGCAACCGGCTGGTGGCCAGCAGGGTCAGCCCGGTCGTGGCCTTGACCAGTGCCTCGACCGCGTAGGCCGCGTCCGGCACGACCTCGAGGTTGTCCAGCACCACCAGCACCGGGTCGACCGGCAACTGGTCGGCGACCGTGTCGGCGGCCGAGATGGTCGTCGGGTCCGGCGGCTCCGGGCCGCCCACGGCCAGGACCAGGCTGGTGAGCAGCGCGGTCGCGTCCTGCCCCTCCTCGGCCTCCAGGAAGAACCGGCCGCCGCTGAAGCCCTGGGCCCGCGCGGCGACCAGGGTGGCCAGGCGCGTCTTGCCCGTCCCACCCGGTCCCACCAGGCTGAGCAGGCGCAGCCCCGGGTCGGCCAACCGGGCCGCCAGCTCGTCGGCGAGCTCGTCGCGCCCCCACGTCGACGTGGTGGGCTGGGGCAGCCGCGCCTCGTTGCGCGGCCGGGCCGGGGTGGCCTCCGCGGGGCCGGTCCGCACCGCCTCGGCGGCAAGCGCGTGCGCGTCGGTGACGGCCGGCAGCGCGGGGGGAGCCAGCTGCGGGTCGTGGCGCAGGACGCCCACCTCGAGCTGGCGCAGCGCGTCTCCCGGGTCGATTCCCAGCTCGTCGGCCAGCAGGTCGCGGGCCCGGGCGAAGGCCGCCAGCGCGTCGGCCTGCCGGTTGCACCGGTACAGCGCGATCATCAGCTGGCCCCAGCGGCGCTCCCGGGTGGGGTGCTGGGCGACCAAGGTCTCGATGTGGGATACCAGCCGGGCGTGCTCGCCGCAGGCCAGGAGCAAGTCGACCTGGTCCTCCTGCGCCAGCGCGTGTGCCTCGTCGAGGCGCGCCGCGTGCGCAACGGCGAAGGGGAACTGCCGCAGGTCGGCCAGGCCCGGTCCGCGCCACCGGGCCAGCCCCGTGTCCAGGGCGGCCAGGGCGGCCCGGGCGTCCGGTGCCCGGCTGAGCTCACGGGAGCGCTCCCAGTCGCGTTCGAACGCACCCAGGTCGGTCTGTATGACGGGTACGTCCAGGCAGTAGCCGGGCGCCCGGCTGGCGAGCAGGCCGCGGTCGAGCCCGGCGGCGGCCAGGGCGCGGCGCAGGCCGTGGACGTAGACCTGCAGGGAGGCGAGCGGGTTGGTCGGCGGGTGCTCCCCCCAGATGCCGTCGACCAGCAGGTCGGTGGAGACGGTGCGGGCGGCGTTCAGCGCGAGCATGGCGAACACGGCGCGCTGGCGGGGCGCGCCCAGAACGAGGTCCCGTCCGCCGTGAGACGCGCCGACCGGGCCCAGCAGCCGGATCTGCACGCGCCCAGGCTAAGCGGCGAATCCACGAACAGGGCTGGACCCGGGTGACTACAGTGGGGCGACTCGTCGAAGGGACCCTGAGCATGCGTGGCCGCCGACGGCTTCATTTCGGTGCAATATGGCTGGGGTTGCTTGCGATTCTCGCGTCGAGCGTTTCCTGGCTGGCAGCCCCTGCCACGGCGGCGGGGGCGTTCTGCTCGCTGGCCGGGATGCAGAAGAACGTCTGGACCGGTGGGGCCGGAGACGGCTTGTGGGTGTCCGGCGGCAACTGGTCGCTGGGTCGCGCCCCGGACATCTTCGACAGCGTCGACGGCTACGTGTGCATCGACGCCGCCGGGACGGTCACCATGCGCGCGGGCGAGGCGGCTGAGCTGCAGGCGTTCGACGTCGCCGCCGGCACCACGCTGCGGCTGCTCACCGGTTCGGTGCTGCTCGTCTACGGCGACCAGGCCAGCCGTGCCTCGGTGCTCCGGTCGGGTTCCACGACCCTGACGAAGGGGACGTTGGGCGGCCCCGGACGGATCGACCTGGACGGCAGGCTCACCTGGTCCAGCAGCACGACGGGGGCGAGCACGATGACGACCCGCCGCTGCGGTCTGGGCGGCACCTGCGGCGCCCCCGTCGCGGGCCCCCGAGGGCTGCTCGTCGTCGGCGACGCCGCACTGGCCGACGTCACGCCGTTGGGGGTCAACCTGTTCGACCAGTACCAGCTGCGGGTCCACGGCACCCTCAAGCTGCGCGGCCAGGGATACGTCGCGGCCGACCGGGGCACCTCGCTGGAGCTGCTGCCCAAGCTCGCCGCCCCCGGCGTGGGGACGCTGCTCATCGCCAACGACGGCGGCTGGTACGAGGGGCGCACGCTCTACGGCGTGACCACCCTGTCCTCGGTGACGAACGCGGGGTTGATCCGCAAGGCCGCCGGGACGGGCACGAGCGTGATCAGTGCGACATACACGCGCTCCGGGGCCGGAGCGGTGAAGGTCACCAGCGGCACGCTGAGCCTGCCCGACGACGTCAGCCACCAGGTCACGGTCGGCGCCGCCGACGCGTACGGGTTCGGCTCCTGCAACGGCAGCACGTACGGTTGCCAGCCGGTCGCCGACGCGGTGGCGCCGCAGACGGGCACCCTGACCGTCCCCAGCGGCGACGTGAACGGCGCCAAGGTGGTCCTGGCACTGGACGGTGCCGGCCCCGCGGGCACCGTCGGCCAGCAGGTGCACGCCACAGCGACCGGCCTCGTGGCGAGCGCCGCCGACCCGGCCGTCCTCGGGCTGCGCTACGACACCTCGGTGCTGGGTGGCAAGACGTTCGCCACCCTGGTGGTGGAGCGCGCTCCCGAGGGCACGACCGCATACGCGCCCGTGCCGTCCTGCCTGGCCGGCGGCGAGCCGCCAGCGGGAAGCGTGGCGTGCGTGGACCGCCGCGGACAGCCGACCAGCAGCCGGACGCTGGCGGACGGTGACGCCCTGATGGTCGTCCGCACGACCGGGTTCAGCAGGTGGCTGGCCCGCTGAGGTCTTAAGCGGCTCTTAAGCGCTCAGGCACAGCCTCTTCTCAGACGGCCCGGACGAGTCGGGCCGAGGAGCAGAGGAACCGACATGAGCACAGCATTCGTCACCCGCACCATCCGCCGGGCCGGCATCTCCTGCGGCATCGCGCTCTCGTTCGCGCTGCCGGTCGGGTTGGCCCACAGCGCCCCGGCCCCGGCTCCCGTCCCGCCGCCGGCCCAGTCCGCCCAGGCCGCTTCGTCGCTGACGGCGCGGACCGACCTGGCGGTGGCACCCGGCGCCGCCGAGGCGCTGGCCAAGAGCAAGGGCATCAGCGTGGCCGCGGCCACCGCGCGGCTGGCCGGCCAGCGGTCGCTGGGCGACCTCGGCCTGCGCGTCGAGGCCTCCCTGAAGGGCCGCACCGGCGGCAGTTACCTGGACGCCGACGGCCGGCTCGTGGTCACCACGGTGGACGCCGCCGGTGACTCGGCCGCCGCCCGCTCCGGCGCCAAGGCGAAGCGAGTTCGCTTCACCGGCAGCTCGCTGAGCGCGATCGTGAAGCGACTGGACCAAGAGGCGAGGACGCGCGGGGCCGGCTCGGTCCAGGGCTGGTTCGTCGACGTGCCGCGCAACGTGGTCGTCGTGACCTCCACCGCCGGCGCGACGGACCAGGCCGGCGCCCACTTGCTGGACCTGGCCCGCTCCTACGGGTCGAAGGTGAGCGTGGAACCGGGGTCGGCCGACCAGGCGCCCCGCCCGACCGAGTGGATGGTCGGCGGCTACGGGTTCCTGACCGCGACCGGCGGCAGCTGCTCCGTCGGCTTCAACACCCGCGACGGCGCCAACCGCAACGTCGTCCTCACCGCCGGGCACTGCACCAAGGTCGCCGGCAACGCCACCCGCAACGGCTACCTCATCGGGGCGATGCGGACCTCGGACTTCCCGGGTTCGGACCATGGCACCTTCTGGAACAGCTACCCGACCTACTGGCAGCCCTCCCCCTCGGTCTACCTGTGGAACAACACCTACCTGACCGTGCGCGGCACCTGGAACCCGCCGGTCGGCGCGACGATCTGCAAGAGCGGCATCACGACCGGATGGACGTGCGGCACCGTCACCGCCAAGGACCGCACGGTGACCTATCCCGAGGGCGTCATCACCGGCCTGGTCCAGCACAACGCGTGCGTCGAGCCCGGTGACAGCGGCGGGTCCAACATCAGCACCAACGGGTACGCCGTGGGAGTCACCAGTGGCGCCAGCCTGATCGACAAGCGGTGGTGCCGCAGCCGGTACGGCCAGCCCAACATCAGCTGGTACCAGCCGATCGCCCCCGCCCTGTCCGCCAACGGGCTGCGCCTGCTGGTCGGCTAGACCCGAGGTTCTCGAAGATCCCCCCGGGAGCCCCCGGGGGGATCTTCGGTCGACCGCAGTCTGGCAATGTCTAGGGACATCGCTATATCGGAGCAGACGTCACCAGAGGCCGGCGCCGAGGTCGGCGACCATCACCGTGCCGCCGTCGACCGGGGCGCCCCACGGCCGGAAGCCGAAGGACTCGTACAACGCCCTGGCCCGGTTGCCGTCCTCGACGTTCAGGCTGACCCGGGCGTAGCCCTGCTCGGCCGTGCGCCGAAGCAGCTCCGCCAGCAGTGCCCGGCCCACGCCGCGGCCGCGGCGCAACGGGACCACGGCCACGGTGAGCTCGGGCACCTGGTCGTCGACGTAGCCGTAGCCGGGGTCGGCGGCCGGGAAGCAGCGCACCCAGGCGGCGCCGATCGGGGCGTCGTGCTCCTCGACGGCGACCACGCCGACGTCGCCGGGTCGGGGATACCCCGCGGAGTAGTGCATGAGCAACGGGTCGGCCATCACCTGGCGGCGGGTGAGCCGCCGGCGGGGTTGCCAGTTGACCGCCTCCATCGTCATGTCCAGCAGGAAGTCGCCGTCGCCGGGACGGGCCGGCCGCACCCACCACCGTCCTGCCTGCTGCGGTCCCATTGCCCCGATGGTACGGAAGAGCCCCATCGTGCTCAGTGGCGCTCGGCCTGCAGCCGCGCCGGGTTGTCCTCGAACACCGCTGCTACCGCGGCGGGTTCGACGTCGTCAAGGTGCCGGTGTCGCCAGCGCGGCGCGTTGTCCTTGTCCACCAGGACCGCTCGCACCCCCTCCACGAAGTCCGGCTCGGCCAGGAACGCCCGACCGAGCACCAGATCCTGCTGGAACACGCCGGCCAGGTCCAGGCCGGCCGCGCGCCGCAGCGCGGCCAGGGTGACCGTGACCGCCCACGGGGAACGAGTGGCCAACAGGTCCGCCGTCCGGTTTGCCGCCGGCTCCGGGCGCTCCCGCAGCCGGCGCAGGATGGCGGGGGCGTCGGCACCGGCGTAGCACGCCTGGACCCACGCCAGGTCGGACATGATCGGTGCCTGCGGCCGGGGCCGGCAAAGCGCCGGGGAAACCGGCCCGCCACGGGCGACCTCGGCCGCGATCTGCTCGATCTCGCCGGGGTCGACCAGGTGGTCGGCCAGTCCGGCGGTGATCGCGTCGGCACCGCTCACGGTGACGCCGGTCAGCGCCAGGTGGGTCCCGAGCTCACCCGGCACCCGGGCGAGCAGGTACGTCATACCGACGTCGGGGAAGAAGCCGATCGCGGTCTCCGGCATGGCTATCCGCGACCGAGGAGTCACCAGCCGCACGCGCGCGTGCGCCGACAGGCCCAGCCCCCCGCCCATGGTGATGCCGTCCATCGCCGCCACGACCGGCTTCGGGTAGGCGGCGATGGTCGCGTCCAGCTCGTACTCCCGCCGCCAGAACCGCAGCGGCTCGTCGGTCCCGTCCAGCAGCGCCGACCGGATGCCGCGGACATCCCCGCCGGCGCAGAAGCCCCGCTCGCCGGCCCCGTCCAGCAGCACCGCGCCCACGGCATCGTCCGCCGCCCACGCACGCAGCTGCCCCAACAGCGCCTCGACCATCGGCAGGGTCAGCGCGTTGATCGCCCTGGGGTTGTTCAGCCGGAGCCGGGCCAGCGGTCCCTGGCGGGTCGACAGCACGGTCTGCGTGCCGTCGACGGGCGCGAACTGCGGGTCGGCCCGGCTCATCTGGGTGCGGCGGAGGTCAGCAGCACGACATACATGCTCAGCATTGTCTTCGGGCCTGCTCGGGGACTCCATCGCACCCCCGGACACCCACGCCCTGGAATCTGCGGGCCGGCACTCCGGACAGGCCGTCCGGCGTGTTTCCCGCCCTACCGTTGCCTCACGAAGCCCGGGCGGAGAGCATGGGGCAGTGCCGCGCGCGGTCCCGCTCGTGATCGCCCATCGTGGGTCGAGCGCGCTGGAGCCGGAGCACACGCTCGAGGCGTACCTGCGCGCCATCCATGAGGGCGCCGACGCGTTGGAGTGCGACGTGCGGCTCACCGCCGACAGGCACCTGGTGTGCGTCCACGACCGGCGGGTGAGCCGGACGTCCAACGGCGTCGGCCGGGTCTCGACGCTGGAGCTGGCCACGCTGGAGGGGCTGGACTGGGGTTCCTGGCGCAGCAGCCACGGGTTCGAGCCGGAGCTGCCTGACCGGGACCGGGGCCGGCTGCTCACGCTGCGCCGGCTGCTCACATCGGTGCTGGCCGCCGACCGTCAGGTGGGGGTGGCGATCGAGACCAAGCACCCGACCCGGTACGCGGGGCAGGTTGAACGGGAGCTGGCCAGGACCCTGGCCGAACTCGGGCTGGACCGGCGCTCCGGGGGGCCGCAGGTGCATCTCATGTCGTTCTCCCAGCTGGCGTTGTCCCGGATGCGGCAGCTGTGTCCCGCCCTCCCGCTGGTGTACCTGATGCAGGCGTCCGTGCCGATGCGGTTCCGCGGGGGGGCGTTGCCGCGAGGCGCCGGGGTCGCCGGGCTGGACAAGCAGATCGTGCGCCGCTGGCCGGCGACCGTGCGGCGGCAGCACCGGCACGGCCACCAGGTGTTCGTCTGGACCGTCGACGACGCCGAGGACGTGGACCTGTGCCTGGAGCTGGGGGTGGAGGCGATCATCACCAACCGCCCGGGGTTCGTGCGTGACCGGGTCGACGGGAGCGGTTAGCGTAGAGGCCCGAGGTGCGCTCACGGGCGTTCAGACTGCGGCGGCGAAGTCCGGCGATCACCTCCCAGCAGGGTCGCGCGCGAGGGGCGCCGTGATGGAAGGTGGTCGATGTCTGCCGAGCACCCGTGGGACGGCGCCGGGTATGCCGCGGCGAGCCGCGACGGGGGGGATCAGGCTCGCCCGGCCTCGGCCGCCCCGCCCGGCCCGCTGGCGCAGGCCGGGCGCACCGTGCGGGTCCCGTGGCAGGTGCCGTCCGTGCCCCAGCTGCGCCGGCTGGTGGTGGACGACCTGCGCCGCCGCGGGCTGGATGCGGTCCTCGTCGGCGAGGCCGAGATCGTCGTCAGCGAGCTGCTCACCAACGCGGTCCGTCATGCCCGGCCGCTGCCCGACGGAACGGTGCGGGTGCACTGGAAGGTCAAGGGGCAGGCGATGGAGATCGAGGTCACCGACGGTGGCAGCGACACCGCTCCGGTGGCCGCGCCCCGTTCGCTGTGGTCCCCGTCCGGCCGGGGGCTGCGCATCGTGCGTTCCCTGGCCCATGAGTGGGGGGTGCTGGAGGACAAGGGGAACAGGACCGTGTGGGTCGCCCTGGGCGGCCCGTCGCGGCGCCGCACGGTCTAGCGAGTGCGGCCGGTATGCCGCGTCGGCCGGCATGCGGGCACGACGGGGCAGCAGCGAGCACACCGCGGCCGTCAAGCGGGGACACGGGCGGTCGGCTGCTGCGCCGCTAGGGTGAGCGGCTATGGGCAAGGCATCCCGGCGCAAGGCGACCTCCCGTGACCGTCGCAGCGGCGCCGGCCGCTCCGTCGCCGAGCGTCCGGCGCCGTTCGTCGCCCGGCCGTTCCAGGGGCTGCCCGGTGAGACCGACTGGGTCGCCCTGCGCGAGGTCGTCCCCGCGGCGACCGCGACCGTCCGGCTGGCGGCCAGCAGCAGCACCGCCACCGTCGCCACCGTGCTCCCCATGGCCTGGTCCGGCATGCGGCGCAACGACGGTGAGCTGTTCGTCTCGTTGCAGTCCGGGACCACCACGGGCGACGCCAGCCGGGACGTGGCCCAGGTGCTGCTGGCGCTCGCCGACGTCGAGGCGGGCACGCCGCTGCCCGCGGCGCCGCCGGCGACCGAGTCGACCCCGAGGTTGCAGGGCCTGCTGGACCTGGACACCCCGTTCGAGGTCACCGTCCACGAGGGCTTCGACTTCTGGCTGGACGACACCGCCGAGCTGAGCGAGGAGGGGCGGGAGTCGCTGGATCAGGCGAACGCCAGCGCCGTGCCGACGACGAAGCTGGCCGGGACCCCGTCGGCCTACTGGTGCCGCATCGGGGCGCGGACCCAGCTGCGCTGGGTGCTGCCCGACGACGAGGACGCTGCCACGGATGCGCTGGCACGGTTGCACGCTGCCGGAGCCGACGGCCTTGGCGAGGCCACCCGGCTGCTCGGGGCGTTCCGTGCCTGCGGGCTGCTCGTCCCGGTCTGGGACCTGGACCCGGGTCTGGACGCGGCGGCATACGAGGAGCCGGTCGCCGACCTGGCCGTCCGGCTGCACGAGGCGATCACCAGCACCGTGCCGCTCGGCCCGCAGGAGCGTCGGGCCAGGGCCGGGTTGCTGAGCCGCCAGATCACGCTGCGCTGACCCGTGACACGCGCATCCCGCGGCGTGGCCGTGGTCATCCCGGCCAAGGACGAGGCGCAGCGGGTCGCCGCCACGGTCAGGTCTGCCGCCAGCATCCACGGGGTGGACCTGGTCGTCGTGGTGGACGACGGCAGCGCCGACGGCACCGACAACCTGGCCCGGGAAGCGGGTGCCACGGTGGTGCGGCACGAGCGCAACCGCGGCAAGGCGGCCGCCATGGCCACCGGAGCGGCGGTCGTCGCCGAGCAGGACCCGGCCGGCGCACCCCGGCACCTGCTCTTCGTCGACGCCGACCTGCAGGACACGGCCGCCGGCGTCGCAGCCCTGGTGGAGCCGGTCGCCGAGGGGCGGGCGGACATGACCATCGCCGTGCTGCCGCCGCAGGAGCGACCCGGCGGCGGCCGGGGTCTGGTCGTGAACCTGGCCCGCAACGGCATCGAGCGGCTCACCGGATGGACGCCGGCGCAGCCGCTGTCCGGGATGCGGTGCCTCACCCGGGAAGCGTTCCAGTCGGCGACCCCGCTGGCCCGCGGTTGGGGGGTCGAGGTGGGCCTCACCGTGGACGTGCTGCGCGCGGGGCTGGTCGTCGAGGAGGTCCCGTGCGTGCTGCACCACCGGGTCACCGGCACCGACTGGCGGGCCCAGCTGCACCGGGCCAGGCAGTACCGCGACGTCTGGCTCGCCCTGGCCGCCCGGCGCCGCCCGTCCCGGCGCGCCCGCCCGCGCTGACCCGGCCTGCCGTGGACCGCCCGCCGAGCCCTCGCGACCGCCCCCACCGGCCCACCCCGGAAACCTCCTGCCCCCCGACCGCCCACCCCCGACCGGACACCTGTTGATCCCCGAAATCCGCCCCGCCAAGGCCGAAAACGGTGCCTTGGCGGTGTCCGGTGCGGGGCGAGGTGCGGCGAGTGCCGCGCGGCTGGGCGCGTTCGCCCTCCTCCTCAGCGTCGCGGCGGCCGGGCCCAGCGCAGCGAAGCCCCCGCTCGGCCCCCGCGGCTGGGCGCCCGGCGACCTGCCGGTGCACCTGGGGTCGGCCGCCACGACTGCCGTACTCGCGGCCGCGTACCTGCTTGGGGTCCTTGCGGTCGTGCTCGGCTGGCGCGCCGGCCCGTTGCGCACCGGCTGGCGCTGGCCACTGCTCCTCGCCGGACTCGCCCTGTGCACCGCGCCGATCGGCAGCGCCGACCACACGAACTACGCCGCCTACGGCCGGATCGCCGCAGGCGGAGGCGACCCGTATGCCGTCCCGCCGGTCACCTGGGCGGGCGGGCTGGACCCGGTCACGGCCGCGGTCGAGCCGCCCTGGCAGACCACGCCGAGCGTGTACGGCCCGGTGGCCACGGCGCTGCATACCCTGGCGTCGCTGGTCGGCGGCGACAACCTGCGCCAGACCGTGTGGGTGTGGCAGGTCCTGGTCGTCGCCGCCTGGCTCCTCGTGCGGCTGCTGCTGCTGCGGCTGGCACCGGGCCGGGCCGACCTGCTGTGGACGTTCAACCCGGTCGTGTTCGGCGTGGTGGTGGTGGGGGCGCACGTCGACGCCGTGGCGACCGCGTTCGCCGTCGCCGCGTGCTGGGCCGCGGCTCGCTCGCCGCTGTTGGTCGGGTTGGCCCTGGGTGCCGCGGCCGGCACGAAGGTGACGTATGCCGTCGCCGGGCTGGGCGTGCTCTGGGCCTGGCGGGCGCTGCCGGGGCTTGCCCGTCGGGTCGGGCTGCTTGGGCTGGGCGCACTGCTCGTACTCGTCCCCGCGCACCTGTGGGCCGGGCCGCACGTCTTCGACCAGCTGCTCCGGGCCCGGCGGTCGGTGTCGCTCGCTACGCCGTGGCGACCGGTGGTCGAGGCCCTTCCGGGCAGCCGGAGCGCGGTGTTCCTCCTGGCGGCCCTGCTCGCCGTGGTCCTCGCCGTCGCCCTCAGCCGGCTGGCGCGTGCGCGCTCGTCGGTGGACCGCTCGGCGCTCACCGCGACCTTCGTGCTCACGACCGCATACACCCTGGCCGCGCCCTACTCGCTGCCCTGGTATGACGCCCTCACCTGGGCCAGCCTGCCGGTGCTCGCCGGCGGCCCGCTCGACCTGGTACTGCTGGCTCGGCTCGGCGTTCTGGCCCTGGCGTACGTCCCGGGCCGGGTCGTCGGGATGACCGCCCAGGTCGAGGCGCTCACCCTGGGGTTCCGGCGGCAGGTGGCGCCACTTTCGGTGTTGGTGGCGTGGCTGGCAGTCTTCGTCCTCTGGCGCCGCCGGCACCGGGCCGTCCGGGAGTAGTCGAGCCCCTTGCGGGCCGAAGCCGACCTCGCCGACGTGGTCGGTGCGGTTGCGGACCTCGGTTGCGCGTGCGAGGCGGCCGTTGGCTGTGCTCCCGGATCGGCCCGCCGGCCACGGCATACCAGCCGGACCGGCGCGGCCGACCCCGAGAACCCGGGCGGTCGAGACGTCACACGCGGACGAGCGACGTGGATCTCTTTACCGCTGCGGTCGAGACGTCACACGCGGACGAGCGACGTGGGTCTCCTTACCGCTGCGGTCTGGCCGTGATGGACGCCTCTTCTCAACGCGTCGCTCGCACGGTCTGCCATCCACCGAAGGTGGTCCCAACCACCAGTCGTCGGAGGCCCGAACCGTCGGTGTGGATGCTCCACAGTGACGGCTTGTCGGCAGCGTCCGTTCTCGTGAACAGGATCTGGTCGCCCTCGGGCGAGAACTCCAGGACCGCGGCCCATCCGAAGTCCAAGCCCACCTCAGCGAGGGTCACCTTCCGTCCGCTCGCAACGTCGAGCACGGCGAGCTCGCGGGCACGGACGCCGCCGACTTCGACGACCACGTAGGCGATCCGGTCACCGGTGGGCGACCAGGCAATGGCTGAGTCCACCCGGTTGAAGATCCTCCCGTCGTCGGGGACCACCACCTTGCGGGTTTTGGACCCGTCGGGGTCCGCGATGAACAGGCCGTCCGCGTCGAAGTAGGCGATCTTGGCCCCGTTGGGCGAGGGCTTGGCGACGAAGAAGGAGCGAGGATCGCCGACCAGCTGCTTGGGCGGGGAGCCATTGACCGGGATTTCCGCGCCGGGCCGGCCACGGCCGTCGGGGAGCAGGAGCGATGCGCCATCCGATGACCACACCGGGTCGTAGTCACCACCGACGTCGTATCCGGACGGCAGGTCGAGCAGCGCCTGACGTGCTCCGTCGAGGCCATGGATCGCAAGGTGCTCGCCGAATTCCGACCACACAGCGACGCGGGTGGAGTCCGGAGACCATGCGATCCTCCATCCCTGCCCGGGGAACGAGGCCACCCGGCGGCCCGTCGAGTCGCTGATGTTGACGGTCCCGCCACACGTCGCGGCGGCGTCACCAGAGGCCACGGACCCGCGGTAGGCGAGGTGCCGCCCGTCGGGGGACCAGAGCGGTCCTTCGCCGCCATAGCGGCCACAGGCGTTGTCCACGTTGGGAGAACCGTCTGCGATCCTGACCGGGTTCCGTCCGTCCGCGTCGGCGAGGTAGATGTCCCCATTGAGGCCGTAGGCAAGACGGCCCAGGGTTCCGAGTGCCCGCGTGGTCGGGGCTGGACTCGCCGGGACGGGATCCGCGGACATGCGCCGCTCACCCGCGACGACGACAGCTACCGCCACGGCCAGGGTCGCCGCGACCGCGATGGCGGCCCGTCGGGTGCGTGAGCGCCGGACACGGCGCACGACCTCGTCAGGGTCGAAGCCGACGTCGGGAGGGTTCCTCCCCGCCCGGTCGAACAGATCCTGCAGGTCCACGGTCATGAGTGGTCCTCCGTCACGGGGGTGAACGTCGGAGCGGGATCGAGGGTTGTCTGGGACGCAGTGCGGTCGTCCGGAACCTCGAGACGCGTACGCAGTGTCTCCGTGCCACGGGAGAGACGACTCTTCACCGTGCCCGCACGAATGCCCAGGACCTGCGCGATTGTCTCGACCGAGAGGTCATCGGTGAACCTGAGGACCAGGACGGCTCGCTGGTCCGCCGGGAGCGCGGCCAGAGCGGCCACGAGCGGTCCGTCACTGTGGTCCACCGCCGCGATGGCCCGTTCGCTCGTGGAGTCGGCCGAGTCCGGGACCACCTCGACCGGCCGCTCGCGCCGCCATGGACGGCGCCGAGCGTCGACGTGCTTACCGAACAGCACCCGGTTGGCGTAGGCGTCCACGTGCCCGCCCCGGACGATCCGTGACCATCGCGGGTACATCGCGACCAGCACGTCCTGCATGAGGTCGTCCGCCGTGGACCAGTCTCCGCAGAGCAGGTACGCCTTTCGGCGCAGCACCGATGACCGGGCGAGTACCCACTCGCGGAATCCAGCATCATCCGGACTGGGATCACCCCATGCAGGTCTCGCGGCCTCGGCCATCATTGTGTCCCTCGCTATCGGCCCTTACCCGCTAATCGTCGCCGGGGGGCAGGAATGTTCCATCGCCCCAGCGCTTCGCCCCGGGGAGAGGGTCGTTCACTGTTCCAACCTCCTGCACCTCCAGCAGCATCGGACAAAGGGATGCGTCCGTGGCTGCATACAGCTTGCAACGGCTGCAGTGATCGGCCGACGGACTCGCACGTGGCCGTCACCGGGGGCTTCGTACGACGAAGCGCGTGCCCGGCGGCCAGGCCGGCGATAGCGCCCCCACCCTCGTTGTCGCGGCGGACCCCAAGGAGATCAAGACGTGGTGCGTCCACGTCGGGCAGGGCCCAGGCGGCGCAGCGGTCGAGACAGACGGATTCGTCAACTCTCGAACTGGAGCGCAACCGCCTATGGTCTCGCGGCGGTAGCACGCGCAGACCGCTGGCGGCGGTGTGCCTCAGGGGCGTCGGCCGCGAAGCCGTCCGCGACCCTAAACCCCCTCGCGCCCGGCCGGCGAAGGCGGCGGGCTAGCGAGCCGGGGTTGGGCCGACGTCCGGCGGGCGCCGCTCCTCGAGCAGGGCCTGCACGCAGACGGCGATGACCAGCGGCAACGCCACGGTCGCGGCGACGGCGGGGATGGCGGTGCCGGAGTCGTTGAGGGCGAACCCGATCAGCGCGGTGACCAGCAGCGCGACCAGGCCCGGGCGCAGCAGCGGCGCCCGCTCGTAGGCCGACTCCAGCGCCCGGGCGCCCCACGAGGTCGGCCGGGCCAGGACCAGGATCACGAACACCAGGCCGACCGGGATGAGCAGGGTGAGGAAGCTGCCGGTGAGGATGGCCAGGTTCTGCGCTGCCTTGCGCGCGACGATGTCGTAGGCCCCGCCGTCCAGGACCGCCTGGACGAAGTTGCCCAGGTGCGAGCGGGAGTCTGACGGGCGAAGCCAGTCCAGCACGCCGATCGCCACCAGGAACGCGGCGGTGCCGCCCAGCACGAGTACCGCGCGGCGCCAGGTGAGCCGGACGCCGAGCACCGCCAGCAGCAGGTAGGCCAGGCCCGGCAGCAACGCCGGCGGCCCGCCGAAGTCGGCGCCCCAGGACGGGAAGCCGTCCACCACGACCGCGGCCAGCCCGACCGCCGCGACGGCGGCACCGGCGCGCAGGCGGGTCGAGGTGCGGGTCAGCCGGTCCGCGACGGCAATGCACAGCAGCAGCGTGGCCGTCGCGAAGAGGGCGAACGTCACGTTGCCCATGCCGTAGAACCGGCCGCCCACCACCGGCTGCAGCCCCATCAGCGAGGACACCTGCAGCCGCGAGCCCTTCATCACGTCCAGCGCCAGCACCGACACGGTGGCCACGCAGACCACCGCCAGCGGGCCGAGCAGCCGGCGCCGCCACGGCCCGAGCAGCGCCAGCGCCGACAGCGCCGCGACGAACAGCCCGACCGCGGCGGTGACGGCAAGCAACGGCACGGGAGAGCGCCACCAGGGCAGCAGGTTGGCCAGGAACGTCGAGACCGGCACCGCCGCCGCCACGATCCCCACCCGGCGGGCCACCCGCAGCAGCCGCCGGCGGGTCGCCTCGGTGCCGAAGCGTCGCCGCCAGACCACTGCCACGAAGCCGTAGATGGCGATCTGGGTGAAGACCCAGCCGTTGAAGAACGGGGGCACGAGCGCGTGCACCTCGTGCGAGGCCAGATCGATGTCGACCAGGTGCTGCAGCCGCTGCGCCGGGTCCCCCTCGCCGCGCCGGCCCGCGGTCAGCAGCGGCCGGCCGCTGACCCCGGCCGCCTCGGGCAGGCCCAGCCGGGCCAGGATCGTCGCGGTGAGGTCGGCGGCCTGGATCAGGCCGGGCTGCCGGGTCGACTGCGAAACCAGGGCCGTGCCCTGCGTGGACGACCCGGTCATCGCTGCCAGCCGGAGCCGCTCCACGTCGCCGGCGTCGGCCAGGCTGCCGACCAGCACCGTGGCGCCGGTCCCGGCAGCGGCGGCCACAGCCTCACCGATCCGCGCGTCGACCGCACGGACCTGCTCGGCGCGGGACCCGGTCGGGCGGACCTGGTCCCCTGCCTGGACCTCGTCCGGGTCGCGGACCGCGCCGACGTCGACCACGGTGAGCGGGCAGGGCCGCACCAGGTCCGGCAGCCGCCCAGCGTCATACGGGGCGTAGTGGGCGACGGTGCCGTCCGAACGGGCGGCGGCGATCGCCGCGCCCGGCCCGACCGCCTGCACGCACTCGCCGGCCGCCGCCACCTGGTCGCCGAGCAGCCCGAGCCGGGCGCCGAAGTTGGTGTCCTGCGCCGCGCGGAGGTACTCCGCCCAGCGGGCGACCCGGCCCGCTGCCGGCGTCCCCGGGAGCGCGCGGCAGGCCTGCCGGCTCTCCGGTCGCGGGCCGGTCTGCGCGTCCGCGGCACGCTGCCCGGCCGACAGCGACAACCAGCCGTCGACCGGGCAGGTGACCGTGCGGACCGAGCGGACGGTCACCGTTGCCGTCGGGTCGTCCAGCAGCGACCAGAGGGTGGGCGTCCCCGCCCGGCTCACGTCGTTCCAGGACAGCCCGCTGGTGCCCACGAACACCACCCGTGACCCCAGCGGGCTCGCCGCGGTGGGCAGCACCGCCCGCCCGGGGTCCGGGACGAGCAGGTAGGCGAGCAGGAGGACCAGACCCAGCCCGGCGACATACAGACGGGTCCGGGTCACCAGGCAAGGCTAGGCGAGTCGACGGGCCAGAATGGCGCGTGTGAGGACCACGTCGCAGGCTCGGCTCTGGGCGCTCGCCGTGCTCGTCATCGCGGTCGGGGCGCTGCCGCCGGTGCTGCGCTACCTGGTCTTCTGGCCGCTGGACCAGTGGCAGGTCGACGTGGAGGTGTACCGGTACGCGGGGGTGTCGCTCCTGTCCGGCCGTCCCGTCTACCAGGCGTTGACCGAGTCCCCGCAGCTACTTCCGTTCACCTACCCGCCGTTCGCGGCGATCCTGGCGATCCCGTTGGCGTTGCTGCCGTTCGGTGTGGTCGGCTGGCTGTGGACGGCGGGTCAGGTGGCCGCGAACGCGGCCATCGTCTGGTATGCCGCGTGGCGGCTGATCCACCGCACCGGGCGCTGGGTGCCGCTCACCCTGGCCCTGCTCACCGTGCCGATGCTGTGGCTGCACCCGGTCTCCGACGGCATCCGGTTCGGGCAGGTGAACGCCTTCATGGTGCTGGCGTGCCTGATGGACCTGCGCCGGCCGCGACCCCGGCTGGTCCGCTGGCTGCCGCCGGGCGTCCTGGTCGGGCTGGCCATGTCGGTCAAGCTGACGCCTGGGGTGTTCGTGGTGCACTACCTGGTGAACCGGCGCTGGCGGGAGGCGGCGTGGGCGGTCGGGACCGCGGCGGCGGTGACCCTGGCGTCGTTCGTGCTGCTGCCGGAGGCGTCGTTCGTGTTCTGGGGGCAGGCGCTGCAGGATCCCAACCGGCTCGGGCCGAACTTCGGCACCTCCAACCAGGCGCTGCGCGGGTTCCTGCTCCGGGTCGGGCCGGTCGGCGCCGCCGGGACGGCGCTCTGGCTGGCCTGCGTCGCGGTGGTGGGGGCTTTCGGTTTCTGGCTTGCCCGGCGCTTCTACCAGCGTGGTGACTCGATCGGGGAGGTGGCCGCGGTCGGCCTGATGGCGGTGCTGCTGTCGCCGGTGGCCTGGATCCACCACCTGCACTGGGTGGTCGTGGTCATCTTCGCGCTGCTCGGTGCCGCGCCGCTGGTCGAACGGCGCCGGCTGCTCTACGCCGGCGCGGTCATGGCGTGGTTCCTCGCCCGGATGCCGTGGTGGGGGATCAGCTGGATCAGCGACCGTCGGTCCCCGGCGGTGGTGGGGCGGTTCCTGCAGAACGCCGACACCGTCGGCGCTCTGCTCGCCCTGCTCCTGCTCTGGCAGGTCAGCCGAACGGCAGGTCCAGGCCGAGCACCGTCGCCATCGACAGCGCGGCCAGCAGCAGGCACAGCCCGCCCCCGACCCGCCGGATCGTCGCCAGTCGCACGCGCTTGAGCAGTTGGCGGCCGAGCAGCGCGCCGAGCCCCGAGACCAGCGCCAGCGCCGCGAACGCGCCCACGCCGACCGACAGCGGGTCCTGGTAACGCACCACCAGCCCGGCGGTCAGCAGCTGGGACAGGTCTCCCCACTCGGCCACGAACAGCACCAGGAAGCTGGCGACAGCGGCCTGGACGCCGGTCGCGCCTTCTCGGCCCTTGTGGGCGAACTCCTCCTCGGTCCGGGCCTCCTCCTCGTCGGCCCTGGCCGCCCCGCGCAGCAGGAGCACGCCGCCGGCGAGGAACATCAGCGAGGCGAACACCTCCACCGGGGTCCGCGGCAGCCGAGCGAGGACGCCGCCCAGGGTGGCGGCCACCACGGTCTGGACGAGGAACGCGGCGGAGACCCCGAGCCACACGGGCAGCGGGCGGTACCGGGTGGCGAGCACCAGGGTGGCGATGAACGTCTTGTCCGGCAGCTCGACCGGGACGATCAACGCGAACGCGGTGAGCGCCACGACGAGGTTCATAGGGCCACGACGGTACGGGAGCCGGGTCGCGGCATACAGTGCCGGGGTGGCCGAGCCAGCGACGGTGCCGCCCGCCTCGCTGACGGTGGTGGGCGCGGCCGCCGGCATGGGCCGCTGGCTGGTGGTCCACCTGTTCAGCGGCGTGTCGTGGCGGCAGGTGACCCTGGTCGACGTGGCCGGGACGCAGGGCGAGCTGGGCCAGCTGGCGGCCGGATTGGCGGGCCCGGTGGAGGTGGTCGCCGGGGACGGGCCAGCCCCGGCCTGCGCCGGACCCGGGGTGGTCGTACTCGCCGTGCCGCCGGAGCAGCTTGCCGCCGCCTGCGCGCGCCTGCCCGGCGGGGTGACCGGGGAGTCGACGGTCGTGGTCGTGGCCGACGTGATGGTCCCGGCGCTCGCGACCGCCCGCGCCGTGCTGGGGGAGCAGAACGTGCTCGGGCTGCACCCGCTGTTCGAACGGTCGGCGACCTCCACCTTCGGCCAGACGGTGTATGCCGTGCCGCCGTCGGCGCCGACGACCCCGTCGGCGCTCGGGCACACGCGGGTCACCGACCTGCTGCGCGCCGCGGGGATCGCGGTGCGGGTCGGCACCGAGACCGCCCACGACGCGGCCATGGCCTACGTCCAGTCGGCGGCGCACCAGGCGCTGGTGGGGTTCGCGGACCTGGTCTCCGGCGCCGGGCTGGACCTGCAGGAGCAGCTGTGGGCGGTGCGGACACCGCTGTTCGAGACGCTCCTGGCGTTGTCGGTGCGCGTGCTCGACCCGAGCCAGCAGGCCACGATCGCCCGGATCGCGGCGACCGAGGGCGGCCGGCGGGTCGGTCGTGAGCTGGCCGCGCTGGACCGGGCGGGCGACTTCGGCGAGCGGATCACCCAGGTCCGCGACCGGTTCGCCGCGACCCTGTTCGACACCGCGCAGCACGTGGCGGCGATGGCCGTCACGGCCGCCCAGTCCACCCGCGAGGCGCTGGCCCGGCACCTGGCCTCCGGCGAGGTGGTCGGAGTCCGCAACCTGCGCCGCCCGGGCAGCCTGCACATCGGCCGGATCGTCGAGGTCGGCACCACCGAGGTCGTCGTCCGCGACCTGTACGTGAGCGGGGGCCGCGGCGGGGTCCTGCTCGACGGGCCGGGCCTGGCCAACCGGCGCCGGATCGGCGCCGGCGGCCGGCCGGCGGACGTGCGCCTGGGCATCGGCCACGTCACCGTGCTCACGGGCGCCGAGCTGGACGCGGAGCTGGACCGGCGGCTGGCGTTCATCCGGCGTGACGTGCGCTTCCTGGTCCCGGAGTCGGTGTCCGGCGCGGGTGTGCTGCGCACGGTCAGCGGCGTGGCCGGCACCCGGGGTCACCGGCTGTCCTCGGAGGTGGTCCGTACCGGGCAGCGGTCGGTAGTGGTGAGCCTGGGGATCCGGGCCGACCGAGACGTGGACGAGACCACCGAGGCGCTGCGGGTGCTGGTCCAGCACACCTACCAGTGGCCCCGCGGGCTGTGCCGCCCGGTGCCGGTCCGCGCACCGGTGGTGCGCTACCTCGGTCCGGCCGGGACCTTCTCGGAGGTGGCAGCCCGGCAGTGCGCCACGGCGGCACAGCTGGTCGACCCGGTGCTGGCGCCGCTGGCGTCGTTCGAGGAGGTGCTCGGCGGCCTGGACGACCGAACCGTCGCCGTGCTGCCGATCTCCAGCTCCTCCTCCGGCCTGGTGACACGCTCGGCCGAGGCGGTGCGGCGCTGCCCGGCGGACCTGCTCGTCGGCGGAGTGGTCGACGTCTCGGTGCGGATCGACAGCTACATCAAGGCCGGTCAGTCCCTGCAGGACCTGCGGGGGGCGAGACTGTTCAGCCACCCGCAGGCGCTGGCCCAGTGCAGCAGCTTCATCGCCCGGTGGCGGCTCGACCCGGTGCCCGTCGCGTCCACGGCGGAGGCCCTGGTCGTCGTGGCCGAGTCGACCCAGCCGGCCGTGGCACTCGCCTCGGCCGACGCCGACGTCACGCAGCTGGGGCTGAAGGTCGGGGAGCGCGAGGTGGACGACATCGGCGGCTCGATCACCCGGTTCCTCATCCTCGGGACGCCGGGCGTCTTCCAGCCGTTCTCGGCGGAGTACACCCCCACGCTGCGCGACATCTGGGTCGGCGGTGCGGCCGGGGGGCTCTGGTCACTGCTCGGCGCACAGACCGACGGGGCTTTCGACGAGGTGCTCTCGGACGGGCAGGGCAACGCGCTGTGGATCACCTCCCGGCGGCTGGCGCCGTCGGCGCTGCCGTCGATGCGGCTGCTCGGCACCGCGCCGTGGTCGCCGCGCACGCCGGTGGTGCGGGTCAGCCCGCCGCGTTGACGGCCGGGGTGACCCGAGCCATCAGGTCTAGCCGGCCCGGCCTGCCCCCCGGATCAGCGCCACCACCGCCACCGCATCCGGGCCGGTGAACAGGTACAACTCGGCGCTGCTCCTCATCGCGACGAGACGCTCTCCCACCGGCCGGACCGAACCGAGGCGGTCATCGCGTCCAGCACGTCGAAGGCCGCCACCGCGTCGGCCACGGTCGCCCCGTATGCCGCCTGCTCGCCGATCGAGCGCAGGAACAGCATCGCCTCGACCACCTTGAGGTCGTCATACCCCAGCGGGATGGCCGAGCCCGGCTGGAAGGCGGCAGTCTCGCCGTCGTCCGGGCCGACATACACCGTCGAGACCGGCTGGTCCTGGTAGTCCGGGACGCCGCCCGGTGACAGCGACACGGCGAGCTCGCCCATCCGGCGGAAGTCCCAGGCCACCGACCCGGTCGTGCCCGAGATGGCGAAGCCGTAGTCGTTCTGGGCGCC
>DASSLY010000120.1:0-12019 GCA_035689185.1 Dermatophilaceae bacterium
CGGTCGCGTCGGCTAGACTCGCGCTCGCTTCCAGCCCAGCGGGTATGCCGGGCGGCTGGCTGCGCGGGTGTAGTTCAATGGCAGAACATCAGCTTCCCAAGCTGACAGTGCGGGTTCGATTCCCGTCACCCGCTCCACCGCGAGGGCAGCCACACATCGTGGTGGTTGGTTCGCCTTCTAGGACCAGAAGCGAGTCCGAGGGTTTGCTGAGGGTGTTGCTGGTGCCTGATCAATGGTGATGCTGTGTGCCGCAAGCGCGGCCGAACAGGGGTCCTCGCTGCCTGGGGACGACCTCGTTCCCGCGCCCGACGTGGTGATGGACAGGGCGTTCAGCCTGGCCGCGCCGCCAGCGGAGGTCTGGCCGTGGTTGGTGCAGCTGGGCAAGCGGCGCGGCGGTTGGTACCTGCCCGCGTGGCTGGAACGCTTCTTCCCCCGCTCTCGGCGCGGGCTGCGGCGGATCGACCCCTCGCTGCAACGGCTGGCCGTGGGCGAGGTCATCCCGGACTGGGGCGGGACCTTCACGCTGGCGGTGCTGGATCCGCCGCGGGCCCTTGTGCACACCTCGACCCGGGGGCACACGGACCTGAGCTGGGCCATCGTGCTCCACCCGGAAGACGGCGGCACCCGGGTCCAGTTCCGGCTGCGGCTCGCCCCCGTCCGCCGCCCGTGTCTGGCCGGGTCCGTCGGCGGCCTGTTCGACGCCCTGACCATCACCGGGCTCGCCGCCGGGCTGCGCGAACGCCTGCGCCGCCCGCACGGGTGAGGCTCAGTGGTTGCGCAGGGCCTCGACCAGCTCGGACTTGCTCATCGTCGAGCGTCCTTGGATCCCGATCTCGCGAGCGCGCTTGACCAGGTCCGCCTTGGTCCAGTCCTCGTAACTGCCGGACTGGCCGCCCTTGCTGCCAACAGTCTCGCGTGAGGTGTTCGCCGCCGCGTTGGCGATCCGGGCCGACTTCTCCTTGCTGCTCCCCTGCTCCCTCAGTTTCTCGTAGAGTTCGGGGTCCTTCACGCTTGGCCCGGGTCCCTTCCGCTGCTTGCCTGCCATGCCAGCCTCCCTTCGTGCGGTGCAGGGGTGGTACCCGCGATCGCCGGCTGCATGCTCACCACCAGCCCTGCCTCTTGGTCCAGCGCAGCAGCACGCCGCTGATCGCCAGCATGACCGCGAGGACACCCACCAGCTGGCCGACGTGGGTGGTCTGGTTGACGATCACGTTCATCCCGTAGACCGATGCGAGGGCGGTGACGGGCAAGGTGATGGCCGCGATCACGGCGAGGCGCTCCATCGCGATCGTCATCTTGGTGGTCACCCGGGTCTGGTACAGGTCGATGATGCCGAACAGGAAGTCCAGCTCCCCGTCGGCGACGCTCTTCACCCGTTCGAACTGCTTGGCGAGGTCCTTCGCGTAGCCCCGGTGCGCGTCGCTCACCCGCCCCTTCAGCGACTCGATGCGGGCGTACATGTCATAGCTCTGCGCGGCCATCGTCCGGACGACGAGCAGCTCGTGCCGCAGCAGGAACAACCGCTCCAGCAGCTTCTCCGGCTGGCTGAGGTCGCCGCTCATCACCTCCGCCTCCAGCGCGGGCAGGCGCTGGGCGACCTGGCCCACCGCCTCCTGCTGCCGGCGGGCCATGGCCGACCCCACCGCATACGACAACTGGGACGGGCGGGTCGGGTGGAACCGGCCACTGACGATCCGGTAGCGGACGGCGTCCACCTCACGGGTCGCCTCGTCCTCGTTGACCCCCCCGTCGTAGGGACCGTGAACCGTCACCAGGTACCGCTCGCCGATGATCTGGTCCAGCTCGATCCGGTGCACCCGGCCCGACTCGATGGTCAGCGGCACAAACAGGGTGACGAAGACGTGCGCGGGATAGGCGTGGATGGTCGGCACGTGGTTCATCCGGGCGCAGGCATCCAGGACGAGGCTGTGACAGTGGAAGGTCTCCTTGAGCAGCCGGTAGGCCTGCTCGTCCCAGTGCTCGATGTCGACCCAGACGAACCCGTCCGTGCGCTGCAGCAACGTCTCGACCAACGCCGGGTCGTGGTCGGTGATCGGGCTGCCGTCGACGTCTTCGGCGACGGTCACGTAGCTGACCTGCATGGGCTCAGGGTGGCACGGCCGGTGTCTTCCGCAGCAGCCCCTGCCGCATCAGGCGCGGCCCGGCGTGTCACTGCCCCCCGCCTTGCGGGCCCCCGCCTTGCGGGCCCCCGCCTTGCGGCCCCCCGCCTTGCGGCCCCCCGCCTTGCGGCTCCCTCGCGCTCGTTGCTCCGAACGGTACGGTTTCAGCTCCGTTGTCGCCGCAAACCGCACCTTTTCGAGCAACAAGCGGCACGACGGCCGGCACGACGGCCGGCGCGACCGCCGGCGCGACCGCCGGCGCGACCGCCGGCACGGGCGCCGGGCTCGGAGGCTGCACGACGCACAGGAAGTGATCGTAAGGTAAGCCTGCCCTTAGCCACAGAGAACGAGGGGAGGAAGCAATGCTCAGGCGGACCCGCGCCGTCCCGGCGAAGGCGGTCGCCGTGGCCGTGGCGATCACCCTGGCCGCGTCCCTGGTCGCATGCGGCGGTAGCGGGGGTGCCAGCTCGCCCGGCGCGAACGCGTTGGTGCTCTACAACGCCCAGCACGAGGACCTGATGAAGCTCATGGTTGACGGTTTCACCAAGGCGACGGGCATCGCGGTCAGCGTCCGCGACGGATCCGACTTCGAGCTGGCCAACCAGATCAACCAGGAGGGGTCCCGCTCGCCGGCCGACGTCTTCGTCACCGAGAACTCCCCGGCCATGGCGCTGGTGAACCAGGGCGGCAACTTCGCCAAGCTGGACCCCGCCACCCTGGCGCAGGTGCCGGCGAGGTACCGACCCAGCGACGGCAGCTGGGTGGGGTTCGCCGCCCGGACCACCGTACTGGTCTACGCCAAGGCCAAGGTCGACGCCGGCACGCTGCCTGGCTCGATCCTGGACCTGGCGGGCCCGGCCTGGGCGGGCCGGGTCGGCATCGCTCCCGCCGGGGCGGACTTCCAGGCCATCGTCAGTGCGGTGCTGGCGCTCAACGGCGAGGACAAGACGCTGGCCTGGCTGCGCGGGCTGAAGGCCAACGCGAAGACCTACCGCAGCAACGTCGCGATCATGCAGGCGGTCAACCGCGGCGAGATCGACGCCGGGGTCATCTACCACTACTACTGGTTCAAGGACCAAGCCGAGTCCGGGGCGAACAGCGACGCCACCGCCCTGCACTACTTCCGCGGGGGCGACGCCGGCGGCTTCGTCTCGGTGTCCGGCGCCGGGGTGCTCAAGAGTTCTCGGCGCGCCGCGGACGCGCAGAAGCTGGTCGCCTACCTCGCCAGCCCCGCCGGGCAGCAGATCCTCGCGAAGAGCTCGGCGCTGGAGTACCCGGTAGGCAACGGCGCCGCTGCGGCTCCCGCGCTGACTCCGCTCGCCGAGCTGGACCCGCCGGCGGTCGACCTGGGCTCGTTGAACGGCCTGACGACGGTGAGCCTGATGCAGGAAGCCGGGTTGCTCTGACCCTCACCCTGGCACCGGAGGCGCCAGCCGGGGCTGCTCGTGCCTCGGCCCGGCGGCGCTCCGTCGTGCTGCCGATCGTCTCCGTGCTGGTCGCCGGGCTGGCCCTGGTCCCGCTCGGCTTCGTCGCCGCATACACCGTCTCCATCGGCTGGGAGCAGGCCAGCGCGCTGGTGCTCCGGCCCCGGGTGGCCGAGCTGCTGGGCAACACCACCCGGCTGGTGTTCGCCGCCATGCTGCTCACCGCGGTCGTCGGCACCGCCGCCGCCTGGGCGGTCGAACGCACCGCGCTGCCCGGACGGCGGCTGTGGACCGCGCTCCTTGCGGCGCCGCTGGCGGTCCCGGCGTTCGTCAACGGGTTCGGCTGGGTGTCGCTGTCCGCGCGGGTGGAGGGGTACGCCGGGGCGCTGCTGGTGGTGACGCTGTCCTACTTCCCGCTGGTGTTCCTGCCGGTGGCCGCGGCGCTGCGGGGGCTGGACCCGGCGCTGGAGGAGACGGCCGCCTCGCTGTGCCTCGGCCCGTGGGGACGGCTGTGGCGGGTGGTGCTCCCGCAGCTGCGCCCGGCGCTGCTCGGGGGGGTCCTCCTCGTGGGGCTGCACCTGCTGGCGGAGTTCGGCGCGCTGCAGCTGCTGCGGTTCGACACCTTCACCACCGCGATCTACGACCAGTACACCTCCACGTTCAACGGGTCGGCCGCGAACATGCTGGCCGGTGTGCTGGTGCTGTGCTGCCTGGGGCTGCTGCTGGGCGAGCTGCGGGCGCGCGGCCACCGCCGATACGCCCGGGTGGGTGCCGGGGCGGCCCGCTCCCTGCCGCCGCAGCCGCTGGGTCGGTATGCCGTGCCGGTCGTCGCAGCGCTGGCCGCCCTGGTCGCGCTGTCGCTGGGGGTGCCGCTGGGCAGCCTCGCGCACTGGCTGCTGGTCGGCACCTCCACGGCGTTCCCGCTCGGCGACCTGGCCGCGGCGGCCGGTTCCTCGCTCGGCCTCGGGGTGGTCGGTGCCCTGGTCACGACCGCGCTGGCGATGCCGGTGGCCTGGCTGGCCGTGCGGCGCCGCGGCCGGCTGTCCATGCTGGTGGAGCGGTCCACCTACTTCGGCAACGCGCTGCCCGGGATCGTGGTCGCGCTGGCGCTGGTCACCACCGCGCTGCGGCTGGTCCCGGGGGTGTACCAGACGCTGGGACTGCTGGTCGCGGCATACGCGATCATGTTCCTCCCCCGGGCCATGGTCAGCGTCGAGGCGGCGATCCTGCAGGCGCCCCCCGTGCTGGACGACGTCGCCGAAGCGCTCGGCGCCGGCCCGGTGCGCCGGTTCCGGCGGGTCGTGCTGCCGCTGATCGCGCCGGGGGTCGGGGCCGGCGCGGCCCTGGTGTTCCTCGCGGTGACCACGGAGCTGACCGCGACGCTGCTGCTGGCGCCGATCGGCACCCAGACGCTGGCGACCCGCTTCTGGAGTGCCAGCGGCAGCCTCGCCTACGGTGCCGCGGCGCCGTATGCCGCGCTGATCGTGGCCATCTCGATGCCGGCGACGTTCCTGCTCACCCGCCAGGGCCGGCGGACATGACCCAGGTGTCGCTGTCGGGGGTGACCAAGGCGTTCGCCGGGACGACTGTGCTGCACGGGGTGAACCTGGTGGTGCCGACCCAGCGGCTCACCGCGGTGCTGGGCCCGTCGGGGTGCGGCAAGACGACGATGCTGCGGCTGGTAGCCGGGTTCGCCGACCCGGACGCCGGGCAGATCCGGCTCGGCGACACCGTGGTGGCCGGCCCCGGGGTGCGGGTGCCGGCACGCCGGCGCCGGGTGGGGTACGTCCCGCAGGAGGGGGCGCTCTTCCCGCACCTGTCGGTGGCCGAGAACGTCGGCTTCGGCCTGCCCCGTGGGGTGCGTCGCGCGGGGACCCGGGTGGAACAACTGCTGGAGCTCGTCGGCCTGGAGCGGTCGCTTCGGGAGCGGGCGCCGCACGAACTGTCCGGTGGGCAGCAGCAGCGGGTCGCCTTGGCCCGGGCCCTGGCGCCGTCGCCGGAGGTGGTGCTGCTGGACGAGCCGTTCGCATCGCTGGACGCGGGGCTGCGCGAGGGCACCGGGCGGGCGGTCGCCGCGGCACTGTCCGCGGCCGGTGCGACCGGTGTGCTGGTGACACACGACCAGGCCGAGGCCCTGTCCCTGGCCGACCAGGTCGCGGTCATGCGCGCCGGGCGGATCGCCCAGGTGGGGACGCCGCAGCAGGTGTATGCCGCGCCGGCCGACCTCGACGTCGCCCTGTTCGTGGGGGCGGCCGTGGTCCTGCCGGCCGAGGTGTCCGGCGGGGTGGCGAGGACCGTGCTCGGGCCGGTGCCGGTCGAGCCGCGGACGGCGCACGGGCCGGCGCGGGTGATGCTGCGGCCCGAGCAGCTCATGGTCGGCGACACCCGCGGACCGCTGGCGCAGGTGGAGGAGATCCGGTTCTACGGCCACGACTGCGCCGTCCGGCTGCGGCTGCTCGACGGTGTGACGGTGGTCGTGGCACGCCTGTCCGGCGGGCAGGCCCCCCCGCGTCAAGGTGACCGGGTCCCGGTGGGGGTGACCGGGCGCGGCCTGGCCTTCCCCGCGCCCTGACGCGCCACGGGGTCGAGCGCAGCAGTCCCCCCGAGACCCCCGCGTGGGGCGCCGAAGCTGAACTCGGCACCGAACGGGTCCAGGGCGGTGCCCAGTCGCGCGTACGGCATGTCGTGCGGCGGCACGGTAACGCTGCCGCCGAGCCCGGCGATCGTCGCCGCGGTCAGGTCCGTGTCGGCCACGGCGAACGTCGTGTTCCAGGCCGACCGGGTCCGGCCCGGGTCGCCGACGATGCCGCCGACCTCGTGCCCGTCCGGGCGGCGCAGGAAGGTGAAGTCCACCCCCTCGAGGTCGTCGTTGCCGTCCAGGGTGAAGCCGAACACGGCCGGGTAGAACGCCCGAGCCGCCCGCGGGTTGGAGGTCTGCAGATCGTTGCGAACCAGGGCGCCCGGCTCGTTCACCACCTCGCAGCCGATGTGCGCCCGGCCCTGCCAGAGCCCGAACTGGGCACCAACCGGGTCCCGGACAAGCGCCATCCGGCCCTGGTCCATGACGTCCATCGGGTCCGTCAGCACCTGGCCACCGGCCGCCCGGGCGGCCGCCACGGTGGCATCGACATCGTCGGTGGCCAGGTAGACGTTCCACCAGACCTCGCCCGCCGCGGGGTTGGCCATCAGTGCGGCGGCCCGGCGCCCGGCCAGGAAACAGGTCGTGTACGAGCCGTACTCAACCGGTCCGACCTCGAAGGTCCACCCGAACACGCCGCCGTAGAAGGCCATCGCCCGCTCCAGGTCGGGGATGCCCAGGTCGATCCAGGCCGGTGTGCCGGGCGGTTGGTTCTGCGTCACGTAGCTCATGGGGGCGACCGTAGTGGGCACCCCTGTCACACCGCTCTCAGCTGGAGGTCGGCGGCGCGGTCGGCAGGTCGGTCGAACCGCTCTCCTCCGCCGACCCGGAGCCGGAGCCGGAGCCGGATCCGGAGCCGCTGTCGCGAGTGTCCGCGCCGGAGTCGGTGCAGCCGGCCAGGACCAGGGTCAGGGCTGCCGCCGCGGCGGCGAGGGACAGGGTGAGCTTGCGCGTCATACCAGGGTTTCCTTTCGAGGGTTTGGTGCCGGGGTCTGGATGTCCAGCGGGCCGGGCCGGGTCAGCCGGAGCGCCAACACGCAGGAGGCGAGCAGCAGACCGGCCCAGGCCAGGTGCCCGGGCAGGAAGTCCGCGTCGCGGTAGTCCGGGGTGATCGCCCGCATCGCCTGGTACACCGGCGACGGCACCCGGTCGAAGGCGTAGACCCAGGTGAGATCCCCCCGGCGGCCGGCCCAGAGCAACGCGGCCAGGTTCAGCGCACCGGCCAGGGCGAGCGCGGCCAGGCCGGTGGCATATCGGCGCAGCGCCACCATCAAGACGAGCACGGCGAGCGGCAGCACCACGACGACCTGCCGTCCGGGCCACCAGTAGCCGTGCATGGTCAGCGCCACCCACACCGCGGTGGCCCAGCCGGCCAGCAACGGGCCGGCCAGCAGCCACACCAGCCGCTGATCCGCACGCAACCGCCAGAGCAGCACCGACAGTGCCGCCGGGAGCGCCAGGTAGGCCGGCTGCCAGGGCACCAGGCCGAAGTGGTCGTCGACGAGAAGCCCCACCAGTCGCAGGCTGCGGCCGACATAGTCCGGGTCCACGCCGACGACGCTAAGCTCCCCCGACGCCTGGAAGTGGTCGCCGGTCGCGTAGGGCGTCCAGCCGCCGTAGATCAGCCGGTGCCCGGCCAGCCACAGCGCCGCCGACCCGGCCAGGGCCAGCCCGGCCCGGCGTAGCGCCGGGCCGGCCGCGTGGCCGCCCGCCGATCCGCCCGCGTGCCCGGGTCCGCGGGCGACCACGAGAGCGCCTACGGCCAGGGCCGCGCCGACCAGGGCGTACTTCGCCCCCAGCCAGGCCAGCGCGGTCAGCGCCGCAACCGCCGCCGCAAGGTGCCGACCGGTTGGCCGCGGCGCCGATAGCGCGGCCACCGCCACCAGCACCGCCAGCGCCGCCGGAAGCTCCGGGTAGACCTGCTGCGCGTACACCGCCAACGGCGGCGACCCGAACGCCAGCGCGGCCCCCGCCGCGCCGACGGCCGGCGGCAGCGCGAAGCGGCGAACCGCGAGGAAGGCCAGCAGGCCGGCGGCAACCGCGGCCATCGCCGCCATCGTCAGCTTCGCGCCCACCCAGCCGAACAGCCCCATCGGAGCGGCCAGCAACAGCGGCAGCAGCGGGTCGTGCGGGGAGACCTGCCGGCCGTCCGGCAGCACCCGCGTCTGCACCGGCAGCTGCGCCTGGTGGAAGTCCCGCCAGCGCCCGGCGCTGAGCTCGTCGGCGATGTCCAGGTCGTGGTCCTCCCACAGCGACAGGGCGGTGAGCAGGTACTGCGGCTCGTCGACCGAGGCGCTGCCCCCGTAGGTCGACCGCACCCCGATCCCGAGGACTCCGGCCGCGAGCGCCACGACGGCCGGGACGAGCACCCACCAGCGAGCCCTCATCCGCCCGACCCCGCCAAGACGCTAGCGGCCCCCGCCCCCACCCCGGCGCGCACCGCGGCCACCAGATCGGTCCGCGGAGCCCAGCCCAGCCACGCCCGCAGCCGGGCGGTGTCCGCCCAGGTGTCCGCGACCTCCCGGGCCGGGGCCGGCCGCACGTCCAACCGGTGCGGCAGCCCCACGGCGTCCGCGACGGCGGCGAGCAGGTCGGCCAGCGTCCGCGGCCGGCCGGTGCCGAGGTTGACCGTGCCGGTCACCCCGCGCTGCACCAGCCCCCGTATGCCGCGCACAGCCTCGGACACGCACGTCAGGTCCCTGGTCCGGTCCAGCGAGCCGTAGACGACGACGGGCCGGCCGGCCCGGATCGCCGATGCCCACCGCGACACCGCCATGTCCGGGCGCTGGCCCGCGCCCACCAGGGTGAACGGGCGGACCACGAGCACCCGGCCGCCGCCGGCCCGGGCGGCGCACACGTCCTCCACGGCGACCTTGCTGCGCGCGTACCCGCCCTGGGGCGCCAGCCTGTCGTCCTCCCGGCAGGCCCGCCCGGCCGAACCGCCGTACACCGAGGACGAGGACAGCACCACCAGCTGGGTGTCCCGTGGCGTCAGCTCGCAGACCAGCCGGGTGGCCTGCACGTTGTCCCGGTCCCGCCGGACAGCCACGTCCGGGCCGCCGTCGCGAACCCCGGGGGACCCGGCCAGGTGCACGACGGCCTCGGCCACCCTGAATGCGGCGGCGAGCCGCGCCCGCTGCCGAGGGTCGAGCAGGTCGGCGCGATGCTCCTGCACCCCTGGCAGGCCCCGGGTGCATGCCGGCAGCGGCCGGCGGTCCACCGCGACCACCCGCGCCCCGCTCGCGCAAAGCTGCCGCAGCAGCGCGGTCCCCACGAAGCCGGCGGCCCCGGTGACGGCGATCGTCATGGCGGCGCATCCCCTTTCTGCTGCAACAAAGGCAAGGCTACCCTTACCGCATGCTCCGCGATGCCCCGGTCGCCCTCCCTCCCCTGGTGGCGCGTGTCGCCTCGGTCGCGCTCGGCACCGGCCTGCTGGTCGCCGCGGTCGCCTACCTGCGCGACGCCGTGCACCTGGCCGCGCTGGCCGACGGCACCCGGGCCCTGCTCGACGCGCCGGGGCCGGTGGCGGCCGCGCTGGCGGCATACGGGGTCGCGTTCCTGCTGCGAGCGGGGCTGTGGGTGCAGGTGATGCCGGCCCTGCCGCTGCGCCAGGCGTGGGCGGCGCTGCACGTCTCGCTGCTCGGGAACCATGTGCTGCCGTTGCGGCTCGGGGAGGCGCTGCGGGTCACCAGCGTGCTGCGACGGACCTCCCTGCCAGCGGGGCCCGTCCTCGCCTCGGCCGTGACGCTGCGGGTGGCGGACCTGCTGGCCGTGCTGGTGCTGGCACTGGTGGCCGCCCCGCACGTGCTGCTGACGCTGGGCGGCGGCGTCGTCTGGACCGGGCTGGTGCTAGCAGCGGCCGCGCTGGCCGCAGGGCTCCTCGCGGTCGCCCGGATGCCGGGCCTGCGGCTGCCCGGACCGCGGGTGGGGGCCTTCTCGGTGCTGGCCTGGTGCCTGGAGGCGGCCGTCCTGCTGGCCGTCGCGGACGCATCCGGCGCCGACATCTCGGTCCTGGACGCGGTCGCCGTCACCGCGGTCACCATCGCCGTGCAGGCGGTCGCGCTCACCCCGGGCGGCTTCGGCACCTACGAGGCCGCCGCCACCGCGGCCCTGGTCAGCCTGGGGGTGCAACCCGGACGCGCCTTCGCCGTCGCGCTGCTCACCCATGCGCTCAAGACCGGGTACGCCCTGGCCGCCGGGCTGCTCGCGCTGGCCTGGCCCAGCCCCACGTATGCCGGCCGGTTCCGGCTGCCCCGCCGGCTGCCGGAGCCGGTCGCCCGGCCGGTCGACGGGCCGGTCGACGGGCCGGTCGACGGGCACGCCCCGGTCGTCGTCGTCGTGCCCGTCCTGGACGAGGAGGCGACCATCGGGCAGGTGGTCACGGGACTGCCGCGCGAGGTGGAGGGACGCGCCGTCCGGGTGCTGGTGATCGACGACGGGAGCAGCGACGGGTCAGCGACGGTCGCGGCCTCGGCCGGCGCCACGGTGCTGCGCCAGCCGGTCACCACCGGGCTCGGCGCCGCCCTGCGCCGGGGTCTGGCCGAGGCGAGCGCGCTGGCCCCGGCCGCCGTGGTGTACCTGGACGGCGACCTGGAGTACGACCCGGGCGAGCTGGCCAAGCTGGCGCGGCCGGTCCTGCGTGGCGAGGCCGACTACGTCGTCGGGTCGCGGTTCGCCGGGTCCATCGGCACCATGCACGCCTGCCGGCGCGCGGGGAACCTGCTGCTCACCGCCTGGGTCCGGTGGATGACCCGGCGGCCCGACCTCACCGACGGGCAGAGCGGCTACCGGGCGTTCTCACCGGCTGCGGCGGCCGACGCCGAGATCGTGCACGACTACAACTACGCCCAGGTGCTGACGCTGGACCTGCTGGGCAAGGGCTACGTCTATGCGGAGGTGCCGATCAGCTACACGTTCCGCACCACCGGAGACTCGTTCGTCCGGCTCGGCAGCTACTTGCGCAAGGTCGTCCCGGCGGTGCACCGGGAGCTGAACGGCGGCGGGGGCCGGCCACTGGTGCCCGGCGACGCGGGGCGGGGCCGTCGGGCTGGGCCGGTCGCCGAGGGCGCGATCCCCTCCTAACCCACCGGTCTGGCCCTTCCCTGGGCCCTGTGCTGGCCCTCCCTGGCCCGGTCCGAGCCCACCGGTCCGAGCCCACCGGGCCCAACTCACCGGAGGGGTGCGTCACGCCGCGTGGCGCAGGCCCCCGCCGTGATGGCGCACGCCGGCGGTCACGGCGCTGCGGGCAGCCGCCGGCCGGGCCACGCCGGCGCGCCCGGCAGCGTGGGGTGCCGCTTCCGCGTGCTCGGGATTCAGCATCGCGCGACCCCGCAGCACGACGGCGAGGCCGGCGCAGGCCAGGACGGAGAGGGTGACCCAACCCAGCAGGATCAGCAGGAGCACAGCAGTTGCCTCTCTTCTCGGCGACGTCCGCGTTTCGCGACCCGGCTACCCGGCGCGGCGGTTGACGTCTACCTAACGAAGTCTGAGCCGGATAGTTACGCAAAGCGGTGTTTCGCCCGTTTCGTGGCCGGATAACCGATGCGGCATCGGCCGAACGGATGAGCCTCAGTCCTCCACCCGATGCCCGGCGAAGCGGGCCAGCGCCGCCGCCCACGCCTGGTCGTCGAAGCTCCTGTCGGCGCGCACGCAGTCCACCGCCTCGTACCCCTCCAGCATCGCGTGGTGGCTGTTGTCGTGGGCGAACAGGCCCAGCCGCCCGAAGCTCACCACCCCGGGGACCCCGGCGGTGGCGGCCAGCCGCTGCCGGTAGCCGAGGTCGAAGACCGGGTACACCGCGGGCAGCCGGACCACCGTCGACCCGGTCAGCCGCACCG
>DASSLY010000121.1:0-58464 GCA_035689185.1 Dermatophilaceae bacterium
CGCGACGTCAACACCGACTCCCCCACGTTCCGTCAGCTGACCGACGAGCTGGTGGCGCTGCTGGCCTACGAGGCCACGCGGGACGTCCGGGTCGCACCCAAGGACATCGTGACGCCGGTCGCCCCCACCACCGGCGTGAAGCTGGCTCGACCGAAGCCGCTGGTCGTCCCGATCCTCCGCGCCGGCCTGGGCATGCTCGACGGGATGATGCGGCTGCTGCCGACCGCCGAGGTCGGGTTCCTCGGCATGATGCGCAACGAGGAGACGCTCGAGGCCTCGACGTACGCCGAGCGGCTGCCGGAGGACCTGTCCGGCCGCCAGTGCTACGTCCTCGACCCGATGCTCGCCACCGGCGGGACACTGGCCGCGGCGATCCGGTTCCTCACCGACCGAGGCGCCAACGACATCACCTGCATCTGCCTGCTCGCCGCGCCCGAGGGGTGCGAGCGGCTGGAGAAGGAGCTGGCCGGGCTCGACGTCCCGGTCACGGTCGTGACCGCGGCGATGGACGAGAGGCTCAACGAGAAGGGCTACATCGTCCCGGGCCTCGGCGACGCGGGCGACCGCCTGTACGGCCTGGCCGAGTAGCCAGCAGCCCTGTGTGAACAACCGCACGCCGGACGCCGGCCACCGTGACGGCGTTCTCGGCTAGGTTCGCGGCGACCTTAGGAGGCACCGTTGCTGATCGGCATCCCTCGAGAGACCAAGGCCGGCGAGACGCTCGTCGCCGCGACCGCGAAGACCGCAGCCGAGCTGGCCAAGCTCGGGTACGACGTCGTCGTCGAGTCGGGCGCCGGCGCGAAGGCCGACCAGCCGGACGAGGCGTACCGCGAGGCCGACATCTCGGTCGGCTCGGCCGAGGAGGTCTGGCACAGCGACATCGTGGTGAAGGTCAACGCCCCCACCGAGTCGGAGATCAGCCGGCTGCTGGAGGGGGCGACGATCGTCTCGATGCTCGCCCCGGCCCGCAGCCCCGAGCTCATCGAGCGGCTGCAGGTCGCGAAGGTGACCTCGCTCGCGATGGACGCCGTCCCGCGCATCAGCCGCGCACAGTCGATGGACGTCCTCTCCTCGATGGCCAACGTCGCGGGCTACCGCGCGGTCGTCGAGGCCGCGCACGCCTACGGCCGCCAGTTCACCGGCCAGGTGACCGCGGCCGGCAAGGTGCCGCCGGCTCGCGTCTTCGTCGTCGGCGCGGGCGTCGCCGGCCTGGCGGCGATCGGCGCCGCCAACAGCATGGGTGCGGTCGTCCGCGCCTTCGACGTACGACCTGAGGTCGCCGAGCAGGTGGAGTCGATGGGCGCCCAGTTCGTGTCGGTCGAGATGGAGAGCGAGGTCAGCTCGGACGGCTACGCCAAGGAGATGACCGAGGAGCAGCAGGCCGCCACCGCGGCGATGTACGACGAGGAGGCGCGCGCGGCCGACATCGTCATCACCACCGCCCTCATCCCCGGCAAGCCGGCCCCGAAGCTGATCACCGCCGAGACCATCGCCGGGATGCGCAACGGCTCGGTGATCGTCGACATGGCGGCCGCCAACGGCGGCAACTGCGAGGGGACGGTCGCCGACGACGTCGTGCACACCGACAACCAGGTGACGATCATCGGCTACACCGATCTCGCCAGCCGGCTGGCCGCGCAGACGAGCCAGCTCTACGGCACCAACATCGTCAACCTCTTCAAGCTGCTCACGCCGGAGAAGGACGGGCAGATGACGCTCGACTTCGACGACGTCATCCAGCGCGGGGTCACCGTCACGCTCGACGGCGAGTCGATGTGGCCACCACCGCCGGTCGAGGTCTCGGCCGCACCGAAGGCGACCACCACCCAGGTGCTGCCCGCCGAGGAGGCGCCGAAGAAGCAGGTCGACCCCCGCCGCAAGTGGTACGCCGCCGGCCTGGGCGCCGTGCTGTTCTGGCTGCTCGGCACCGGGTCGAACCCGCAGTTCGTCACCTACTTCACGGTGTTCGCCCTGGCCGTCTTCGTGGGCTACTACGTCATCTCAAACGTGGCGCACGCCCTGCACACCCCGCTGATGAGCGAGACGAACGCGATCTCGGGGATCATCCTCGTCGGCGGCCTGCTCCAGGTGGGCAACGACAACCTGGGCATCTCCCTGCTCGCCACGCTGGCTGTGCTGGTCGCGAGCATCAACATCTTCGGTGGCTTCCTGGTCACGCTCCGCATGCTCGAGATGTTCCGGAAGGACTGACCCGTGCACGACTTCTTGACCAGCCAGCACCTCCACACCTTCATCCAGGCCGGCTACCTGATCGCCGGTGTGCTGTTCGTGCTCGCCCTGGCCGGGCTCTCGAAGCACGAGAGCGCGAAGCGCGGCAACCTGCTCGGCATTACGGGCATGGGCATCGCCCTGTTCGTCACGCTCCTCGACGTCGCGCGGCACTCGGAGTTCCCCGGCCAGCGGCCGCTCGGCGTCACCCTGCTGCTCATCCTGGTCGCCATGGCGATCGGTGGGTCCATCGGCGCCTGGCGGGCCCGGACCGTCGAGATGACGCAGATGCCGGAGCTCGTGGCGATGCTGCACAGCTTCGTCGGCGTCGCCGCCGTCCTCGTCGGCTGGAACTCCTTCCTCGCCGAGGGTGAGGCCAGCGACGGCGTCCACCTGGTCGAGGTGTTCCTCGGTGTCTTCATCGGTGCCGTGACCCTGACCGGCTCGATCGTGGCGTTCCTCAAGCTCAGCGCGCGGATGAAGTCCTCGCCGATGATGCTGCCAGGCCGGCATCAGCTCAACCTGGGCATCCTCATCGTCTCGGCGCTGCTGATGATCTGGTTCCTCGTCGCCGGCGGGGCCGGCGTGGGCGCCGTACCCCTCCTCCTCATGACCCTGCTGGCGCTGCTCCTCGGGTTCCATCTCGTCGCGGCGATCGGCGGCGGCGACATGCCGGTGGTCGTGTCGATGCTGAACTCCTACTCCGGCTGGGCCGCGGCCGCTGCGGGGTTCATGCTCGACAACACGCTCCTGATCATCACCGGCTCGCTGGTCGGTTCCTCCGGTGCGATCCTCAGCTACATCATGTGCAAGGCGATGAACCGTTCGTTCATCAACGTCATCGCCGGGGGCTTCGGCTCCGACGGCAGTGGGCCGGCCACCGACGAGGAGTACGGCGACTACCGCGAGGTCCAGGCGGACGCCGTCGCGGACCTGCTCGGCCAGGCCTCCTCGGTCGTCATCACCCCTGGCTACGGCATGGCCACCGCGCAGGCGCAGCACGCCGTCGCGGAGCTCACCCGCAAGCTGCGCGCCAAGGGCGTCGAGGTGCGCTTCGGCATCCACCCGGTCGCCGGACGGCTGCCGGGCCACATGAACGTGCTGCTGGCCGAGGCGAAGGTGCCCTACGACATCGTGCTCGAGATGGACGAGATCAACGACGACTTCGACGACACCGCCGTCGTACTGGTCATCGGCGCCAACGACACGGTCAACCCCGCTGCCAGCGAGGACCCGACCAGTCCCATCGCCGGGATGCCGGTGCTGAGGGTCTGGGAGGCCGACAACGTCATCGTCTTCAAACGATCCATGGCTTCCGGGTACGCCGGTGTCGCGAATCCGCTCTTCTACCGCGACAACAGCGCCATGCTCTTCGGCGACGCAAAGGACCGTGTGGAGGACATCCTCCGCGCGCTTTGACCCGATCCGCGGGTGAAAGCCGTCCGTGGTGCGTCGGCCAGGGGCTGCCTTGTGGCGTGCGTCCGGGACGATCTTGCCCAGCTTCGCCGACGACCCCTCCGCTGCCCCCACGTCACCGCTAGCGAGGAACACCTCCACCGCCGCCGGCAGCACCTGCGAGCGGGTCACCGGGTCACGTGCCTCGTCCAGAATCCGGCGGACTGACGCGAGCGCCGACGCGACCGCCGCCGCGACCGCCGCCGCGACCGCCGCCGCGAGCGCCGCCGCGACCGCCGCCGCGGTGCCCGCCCTCGCCAGCCACAGCAGTGCCAGGGCTGGCTGCGCGGGGTGCGCGTGCGAGGCCGCCTCGCCGTGGGCCGCTCGGCCCCGTAGTGGATGGCCAGGTGCGCGCGCTCGGCGACGTCCTCCGGCTGCGATTCGAGCAGTCGCAGCGCCCGCCCACCCAGCCGCCGCCGATCGCGTGGTTGCCAGAGACGTTGCACGCTTAGGCGATCCAGTGCGCGTCCCGCACCGAGGGTCCCCGGGCGTCCTGGTCCACCAAATCGGCTTCCATTAACCGCGGTGTTCGTCGGGATCATCACCCGCCAGGCGATCCGGCGCGGATCCTTCGACAGCGTCAACGAACTGCTCACCGCGATCAGGCGCTTCATCGACGGCTGGAACGACCGCTGGCACGCCGCCAGATGGACCAAGACAGATGGACCAAGACGCCGAAGCAATCCAGCCCCACGCCACCCGTAACCGAAACTCAGACGCGCAACCAGATGTGGGCCGGTCGAGCGGGCTCGCGGCGCAGTGGGCGGGGCGAGAAGGGCGCCCAGGGCTCTAGCACCCGGCGGCCGGGTGGGTCCGGTGGTCAGGATGCCTCAACTCCGTGGCCGGGTGGGTCCGGGTGGTCAGGATGCCTCAACTCCAGGGTCATCTATGGGCTGGTATGCGGTGGTGTCTCCACTCTTGCGTGCCCCCGGGCGGTGCGACATACTCGACTGTAAGCGCTTACATTGAGGTGACGCCGAGATGGCTGCTGCGACGGGACGGACGCGACCCACGACGATCTACTCCGTCGCCGAGCGCGCCGGCGTGTCGATTGCCACGGTCTCCCGTGTCCTCCAAGGTTCATCGGTCGTCACGCCCGCGACGCGCGAGCGGGTTCTGGAGGCCGTCGACGGGCTGGGGTACGTCCCCCTTGGGGCGGCCCGCTCCCTCGCCGCGCGGCGGTATGAGTCCCACGGCCTGATCCTTCCCGAGCTGGGTGGCGACTATTACGCCGACGTCCTCATCGGGTTCGAGTCGACGGCCGGCAGCCTCGGTCAGAGCGTCGTCCTCGTCGTCGCGCAGGGCAGGGCCGACTTCGCCCGGGCCGCGCGAACCCTCGCTGCGCGGGTTGACGGTCTGGCCGTCATGGGATCGGCCGGCCTGCCCACGTCCACGATGGCCGCGTTGGCGCAACGGATCCCAGTCGTCGTCATCGCCGGCACCGAGCAGACGGGCTGCGAGCTCGTCCGCGCGGACAGCCTGCCGGGGGCGAAGCAGCTGACCCTCCGGCTCCTGCGAGCGGGCCGCAACCGGGTCTGCTTCATCGGGGACCCCGACCAGGCGGTCGACGTCGCGGAACGTTATGACGGGTTCAAGGCGGCACACCATGAGCGGGGCCTCGAGGCGCCGGCGCCGGTCCGCTGCCGGTTCGACGAGTCGGCCGGCGTGAACGTCGCGGACCGGCTCGTCCGGATGGCGGAGCCTCCCGACGCTCTGGTCTGCGCCAACGACCTCGTCGCGGTCGCGGCGATGAACCGGCTGCAGCAGAAGGGCGTGCGCGTCCCGGACGACATGGCGGTCACCGGCTGGGACGACATCCTCGCCGCCCGCTATACGCGGCCCCGCCTGACCACGGCCCGCCAGCCGGTGCGGGAGCTGGCCGCCCTGGGGGCACGCAGGCTGCACGAACGGATCAACGGCGACGAGGACTGGGGGGCCACCCATGTGCTCCCCTGCGAGGTCGTCATTCGCGAGTCCTGCGGGACCAAGCACCCCAACATCCCGAAGAAGAAAGTGAGTTCAATATGAGGCGCACCACGATGACGATGGGGCTGGTAGCAGCCCTCGCACTCAGCATGAGCGGGTGCGGTCGCGACACAGGCGGCACAACCGCCTCCCAGACTGCCAAGGCGGTGGACACCGCCAAGGCCACCGGCACCGTGTCGATGTGGGCGATGGGAGCTGAGGGCGACAACCTGCCCACGCTCCTCAAGGACTTCGAGTCGGCCAACCCGGGAATCACCGTGCAGGTCACCGCCATCCCGTGGGACGCCGCCCACGATAAGTTCAAGGCCGCGATCGCCGGCAACGCCACTCCCGACGTAGCCATGGTCGGAACGACCTGGATGGGGGAGTTCGGGCCGGACGCCCTCGACCCCACACCGACCTCGATCGACAAGTCCGTTTTCTTCCCCGGGGCCTGGTCGACCACCGAGGTGGGCGGGACGTCCTACGGCGTCCCCTGGTACGTCGAGACGCGGCTTCTCTACTACCGGACCGACCTGGCGAAGAAGGCCGGACTGAGCGAGCCGCCCAAGGACTGGGACGGCCTCAAGGCGATGGCCAAGGCCATGCAGGACAAGGCCGGCGCGAAGTGGGGCATCGGCCTCCAGCCCGGCGGCCAGGGATCGTGGCAGTCGGTGATGCCGTTCGCGTGGTCTGCCGGCGCCGACCTCACCAAGGACGACGGCAAGGCCTACAACTTCAACACTCCCGAGCTGAAGGACGCGCTCGCCTACTACGCGAGCTACTTCAAGGACGGCATCGCCGACAAGGCTGCGCCGACCCAGCCCACGACAGACGCCGACTTCGCCAGTGGCAAGGTGCCCATGTTCATCTCCGGCCCGTGGATGATGTCGATCGTCGAGAAGGCCGGCGGCGGGGCGGCGTTCAAGGACAAGTACGACGTCGCCACCATGCCGGTGAAGAAGGAGTCCTCCTCCTTCGTCGGCGGCGCGGACCTCGCGGTGTTCAAGGGCAGCAAGAACCGGGACGCCTCGTGGAAGCTCGTCCAGTTCCTCACCGACGCCAAGACCCAGGCCAAGTGGTACGGCGTCTCGACCGACCTGCCGTCGGTCAAGGCCGCCTGGGACGACCCTGCGCTGAAGGCGGACACCAAGCTGGCCAAGTTCGGGACCCAGCTGGAGACCGCGAAGGCGCCTCCCTCGTTCCCCACCTGGGAGGAAGTCGCCTCCAAGTTCGACTCGGCGATCGAGCTGGTCTGCAAGAAGGGCACCGACCCGGGCAAGGCGCTCCAGCAGGTGGACGCCGACGCGACATCGATCGGCACCGGGTCCTGAGATGACCGCTCCCACTGCCGCGGCCTCCCGCACGCGACCTGCCCGTCGCGGGCGGGAGGCCCGCGCGGCGTGGATTCTCGCCCTACCGTTCACGCTTCTTTTCCTCGTCTTCGTGGCCTGGCCGCTGCTGCAGTCGTTCTTCATGAGCTTCACCGACACGAAGTTCCGTGACCTGCGGACACCGTTCAGCGTGAACGTCATCGGTCTCGACAACTACACGAGGGCGTTCGCTGACCCCACGTTCCGCAGGGCTGCGCTCAACACGGCCTACTTCGTGGTGGTCGGTGTCCCGCTCACCCTGGGCATGGCACTCGCCGCAGCGATTGCGCTCGACAAGGGCATCACGAAGCTGCGGGCGGTCTTCCGACTCGGCTTCTACATGCCGGTCATCACATCGATCGTCGCCGCGGCGGTCGTGTGGCGATTCCTGCTGCAGCCTGACTCCGGCCTGATCAACACCGCGCTCGGCTGGGTGGGCATCACGGGGCCGAACTGGCTCGGCGACGAGCGCTGGTCGATGCCGAGCCTCATCCTCATGGCCTCGTGGCGCAACTTCGGCACGGCCATGGTGATCTTCCTTGCCGGCCTGCAGTCGGTCCCGTGGTCCCTGCACGAGGCCGCCGCCATCGACGGGGCCAGCGCATGGCAGCGATTCCTGAAGATCACCATCCCCATGCTTCGCCCGACGATTCTCTTCGTGTCGGTGACGACGCTTATCGGCTACCTCCAGTTCTTCGAGGAACCCTTCGTCATGACGAACGGCGGCCCGCTCAACAGCACGATCTCGATGTCGATGTACACGTACAAGCAGTTCGGCTTCGGCAACTACGGCTACGCCACCGCGATGAGCTATCTCATCTTCGTCGTCATCGCCGTCGTCACCGCCATCCAGTTCCGTGCCATCCGAGACAACACGTGAGGCAGCGATGAAGAGCAGACGCTCCCCGGTCCAGTCCGCCGTCGTCTACGGCGTGCTCGTCGTGGCCCTCCTCGTCGTCATGGCCCCGCTCATCTGGATGATGCTCGGCAGCATCAAGACCGACGCCGAGCTGCGTCAGGTCCCCCCCACCTTCCTGCCGCTGCACGTGACCCTCGCGAACTTCTCGACCCTGTTCTCAAAGCTGTCGTTCTCGACGTACTTCCTCAACTCCGCCGTCGTGACCGTCGTCGTCACGGCGGGCAACCTCATCTTCTGCTCGATGCTCGGCTACGCGCTCGCGATGCTCGACTTCCGTGGCAAGAAGGTCCTCTTCGGTGTCGTCATGGGTACCCTGATGATCCCGGGGGTGGTCACCTTCATCCCGCTCTTCGTGCTCGTCGCGAACATGGGGCTGCTCAACACCCTTCCTGGGCTCTTCCTGCCCTTCCTCGTCGCTCCCTTCGGCGTGTTCCTCATGCGGCAGTTCATCTCCTCGCTGCCCAAGGACCTCCTCGACGCGGGCCGTGTCGACGGTGCGGGTGAGCTGATGATCTTCGCAAGGGTGATCCTTCCCCTCTGCGGCCCGGCGCTGGCGACGCTGGGGATCATCACCTTTCTCGGCAGCTGGAACAACTTCCTCTGGCCGCTCGTCGTCGCCCAGCGCAACAGCGCCTACACCCTTCCCGTGGCCCTGGCTCTCTACTCCTCCGACCCCAACCACACCGACTACGGCCTGCTCCTGGCCGGAGCGACCATCGTCATCCTGCCGGTGCTCGTCGTCTTCCTCACCTTCCAGCGCCGCTTCATCGAAGGCATCGCCTCGACGGGCATCAAGTGACACCCAAGGAGGCCTTCATGGCCAACACCGCGTTCCCCCGTCCCTCCTCGCGTCCGGTCAGCCGACGGACGGTGATCACAGCAGCCGCGGCGGCCGCCGCGTTCGGCGTCGCCACCCCGTCCGCGCTGGCCAGCCCGTATGGCGCGGCGAGACCGGGCGCCGACGCCCTGCTGCGCCGCAGGACCCGGACGGTCGACCAGGCCAGAATGCTCGGATGGGCCCGGGACACGTGGCACTGCATGGTCGCCATGACCGACCCGGGAACCGGCCTGGTCGCCGACAACATCCCGGGCTCCCTGTCGCCCGGGGGCCGCAGCCGGTTCACCTCGCCGACCAACATCGGCGGCTACCTGTGGAGCGCCGTTGCCGCCCGCGACCTCGGGATCATCACGGCGGGCGAGTGCACCCGCCGGGTGCGCCAGACCCTTGCCACGCTGCTGCGCATGGACGTGCACGACGCGAGCGGGATGTACGTCAACTGGTACGACCCGCCGACGGGGGATGTCGTGCGGGTCTGGCCGGAGAACGGGAGCACCGTCGTGCCGTTCTACTCCAGCGTCGACAACGGGTGGCTCGGCGCGGCCTTGTACGTCGTCCGCAACTCCGTCCCCGGCGCCCGCGAGCTGGCCGACCGGCTCTGGCAGCGGATGCGCTGGGACATGTTCTACGACCCGTTCGCCAGCAGGCCCGGCGGGCTCATCCACGGCGGCTTCTACGAGGAGGACCCCGGCTCGACGAATACCGCGGTCTTCAAGGGGAACCACATCGGGGTCGGGCCCGACGTCTGGTACACGGACCACCACTACGACACGACGGTGTCCGAGACGCGCATCACGACCTACCTCGGGCTCATCCGCGGCCAAGTCCCGCCGACGAACTACTACGCGCTGTGGCGGACGTTCCCCGCGACGTGTGACTGGTCCTGGCACGAGATGCAGCCGGTCGGCGTGACTCGCAACTACTACGGTATCGAGGTCTACGAGGGCGCCTACACCTACCGCGGGATGCGCATCGTGCCCGGCTGGGGCGGCTCGATGTTCGAAGAGCTCATGCCGGCGATGTTCGTGCCCGAGGAGAGCTGGGCGCCCCGCTCCTGGGGCGTGAACCACCCCCTCCACGTCCGCGCCCAGCGTGAGCACGGCCTCCTCGAGGCTGGCTACGGCTACTGGGGCTTCTCACCGAGCAGCGACCCGGCGGGCGGCTACCGCGAGTTCGGGGTCGACCTGCTCGGGCTGAACCCGGATGGCTACTTCTCCGATGAGGAGAAGACCAACGTCGACGTCGGCTTCGGGGACTGTCGACCCGCAACCAACCCGCACCCGACGTTCGCCGATGGCGTCGTCACACCGCACGCCTCGTTCCTCGCCCTCATGTTCGAGCCGGATGCGGCCTTCGCCAACCTCTCGCGGATCGAGACGGAACTCGGGGCATACGGCGCAGGCGGGTTCTTCGACGCGGTCGCGGTGAGGTCGGGAACCATCGCCCAGCGCTACCTGTCGCTCGACCAGGCCATGGCGATGGGCTCGCTGGGCAACGTACTGGCCGGCGGAGACATGCGACGAGCGTTCGCTACCAGGCAGGCCGAGCAGGCGATCCGACCGGTCATCGGCATCGAGACGTTCGGTGCCGGTGCGTGAGCCGGGGCGGGCGGCCAGGGCGAGAAGCGTGCAGCCGCGTCGGGTGACCGGCCCGGACGGTGTCTCATTCCGGGACCTCAACGGGAACGGCCGGATGGACACCTACGAGGACTCGACCCGTCCGGTCCCCGAGCGGGTAGAGGACCTCCTCGCCCGCCTCAGCCTGCCGGAAAAGGCGGGCCTGATGTTCCAGACGGTCATTGAGACCGGCCCCGACGGCGCGGTGCTCGAGGCGCCCGGTCTGATCGCCAAGTCGCCGACGAGCACGGTGGTGCTTCAGAAGCACATGAGCCACTTCAACGTCCACGCCCTGGCCGACGCGCGGGCGGGCGCGCGCTGGCACAACGCGCTCCAGCGGCTGGCGGAGCAGACGCCACACGGCATACCGGTCACGATCTCAAGTGACCCGCGGCACGCCTTCGTCGAGAACGCGGGGGTGTCCTTCGCCGCGGGGTCGTTCTCCCAGTGGCCCGAGCCGCTCGGCCTCGCGGCCCTCCGCGACCCGGCGCTCGTCGAGCGGTTCGCCGACATCGCCCGGCAGGAGTACGTCGCCGTCGGCATCCGGGCCGCGCTCCACCCGAGCCTGGACCTGGCGACCGAGCCGAGGTGGGCTCGCCAGGCCGGAACCTTCGGCCAGGACCCCGACCTTGTGACCGAGCTGTCCCTCGCCTACCTCCGGGGCTTCCAGGGAGAGGTCGTCGGTCGCGGGTCCGTCGCGTGCACGGCCAAGCACTTCCCCGGCGGAGGCCCTCAGCGCGGCGGGGAGGATGCCCACTTCCCGTACGGACGTGAGCAGGTGTACCGCGGCGGCCGTGCGGAGGACCACCTCGCCCCCTTCCCACCCGTCATCGCGGCGGGGGTGACTGCGGTCATGCCGTACTACGGCATGCCGGTCGGACTGGTCCTGGATGGCCTGGCCATCCCGGAGGTGGGATTCGCCTACAGCAGCGAGGTGGTCACGGACCTTCTCCGGAACCGGCTCGGCTTCCGCGGCGTCGTCGTGACCGACTGGGAGCTGGTCAACGACAATCACGTCGGCGACCAGGTGCTGCCCGCTCGGGCGTGGGGGGTGGAGCACCTGGACCCCGCCAGCCGGATGGAGCTCCTCCTTCGCGCCGGCGCTGACCAGTTCGGGGGTGAGGAGTGCGTCGACCTGCTCCTCGGTCTCGTCGCCGACGGACGGGTCACACCGGAGCGGCTCGACGCGTCCGTCCGGCGGCTGCTGGACGTCAAGTTCCGGCTCGGGCTCTTCGACAACCCGTATGTCGACGAGGACGCCGCCGCGGCGACGGTCGGCCGTGACGACTTCCGGCAGGAGGGGTATGCCGCGCAGGCCCGATCCGTGACAGTCCTGCGCAACGAGCCGGTGCGCGCGGCAGGTCCTCCCCTGCTGCCGCTTGCGGGTGGGCTCGCGATGTATGCCGAGGGCGTCGCCCCCGGCGCGATCGCGGGCCACGGCCGGCTGGTGTCGACCCCGGAGGAGGCCGACGTCGCGCTCGTCCGGCTGGCGGCGCCGTTCGACCCGCGCTCGGACCTCTTCCTCGAGGAGTGGTTCCACCAGGGCTCGCTCGACTTCCCGCCCGGGCGGGTCGTGCGCCTGGCGCGGCTCGCCACGCATTGCCCGGTCGTCCTCGACGTCAGCCTGGACCGGCCCGCCGTCCTCACTCCCCTGCTCGAAGTCGCGACAGCGATGACGGCCAGCTACGGCACGAGCGACGAGGCCTGGCTCGACGCGGTCACCGGCAGGATCGTGCCCGAGGGCCGGCTCCCGTTCGACCTGCCTCGCTCGATGGAGCAGGTCCGCCACCATCCCGAGGACGTGCCCGGGCTGCCTGACCCGCTCTTCGGCTTCGGCCACGGCCTGCGCTCGCAGCATCCGGTCTGAGGACACGATGGGCCGGCGACACAGTCGACGCAGTGGCCACGACGGGTCAGCGGGGCGAGGGCGGCGGCGATCCCAGCCGGGGAGCCCAGGGCGGCCTAGTGCAGGTGGCTGCCGCCGTTGATGTCGAGGGTGATGCCGGTGAGGTAGGCGGCGTCCTCGCTGCACAGGTAGGCGATGGCGGAGGCGACTTCACGGGTGGTGGCGACTCGGCCGAGGGGGATGTCGCGCCGGATTGCTGCCTCCTGCGCGTCGGAGCTGCCGACGCGAATGTTGGTGTCGACCGCCCCGGGTGTCACGGCGTTCACGGTGATCCCGCTGTCGCCGAGCTCGCGGGCCAGCGCCTTGGTGAAACCCAGGACGGCGGCTTTCGCGGCGGAGTAGGGCACCTTGCCGAAGACTCCGCCGCCCCGCTGGGCAGAGACCGAGGACATGTTCACGATCCGCCCCCAGCCGCCGGCCAGCAGGTCTGGCAGGAAGGCGCGGGTCACCAGGTAGGTGCCGGTGGCGTTGACGGCGAGCACCTTGTTCCAGATCTCCAGCGTGGTCTGCAGGAACGGCACCGGTGAGGTGATGCCGGCGATGTTGACCACGGCCCCGACCGGGGGAAGCGACTGCGCTGCCACCTGCGCGACGACGGCCTCGTGGGCACGCCCGACCGAGGGCTCATCTGCGACGTCCACGGCGTGGCCGAAGGCGGGCACCGCGTAGGTCGCGGCGATCTCGTCGGCCACCTTCACCGCGATGTCCGCCTCCAGGTCCAGGACCGCGACGGCCCACCCCTTTTCGGCGAAGAGCTCGGCGGTCGCCCGTCCGATGCCTCGCTCGGACCCGGCTCCGGTGACTACTGCGGTGCGCTGCGTCATCCTGCACTCCCTTGTCTCTGCTGCCATGACCGGGTCTTTCTGGCCCGTCGGCTGGGTGTCGGATGCAACCTACGACGATCAACAGTCGACTGTCAACATCAACAGTTGACTGTTGACAATCAACCCCTGGCTGAGTCATGCTCCTCGGCACTACCTGGTGCACGGATGCTCAGGACAGTTCAAGGGAGTGGTTGATGAGCGAAACAGCGCTGAAGATGCGAGGCCCGGTTCACGGGACGCAAGACGCACGGCGGGTCGCGATCGGGTCCTCCGTCGGGGCCGTGATCGAGACCTATGACTTCATCGGGTTCGGCACCGCCGCAGCCCTGTACTTCGGCTCGGACTTCTTCCCGAGCGACAACCCGGTGACCGGCACGCTGGCCGCGTTCGCAACCCTTGGGGTCGGTTTCGCCGCGCGGCCGCTGGGCGGCATCATCGGCGGTCACCTGGGCGACCGGGTCGGCCGCAAGCCGGTGCTGGTGGCCTCGCTGATCGTGATGGGCCTGGCCACTTTCGCCATCGGGCTGCTGCCGACCTACGCCTCCGTCGGTGTGCTCGCCCCGATCCTGCTGGTGGCCGTGCGCATCATCCAGGGACTGGCCTTCGGCGCCGAGTGGGGTGGGGCGATCCTGATGGCCTACGAGCACGCGCCGTGGCGGAGCAAGGGCCGCTACACCGGGATCGTCCAGGCCGGCTTCCCGGTCGGGCTGCTTCTGGCCAACCTCGTCTTCCTGCTCAGTGTCCGCCTCGGTGGCACGCTCGCCTGGCGGTTGCCGTTCCTGGCCAGCATCGTGCTCGTCGCGGTCGGCCTGATCATCCGTTCCAAGGTGCCCGAGTCGCCGGTGTTCGAGCAGGTCAAGGAGTCCGGGGCCGTCGTGGCCTCACCGATCCGGGAGTCGATTCGCCAGGACTGGCCCAACATCCTGCGCGGCATCGGCCTGCGCATCGCGGAGACCGCCGGCTACGCGGTGTCCATCACCTACATGATCTCCTACCTGAACAACAGCAAGCTGGCCACCCGGACCGAGACCTTGACCTCCCTGTGCATCGCGGCCGGCCTGGGCATCGGCGCAACCATGGCCTGGGGCGCGTTGACCGACCGGGTCGGGCGGCGACCGGTGTACCTCGCGGTCTGCGCCTTCGGCGTGCTCTTCGGCATCCCGATGTTCCTGCTGGTTAACACCGGCACGTTCATCGCGGTCCTGCTGACGCTGGCGATCTCGTACACGGTCTGCCAGAACGCCCTGGCGGGGGCCCAAGGTGGATGGTTCCCCGAGCTATTCGACGCCTCACGGCGAGCTTCCGGCGCCTCGCTGGCCTACCAGGTCTCGGCCATGGTCTCCGGGTTCACCCCGTTCATCACCACGCTGCTCTTCGCCCGGTTCGGCTGGGCCGGCCCGGCCCTGCTGTTCAGCACCTACGCCCTCGTCGGCCTGGTCGCCGCCGTGGTGACCAGGGAGACGTTCGGCACGACCGAGCGACGCCTCGCCGCCGAGGCTTCGGCTCAGACGCCGGCCACGGCCGCCGACACCGCACGAACCCGGCCGCCGACCCACACCCGGCAGCCGGCGAACGCGTTCAACTGGACCACCTCAGCGAGCAAGGACAGCCTGTGATGACGCGCACCACCACCGAGACCCCGGTTGGCATCAAGCGCACCCCACCGGCTGCACCGGCCTCGTCAGCAGACCGGGTCCGCGTCGTCGCCGAGTTCGCCTACCGGATGCGCCAGCACGTGCTGGACATGGGCGAGGCCCAGGGGCAGGGTTACGTCGGGCAGGCGCTCGGTGCGGCCGACATGTTCGCCGCCGTCTACGCGAACCGGCTGCGCTACCGCGCCGATGACGAGCACTGGCCACGGCGGGACCGGTTCCTGCTCTCCACCGGGCACTACGCGATCGGCCTGTATGCCGCGCTCTGTGAAGCCGGGATCATCTCCCAGGCAGAGCTGGAGACCTATGGCTCGGACGAGTCGCGACTGCCCATGTCGGGGATGGCGAGCTACACCCCCGGGATGGAGATCTCCGGCGGCTCACTCGGTCACGGGCTGCCGGTCGCCGTTGGGCTGGCCCTGGGGCTGCGCCATCTGTCGTCGACCGCTCGGGTCTACAACTTCCTCTCCGACGGCGAGCTCGACGAGGGCTCGACCTGGGAAGCGGCGATGGGTGCAGCGCATCACCGCCTCGGCCAGCTGACCGCACTGGTCGATATCAACGCTCTGCAGGCGGACGGGCCTACGATCGGGGTCCTTTCGATCGAACCCATCCTGGAGAAGTGGACCGCGTTCGGCTGGTTCGCCCAGCGGGTCGATGGTAACGACGTCCCCGCCCTGGTGGCCGCGCTGGACCGCGCCGACTCCCAAGCCGAACTCACCGGCCGACCCTCGGTCGTGCTGTGCGACACCAGGATCGGGCGCGGAGTGCCGTTGCTGGAGAACCGCACCAAGGCGCACTTCATGCGCATCGACAACCACGAGTGGCAGATCTGCCGCGAGCAGCTGGCCCAGCACGCCCCGGAAGGACAAACGACATGACCCGGACCACCCCTGCCCCCAAGCTGAAGACCTCAGCGATGATCGCCTCGTTCGCCGACCCGGACCAGAAGACGACCGCGGCGCCGTTTGGTCACGCCCTGGTCCGAGCCGCCGAGCAGGACCAGCGGATCGTCGGGCTGAGCGCCGACCTGGCCAAGTACACCGACATGCACATCTTTGCCGAGGCGATGCCCGACCGGTTCTTCCAGGTGGGGATGGCCGAGCAACTGCTGCTCGGAGCGGCCGCCGGCATGGCCGAAGCGGGGCTGGTGCCCTTCGCGTCCACCTACTCGGTCTTCGCGGCTCGCCGCGCCTATGACTTCCTGTGCCTCGACGCCGCGGAGCCGAACCACAACGTCAACGTCGTCGGTGGCCTGCCCGGGCTCACCACGGGATACGGACCCAGCCACCAGGCCACCGAGGACATCGCGATCTTCCGCGGCATGCCCAACCTGACCATCGTCGACCCGTGCGACTCCGTCGACATCGAGCAGGCCGTTCCGCAGCTCGCCGCCGACCCGGGCCCGACCTACCTGAGGCTGCTTCGCGGCAGGGTGCCTACCGTCCTGGACGGGTACGACTACCAGTTCGAGCTGGGCAAGGCAAAGGTGATCCGCCCGGGACGTGACGTCGTGTTCGTCTCCTCCGGCTTGATGACCATGCGCGCGCTGCAGGCCGCCGACCGGCTCGCCGTGCACAACGTCGACGTGGCCGTCGTCCACGCCCCCACCATCAAGCCGTTCGACACCGAAACGGTTCTGGCCCAGATCGACACCGACCGGCTCGCCCTCACCCTGGAGAACCACACCGTCATCGGTGGCCTCTTCGAAACCGTCGCCTCAGCCGCCACCCGCGCCGGCCTCGGCCGGCGAGTCCAACCGATCGCCCTGCCGGACGAGTTCCTCGCCGCCGGCGCGCTGCCCACCCTGCATGACCGCTACGGCCTGGCCACCGACCGCATCGTGGCCCGCGTCCTCGACCTGCTCTAGGACGCTCTAGGACACGACGACCCGTGCGGCCCTCGACGACCCCGGCCGTCAGAGGGGGGAGAAGGCTCATCTACACTGACTGTCAACAATCAAGTGTTGACAAGTACCAGCGAGGATGAGAGAACATGACTGCAGCACCGAGCCTCGTCGGACTGACCAAGGTCAACCTCAGGGAACAAGCCGTCACCTCCCTGCGGACCGCGATCACCAGCGGGCAGCTGCCGCCCCAGTCACCGATGGTCGAGACCGACCTGTCGGACCGGCTCAACATCAGCCGTGGCACGTTGCGCGAGGCGATGCGCCAGCTGCAGCAAGAAGGGCTGCTCGAGGCTGGTGCCCGAGGCCGGCTCTACGTGCGGCACCTCGGGCCCAAGGAGATCGGCGACATCTTTGCCGTGCGCGCCGCCCTCGAAGGGCTCGCGGCGAGCACCCTCGCGGGACAACAGGACCGCACCGCGGTCGTGGGTCAGCTGCGCGCGCAGCTCGACGTCATGTCCCAGGCCAAGGCCGACACCGACCTGGAGGACCGGATCGAGGCAGACCTCGACTTTCACCGCGCGCTCTGCGCGCTCACCGGCAATGCCATGCTCCTGCACACCTGGGAGTCGCTGGAAGGCTCGATCCGGATGTCGATCATGTATGCCGGCACCGAACGCGCGGTCGGCAACATGGATGTCGCTCGCCACGACGACATCGTCAAAGCAATCCACTCCGGCGACCCGGCAGTAGCGTTCACTGCAGTCCAGGAGCATATGAGCTGGGCCGCTGCCAACCTCCAGCGCACGCACGCCACCAGCCACAGCTAGGTCGCGGCCCACGTCCACCGGCGCAAGGATCACGTCCGCGGCTGCCCTCACCGGATGGGCCTACCGAACCCCTCGCCGCCTGTGCCGACAGGGTGGGCAGGCATCCGCGGCGGTGACCCGGCCGTACGCGCCCACGGACCGAGTCCGGCAGGTCTACGAGCGACGATCCCGTTCAGGTGGCCCGGAGCCAGACGGCCGTGTCGGGTGCGAGGTCGGCAGCTGCGCCTTGGTCGCTGTGCAGCAGCACGGTGCCGGGGACCGGGACGTCGTGGGGGGAGAGGTTGACCATGCACTGCCAGCCGTCCGACCGAGCGAAGTGGAGCACCCGACGGTCCGCGGTCTCGACCCAGCGGAACGCGTCGTCGCGCGGGTTGAGAGTGCGCCGCAAGGACAGCGCCCGTCGGTAGAGCTCGAGCGAGCTGCCGTCGCGTCCGTCCTGCGCGGCGACGGAGAGATCGCCGAACCAGCTGGGTTGGGGGAGCCAGGTCCCGTTGGCACCGAATCCGAACGAGGGCCCCTCGCTCGTCCAGGGGAGGGGGACCCGGCAGCCGTCCCGGCCCTTGAGCTGGTGGCCGGTCCGTTCGTACACGGGGTCCTGAAGGCGGTCGAGCGGGAGGTCGGCGACTTCGAGCAGCCCTAGCTCCTCGCCCTGGTAGAGGTAGGCGGAGCCGGGCAGGGCGAGCATCATGACGGTGGCGGCCCTGGCGCGGCGGCTGGCCGTGGCCTGGTCGATGCGCAAGGAGGTGCCGTCGCTGCGCAGCCAGGCGTCGAGGTCGGTGCCGATGGGCAGGGCGAAGCGGGTGGCGTGACGGGGCACGTCGTGGCTGGAGAGGACCCAGGTGAGGCCGCCGGCGACCCCCTGATGCTCGGCGATGGATCGCGAAATGACCTGCCGGAACTGTCCGGGGTGCCAGTCCGACTTGAGCAGGGAGAAGTCGAAGACCTGGCCGAGCTCGTCCGGTCGGGCGTAGAGATACGTGCGGCTCGAGGTGGGATGCCACGTCTCGGCGACGGCCATGAGGGGCGGGTCGTACTCGTCGAACACCTTGCGCCACGACCGGTAGATCTCATGGACGTCGTCGCGGTCGTAGAGCGGGTCGCTACCGTCGAGCGGAAGCATCCCGTCGAGGTTCGGTTGACTCCGAAGGGGATCGGACACGTCCTTGGCGAGGGAATGCGCGACGTCGACTCGGAAGCCGTCGACTCCTCGGTCGGCCCAGAAGCGTAGGGTGTCCAGGAAGTAGTCACGGACGTGCTGGTTCGCCCAGTTGAGATCGGGCTGTTCGCGGGCGAACAGGTGGCAGTACCACTGCCCATCGCCCACGCGCTGCCATGCCGGTCCGCCGAAGTGCGACCGCCAGTCGGAGGGCGGAGCCGCGCCGCCCGGGCCGGTCCCGTCGCGAAAGATGTAGCGGTCACGCTCGGGTGAACCGCGGCCGGCCGCAAGGGCTTCGACGAACCACGGATGCTGGTCGGAGGTGTGGTTGGGAACGATGTCGACGATGACCTTGATCGCCAGCTCGTGGGCGTCGTGGACCAGGGCGTCGAAGTCGCCGAGCGTGCCCAGGCGCGGATCGACGTCCCGGTAGTCGGTGATGTCGTAGCCGCCGTCGGCCAGCGGCGAGGGGTAGAACGGGCTCAGCCAGATGGCGTCCACGCCGAGGTCTGCCAGATACGGCAGCCGGGAGCGTATGCCGGGCAGGTCGCCGACGCCGTCCGCGTTCGCGTCGGCGAAGCTGCGCGGATAGATCTGGTAGATCACCGCGTCGCGCCACCACTCCCGGTCGCGCCGGTGGGGGGTCTGGTTGGTCAGGGGCATGGGTTTTCGGCTTCTCCTTCACCCGCGGTTGAGCGATGGCGAACGTCAGCGCAGGAACTTTCGCATGAGCCAGCGTTGGGGCTGGTCAGGGCCAGGACGGCCGGCCCAGTTGCCGGTGGTACCGGCCGCCCTTGGTGCCGCCGCATCAGCCCTTGACCGCCCCGGCGAGCATGGCCTGGATGAAGTACTTCTGGAAGATCAGGAAGATCAGGATCGTCGGGGCCATGATCAGCAGCGCGCCGGCGTTGAGGAGCACGACGTCGGTGGAGTGGGCGCCGACGAAGCCCTGCAACGCGCCGGCCATGGTGCGCTTGTTCGGGTCGTCGATGAGCACGATGGCCAGGAGGAACTGGTTCCACGTGCTGAGGAACATCAACACGCCGAGAGAGGCCAGAGCCGGCACGGCCAGGGGCAGCTGGATGTGCCGGAACGCCTTCCAGGGGCTCGCGCCGTCGACCCAGGACGACTCGCTGATCTCGACCGGGACCGACTGGAAGTGGGTGCGCATCCAGAAGATCGCGAACGGCATGTTGAGCCCGATGAGGGGCAGGATCAGTCCGAGCTGGGTGTTGAGCAGGCCCATGCCCTGGATCTGGTAGTAGAGCGGGACGACGACGATCTCGTAGGGCAGGGTCAAGCCCAGGAGCAGCAGCAGGAAGAAGAGGTTGCCGAACGGGATGCGCAGCTGGGCGATGGCGTAGGCGGCCATGGCCGAGATCAGCATCGCGATCGGCACCACGCCGACGACCAGGATCGCGCTGGACTTCACCAGGGTGGTGATGTTGGCGACGTTCCAGGCATCGATGAAGTTGTGCCAGTTCGGGTTGGCCGGGAAGGAGATCCCGGCGGGGGCGGTGCCCTGGGGCTGCAGGGCCGCGGAGAACATCGACAGCAGCGGGAAGACGGAGAACAACGCCGCGGCCGTCAGCAGGATGGTCTTCGGTGCGGTGTCGCGAACGCGGTCGAGCATCACTTCTCCCGGAAGAATCGCTGGAGGGGCAGGATGACGGCCAGCACGATGATGCTCAGCACCACCGCCAGCGCGGAGGACTGGCCGATCCGGTTCTCGGTGAAGGCCAGCTGGTACACCTGGACGCCGGGGACCTGGGTGGCGTAGCCGGGCCCGCCCTGGGTGGACATGAACACGACGTCGAAGCTGGCAAGGGCAGAGATGATCGTGATCGTGACGCAGACGCCGATCTCGGACCGCAACGCCGGCAGGGTGATGGCACGGAACTGCTGGACGCGGTTGGCGCCGTCCAACGAGGCCGCCTCGTAGAGGCTGGCATCGATCTTGCCGATGCCGGCCATGAGCAGCAGCGTGCACAGGCCGGTCGCCAGCCAGGTGCCGATGACGCCGACCGCCGGCAGCGCCCAGGTGAAGTCGCCTAGCCACGCCTTCTGCAGCGAGCCGAGGCCGACCGCGCCCAGCAGCTGGTTGACGACACCGTTGGGGGAGTACATCCACGTCCAGGCGATTGCCGACGCTGCGCCGGGAATGATCTGGGGCAGGAACATCAGCGTCCGCGCCAGGCCGCCGGCGAGCTTCGACTTGATCTCTCGCACGATCGAGGCCACGACGAGCGCGAGCAGCACGGGCAGGAAGGTGAAGAAGATGATCAGGATGAACGAGTGGACGATCGAGGCGAACAGCTGCGGCTCGGTGAACACCCGCAGGTAGTTGGCCAGGCCGACGGGGGTGGAGGCGCTGATGCCGTCCCAGTCGAAGAACGAGTACTGGACCGCGGTGATGATCGGGTAGAGCTCGAACACGACATACATCACCAGGGCCGGAAGGGCGAACAGCCAGCCTGACCACCTGGCCCTCCGGTTCAGCGAGGGGCTGCTGCCCAGCGCCGCCCCCCGCCACCACCGGCGGCGGGAGGCGGGGCTGGCCCCCGCTGACACGTCGACCGGCGCAGAGAGCCCGTCGACCGTGGTCATCGCTTCAGCTCTTCCTCATACTTGGCCTGCACGTGGGCGACGAACTCCTGCGGGGTCGTGCTGCCCCCCAGGAGCAGCTGGGCCTCCGGGTTCCAGGCCCGGTTGGAGATCCCCGCGGTCGCGTTCTGCACGAAGGGCACCTGGCCCCCGTCCTGCGACACGGTGGCGAACGCCTTGGTCACGTCGACCAGCACGGAGCCGTCCTTGATCGTCGGCGCCGCCTGTGACGCGGCCCCGCTGGGCATGAACCCGTTGTCGACGGCGATCTGGCGCGCCTCGTCGCTGGAGAGGAAGTTCAGGAACGCGGCAGCGGCGTCCTTCTTGGTCGACTTGGCGGGGATGCCGAAGGCGGTGGCGGCATCCGACATGGCGGCGGCCTTGCCGCCGGCCGTCGTGGGCGGCATGGCGAAGAAGCCGACCTGCCCGGGCATCACCTTGTCGAGGTTGGCGGCATCCCAGTTCCCCCACGGGAAGAACAGGCCCTTGTTGCTCGCGAAGAGCGCGTCAGCCGCGGTCGCATCGAGCGCGTTCACCGACTTCGGGAAGTAGCCGGCCTTGTTCCAGTCGGCGACCTGCTGGGCTGCGGCGACCGACTCGGGGGTGTCGATGGTGGCGCCGGGGGCGTTGAACACCCACTGCGAGACCTTCTCCGGGCCCATCGCCGTGTTGAGCAGCAGCTGGTACGGGAAGACGCCTCCCCCCTCCTTGTTGGCGACCACCATGCCGGTCAGGCCAGCGGCCTTGGCCTTGTCCATGAGGGGCTCGAGCTCCTTGGCCGAGGCCGGCGGGGTTGTCATGCCAACCTGTTGGGCCAGCTTCTTGTTGTAGTACAGCCCCGTCATCGTGAAGCCGCTTGCCTTCGCGTACAACGAACCCGAGCCGGCCACCCCGTTCTGCGCCCGGAACTGGGTCAGCTGCGCGGCCGGCAGCTTGTCCCACCCGTATGCCGTGGCGTACGCGTCGAGGTTGGTGAGCAGGTTGTTCTTCGTCCCTGCCGTCACGGAGATCACGCGGACCAGGTCGGGGGGCGTCGCCGACGCCAGCTGCCGAGGCTGGTTCTGGGTGGTGACGTTGTCCGGGTCGTAGGTGGGCGTGATCTTCACGTTGGGGTACTTCTTGGTGAAGGCGGCGATGAGGGCGTCGTCGACCGACTTCAGCCCCTGGCCGTCGTAGAGCTTGAGCTCCACGGGCTGGGTGCCGACCGAGGTGCTCACCGACGACGGGGTGGCGTTCCCGGCCGATCCCCCGCTCGGTGCGGCGCCCGGTCCCGAGCACGCGGCCGCGGCTGCAGCGGCGAGCGCGACCACCCCGCCGGTGAGCACGCGATGGGCGGGACGAGAGCTGCGACATACGGACTGCATTGATCCTCCTGCGCCGATGGTGAAAGAGCCGGTCGCACGGGTGCCGCCGGCCGTGCCACCCCCTCAAGCAAGGGGGGAGGTGGCTGAGTGGAAGCGTTTCCAGTGGTGGAATTCTGGGGTCTGGGCAGCCACATGTCAAGAGAGTCAACGAAGGACGTGGCCTCGAGGTCCAGGCGGGGTAGTGAAGTCGTCACCGTGGCGGTTGCCGCCTGGCAAGCGCTTCCAGATCGCCTACGATGGGCACGTGGACGGGGACCCGACGAAAGTGACCCTGGTTGACATCGCCCGGTTGGCGGGTGTCGGGATAGGGACCGCCTCCCGCGCCCTGAGCAACGCCAAGGGCGTCGCGCCGGCGACCCGCGCCCGGGTCCAGCACATCGCCGAGCAACTCGACTACGTCGTCTCACCCGAGGCGTCTCGGCTGGCCAAGGGCAGCACCGGACGCGTCGCACTCGTGGTGCCGCACCTGTCCCGCTGGTTCTTCGGCGCCGTCGTCGAGGGCCTGGACGCGGTGTTCCGCCGCGCCGACCTCGACGTGCTCCTCTACCAGGTCGGCAACCAGAAGGATCGGCACGACTTCTTCGAACGTCTGCCGGCCCGGCGAAAAGTCGACGCCGTCGTCGTGGTCGCCTTCCAAGTAGAAGACCTCGAACGCAAGCGCCTCCGGCGAATGGGTGTGCATATCGTCGCCGCGGGTGGCCAGGATGCCTCCTACCCCTCGGTCCACATCGACGACCACACCGCGAGCCGGCAGGCCATGGACCACCTGCTGTTCCTGGGACACCGGCGCATCGCGATGCTGGAGGCTGTCGACCCCGATCAGCCTCACCTAAGGCCCACCCGGTCGCCGGCCTACTACGAGGCCCTGGCCGAGCACGGCATCCCGGTTGAACCGGAACTTGTCGTGAGCTCACCGTGGGGCGGCGAGCACGGCGCCGAGCTGATGAGCCAGCTGCTCAGCATCCCCAAGCCGCCGACCGCCGTCTTCGCCCATTCCGACGAGGTCGCCGTGGGCGCCATGCGGACGCTGCACCGGTCAGGGCTGCATGCAGGACGCGACCTGTCCATCATCGGACTCGACGACCACCCCCTGGCCGAGCTCACGGACCTCACCACCATCCGCCAGCGGCCGAGGGAGCAGGGCGTCCTGGCCGGCAAGATGGTGCTCAGCCTGCTGCACGGTCAGAGCGTGGAGCAGGAAACAGTCATCACCCCCACCGAACTGGTCATCCGAGGCAGCACCGCCCCGCCGTCGCGAGGCTGAGGGCCCGTCGGTGCCTGCCGCGGCGCGATCCGGCCCGGTCGGGTCCCTGCATCGGCGGGATTCGCGGAGTTCACCCGTCCCGTTCACTCATTCGACCCCTGCCGTAAACCGCATACGCGGCTGGCGGACCCGTTGCGCTGCTTGCCTGCCTAGGCCAGATCGATACCGGGATCAGAGCAGAGGACGAAGGAGTCAAGGATGAGGACATCGCGAGGAGCCGTCGCGGCGGTGGGCGGGGGCCTGGCAGTCATGGCCGTACTCAGCGTCAACTCGACGTCGGTGAGTACGGCGGCCCCAGTCGCCGAGGCACTGACACTGCGGGGAGTCCCCGCCAACGACAAGACGCCCGGGATGTGGTCGGCGAACGTGCTGTCGCCGGGGCTCGCGGAGATCCCCGTGGCACAGGGCTCGACCCGGCTGGAGAACGGGACGGCGGGAGTGCCGTTCTACGGCTACCTCGGCGACGGGCCGATGGTGCCGCTTGCCGGTACGACCGCGGAGGCGACAAAGACCGAGCCGGACAAGAACACCTACCTCGTCCTGGACGGTCAGCGGGGCGCCGACGCCGGGTACACGGGCTATGGTCGGCGCTTTCTCTTCCAGGGCCACGAGGGCGGCACCGGGATCATCACCCGCATCAACCTGGACGCCGACGAGGCGCATCGCGTGACCTTGATGGCGACCAAGGACGTCAACGGCAAGTCCTTGCCGACCTTCGACGGGTCGACGTACGACCCGTTCGCCAAGCGCCTGCTGTTCACCGCCGAGCACGGCAACAGTCCGGACGGCGGCGTCTGGCAGGCGAGCCTCGGCTTCCCGTCACGGGTGCGTGACATCAGCGGCGCCCTGGGGCGCGGGGGCTACGAAGGCATTCAGAACGACTCCGCCGGCAACGTGTGGATCGTCGAGGACACCGGCGGCACCACGACCGCCGCGAACCCGAACGCCAGACAGCCCAACAGCTTCCTCTACCGGTTCGTGCCCACCCGGGTCGGTGACCTGACCGCCGGGCGGCTGCAGGCGCTTCGGGTGATCTCGCGGCGGTCAGGTGCTGCGATCACCTTCCACGGCGGCGCCCCGGACGCGGACATCAAGTCAGCCGACCGCAAGGACCTGCACACCTACGGTCTGACCTTCGCCACCCGATGGGTCACGATCCACGACACCGCTACCGACGGGACCACCCCGTTCGACGCCAACGTGGCCGCCAAGGCGTCTGGGGCGACGCCGTTCAAGCGGCCCGAGAACGGCCTGTTCCGGCCGGGCAGCGGCTTCGGCGAGTTCTTCTTCGCCGAGACCGGGGACACCGACATCAAGACCCAGGCCGGTGCACTGTACGGCGGCTTCGGCGCGGTCTACAGACTGGCGCAGAAGAACCCCGGCGCCGCCACGGGCGAGCTGTCCATGTTCTACCGCGGCGATGCCCGGCACACCGGTCTCGACAACCTGGCCTTCTTCGGCAGGCACCAGGTCGTGTTCGCCGAGGACGCCGGCGACACGCTGCATACCCAGCGCAACGCACTCGACTCCGCATACCTGTTCGACACCCGACTCAGCTACGCCGCGCGTCAGCCGGTGCGCGTCCTGGCCGAGGGCCGTGACGCTTCAGCCACCATCGACTCCGGCCTGCGCGACGCCGGCACGCCCGGCTTCCAGAACGACGGAGACAACGAGATCACCGGCATCCACGTCTCCAACGGCGACGCCAGCCGTTTCGGGCTCCTCGGCGCCCAGATCCCGCGACCGTTCCAGGCGGGCACTGGTTGGCGCGTCTTCTACACAGCCCAACACGGCAACAACGTGACCTACGAGGTCGTCCGGGACCCGGCCTGGCGGGAGTAGCGGCAGCGCCAGACCGGCGCCGGCCGGGGAGGTCCCGCACCGCTTTGGTGCGGGACCTCCGTGCCGCCCGGGCTGCCCGTGCTGCCTCGGTGCTGGCCCGTGCTGCCCTGGGCTGCCCCGTGCTGCCCGGTGCTGCCGTGCGCCTGCCAGAGCGGCCTGGGTCCGCCAGCACCCGGCCGAGCTGACGCGCAGGCCGGACGGCGGGGGTTCCGAGGGAGTCCGTGGCTGAGGCCGCGGAGCGATGTCCCTGGCGTACTTTGTACGGCAACGCTACGGTACGACATGGGCTCCGTTGGGGGCTCGAACGGTCGGATCGGAGCGACGATGCCTCGGACGGTGGCTGGCGGCCGCGAGGCGCGGCCACGGCTGAGCAGGGACCGGGTGCTTCGCAGTGCTATGGCGATCGCGGACTCCGGCGGCATCGCGGCGCTGACCATCCGCTCGCTCGCCCAGCAGCTCGGCGTCAAGCCGATGTCGGTGTACCACTACGTCGCCAACAAGGACGAGATCCTCGACGGGATCATCGACATCGTCTTCAGCGAGATCGAGCTCCCCTCGATCGGCGGCGACTGGCGCTCGCAGATGCGCCGACGGGCTCACTCCGCCCGGAAGGTGCTGGGCGGTCACCGTTGGGCGATCGGCCTGCTGGAGTCGCGCCCCACTCCCGGTCCGGCGACCTTGCGACACCACGACGTCGTCATCGGCACCCTGCGGGCGGCCGGCTTCTCCCGGGAGATGACCGCTCATGCCTACGCACTGATCGACAGCTACACCTACGGGTTCGCACTTCAGGAGGCGAATTTGCCCTTCCAGGGCCGGGACACGGTCAGCGAGGCGGCCGAGCCGATCATGGCGGGCTTCACCGCCGAGGAGTATCCGCACCTGTCCGACATGGTGACCGAGTACTACCTACGCCCCGGCTACGACTTCGGCGGGGAGTTCGACCTCGGGCTCAACCTCATCCTCGACGCGCTCGACACGTCGCTGCCCGGGACCAGCCGCACCCTGCCCTCCTGACCAGTCGCGTCCAAGGGGGCCCCGACCCGGTGGGCCGATGAGCTGAGCAGAGCAGAGCCGAACCGTGCGGGCCGGGACTCAGGCCCCGCGCCGACCCGGCGGCGGTCAGGCGCCGATGAGGATGAACGGGGCCCAGTGACGCGGGTGGGCGTACCCGGTCTGGGCGACCGGCCGGTCCGGCCGCACCCGGCGGTTGCCCGGGACCGCCGCTGCCTCGTCCTGGACGGCTTGGCGCAACGACTGGTATGCCGCGCCGCTGGCCGCGTCGTCCAGGCCGCTCAGCCAGGCCTGGGCCCGGGACAGCGCCGATGCGGGTTCGGTGCCACCGACGACGAGCTCGCTGAACCGGCCCATGACCAGTGCCGAGGAGACGTCGTCGACGTCCCACAGGTCACGACGACCCGGCGAGCCCCGCCCGCGAGCAGCGACCGGGCCAGGCCCATCAGCTCGTCCCCACCCGCCGGCTCCCCGCCGGCGGAGTGACAGGCGCTGAGCACTACCAGGTCGGCGGCCAGGCGCATCCCGGCCAGCTCCGCGACGTCCAGCGCGGCGCCGTCGGCCAGCAGCACCGCCGAGCGCTGGGGGACGTCCGCATCGAGGTACCCGTGTGTGGCCAGATGCACCAGCCTCGCCTCCGGGAGGGCGGCGCGGACCGCCTGCTCGGTGGCGTCCGCGCCGATAAGGCACCGTGCCCCCGGGACGAGGCGGGCGACATACCGGGCCTCGACCCGAGCCCCGGCGAGGCCGCCCGCCGGGACCAGCCTCCCGGTCACCGGGTCCTGCACCGCCATCGCGGCCGGGTCTCCGACGACCAGCGCCGGGGACGTCACGATCGGCGCGGCTGCCCGCAGCGCCGGCAGCAGCGCCGCGCTCGGCAGGTAGGTGACGACGCGCTGCGCGCCGAACGGAGCGCCCTGGAACGGCAGCGCGTGGAACGGCAGCCCGACCGTGGGTCCGGAGGCGACGACGACCACCCGGTTGGCCACGCGGAGCACGTCGCCGACGGGGGCGAGCAGCGCGGCAGCGAGGGGCTCGGCGTCGACGCTCTCGCCGGCCGACCACGCGGAGCGCAGCCGGCTTGCCCATCCGGCCAGCTGCCATTGGTCCCGGGCCAGCGACGACGCGGCCACCCCGTCCGGCGTCACGACCCAGGCCAACACGTCGCCGGCCTCCACCAGCAGCTGGAGCAGCACCTGCCCCGGGACCAGCGCAGCGGCGATCTCCGCAACCCCGGCTGGCGCGGCCGGTGGGTTCACCAGGCGCCAGAACGACGGGTCGGCCGCGGCCAGCGCCCGCTCGGCGGTGGTCACCGCCTCCTGGGCCCGGTCCTGCTCGGCGCGCTGCCGGCTCGTCGTCGCTGGGTCGGCCCCCGCGGCCAATGCCGCCAGCAGCTGGCGTCCGGCGCGCTCTCTTTCGGCGTTGGCGCCGCGCCAGGCTGCGACCGCATCGGCGGGCACCCGGCCGGCTGCTGCGGAGGACACGAGGTCGACCAACGCCCTCGACTGGCCCCGCACCGCCAGCTCGAACCCGGCGCCCGCGTCGCCACGACGCAGCGCGACCCGGCTGGCGGCGCGGTACAGGTCGGCGGTCACCACCTCCCCGCCCAGCGCCGCCCGCAGCTCGTCTCCGGACACGCTCGCGCGCCGCGCCTCGGCCACCGCGATCCCCGCCTGGTATGCCGCAGCGGCTTCGGACAGCCGGCCCTGCTGCTCGCGCAGCAACCCCAGGCTCAGCTGCGCCTCCCACTCGGTCGCCACGTCGGCCCACCAGGCCTGGCCGGCGCCCTGCTGTTCCAGCTCGGCGAGCAGCGGCGCGGCGCGAGCGGGGTCGCGCAGCCGCACCAGTGCGCTGAAGGACCGGTAGGCGAGCCGTCGTCGCTCCAACCGGGCGTTCTGCTCGGCGAACCCGGGCGGCAGCAGGGCCGGCGGCAGGCCCAGGTCGCCGGCCGCGAGCGCTGCCGCCGCTGCGTGATGAGCAGCGTTGGCCACGTCCGCCGCGGCGGCGTAGTCGTGCCGGGCCGCCAGGACGGTGACCATCGCCAGCTGCTGGTCGCCTCCGGCCGAGCCGGCCAGCTCGGCCGCCTCGTCGAGCAGCCGGGCGGCCCCGGCCTGGTCGCCGGAGGACTCCAGGCGGAGGGCCTGGTAGGCCAGCACCTGGGCGTCACTGTCCGGCGCCGGGAGCAGCGGACCGAGCACCGACGCCGGGCCCCCGGCAGCGTGGAACCTGCCTGACGCCTCCGCCATGACCGCGGGGTCGCGCTCGGCTGCGCCGAGCTGGTACAGCTGGAGGAGCACCAGCCCGTGCTGCAGGACCTGCGCGGGGGATGCCGGAGGTGAGCCGGCGAGGCTCTGTTCCAGCAGCAGCCTGGCCGCCCGGCTAGCCCCGACCGCGGCCAGGGCCTGGGCCCGGTCCAGGTCGCACCGGGTCCGCTGCGCGGGATCCGGCAGCAGGGCAGCGGCGAGGTCGAGTGCGCCGAGCGCCGGCTCGACCGCATACCCGCTGGTCCGCCAGCCGCGGCTGACGCGCGAGCAGAGCTGGCTCAGCCCCCAGGCCGTGGCAGGGCCCGCGTGCGCGCTCGCCCAATCGCCCACCTCGGCCGCCGTGGCGAGATCGGCCGGCACATGGCCGGCCGCCAGCAGCGCGAGCGTGGCCTGGTTTGCAGCCACGGCCGCGCCGACCAGGTGGTGGCGCGCGGCATACTCCCTGCCGGCCCGCCGGGTCAGCGCGAGCGCCCCGCCCGTGTCACCCGCGACCTGGGCCAACCAGGCGCGGCGGAGCCCCAGGTCTGCCGGGTCGGCGCCGCCGGACTCCGCCCGCGCATACCAGGACGCGGCGGATGCGGGGTCCACCCCGACCGCGCCCTCCAGCAGCTCCAGGCCACCGATCGTGCCGTCGAGGGTGAAGACCGGTTGCAGCGAACAGTTCCATGCCACCGGGCTGGACAGCGGTGCCGCCGCCCAGTCGCCGCGGGCGAGGTCCAGGGCGGCCGCCAACGGGCCGGTCGCCGGTGACCGAGCTTGCTCCCAGCGCTGGGTTGCGGCGTCCAGCTGTCCGGCCCGGCGCAGCACGTCGGCCTGCCAGCAGCCGGCTGCGACCGCGACCTCGGCCCTGCCAGCGCCCAGGCCAGCGCCCAGGCCGTCGTCCAAGGCGGCTACCTGGTCGTCCAGCCTGGCGGACGCGGACCCGAGCAAGCCAAGCAGGAGCGGGAGCTGTCCCGGGGGGACGGTCGCGTTCGGCGGCAGCATGGCTTGCACCTGCAGCAGCTGCAAGGCCGCCGCGACCAGGTCCAGGGCCGACCTCGCCGACGCCGACGCCGTCCCGGCCGCCTCGGCCAGGGTCGCGTCGTCGGCCTGCAGCTCCGGCAACGATGCCTGCACGTGGACCAGCTGCCGAGCCCCGCCGTCGGGAAGGGCGAGGTGGGCCAGGTAGGTCGCCAGCCGCGCGAGTCCGAGCGCCAGGGCGCGCTCGTCGCCGCGGCCCGCGACCCGGCGCAGCTCCGCCGCCGCGCCGAGGCGGTCGCCGCGGGCGAGCCGAGTGAGTGGGCGGTGCAAAGGGCCCGGCGCGGCCCGGGTCAGCCGGCCGATGAACAGGTCCAGCGGGTGACCGGGCATCGGCTATGACAAGCGGGCCGGATCGGGGTCCATGGTGGGTCGACGCTAGCGGATCACCAGCATCCGGTCACCGGTCGTCGAGTGGTCAGGCGGCGGGACGACTGCCCCGAACCGAGACCAGATGCACGGCGCGGGACTGCGGGGTCTGGTTCAGTGCGGCCGGACGCTGCCGGTCGCGCAGTCCCATTGCTGCGGCAAGCAGCACGACCGTGATCACCGAGACTGCCAGCCAGACAAGGAGCCACAGCATTGTGAGCCTTCACCTCCCTCTCCCGAGAGAACCTGACAAGTATGGCGGTCAGGCCAACTGGACACCTCAATTGTGTATGGCGCGCCGCAGCCGCGGGAGGCAGAAGCGGTTCGGATGTGGTCAACAATGTATGGACTTGGTTAGCGCGGGGTTGGCTTCGAGCCGGGCCGCCTGCTTGGTGACTTGGCTGGTAACCCGTCGTGACGGCGGCGCAGCACCCTGACCGGCCGCGCAGCGCCCATGACGGCCGCGCAGCGCCCATGACGGCCGCGCAGCGCCTGCGAGTCCCGCCGCGCAGCGCCCATGACGGCCGCGCAGCGCCTGCGAGTCCCGCCGCGCAGCGCCATGACCGGCCGCGCTGCTCCTGGCGCGCCGCTCGTGAGGCAGCGCCTCTTACACGACGGCTATGTCGCACCCGCCCGCATGCGTGGCGGGGGCTGGCGCCTTCGCCGCGACGGCGCTCGATGGCGTCCGGTAGACCCGTACGTAGTCGACCAGCATCCTGGCCGGGAACGCTGTGCTCGAGGTCGGGTCGCCGGCCCAGGCCCCGCCGACGGCAAGGTTGAGCACGAGGAAGAGCGGCTGGTCAAAGGTCCACGCCGCCCCGAAGGCGGTGCGGTGCCTCGTCACGAAAGGCACCCCGTCGAGGGAGAACGTCACCTTGGTGGAGTCCCAGTCGACGGTGAAGACGTGGAACCTCGCCCCGAACCGCTCCTCGCCGGGGGCGGTGCGCTGGGTGCACGCGCTCATCGAGGCCGAGGACGTCCGACCGTGCAGGCTGGAGTAGACGTGCGTCGGGTCGTTGCCGACGTGCTCCATGATGTCCATCTCCGCGTAGGCGGGGTCGCTGGACTTCGCCACGTTGTTGGTGTCCAGGGACCAGAACGCCGGCCAGAGACCGGTCCCGCTGGGCACCTTGATCCGGGCCTCCAGCCGGCCGTACTTGATGCTGAACCGGCTGTACGTCATCAGCCGGGCCGAGGTGTACCGGCACGGTCCGTACCAACACGTCCCGGCGGTGCCCGCCGCGACCTTCCGAGCGGTGATCGCGAGGTTGCCCCCTCCGTCCGTGCTGGCGTTGCTGGCCGTGGTCGTGTACGTCTCCAGCTCCCCGTTGCCCCAGCCGTGGGACCCGTTCCCGGTGTTGTAGACCCACTTCCGCGAGTTCGGCCGGGTCCCGGCGGCGCCGTTGAACTCGTCGGCGAAGACCAGTCCACTGGCAAGGGTCACCGCGCTGGGGACCATTACGGGACTGGATACCTGGTATGTCGCGCCTGGCGGCACGGCCGTCGCTATCACGGTGGCCGTGGGCAGGGTTGCCGCCGCGACGCCGAGGCCGACGGTCATCAGCACGGTGCGGCGACGTGCCGGGCGGCGTCGGAGCGGGGCGGGGGCCACCGGGCGGATTCCGGGCATGGCAGAACTCCTCCGGGGCGAGATCGGATGCCCGCGCGCTGGGGGTGCGCCGACGCGGGGCGACGTGCCGGTAGCGGCACGGCTGATTCAGGCAACCACGGAAGAGGTAAGTTGCGGCCGTTTGCTTTGTGCAGCCTCGTTAAAGGTTCGGTGGCGGCGCAGTCGGCAAAGGGTTTACCGGGTCAGCAGAACTCAAAGTTCAACAGGTCGGCGTCGAGGGCGAGGTGGGCGGCGAGGTCGACGTCGGCTTCGCGGTGGCCCCGCCGGTCGGCTTGGCCGTGGCGCGCGTCGTTGTCCTCGCCGGTGCCGGCCTGGGGGGCTTCGGCGGCACGGTCAGCTTCTGGTAGGCCTGGCCGAGCACCAGGTCCACCGTGGCGTCCACGCGGTTGTCCGGCCGGACCTGGGCGGAACTCAGCCGCTGCCGGACGGTGACACCGGCGGCGACCCCCTTGGGGCCGTAGCGCACCTCACCGGTGCCCTCGATGGAGCGGCCCAAGGGGTCGTTGGCGACCTTGGCGACCTTGAACCCCTGCTTGCGCAGCTGGGCCGCGACTCCGGCGGCCAGTCCGTTGCGGTCGGTGGCGTTGTACACGTTGACGCTGACCTTCGTCGGCGCGATCGGCGCCACGGTCTGGGCAGACGTGCAGGTGGGCGTGGGCGTCGGCGCGGCTGCCTCCTTGCCGATCCAGCCCTGCCAGTAGGCCGCGGCATACGCGAACACGCCCAGCAGCAGGAGGCCGACGATGGTCAAGGTGATCGCCGCCCGGCGGCGGCGCCGTCGGCGAGCCACCGACATCCCGGATACGTGCGCGCCGCTCATCGCTCTCACCCCTCCCACGGCGGTGTGGCCCTTGGTGCGTGCTAGTCAAGCACGAGGACACGCGCGTGAAGCGCGGCTCGCTGCTGCAACGCCGCGCGCAGGGCCCGGTGCAGGCCGTCCTCCAGGTAGAGCGTGCCGTTCCACTGAACGACGTGGGCGAACAAGTCGCCGTAGAAGGTGGAGTCCTCGGCGAGCAGCTGGCCGAGGTCGAGGGTGCGCTTGGTGGTGACCAGCTGGTCCAGCATCACCATGCGTGGTGGCACGTCAGCCCAGTCGCGGACGGTGTCCCTCCCGTGCGCCGGGTAGGGCCGGCGGTCACCGACCGACTTGAAGATCATGGCTTCCTCCGAGCAGCGAGACGAGAAATCATGCGTTTGCATCTTCCCGGGGGGATCACCAGCGTGCTAGGACCGCTGTGCGGCCCGCATCCGCGGACGGCGTGACCGCAGATCGCGGTCAGGGGAGAGGAGCACATGGTGAGACGCGGGTTTGCTGTTGTCGTCACCCTCGGTCTGGTGGCCGCGGGACTTGCCGTTCTGGGTGGCCCCGCCGTGGGCGAGGAACGCGTCACGGTACGCGACGCCGTCACCGGGCGGCTGAAGCCGGCGCAGATCAAGGTGCTGGCAGAGCAGGGCGGGTCCACCGTGGCCAAGCGGCTGCCCTGGATCTCCGCCGGCATATTGGCCGCGGCACAAGAGAGACTCGGCGTCTCCGCGGCCGACGAGCGGCTCGAGGCTGCGGACGCGCCTCCGCTGCGGCAGATCCACGCGGCGGCCCGCCCCATCCCGGACAGCCTCGGCTGTCAGCGCGGCGCCGGCGCGAACGTCCGGGTGAACCAGGACTGCACCTTCCGCCGGCAGGCAGAGACCGAGATCGCGGCGAACCCCACCAACGGCGCCAACCTGGTCGCCGGGCAGAACGACAGCCGGGTGGGTTTCAACCAGTGCGGCATCGACTACTCCGTCGACGGCGGGCAGACCTGGGGCGATCTTCTGCCGCCGTTCCGGCAGAAGCTGAACAACCCGCAGGCCCAGCTGCCCACCAAGGCCGACCCGAACCGGCATACCCTCACCGGCACCCCGGGGACGTTCCACACCTACGACGCTGGAAGTGACCCCACGGTGGCGTTCGACTCCCAGGGCCGGGCCTTCTTCAGCTGCATCATCTTCGACCTGGCCAGCAACGCCAACGGCCTCTACGTCACCCAGTCCCCGGCGAACGCCCACGGCTCGTACTTCTTCAACGTCGGCTCCCCCCTCGGCGACCGGGCGTTCATGGTCGCGGAGGACAACAGCCCCAATGTTTTCCACGACAAGCAGTTCATCGCCGCGGACACGTTCACGAGCAGCCGCAACCGCGACAACGTGTACGTCACCTGGACCGTGTTCCGGTTCAGCCCCAAGTGCCGTGGCGGCACCCCGGACGCGCCGGCGTTCTGCTCGTCGCCGATCTACGGGTCCATGTCGACCGACCACGCCGTCACCTGGTCGACGCCGCAGCAGATCAGCGGCCGGTCGCCGCTGTGCCACTTCGGCAACGCCTTCGACCCGAGCCGGCCGAAGGACGCCTGCGACTTCAACCAGGGCAGTGACCCGGTCGTCCTGCCCAGCGGCGACCTGGTGGTGCCGTTCAACAACGGCAACACCGCGGCGAACAACCCCAACGGCCAGCAACTGGCGGTGCGGTGCTCGCCCACGGGCAGCTCTCCCGCCGGGACCGCGGACCTGAACTGCGGCCAGCCGACGAAGGTCGGCGACGACGTGCTCGGCTCGCCCGAGTGCGACTTCGGCCGCGGGCCGGAGGAGTGCATCCCCGGTGCGTTCATCCGGACCAACGACTTCCCCCGCAGCGCGGTGAGCAGCCGCACCGGCAAGGTCTACGTCGCCTGGCAGGACTACCGCAACCAGCGGTACGACATCCAGGTGGCGGTGTCCGGCGACGGTGGCCGCACCTGGTCCCGCGAGCAGACGGTCAGCCCGGCCGACGGACAGGACCACTACTTCCCGGCCATCGACATCGGCGAGTCCGCTGGCGGCGACCGGGTCGCGGTCAGCTACTACCGGACCGGTCGCGTGCCGGGGGAGAACCACAGCCCCTCGGACGGCTTCACCCCGGGCCGTGACCCCGGCGTGGGCGAGCAGGACTCCGACTACGGGATCGTCAGCGGCAAGACCCTGGCCGCGGCGCCGTTCGGCTTCACCCGTCTGTCGCCGAAGTTCCCGCCGCCGGACGGCGTGCAGACCGGGTTCAACGGCGACTACACCGGCCTGGTGGTGGTGGGTTCGCGCACGGCCTACCCGTTCTGGTCGGACACGCGCAACGTGGCCCAGTTCCCGCGGGTCAACGGCGTCACCGTCGACGAGGACGTGTTCACCCAGCGGGTGACGCTGCCCTGAGCTCGGCGCAGGGCCGGTGCCATCCTGCGGCGCCGGCCCTGCGCCCGGCCCGGTCGCGGTGTTGAATGGTCGACCGTGACCGAAGTCAGCGCCCAGCTCGACGCGATCAGCGCGGGATACACCTTCGCGGGCGCCTCGCTCAACCTCGGCGCGGCAGTGGACGGCGGCACCGCGCACCCCGGCGTCCAGGTGGGGCTGCCGCTGGCGTCGATGAACCGGCACGGACTGGTCGCCGGCGCCACCGGCACCGGCAAGACCAAGACGCTGCAGCTCATGGCCGAGCAGCTGTCGGCAGCCGGCGTCCCGGTCTTTCTCGCCGACGTCAAGGGCGACCTGTCCGGCCTGGCCAGCCCCGGCCAGCCGTCGGAGAAGGTGACCGCACGTGCCGGTGAGGTGGGACAGGCCTGGGCCGGCACGGCATACCCGGTGCAGTTTCTGTCCCTCGGCGGCCAGGGCAGCGGCACGCCGGTCCGCGCCACCGTCACCTCCTTCGGGCCGACCCTGCTGGCCAAGGTCCTGGGGCTCAACGACACCCAGGAGTCGAGCCTGGGGCTGGTCTTCCACTACGCGGACAAGCAGGGCCTGGCGTTGCTGGACATCAAGGACCTGCGCGCGGTCATCAGCCACCTCACCAGCGAGGAGGGGAAGGCGGACCTGAAGGAGCTCGGGGGCTTGTCGGCGGCGACCGCCGGGGTGATCCTGCGCAACCTGGTCGCGTTCAGCGACCAGGGCGCGGAGGTGTTCTTCGGGGAACCGGAGTTCGACACCGCGGACCTGTTGACGACGGCCCCCGACGGGCGCGGGATGGTGACCTGCCTGGAGCTGCCCGCGGTGCAGGACCGGCCGAAGCTGTTCTCGACCTTCCTGATGTGGCTGCTGGCCGACCTGTTCCACGACCTGCCCGAGGTGGGCGACCCCGACAAGCCGAAGCTGGTCTTCTTCTTCGACGAGGCGCACCTGCTCTTCGACGACGCGTCCAAGGCGTTCCTCGACTCGATCGAGGCGACGGTCCGGTTGATCCGGTCCAAGGGAGTGGGCGTCTTCTTCGTCACCCAGACCCCGCGCGACGTGCCGTCCGGGGTGCTGGCCCAGCTCGGCAACCGGGTGCAGCACGCGCTTCGCGCGTTCACCCCGGACGACGCCAAGGCGCTCAAGGCCACCGTGTCGACCTTCCCGCGCAGCGGCTACGACTTGGAGGAGCTGCTCACCCAGCTCGGCACGGGTGAGGCCGTGGTCACCGTGCTGTCCGAGCGGGGGGCACCCACCCCGGTCGCCTGGACCCGGATGCGAGCTCCGCAGTCGCTGATGGCGCCGTCGGCCCCGGACGTGGTCGCCTCGCTGGTCGCCGCCTCGCCGCTGAACAGCCGGTATGCCGAGCCGGTCGACCGCGAGTCCGCGTACGAGCTGCTGGCGGCACGCTTGCAGGACGTTCCCGCCGAGTCGGCACCCGCACCGGCGCCGGGATCGACGACCTCCCGGCCGGACCCCCGGCCCCGGGGCGGTCCCGCCAGGCCGGAACCGACGGTGGTGGAGCAAGTGGTCAAGTCCACCGCGTTCCGGTCGATGCTGCGGTCCGCCGGCACCGTGATCGGCCGGGAGATCACGCGCAGCATCTTCGGCACCGCCCGCCGCCGGCGGTAAGCCGCCCCAGCGCCCCACCGCCCAACCGCCCGGACCGAACGCCCCGCGAGGCCCGTTTTCCGGTCGGGTGAGGCCGGAAACGGTCTCCAACGGGCGTTCGGTCGGGGGCTTGGTCCTGGGCTTGGTCGTGGCTGGGGCTGGGGCTGGCGGAGGATAGGGGATTTGAACCCCTGAGGGTGGTTAACCCAACACGATTTCCAATCGTGCGCACTAGGCCACTATGCGAATCCTCCGCGTGGGAGGGTACCGGACCCGGCCTGCGCCGACCCAACCGTGGAGGCAATCGTGGCTGATGCGAGTGCCCGGCTGCTGGACGCACCGGCGAGTGGACGCCCCGGGCGGGTGGGCGCACGGGAGGGTGGGCGCGCCGGCGGGTGGACGCACGGGGGGGTGGGCGCGCCGGCGGGTGGACGCACGGGCGGGTGGACGCGCCGGCGGGTGGGCGCACGGGCGGGTGGATGCACCGGCGGGTGGTTGCACCGGCGGGTGGACGCACCGGCGGGTCATCAGGCGCATCCCCGGGGGTGCGCCTGATGACCCGATGGTGTGCCTGAGCGCGGGAGCGGCGCTGCCCGCAGCGGCTAGAGTGGGGGCCGACCCCTCGCGTGGTGGTACCTCGCTGAACTCCCCCAGGGCAGGAATGCAGCAAGGGCAGGCGAGCTCTTCCAGGTACGCGGGGGGTCCCTTGCCGTCCTGTGAAGCGCCGTGCACAGCCAGGACTGGTCGTCGGTGGCCCGCACTAGGGTCGCCCTGTGACCCTCGCCCTGTACCGCCGCTACCGGCCCGAGTCGTTCGCCGACGTCATCGGGCAGGAGCATGTGACGCAACCGCTCATGCAGGCCCTGCGCACGGGGCGGGTCAACCACGCGTACCTGTTCAGCGGCCCCCGCGGGTGCGGCAAGACCACCAGTGCCCGCATCCTGGCCCGCTGCCTGAACTGCGCCGAGGGGCCCACACCGCAGCCGTGCGGCAGCTGCGAGTCCTGCCTGGGGCTGGCCCGCGGGGGGCCCGGGACGGTCGACGTGATCGAGATCGACGCGGCTTCGCACGGCGGTGTCGACGACGCCCGGGACCTGCGCGAGCGGGCCTCCTATGGCCCAGCGGTGAGCCGGTACAAGGTCTACATCATCGACGAGGCGCACATGGTCACCCCGCAGGGCTTCAACGCCCTGCTCAAGGTGGTCGAGGAGCCGCCGGAGCACGTGAAGTTCGTCTTCGCGACGACCGAGCCGGAGCGGGTCATCGGCACCATCCGGTCCCGCACCCACCACTACCCGTTCCGGCTGGTGCCGCCGTTGCGGCTGCAGGAATACCTCCAGCAGGTCTGCGACGCCGAGGGGGTGGCCGTGGCGGCCGGCGTCCTGTCCTTCGTCGTACGTGCGGGCGGCGGGTCAGTGCGGGATTCGCTGTCCGTGCTGGACCAGCTCATCGCCGGCTCCGACCGGAGGGGCCTGACCTACGAGGGCGCCGCGGCGCTGCTCGGCTTCACCGAGGTCGAGCTGCTCGATGCCGTCGTCGAAGGGCTCGCCGCCGGCGACGCGGCGGCGGTCTTCGGCCAGGTCGACAAGGTCATCGAGTCCGGGCACGACCCCCGCCGGTTCGTCGAGGACGTCCTGGAACGGCTGCGCGACCTGATCGTCGTTGCCGCCGTCCCCGACGGCGGGGCATCCGTGCTTCGCGGCGTGCCGGAGGATCAGCTGGAGCGCATGCGCTCGCAGGCGGCGGCATTCGGCCCCGGCGCGCTGTCACGCGCGGCCGACATCGTCAACGCCGGTCTCACCGAGATGACCGGTGCCACCGCGCCCCGGCTGCAGCTGGAGCTGATCTGCGCCCGGGTCCTGCTCCCGGGTGCCTCCGGCGAGAGCGGGTATGCCGCTCGGCTGGACCGTCTCGAGCGGCGCCTGGAGATGGGCGGACCAGTGCCGCCGGGCTCCGCCCGGGCGCCCGCTCCGGCGGCCCCGCAGCCAGCGGGTGTGCCGAAGGAGGACCCGGCGGGGTCGGCGGCACGACACCACCCGCGGCTGGCCTCGCCGGCTTTGGCGCGGGCCGCGCCAGGGGCCTCCGAGGAGGCCAGCGAGCGGGGCTCGGAGCGGGCTACCGAGCGGACCTCGGATCCGGCCTCACGACGGGCGTCGGAGCGGGGAGCGGACCCGGCCTCGCGACGGGCGTCGCCGAGGGCAACGCCGGAGGCATCTCCCGGGGCCGCGCGGGAGGCGTCGACCGGGGCCGCGCCGGAGGTGTCGCCGGGGGGCGCGGGGGAGGCGTCGACCGGGGCCGCGACCGGGGCCGCGCGGGAGGGGTCGACCGGGGCCGCGCAGGCGGCTTCGGCGCTGCCGGGCGAGCCGGTGACGGCTGCTGCTTCAGTTGCCGCGCCGCCGACGGTGAGCCGCGCCGCCGGCAGGCTCGACACCGAGGCGATCCGGCGCAGCTGGCCGGACGTGCTCGCCAAGATCTACACGATCCGGCGGGTGACCTGGACCTTCCTGTCCGAGCACGCGCGGGTGCTCGACTACGACGGGGACCGCCTGCTGCTCGGCATCGCCACCGTCGGGCTGACCAACACCTTCCGCAGTGGCCAGCACGCCGAAATGGTCCGCCAGGCCCTGATCGAGGTCCTGGGCGTGGATACCAGGGTCGAGGGCACCGTCGATGTCAGGGCCGACGGGCGCGCCGACGGGCCGATCGACGGCCGGGCACACGGGCCGGCACACGGGCAGGCACACGGGCCGGCGGACGGGCCGGGAGAGGCGGACGGGCCGGGAGCGGCGGCGGGCCAGCCGCCAACCGGGCCGGCCGCTGCGGAGGACGGGTGGCCCGCGGAGGACGGCCCGCCACCCGCGCAGCCGGTCCGCAGCTCGAGAACCGGCTCCGCGCCGGGTCGCGGGGCGAGGTCAGGGGCCCCTTCGGGCTCCGGGCCGACGTCAGGGGCCCCTCCAGGCTCCGGGCCGACGTCAGCGACCCCTCCAGGCTCCGGGCCGGCCCCCACGCCGACGTCGGCGCCGGGGCGCGGGGGGGCGGGGGGTGGCCGGGACGTGAGCACCGGGCATGCCGAAGAGTCGGGTGTCCTACCCGCCGGGTCGGCGAGCACCCGGCATACCGAAGCGGCGGGTGTCCGCCCCGACGGGTCGGCGGGTACCCGGCAAACCGAAGCGTGGGGTGTCCAACCCGCGGGGTCGGCGAGCACCCGGCATACCGGGGGGGCGGGGGGTGGCCGGGACGTGAGCACCCGGCATGCCGAAGCGTCGGGTGTCCTACCCGCCGGGTCGGCGAGCACCCGGCATACCGAAGCGGCAAGCCCGAAGGCGGGGGCCGTGGTGGCGCCGGCGGACGCGGAGGTGAGCCTGCACGACGAGGACATCGCCGAGGCGGGCGAGGCCGGGGAGGCCGTCGTCCAGCGGCTGCTCGGCGGCACGGTCATCGGCTACCAGGATGAGTGAGGCAACCCACGTCCGTCCCCAGTGGTGCGCAGCGCGCAGGGTTTGCCAGGCTGAGACGTCCGCTGTCACCATGCCAATCGCTCGCCGATGACCCGGCCGGGCCCTCGACAGGAGTCCCATGCTCTACTTCGCCAGTCGTGCGATCCTGTCGCCGCTGGCCAGGACGGTGTGGCGGCCGACCATCCGCGGCAGCGAGAACGTGCCCCGCGAGGGGGGCGTGCTCCTCGCGAGCAACCACCTGTCGTTCATCGACAGCGTCGTCATCCCGCTGGTCGCCCCGCGCAAGGTGGTGTTCCTCGCCAAGGCCGAGTACTTCACCGGCACGGGCCTTAAGGGCGCCGCATCCCGGCTGTGGTTCGAGTCGTTGGGCATGGTGCCGGTTGATCGCGGTCACCACCGGGCGGCCCAGGAGTCCCTGGACAAGGCGCTGGAGGTGCTGCGTGCCGGTGAGGCGTTCGGGATCTACCCCGAGGGCACCCGCTCCCGCGACGGCCGGCTCTACCGGGGGCGCACCGGTGTGGCCTGGCTGGCGCTGACCGCTGGCGTGCCGGTGGTGCCGGTGGCGCTGGCCGGGACGGAGAAGATCCAACCGATCGGGTCGCGCCTGCCCCGGCTGGAGAAGGTCTCGGTCACCTTCGGCGAGCCGCTGCACTTCACCGAGCGGTATGCCGGGGTACCCGCCGGGCGGGCCCGTCGAGAGGTGACGGACGAGATCATGGACGCGATCCACGCGCTGTCCGGGCAGGAGCGGGCCGGTGTGTACAACGAGCGACCCGGGGCGCCGGCCGCGGACCTCTGACGCTGGGGCCGCCGCTGCCGTCGAACCTCTGACGCTGCGGCCGCCGCTGTCGTCGGACCTCTGACGCTGCGGCCGCCGCTGTCGTCGGATCGGGTGCGCTCAACAGACCCGGCTGTCGGGGGGAGGGCTTAGGGTCGTCGATGTGTACGAGGGCGTGGTTCAGGATCTCATCGACGAGCTCGGCCGACTGCCCGGCGTGGGACCGCGAGGTGCCCAGCGGATCGCTTTCCACCTGTTGCAGGCCGACGCCGTCGATGTGCAGCGGCTGGTCAGGGCCCTGGTGGAGGTGAAGGACAAGGTCCGCTTCTGCGAGGTCTGCGGGAACGTGGCGCAGGCGGAGCGCTGCCGGATCTGCACCGACCCGCGCCGCGACCTGGCAGCCATCTGCGTCGTGGAGGAGCCCAAGGACATCGTGGCGATTGAGCGGACCCGGGAGTTCCGCGGCCGCTACCACGTGCTCGGTGGGGCGATCAGCCCCATCGAGGGGATCGGGCCGGACGAGCTGCGGATCACCGAGCTGCTCACCCGGTTGGCCGACGGACAGGTCAACGAGGTCATCCTGGCGACCGACCCCAACCTGGAGGGGGAGGCGACCGCGACCTACCTGGCCAGGCTGCTGCGGCCGATGGGGCTGCGGGTGACCCGGCTGGCCTCGGGGCTGCCCGTGGGCGGTGACCTGGAGTACGCCGACGAGGTCACCCTGGGGAGAGCGTTCGAGGGCAGGAGGCTGCTGGATGTCTGAGCGAGACGAGAACCAGGACGAGCCGCAGGGCGGTCCGGGCGACCTGAACGAGGAGGTCACAGAGCTGTCCCGGCTGGCGGTCGAGACGGCGCGCGACGCCACCGCGTTCCTGGCGACGGTCCGCGAGATGGCCGCGGGTACCTCCTCGGAGTACGCCATTCCGGTGCTGCTGCTTGCCTCCACGCAGATGCTGGCGGCCGGTGCCCGGCTGGGCGCGATCCACGACATCGTGCCGGCCGAGCGCTACGAGGCCGACCCGGGGGCCGACGTGGACATCGACCCGCTGCGGCAGGGCCTGGTCAACCTGTTCGACGGGTTGGACGACTACGCCCACGTGGTGGACCCGCTTCTCGGGGTGGAGGTCGCCTCCGGCTCGCTGTCCAACGACCTGGCCGAGATCGCCTCGGCCCTGACCCACGGGCTGCAGCACTACGAGGCCGGCCGGGTCAGCGAGGCGCTGTGGTGGTGGCAGTTCAGCTTCCTGTCCTCGTGGGGGGATGCCGCCACCAGTGTGGTCCGGGTGCTGCTTGCCGTGCTCGGGCACATCCGGCTGGACGCCGACGAGGACCTGGTCTCCGAGGCGGAGTTCGACGCGCTGCATCCCTGAGTGGCACGGTCTCGGTATGCGGCGCGGCGGCGGCTCGACGGTACGCGCGGCTAGCATGGACGACCGTCCCGAACCACCCGCCCGCCGTCACGGAGCCCGCACGTGAGCCTTGTCGTCCAGAAGTACGGTGGCTCCTCCCTGGCCGACGCCGACAGCATCAAGCGGGTAGCCCGGCGGATCGTGGAGACCCGTAAGGCCGGCAACGAGGTCTGCGTCGTGGTCTCGGCGATGGGCGACACCACCGACGAGTTGATCGACCTTGCCCAGCAGGTGAGCCCGCTGCCGCCCGCGCGCGAGCTGGACATGCTGCTGACCGCCGGCGAGCGGATGTCGATGGCCCTGGTCGCCATGGCGATCGCCAACCTCGGGCACGAGGCGCGCTCGTTCACCGGTTCCCAGGCCGGGGTGATCACCGACTCCACCCACGGCCGGGCGAGAATCATCGACGTGACGCCGGGCCGCATACAGGGATCACTGGCCGACGGGCACATCGCCATCGTCGCCGGCTTCCAGGGCGTCAGCCAGGACAGCAAGGACATCACCACCCTCGGCCGGGGGGGCTCGGACACGACCGCGGTAGCGCTCGCAGCGGCACTGCGAGCCGACGTCTGCGAGATCTACACCGACGTGGACGGAGTCTTCACCGCCGACCCGCGGATCGTGCCGACGGCCCGGCGCATCGCCCGGATGTCCAACGAGGAGATGCTGGAGATGGCGGCCAGCGGGGCCAAGATCCTGCACCTGCGGTGCGTGGAGTACGCCCGCCGGTTCCACATGCCGATCCACGTCCGGTCCTCGTTCAGCTACCGGGACGGCACCTGGATCAGCGACGCAGCATACGAAGGAGACGACGTGGAGGCCCCGATCATCACCGGTGTCGCGCACGACCGCAGCGAAGCCAAGATCACCGTGGTGGGCGTGCCGGACAAGCCGGGAACGGCGGCCGAGATCTTCCATGCGTGCGCCGAGGCCGAGATCAACATCGACATGATCGTCCAGAACGTGTCGGCCGTGGAGACCGGGCTCACCGACATCTCGTTCACCCTGCCCAAGGCCGACGGCCAGGTGGCGGTCACCTCGCTGGGGCGGATCCAGCACGATGTGGGGTTCCAGTCGCTGCTGTACGACGACCACATTGGCAAGCTCTCGCTGGTCGGGGCGGGCATGCGCTCGCACCCGGGGGTCAGCGCAACGTTGTTCAAGGCGCTCGCGGACGCGAACGTCAACATCGAGATGATCTCCACCTCGGAGATCCGCGTGTCGGTCATCACCCGGGACGACCAGCTCGACGACGCCGTGCGTGCGGTGCACACGGCGTTCGGGCTGGACTCGGCGCAGGGTGAGGCCGTGGTCTACGGAGGGAGCGGACGATGAGCATTCGCAAGCCAACCCTGGCCGTGGTCGGGGCTACCGGTGCCGTCGGCACCGTCATGCTGTCGATCCTGTCGCAGCGTCAGGACGTGTGGGGCGAGATCCGGCTGGTCGCTTCGGCGCGCTCGGCCGGAAAGGTGCTGCGGGTGCGTGACGAGGACGTGGCCGTGCAGGCCCTCGCCCCGGAGGTGTTCGACGGGGTGGACGTGGCCATGTTCGACGTGCCGGACGAGATCTCGGCGCAGTGGGCGCCGATCGCGGCGTCCCGCGGCGCGATCGTCGTCGACAACAGCGGCGCCTTCCGGATGGACCCGGACGTGCCGCTGGTGGTGCCGGAGGTGAACGCGGCCGCGGCGCGGAACCGGCCGAGAGGCATCATCGCCAACCCCAACTGCACGACGCTGACGATGATGGACGCCCTCGGGGCGCTGCACGCCGGCTGGGGGCTGCGCGAGCTCGTCGTCGCGTCCTACCAGGCCGCCTCCGGTGCCGGCCAGGCCGGGATCGACCGGTTGTACGACGAGGTCCAGGTCGTCGCCAGCAGCCGTGAGGTCGGCCAGCACACCGGCGACGTCCGGGCGTTGGTCACCGACAAGCTCGGCGAGGAGTCGCCGTTCCCCGCGCCGCTGGCCCTCAACGTGGTGCCGTGGGCCGGTTCGCTGAAGGACGACGGCTGGTCCTCGGAGGAACTGAAGGTGCGCAACGAGTCGCGCAAGATCCTCGGCATCCCCGACCTCTCGGTGTCCGCGACCTGCGTCCGGGTGCCGGTCGTCACCACCCACTCGCTGGCCGTGCATGCCGTGTTCGAGCGGGCGCTGACCGCCGACCAGGCCCGCCAGGCCCTCGTCGAGGCCCCCAGCGTCGTCGTGCTGGACGATCCGGCGATGGGTGAGTTCCCCACCCCCGCGGACGTGGTCGGCTCGGACCCGACCTTTGTCGGCCGGATCAGGCAGGCGCTGGACTTCCCCAACACGATCGACCTGTTCGTCTGCGGGGACAACCTGCGCAAGGGCGCCGCGCTGAACACCGCCCAGATCGCCGAGCTGCTAGCCGCGGAACTCACCACCGGCTGACCCCCGCCGCCCCTCACCCTCCCTCCCCCCCGCCGCCCGCCCCGGCCCCCCAAATCCCCGCTTGTTGCTCCGAGCGCACCGTTTTCGGCCTGAGACGGTCACTTTTCGGTGCTTTCGGAGCAACAAGTGCGTAGGGGAGGAGGCAGGGCGGGGACAGGGTCAGCGGGGGAGGCGGAGCTCGGCGCGCAGGCCGGGTGCTCTGTCGGGGCGGTCCAGCAGCCGGACCGTGCCCCCACCACGGGAGGCCAGCTCCCGGACGATGGCCAGCCCCAGCCCGCTGCCATGCTCGTGGTGCTGCCCGTTGCCGCCCCCCTCGCGGCTGCGGTCGTCGTCCAGCCGGGTGAAGCGTTCGAACACCCGCTCCCGGTCCGGCGCGGCGATCCCCGGCCCGTCGTCGGTGACCGCCAGCACCGCCTGGGTCCCGTCCGGCTCGACGTCGACCGACACCGACGACTCGGCGTGGCGGACGGCGTTGTCGACCAGGTTGGCCAGCGCCCGCCGGGCCTCCTCCCGGTTCGCCGACGCGTAGACCACCGGTCCCGGGGACAGGGTGACCGGCACCCGCGCCGCGGCATACCGGCCGGTGACTTCCGCGGCCAGGGCCCGGACGTCGACCGCTTCGCGCGCCGACAGCGGCCGCCCGTCCGCGCCGGAGCGCGCCAGCAGCAGCAGGTCCTCCACCAGCGCCTCCAGCCGGTGCACGTCCAGCAGGATCTCGGCCGGCAGGTCGCCACCCTCGCCGAGCTGCTGGGCGACCTCGAGCTGGGTGCGGATCGAGGCGACCGGGCTGCGCAGCTCGTGCGCGGCGTCGGCGACGAAGGCCCGCTGGCGGGCCCGCGCGGCCGCGAGCCGGTCCAGCATCCGGTTCAGTGTCACCGACAGCGCGTGGATCTCATCGCCCGGCCGCGGGGTCGGCAGCCGCTCGTCGTGGCCGGCGCCGGAGATCCGCTCGGCACCCGCGCGCAGCTGCTCCACCGGACGCAGGGTGCGCCCGATCACCCACCACGCGATCAGGCCGAGCGCGGCGAGCAGCAACGGGTAGCTGACCAGCAGGCTGGTGCGCAGCAGCTCCTGGCCCCGCTGCACCTCGCCGACCTGGGCCGCGACGATCACGGTGCGGCCGTCGCCGACCGGGATGGCGCAGACCCGCAGCGGTCCGCTCACCGCAGCCCGGGACCCGGGCACCGTCAGGTACGACTGCTGCGCCGCAGCCCGGGTCAGCTCGCTCTCGCGCAGCATCGGTACCAGCCGGTCGGCGTTGGCCGAGGCGCCGACGACCCGGTCGAGCGCGTCGACGACCTGCACGATGTGGATGCCGGACACCGGCAGTGGTTCGGCCAGCGGGCCCTGCTGGGCCAGGGCGACGACATCCTGGGCGGTCGCCCAGGCGGCCCGCTCGACGGTGAGGTTCACCGTGACGGTGAGCACGGCATACAGGACGACCGAGCCGATGGCGAGCGCGGCGCCGACCCCCGCCAGGCCGATGAGCAGCAGCCGGACCCGCAGCGAGAGCCGGACCACCGCTACGACGCGAGGCGGTAGCCCACGCCGCGCACCGTCTCCAGCGCACCCCGGCCGAGCTTGCGGCGCAGGTAGCCGACGTAGACCTCGACCGTGTTGGGGTCTGTCGCGTCGGCAGCGTCCCAGACGTGGTCGAGCAGCTCGGTCTTGCTCACCACCCGGCCGCGGTTGCGCATGAAGTATTCGAGCACGGTGTACTCGCGCGGGGTGAGGGTCACCGGCGCCCCGGCGACGCTGACCTCCCGAGAGGAGGGGTCCATCCGAATGCTGCCGACCTCCAGGACGGCCGGCCGCTCCCGGACGTCGCGGCGCAGCAGCGCGCGCAGCCGGGCGAGCAGCACCACGTAGGAGAACGGCTTGGTGAGGTAGTCGTCGGCACCGTAGTCCAGCCCGTCGGCCTGGTCGTAGTCGCCGTCCTTGGCCGACAGCATCAGTACCGGTACCCAGACCCCTTCGGCCCGAAGGGTTTTCACCAGCGAGTACCCGGACAGCCCCGGCAGCATGATGTCCAGGACCACCGCGTCGTAGTCGCCGTAGCGGGCCAGGTCCAGCCCGGTCCGGCCGTCGTGTGCCAGGTCCACGGCGAACCCCTCGGCGGCCAGCCCACGCTTCAGGGCAGCGGCCAGCCGCACCTCGTCCTCGACCACGAGCAGCCGCACCCGCTCAGCGTCCCACGCCGCCGGGGATGGGGGCTGCGCCTCTCAGAGGGCTCACAGACAGACGGACACACAATGTTGCCATGTCGCGTTTCAGCACCACCCCCGCGTTGCGCTGGGTGGTACCCGGTGCCGCCGCCGCCGCCGTTGCCTCCGTGGTCACCATCTCCGGGGTCGTGGTCGCCTCGGCGGACGCCGGGCTGGCGCCCCGCTCGGCCGCCCAGCTTCTCGCCGACGTCGCCAAGGCCAAGGTGGACGGCATGTCGGGCACCGTGGTGCAGCGCGCCGAGCTCGGCCTGCCCGAGTTGCCCGGGCTGTCCCGGGACAGCTCGGAGTTCAGCTCGATGGTGTCCGGCACGCACACGCTGCGGGTCTGGTACTCCGGCCCCGACAAGGCCCGGTTCGCGCTCATGGGCACCCTCGGCGAGTCGGACCTGATCCGCAACGGCAACGACGTCTGGCTCTGGTCCAGCGAACAACGGACCGCCGCGCACCTGACCATGACCGGACACGACGCCGCTCGCAGGGCGCCCGCCGACCTGCCGATGTCACCGCAAGAGGCAGTCGACGACGTGCTGGCCAAGATCGGCCCGACCACCCAGCTGAGCACCAGCCGGACCGCGCGGGTGGCCGGCCGCGCCGCATACCAGCTCGTGGTCTCCCCGCGTGAGGCGAGCTCGCTGATCGCGTCCGTGCGCGTGGCCGTGGATGGCGCGCTGAAGGTGCCGCTGCGGGTGCAGGTGTTCACCAAGGGCGACGCCGAGCCGGCGTTCGAAGTCGGCTTCACCTCGGTGGAGTTCACCCGGCCGGAGGCGGCCCAGTTCCGGTTCAACCCGCCGGCGGGCACCCAGGTCGAGGAGGTCACCGCGGACACCCTCAAGGCACTGATGTCGCGCGCCGCCGACGCCAAGCCCACCGCCGCGCAGCGGCCGACCGTGGTCGGCTCCGGCTGGACCGCCGTCGTGGTGGCCAAGATGCCGGCCGTCCCGGCGGGCAACGGCCCGTCGGACCAGTCCGGCCCGCAGGCCGGCCAGGGCGGCCAGGGTGCCGACTGGCGACAGGTGCTGGCCCGGCTGCCGAAGGTCTCCGGCGACTGGGGCAGCGGCCGGCTGCTGAAGAGCCGGTTGCTCACCGTTGTCGTCACCGACGACGGCCGGGTCGCGGCGGGTGCGGTGACGCCGGCGACGGTGTACGCCGCCCTGAAGTAGCCGGCGTGAGCGATGCCGCGGTCCTGACCTGCGGGTTGACCAAGCGGTTCGGCCGGCAGGTCGCGGTCGACGGCGTCGACCTGCTGGTGCCGCAGGGGTCGGTCTATGGCTTCCTCGGCCCGAACGGGTCGGGCAAGACCACGACGATCCGTATGTTGCTCGGCCTGGTCCGCGCGACCGCGGGCTCGCACGTCCTGCTGGGTCTGCCGATGCCCTCCGGCCAGGAGGCGGCGTTGCGCCGGGTGGGCGCGCTGGTGGAGGGCCCGGCCTTCCACCCCTACCTGTCCGGCCGGGCGAACCTGGCCCGGCTCGACGCGGCCGACCGGTATGCCGACCCGCGCACCTCCCGCTCGCGGGTGGACCTGGCGCTGGACCGGGTGGGGTTGTCGGCCGCGGCGACCAAGAAGTTCCGGGCCTACTCCTTGGGTATGCGGCAGCGGCTGGCCATCGCGGGCGCGCTGCTGCAGCCGCGGGAGCTGCTGGTGCTGGACGAGCCGACCAACGGCCTGGACCCGCAGGGCACCAGGGAGGTGCGGCACCTGATCGGCAGCCTCGCCGACGACGGCGCGACCGTGCTGGTCTCCAGCCACCTGCTTGCCGAGGTGGAGCAGGTGTGCAGCCACGTCGGCATCATGCACGTGGGCCGGTTGCTCATCCAGGGCCCGCTGGCCGAGGTCCGGGCCCAGAGCGCGCCCCGGGTCCGGGTGGACACGCCCAGGGCGGCTGCCGCGGGCCGGGTGCTCAGCGGGCTCGGTGCGGCGGAGGTGGCGGTGCGCGACAGCCACGCGGTGGCGTTGCTCGGCGAGCTGGCCCCGGACGCGGTCGTGGTCGAGCTGGTGCGGGCCGAGGTGCCCGTGGTGGGGTTCGCGGTGGAGCGGCCCAGCCTGGAGGAGCAGTTCGTGGCGATGACCGGGGAGGGGTTCGATGTCAGCGGCTGATGTCGGCGCCGACGTGGCCTCGGTGAGCGGCCCGGCATACCGGCTGGCCGACCTGCGGTTCCTGCGCTCGGAGCTGCGGCTGATCTTCGGCCGGCGGCGCAACCTGGCCGGGCTGGCCGTCCTGGCGGCGGTGCCGGTGATCATGGCGATCGCGGTGAAGGTGTCCCAACCGCGGCCGGGGCGGGGGCCGGAGTTCCTCTCCGACATCACCTCGAACGGGCTGTTCGTGGCGCTGGCCGCGCTGGGGGTGGAGCTCGGGCTGTTCCTGCCGCTGGCCGTGGCGGCGATCGCCAGTGACGCCATCGCGGGCGAGGCCAACATCGGGACGCTGCGCTACCTGTTGACCGTGCCGGTCGGGCGGACCCGGATGCTGGTGGTGAAGTTCGTCGCCGTCGTGATCTTCACCGTCGTCGCCACGCTGGTCGTCTCGGTCACCGGCATGCTGGTCGGCCTGGCGTTGTTCGGCGGCGGGCCGATGGTGACGCTGTCGGGGACCGAACTGCCCTTCGGCGTCGGGGTGCTGCGGGTGCTCATGGCCACGGGGTACCTCGCCGTGTCCCTGGTCAGCTTCGGCGCCATCGGGCTGTTCGTGTCCACGCTGACCGAGCAGCCGATCGGGGCGACCATCGCCGTGGTCATGCTCGACGTGATCTCGTTCATCCTCGACTCGATCCCCCAGCTGTCCTGGCTGCACGAGTGGCTGCCGACCCACTGGTGGCTGGCCTTCGGCGACGTGTTGCGCGACCCGATCGCCTGGGACTCGATGCGGATGGGGCTGCTGTCGACCGCCGGCTACGTGCTGGTGTTCTGGCTGGCGGCCTGGGCCCGGTTCGGCGGCAAGGACGTCACCTCCTAGCCCGGCCGGGGGGTCCACGCGCCCGATTGACCTAGTCTCGGCAGCATGCGCGTGTTGTTCGTCGGTGGCAGCGGCATCATCAGCTCGGCCTGCGCGGACCTGGCCGTCCGGCGCGGCATGGATCTGACCGTGCTCAACCGCGGCGAGTCCACGCTGCGTCCGCTGCCGGCGGGGGTCACGGTCCTGCGCGGCGACATCTACGACCGGGACTCGGCCCGGGCGGCCCTGGGCTCGCTGGAGTTCGACGCCGTGGTCGACTGGGTGGCCTTCGGCGCCGAGGACGTGCGCCGTGACATCGAGCTGTTCGCCGGGCGGACCGGGCAGTTCGTCTTCATCTCCTCCGCGTCCGCCTACCAGACACCCCCGTCGCGGTTGCCGGTCACCGAGTCGACGCCGCTGCGCAACCCGCACTGGGAGTACTCGCGGAACAAGATCGCCGCCGAGGACGTGCTGGTCGCGGCATACCGGGAGCGCGCCTTTCCCGCCACGATAGTCCGGCCGTCGCACACCTACGACCGCACCTCGGTGCCGTTCGACGGCGGATGGACCGTGCCCGCCCGGATGCTGGCAGGCCGGGAAGTGGTCGTTCACGGTGACGGCACCTCGCTGTGGACGCTGACCCACCACACCGACTTCGCCCGCGGGTTCGTGCCGCTGCTCGGCAACCCGCGCACGTTGGGGGAGGCGTTCCATATCACCGGTGACGACGTGCTCACCTGGGACCGGATCGCCTGGTGCCTGGCCGGCGCGCTGGGGGTGGAGCCGCGGATCGTGCACGTGCCCTCCGACGCGGTGGCCGCCCTGGACCCTGGCTGGGGCGCGGGGCTGCTCGGCGACAAGGCGCACTCGATGGTCTTCGACACCGCGAAGATCCGCTCGGTGGCGCCGGACTTCGCGACGACGGTGCGGTTCGAAGAAGGGGCCCGCGAGATCGCCGCGTGGCACCTGGCCGACCCGGGCCGCCAGCGGGTGGACGACCGGCTGGACGCGGTCATGGACCGGCTGGTCGCCCGTTGGCGTGGGTAGCTGATGCGCATGCGGGTGCACAGAGGAACTCCACGGGGCATCCCCGGGCCGGGACTGCCCGCCGACCAACGGCCGGCCGGAGCGTAGGAACAGGATCAGCCGCATGCCGCCAGACCTGAACGCCGCGGACGAACAACGCCGCAGCGGGCTACGCCGGATGCGGCTGGTAGCGCTGTCCCTGCTGCTGTTCGCCGCGGTCCTGTTCCTGCTCACCCACGGCCGGGACGGCGCCTGGGGGTTCGTGAACGCCGGTGCCGAGGCGGCGATGGTGGGCGCGCTGGCGGACTGGTTCGCCGTGACGGCGCTGTTCCGGCACCCGCTGGGACTGCCGGTGCCGCATACGGCGATCATCCCGACCCGCAAGCAGGCGCTCGGGCAGAGCCTGGAGGATTTCGTCGTCGGCAACTTCCTCACCGAGGCGGCGGTGCGGCACCGGGTCGCGGTGGCCCAGGTGGCGCGCCGGGTGGGCGGCTGGCTGGCCGTGCCGGCACACACCGAGCGGGTGCTGGCCGAGGTATCCCGGCAGGTGGTCCGCGGGCTGCGCACGATCCGCGAGGAGCAGGTCCGCGACTTCGTCACCGGCGAGCTGCTGCCCCGGGTCGCCGCCGAGCCGTTGAGCCCGGTGGCCGGCACGCTGCTGGAGTCGATCGTCCGGGACGGCTCGCACCACGGGCTGGTCGACCTGGTGGTCACCGAGGCCCACGACTGGCTGGCCGCCAACTCCGCGCAGGTGGACCGGATCGTGCGGGCACGGGCGCCGTGGTGGACCCCGCCCTGGCTCGACGACCGGGTGGTCAACCGCGTGTATGCCGAGGGGCTCACCTGGGTGCGCGAGATCCGGGACCAGCTGGACCACCCGGTGCGCAAGGCCCTGGACGGCTACCTGCGCCAGCTGGCGGCGGACCTGCAGGAGGACCCGTCGACCATGCGGCGGTTCGAAGCGTTGAAGGCGCGGCTGCTCACGCACCCGCAGCTCGGGCCGACGGTGCAGGCCGTCTGGGCCTCGGTGCGCACAGCCGCGGTCACCGCGCTGGAGGATCCCGACTCGGCACTGCGCGGCCGGCTCCGCGGGGAGCTGACCCGGTTCGGGCAGCGGCTGGTCGATGAACCCGAGCTGCAGGCGCGGGTCGACGGACACCTGGGTGACGGAGCGGCATACGTGGCCAGGACCTACGGCCGCGAGATCGCGGCCGTCATCTCCCACACCGTGGACCGCTGGGACGGGGCAGAGGCGGCCGAGCGGATCGAGCTGCACGTCGGCCGTGACCTGCAGTTCATCCGGATCAACGGCACCGTCGTCGGGGCACTGGTCGGGTTGGCCATCCATGCGGTGTCGCTGACCCTCGGCTAGCCGCGTCGGGTACTAGGACCAAAGGGCCATTGCCGCGCCGCGGGGGGAAGCGAAGCCTGAAGGGTGGCCCAGGTCCAGCGGCGACCTGCCGCCCAGGAGGTACGCATGTTCGTTGTGACCAGCCTGGAAGCGTCGAGGGGGCGCGGCTGGCAGGTCCACCCCGGCCGGAGGCTCGCTGTGGTGGTGACCGCCCTGGCAACGGCCCTGGTGACGGGGCTGGTCGGGGGTGACCCGGCGAGCGCCGCGACGACGGCACCGACCTTCAGCCGCACCGACTACCAGCAGCTGGGCAACAACCACGTGGCCGCGGACTTCAACGGCGACGGCCGGCTCGACGTGGCCGGGCAGGGGGCGCAGTCCGCGGCGGTCCTGCTCAACCGGGGTGACGGGACGTTCGGGGCCCGGGTCGAGTACCCCGTCGCGGACTGGACCCAGGATCTCGCGGCCGGCGACTTCAATGGGGACGCCAGGGTGGACCTGGCCGTAACCATCAACAACCCGAACGTGAGCCTGTCCCTGCTCATGGGCAACGGCGACGGCACCTTCGGCGTAGCCCGCAACTTCGCCAACACCACCGGGCTCGACTCCCCCGCCGTGGTTGCGACCGACCTGAACAACGACGGCCGCCTCGACCTGGCGATCACGCACGAGGTCGGGTGCTTCACCGCACCCTGCGTCGTCGGGCAGACGCTGTCGGTGCTGATGGGCAACGGTGACGGCACCTTCCAGCCCACCCGCGACACCCAGGTGGGCCGTGGCATGGCCAAGATCGCGGTCGGCGACTTCAACCGGGACGGGATCAAGGACCTGGCTATCGCGGGGGACAGCTCACGGGTGTACCTCCTGCGCGGTGTCGGCGACGGAACCTCGTGCAACAGCCGACGCTGACGCTGACCGCGGACACGTTCGGTGTCGACGCCACCGACATCGACGTCGCGGACTTCAACCGCGACGGCATCCAGGACCTGGTGGTGGCCGTCGCGCTCAACGGCAGCAGGACCGCCATCCTGATCGGCAACGGCGACGGCAGCTTCCGGACCCCGTCGATCATCACCGAACCGAACCAGAGCATCCCGCATTTCCAGGCGGTGGCCGACTACAACCGCGACGGTTTCCTGGACCTGGCGCTCAGCCTCGGCGACGGCACGTTCGGCCTGATGCAGATCCGGAACGGCAACGGCGACGGCACCTTCCAGGCCCCCGTCGCCTACCTGGTGCCACCTGCGCAGTCGAGCATCTCCGGCTTTGCCATCATCCCGGCGGACTTCACCGGCGACGCCGTGGTCGACCTGGCCCAAGGCGTCGTTGGAGCCGCCCCGTCCTTCGCCATCCTGCTGAACTCCACCGGGGTGGCCCCGCCAGTCACCCCAACGGCGCCGACCCTGCTCAGCCCCGGCCAGGACTCTACACCGGCGCAGCCGGTGGTCTTCGACTGGTCCGACGTGAGCGGGGCGGCGACATACCGGATCCAGGTCGATGACTCCAGCACGTTCTCGGCGCCGCTGGTGGTCGACCGGTCCGTGACGGCCTCGCAGCTGACCTCACCCACGCTGGCTGCTCGGCGGCACTGGTGGCGGGTGCGCGGGGTGAATGCGGTCGGTACGGCGGGCGCGTGGTCCACCGTGCGGCGGTTCGTGCCGCAGGCGGCCACCTCGGCAGCTTCGCTGTCGGCGGTGGCAGTGAGCCCGTCCACGGTGGTGGGTGGCGGCGGCGCGCAGGGCACGGTGACGTTGACGGCAGCGGCACCGACGGGCGGGGCGGTGGTCGCGCTGTCGTCGAGCAGCACCGTGCTGACCCACCCCTCCAGCGTGACGGTGACGGCCGGGAGCACCAGTGCCGGTTTCGCGGTCACGACCAGCGCTGTCTCCACGTCGACGTCGGTGACGGTCACGGGCACGTATGCCGGGGTGAGCCGCAGTGCGACGGTGACCGTGTCGCCGCCGGTGACGACGGTCACACTGACGGTGTCGGCGACCGGACGCAGCGGTGAGCGCATCACGTCCAGCCCCGCAGGGCTGGACGTCGCGGTCGGCAGCACGGGGTCGGCGCCGTTCGCCGCCGGCACGGCGGTCACTCTGACGGTCAGCAACGGTCGCAGCGCGGTGTGGTCCGGTGCCTGCTCCAGCGGCGGGAACAAGACCCCGACCTGCACCTTCTCGATCAGCAGCAACGCCCAGGTCAACGCCAACGTGCAGTAGCCTGCGCGTGGCCCTTGCGTGATCCAGGACCGGCCAGAGTCCTGAATGGGTATCGTTCGACACGCATGGCACGCAGACAGGACATCGCCAGCGCTTCTGGCCAAGACTTGTGCGTCGTGCCCGGTGACAAATAGTCGACGGGTCCGGCAAAGGCGCGTATCCCAAGGTAAACGCGGTGATCTGGCTCCGTAGATCTGTGCTCAGACCACCTGCCTTACGTTGTATTCTTCGATTCCTGCTTGCCTGAAGCACGACCATGGCACGATTCAGCGGTGGACTGAACACGGGGGCTTCAGGGCGCTCACGGACAACGAGGAGAAAAGATGCGTAAACGGGCGATCGTGTCGATTGCGGTCCCATTGCTGTTCGCCGGCGTGCCGGTCGCCGCTGCGGCGGCCGGCGGCAACGAGGTCTGCAACAACGGCCCGTGGAGCGGTCCGGCGGGAGTCAAGGGCGCGGTAGCCGGGTGCACGTTCCGGGTCAGCGTGACCTCCTCCGACACCGACCCCGGCGGCACCAGCCAGCGGCCGCGGATCAGTGAGGACGGCAACTTCGTCGTCTTCCAGAGCGGCGCGGACAACCTGGTGACGCCATACGAGCCCGGCCACGGCACCCACGTCTACTGGACCCGGGTCGACACCGCGGCGGTCAGCATCCAGATGATCGACCTGGCTGCCGACGGGGGAGCGCCGAACAGCACCAGCACCCAGGGCGCCACGTTCGTCGACGTCAGCCCGGACGGTCGGTTCGCCGCCTTCTACTCCACCGCCACCAACCTGGTGGCGGGGAAGACCACCCGCCTCGGCGGAAACCTCTTCGTTCGCGACATGTTCGCGGCCGGCGTGCGGACCATCGAGGTGCCGCGGTCGCCCAGCGGCAAGGACGTCAACGGCTACAGCACGCGCCCGACGATCGGGTTGGCCGCGAACGGCATGTACTACATCGCCTACAACTCCAAGGGCACCAACCTGGTGACCGGGGCCGCCCTCGCCAACGAGGCCTACGTCACCGAGCTGGACCCGGCGACGTTCACCGTGTCCCTGCCCAAGCTGCTGAGCCACGTGCCGAACCAGCCCACCAGCCCCGCCAACGGCACCAAGAACGAGCACGCCGAGATCAGCTCCGACGGGTCGGCCATCGCCTTCCAGAGCGACGCGACCAACCTCAGCCCCAAGGCCAACGCCAAGACCCAGGTCTACCTGACCGACAACCCGTTCCTGGCGCCGGGCGCCGACCCCGTCCTGGTCAGCGTCAGTGACACCGGGGCGGTGGCGAACCAGCCGAGCACGCGACCGGCGATCAACCGCAACGGCGACGAGGTGGGGTTCCAGACCACGGCAGACAACCTGGTCCCCGGCGACACCAACCTCGCTCTCGACGTGTTCGTCCGCGGCACCGGCCCGGCCGCCTTCATCGCCGAGGGGCACACCGAGCGGGTCAGCCTGAGCTACCTGGGCGACCAGCTTTCCGGGGCCAGCCAGCGGATCAACCTCAGCGGCGACGGCTCGAAGGTCGCCTTCGCGGCCAACTCGGCGCAGACCGTCAAGGGCGACCGCAACAAGGCGCGCGACGTCACCCTGCGGGACCTGCGCACCGGCAAGAACTACCTGATCGACGTGTGCGTGGCCGGCACTACTCAGAACGGCGGCTTCGGCGGCATGACCCCGCCCTGCAGCACCAGCACGGCCACCGCGGCTGCGAGCACCAGCACCGCCTCGTCGACGGGCTCGGCCCCGGCAGGTGGCCTGACCTCCTCCGCGCGAGCAGGTGCGACGGACTTGTCCAGCCGGGCGTTCCTGTCCGATGACGGCACCCGGGTGGCGTTCATCTCGGGAATGGACGACCTGGTCCCCAACGACACCAACGACGCCACCTCCCTGGACGACATCTTCGTCCGGCAGTTCAACGCCTTCTAGGGACTCGCACGACGCGACGCCCCTCCGCACCTGCGCGGAGGGGCGTTGCGTCGTTTCGGGATCACTCGGTATGCCGCGAGGTTCCGTTCGCTGGCCGCTCACCGGCCGCCCGTCAGCCGCTCCCGGAAGCCCGCCGGCCGACGCCGGAAGGCCGCCGGCCGCCCCCGGGAGCGCACCGGCCGCCCCCGGAAGCTCACCGGCCGTCCCCGGAAGCTCACCGGCCGTCCCCGGAAGCGCACCGCCCCTGGCCGCCGCCGGGCGGACTGGAGCGGCGCGGCTCCGGCGACCACGGCCCCGCGTCGCGGGAGAAGCGAGGTGCCTGGGCCGGGGTGGTCAACGTGCTGCGAGAGAGCTCCGCGGCGATTGACGCCGCCGTCACGACGGCCAGGTGCCCGCGGAGCGCCTCGCCTGGCCGGCTTCGCCTGATGCGGGGGACGGCCGGTCTGACGTTCGGGTAGGTGGCCTGCTCCGCCAACAGCGGAGAAGGGACGTTTCCTGAACGCTCAACAACGGCAAGCGCCTTCGCCGTGCATTTACTCGGTTGGAGAGCTGGTGAAGGGGAGTCGGTGGACTCTTGGATCTCGGAGTCGCCGAACTTGACCTCGCGCGCGTCGACCAGTCAGGCGGAGGCTATCCTCTACACTAGAAGCGTTGGTGTTGAGGTTTTCCGTCACAGGAGGTGAGCCATGGCCCTGACGAGTGGCGATCTGCTCGCCACCCTGCCCGAAACCTTCCGCTACTCCGAGGCCCTCCACCACATCAGCGAGCGACAACTCCGCCGCCTCATCGAGGACGGCGGCATCATTGCGCTCGCGCGCGGCCTTTACCGCAAGGGCGACTGGACCGGAGACGATGACCTGACCGAGATCACAGCCAAGGCGCCGCAAGCAACCTTGTGTCTACGGTCTGCCCTTGCCAGGCACGAGTTGATCGGCGACATCCCCGCCGAGATCGACATCGCGATCCCTCGCGGGTCGTGGGCCCCGCAGACGACAGCGCCGGTCAGGTGGCGACACTTCGACCCCGACACCTTCGACCTCGGCCGCGACCGGCTCGACATCGACGGCGGACGGAGCATCGGCATCTACTCCGCAGAGCGCAGCATCATCGACGCCTACCGGATGCGGCACCTCGAAGGAGCCGACCTCGCGCACGAGGCGCTCAAGCGGTGGCTGCGTGGAGGCGGCCAGCCCTCGCAGCTGCTCGCCCTGGCACGGTCGTTCCCGCGCACGCAGTCCGCGCTTCGCGAGACATTGCAGATCCTGCTGTGAGCCGCGTGACGCAGGCACGCCGTCGGGAGATGCCTACCTCGATCTGCAGAACGAGGCACGCCGTGCTCGACGGCCCACAGAGGAACTGCTCCAGCTCTACGTGCTCGAAGGGTTCCTCTCCCGACTGGCCGTCAGCGACATGCGGGACGGTTTCGTGCTCAAGGGCGGTGTGCTGCTCTCAGCCTTCGACTCGCGTCGACCCACCAAGGACGTCGACCTCGCCGGACGCGCGCTCCGAAGGAACACAGCGCGCATGGTCACTCAATAGCCCCTCACCGGCCCGAGCGTTCACCCACTGCGGCCAAGGGGGCCTATGACCTGCGGAAACACTGGTCGGGGTGACAGGATTTGAACCTGCGGCCTCTTCGTCCCGAACGAAGCGCGCTACCAAGCTGCGCCACACCCCGTGGCCGTCACCTGCCGTCCGGAACCGAGTCACCGGCTCCTCCGGGCGGGGGCAACGAGCACCGAGGATAGCCGAGCGCGGAGCGCTTCTCCGAATCGGTTCCGCGCCCACGCCGGCCCGGGCGTCGGCCTCAGCGGCCGACCAGGGTGAGCAGCGTCGCCTCCGGGCGGCAGGCGAAGCGCACCGGTGCGTACGGCGAGGTGCCGAGCCCGGCCGAGACCTCCAGCCAGGCTGCGTCCGGGGGCGCGGCCGAG
>DASSLY010000122.1:0-19633 GCA_035689185.1 Dermatophilaceae bacterium
GGGCAGCGGCGTGGTCCCGGCACGCCCCGCGCGCCCGTAGAATCGGGGGCATGTCGGACCAGCACCAGGATCAGAACCAGCACCAGACGGGCACCGCGCGCGTCAAGCGCGGCATGGCCGAGATGCTCAAGGGCGGCGTCATCATGGACGTCGTCACGCCGGAGCAGGCCAAGATCGCCGAGGACGCCGGCGCCGTCGCGGTGATGGCGCTCGAGCGGGTCCCGGCCGACATCCGTGCGCAGGGCGGCGTCTCCCGGATGAGCGACCCGGACATGATCGACGGCATCATCAACGCCGTCTCGATCCCGGTGATGGCCAAGGCCCGGATCGGTCACTTCGTCGAGGCGCAGGTGCTGCAGGCCCTCGGTGTCGACTACATCGACGAGTCCGAGGTGCTGACCCCGGCCGACTACGCCAACCACATCGACAAGTGGGCGTTCACCGTGCCGTTCGTGTGCGGTGCGACCAACCTGGGTGAGGCGCTGCGCCGGATCACCGAGGGCGCGGCGATGATCCGCTCCAAGGGCGAGGCCGGCACCGGTGACGTCTCCAACGCGACCACGCACATGCGGGCGATCCGGGGCGAGATCCGCCGGCTGGGATCGCTGTCCGAGGACGAGCTCTACCTGGCGGCGAAGGAGCTGCAGGCGCCCTACGACCTGGTCCGCGAGGTCGCGCAGGCCGCAAAGCTGCCCGTGGTGCTGTTCACAGCCGGCGGCATCGCCACTCCGGCGGACGCGGCGATGATGATGCAGCTCGGCGCCGAGGGCGTGTTCGTGGGGTCGGGCATCTTCAAGTCGGGCAACCCGGCGCAGCGCGCCGAGGCGATCGTGAAGGCGACCACCTTCTACGACGACCCCGACGTGATCGCCAAGGTGTCCCGCGGCCTGGGTGAGGCGATGGTCGGCATCAACGTCGAGGAGATCCCCGCGCCGCACCGGCTGGCCGAGCGCGGCTGGTAGGTCGCGGCGTGCCGCCCGGTCGGCACGCCGCGGGGCAGCTCTGATCCGGCCGTAGGGTTGTCCGGTGCTGCGGATCGGGGTGCTGGCCCTCCAGGGTGACGTCCGCGAGCACCTGCGGGTGCTGTCCAGCCTCGGGGCCGAGGCTGTCGGGGTTCGCCGGCCGGGCGAGCTGGACCAGGTCGACGCGCTGGTCATCCCCGGCGGGGAGTCGACCACGATGGACAAGCTGGTCCGGGCGTTCGGGTTGCAGGACCCGATCCGGGCCCGCATCGCGGGCGGCATGCCGGCATACGGGTCCTGCGCCGGGATGATCATGCTGGCCGACCGCATCGCCGATGCGCGGCCGGGTCAGCAGACCTTGGGGGGGTTGGACGTCACCGTGCGGCGCAACGCCTTCGGCCGACAGGTCGACTCCTTCGAGGAGGACCTGCACGTCCCGCGACTCGGCGCCCAGCCGGTGCGCGCGGTGTTCATCCGGGCGCCGTGGGTGGAGCAGGCCGGCGACGGGGTGGACGTGCTCGCCACCGTCGAGGCCGGGCCGGCGGCGGGCCGCGTGGTTGCGGTGCAGCAGGGCAACCTGCTCGCGACGGCGTTCCACCCGGAGGTGACCGGCGACCACCGGTTCCACGCCTACTTCGTCGACCTCGTCACCGCCCACCCCGACCGAACGCCTCGCGAGGCCCGTTCCGAGGGCCTGCGGGCGTGAGAACGGGCCTTACCGGGCGTCCGGTCGGGGAGTGGGGGTGGGGGCGGTCGTTAGAATCTCGGCGACTTCAGCGGCATACGGGCAGGTAGGGAGCAGGGATGAGCGGGCACTCCAAGTGGGCGACGACCAAGCACAAGAAGGCGGTGGTCGACGCCAAGCGAGGCAAGCTCTTCGCCAAGCTGATCAAGAACATCGAGGTGGCGGCGCGCACCGGCGGGGGCGACCCGGCCGGGAACCCGACCCTGTACGACGCCATCCAGAAGGCCAAGAAGTCCTCGGTCCCCAACGACAACATCGACCGGGCAGTCAAGCGGGGCAGCGGCGCCGAGGCCGGCGGGTCGGAGTACCAGACGATCACGTATGAGGGGTACGCCCCGGGCGGGGTGGCCGTGCTCATCGAGTGCCTCACCGACAACCGCAACCGGGCCGCCGCTGAGGTCCGCACCGCGCTCACGCGCAACGGCGGTTCGCTGGCCGACCCGGGATCGGTGTCCTACATCTTCGCCCGCAAGGGTGTGGTCATCGTGCCGAAGGGGTCGCTGTCCGAGGACGACGTGCTCGAGGTCGTCCTCGACGCGGGCGCGGAGGAGGTCAACGACCTCGGCGAGTCCTTCGAGATCGTCAGCGAGGCGTCGGACTTCGTCGGCGTCCGAGCGGCGCTGCAGCAGGCCGGGATCGACTACGACTCGGCCGAGGCGTCGTTCCTGCCGACCCTGCAGGTCGACCTGGACATCGACGGCGCGCGCAAGATGTTCCGGGTCATCGAGGCGCTGGAGGACAGCGACGACGTGCAGAACGTCTACGCCAACGGCGACGTCAGCGACGCGATCCTCGCCCAGCTCGACGAGGAGTGAGCGCCGCGGACGACCTGCGCCCCCGCCGCTCCCGGACCCTGCGGATGCACGCGACGGGCTGGCTGTCGGCGGGTCGCCGCCCAACCGGTATGCCGCCGGGCTAGGTTGGAGTCCGAACACACGTTCGCTCAAACGGCGGGAGTCACGTGCGCGTCCTCGGTGTCGACCCCGGGCTGACCCGGTGCGGTCTCGGCGTGGTCGAAGGCGGCCTGGGCCGCCCGCTGCGGCTGGTCGCGGTCACCGTGGTGCGCACCCCGGCCACCGAGGACCCAGCGGAGCGGCTGCTGACGCTGCAGACCGAGATCGAGGAGTGGTTCGGCTTGCACACCCCGGATGCGGTCGCGGTCGAGCGCGTCTTCGCCAAGGCGAACATCAAGGGGATCATGGGCACCGCGCAAGCCTCCGCCGTCCCGATGCTGGCCGCGGCCCGGCGCGGACTGCCGCTGGCGCTGCATACCCCGACCGAGGTGAAGGCGGCGGTGACCGGCAACGGCCGGGCCGACAAGGCGCAGGTGACCGCCATGGTGACCCGCATCCTGCGGTTGGAGTCGCGGCCCACTCCGGCCGACGCGGCCGACGCCCTGGCGCTGGCGATCTGCCACCTGTGGCGGGGCAGCGCGCAGGCCCGGCTGGAGCAGGCGGCCGCGCGGCTGGCGGCCCGCCGATGATCGCCTCGGTTCGAGGCGCGGTGCTCGCCGCCTCGCTGGACAGCGTCGTCGTCGAGGTCGGCGGTGTTGGGCTGTTGGTGCACACCACGCCGGCAACCGCGGCCGAGCTGGGGGCCGCGTCCGCCGCGACGCTGTCGACGTCGCTGGTGGTGCGGGAGGACTCGCTGACCTTGTACGGCTTCGCCGAGGCGGCCGAGCGAGACCTGTTCGAGCTGGTCCAGACCGTGTCCGGGGTGGGGCCACGGCTGGCGCTGGCGATGCTGGCAGTGCATCCGCCGGACACCCTGCGGGCGGCCATCAGCGGCGGCAACCTCGTGGCGCTGACGAAGGTGCCCGGCATCGGCCGCAAGGGCGCCGAGCGGATCGTGCTGGAGCTGCGGGACAAGGTAGGTGCCTCATCCTCCCCCGTCGCGCTCGCGCAGCGCAGCCCCGGCTGGCAGGCACAGGTGCGCCAGGCGCTGGTCGGGCTGGGCTGGTCGGCCAAACAGGCCGACGACGCGGTGGAGGCGGTGGCCCCCGAAGCGGCCGGCGGCGCGGACATCTCCGCTCTGCTGCGGTCGGCGTTGCGGGAGTTGGGCCGGTGAGCGAGCTGGACGAGCCAGACGAGATGGACGAGATGGCCGACGGGTCGGTCGACGCCACCGCCCGCATCGTCGACCCGGCGGTCACCGAGGACGAGGAGCGCCGGGTCGAGGCGGCACTGCGGCCGCGACGGCTGGCGGACTTCCCCGGCCAGGCCCGGGTGCGAGACCAGCTGGCCCTGGTGCTAGAGGCCGCCAAGCGGCGAGGCTCCCCGCCGGACCACGTGCTGCTCTCCGGGCCGCCGGGGCTGGGCAAGACCACCCTGGCGCTGATCGTCGCCGCCGAGCTGGAGCAGCCGATCCGGATCACCAGCGGCCCGGCGATCCAGCACGCCGGGGACCTGGCCTCCATCCTGTCCTCGCTGGCCGAGGGAGAGGTGCTGTTCCTGGACGAGATCCACCGGATGGCCCGCCCGGCCGAGGAGATGCTCTACCTGGCGATGGAGGACTTCCGGGTCGACGTGGTCGTCGGCAAGGGCCCCGGGGCGACGGCGATCCCGCTGGAGCTGCCGCCGTTCACCGTCGTTGGTGCCACCACCCGGGCCGGGCTGCTGCCGGCACCGCTGCGGGACCGGTTCGGCTTCACCGGGCACCTGGACTACTACGCGACGGCGGACCTGGTCCGCATCCTGCGACGCTCGGCCGGCCTGTTGGGGGTGGACTACGAGGGGGGCGGCATCGACGAGATCGCCTGCCGGTCCCGGGGCACGCCGCGCATCGCGAACCGGCTGCTGCGCCGAGTCCGCGACTGGGCCCAGGTGCACGGCCGCGGGGTGGTGGACCTGGACGCTGCCCATGTCGCGCTCGCGCTGTTCGACGTCGACGAGCGCGGGCTGGACCGGCTGGACCGGGCCATCCTGGAGGCCCTGTGTCGCCGCTTCGGCGGGGGCCCGGTGGGGTTGTCCACGCTGGCGGTCGCGGTCGGGGAGGAGACGGACACGGTGGAGACGGTCGCCGAGCCGTTCCTGGTGCGGGAGGGGTTCCTGGTCCGCACTCCGCGCGGGCGGGCGGCCGCGCCGCTGGCCTGGCAGCACCTGGGCCTGACCCCGCCGTCGCCGTTCTCGGCCGGGATCGGCCCACAGCTGCCGTTCGCCGCGGAAGACCGGGGACGTTTCCACGCCTAGAGCCGCCGACGGCAACCCTCGCGCAGCGGAATCGGCCCCGGTGGGCGGCGCTGCCGAGCCGGCCGGCGCGGCCCAGATTCCGCCGACACTTTGGATCGGGTGGGACGGCTCACCTAGACTCGCTCGGGCGTCGAGAGGTCGCCGGCGCGCATGCGCGTCCGGACAGGACCGGGCCGGCGCGACCAAGGTGCGTCCATCGTGAAGGAACCGACTCATGTCGCAAGGCTCCGGTCTCGGCAGTCTGCTGATCCTCCTGCTACCCGTGCTGCTGCTGGTGTTCCTCTTCGTCAGCCAGCGGCGCCGGCAGCGCGAGCAGCAGGCCGTGCAGCGCGCCCTGGCGGTGGGTGAGGAGGTGAGCACCACCTCGGGACTGCTGGGCCGGATCGCCGCGCTGGACGAGCGGGTCGCCACCCTCGACGTGGGCTCAGGTGTCCTGCTGCGGTTCGACCGCCGGGCAGTGGCCGGTCCGGTCGCCGGGCTCGGTCCCGCCGGTCCCGCCGACCGCTCCGGCCCCGCCGGGCCGCCCGCCCCACCGGCCGACGAGGCCTGACCCGTGGCCCTCAACCCGCGCAACCGGACGGCCTGGCGCACCCTGGCGGGGCTGGTCGTGGTGCTGGCGACCCTGTTCGGTGGGCTGGCCTTGGCCAGCACGCTCGGATCGGCCACCTGGGCCCCCAAGCTCGGCCTGGACCTCGAAGGCGGCTCGCAGGTCATCCTCGAGCCGGTCGTGGTCGGCGGCCGGGAGCCGAACGCGCAGCAGATCGAGCAGGCCGTCGACATCATCCGGCAGCGAGTCGACGCCCAGGGAGTGGCCGAGGCCGAGGTGACGACCCTCGGCGGGCGCAACATCGTGGTGTCCATGCCAGGGCAGATGACCGAGGCGACCCGGCAGGCCCTGGAGCGGTCATCTCAGCTCTCGTTCCGGGCGGTGCTCCAGTCCGCCCCCGGCACGGCGACACCGACCTCCACGACGACCGGCACCGGCACGAGCACCGCAACGCCGACCAGCACCGCCACCCCGACCAGCAGTGGCGCGACGGCCCGTCCCAGCGGCTCGGCCACCACCTCCAGCGCCCGGTCCGGGTTCCCGAAAGCGCTGCAGGCCACCACGCCGTCGCCGTCCGGGACCGGGACCAGCGCCTCCGGGCTCACGGCGAACGCGACGCCGGCTGCGACCACGAAAAGCACCGCCACGAAGAGCACCGGCGCGGCCACGCCGGCCGCGAAGCCGACCGACGGCAGCGACCTGGCCTGGATCACCCCGGCGTTGCAGCAGCAATTCGACAGCTTCGACTGCGCCACCGACGTGGCCAAGATCGTGGACGACCCGGCCAAGCCGCTCATCACCTGCGAGAGCGACTTCTCGGTGAAGTACGTCCTCGGTCCGGTGGAGGTCTTCGGCCGGGACATCAGCGACGCGACGTCCGGTCTGCAGACGTTGCAAAGCGGCCAGCTCGGCAGCCTGTACGAAGTCCGGCTGACGTTCAACGCCAAGGGCGCCACGGACTTCGGCCGGGTGACCACCCGCCTGGTGTCGCTGACCGGGGTGCGGAACCAGTTCGCCATCGTCTTGGACGACGTGGTGATCTCGGCCCCCACGGTGGAGTCCGCGATCACCGCCGGCACGGCCAGCATCACCGGCAGCTTCACGGCCGAGTCGGCCAAGGCGCTGGCCGACCAGCTGAAGTTCGGCGCGCTGCCGCTGTCGTTCCAGATCCAGACGGCCGAGCAGATCAGCCCCACGCTGGGCAGCGACCAGCTGCGCAAGGGCATCATCGCCGGGATCATCGGGCTGCTGCTGGTGGTCGTCTACTCGCTCTTCCAGTACCGGGCCCTCGGCCTGGTCACCGTGTCGTCCCTGGTCGTCGCCTCGGCGCTGACCTACACGGTGATCTGCCTGCTCGGCTGGGGCTACGACTTCCGGCTCACCATGGCCGGCGTCACCGGCGTCATCGTCTCCATCGGCGTGACCGCCGACTCGTTCATCATCTTCTTCGAACGGGTCCGCGACGAGGTGCGCGACGGCCGGCCGCTGAAGTCCGCGGTCGAGGCCGGCTGGTCCCGGGCGCGGCGGACCATCCTGATCTCGGACACGGTGAACTTCCTGGCGGCGATCGTGCTGTGGATCCTGGCCGCCAGCAACGTGCGCGGCTTCGCGTTCACCCTGATGGTCATCACCGTGATCGACATCCTGGTCGTCTTCCTGTTCACCCACCCCGTGCTGCAGCTGCTCGCCGGCACCACGTTCTTCGGCGGCGGCCACCGCCTCTCCGGTCTGGACCCGCAGCGGCTGGGGGCCAAGACGGTCCGGTATGTCGGCCGGGGCCGGGTCGCGCTCGGCGCACCCCGCGGCGCCGTGGAAGGGGGGCCCTCATGAGCGGCGGCCTGGCCCAGCTGGGCAACGACCTGTACACCGGGCGGCGCTCGATCGACTTCGTCGGCCGCCAGCGCTTCTGGTACGCCATCTCCGCCGGGTTGCTGCTGCTGGCCGCGGTGGGGCTGTTCGGGCGGCACCTCAACCTGGGCCTGGAGTTCCGCGGCGGGTCAGAGTTCCGGGTGTCCCAGGTAGCCAGCCTGGACAACTACGAGCAGCGAGCCAAAGACGCGGTCGGGTCCCTGGCCGGAGAGTCCGACGTGACCGTCACCACGATCGGGACCGACGGCGTCCGGGTGCAGACCGAGCAGTTCAACGACGCCCGCACCAACACCGTCAAGACCGCGCTGGCCCGCACGTTCGGCGTCGCCACCGACAAGATCACCTCCTCCGAGATCGGCCCGTCCTGGGGTGCGTCCATCAGCAACCAGGCCGTCAAGGGCCTGGTCGTGTTCCTGGTCCTGGTCTCCCTGGTCCTCGCCGCGTACTTCCGCACCTGGAAGATGGCGCTGTCCGCACTGGTGGCGCTGGTGCACGACCTGCTCATCACGGTCGGCATCTACGCCCTGGCCGGCTTCGAGGTGACCCCCGCGTCGGTGATCGGCTTCCTCACCATCCTCGGCTACTCCCTCTACGACACCGTCGTGGTTTTCGACAAGGTGCGGGAGAACACCAACCAGGCCCGGCACACCGGCCGCCGAAGCTACTCTCAGGCCGCCAACCTCGCCGTGAACCAGACCCTGGTGCGGTCGATCAACACCTCCGTGGTGGCACTCCTGCCGGTGACCGCCATCCTCGTCGTCGGGTTCAGCCTGCTGGGGCCGGGCACCCTGCTCGACCTCAGCCTGGCGCTGTTCGTCGGGATCGCCACCGGCACGTACTCCTCCATCTTCATCGCCACGCCCCTGCTGGCGGACCTGCGCGAGCGGGAGCCGGCGATGAAGGACTTGGCGCGGCGGGCCCAGCGCTACCAGCAGGGCCGGGCCGGCCAGCCCGGTGTGCGGGTGCTGCCGGACGGCTCGATCGCCGAGGACGAGCCGTCGCCGTTGGTCACCGAGGGCCGGGTGGAGCAAGCCGATGCCGGCGCGGCGTCGGTCCAGGACGAGGCCGCGGCAGGTGCCGCGCCAACCCACACACTGACCGGCCGAGAGATCCACAGGTATGCCCAGACCGGCCCGCGCAACCAGCCGCGGCGGCAGCCGAAGTCCAAGCGCTAGCGGCCACGCGACATACCGGCCGTATGCCGTGAACGCTCCGCTCGCCGACCTGGTCGCCTGCCGCCTGCGAGACGTCGCCGACTTCCCGGCGCCGGGGATCCTGTTCAAGGACATCGCCCCGCTGCTGGCCGACGGCGCGGCGTTCGGCGCGGTCGTCCGGGACGTGGCCAGCCGCCATCCGCGGGTGGACCTGGTCGCCGGCATCGAGGCCCGGGGGTTCGTGCTCGGGGCCGCGGTCGCGCACCGGCTGGGGGTGGGGTTCCTGCCGGTGCGCAAGGCCGGCAAGCTGCCCGGGTCGACGCTGCACGCGGACTACGACCTGGAGTACGGCACCGCCCGGATCGAGGTGCAGGCGGACGCGGTCCGGGCGGGCGCGCGGGTCGTGCTCGTCGACGACGTGCTGGCGACGGGCGGCACTGCCCTGGCCGCGTGGCAGCTGCTCGGGCGTGCCGGCGCCGACGTGGTGGCGTTCGAGACCGTGGTCGAGCTGTCGTTCCTGCTCGGCCGGGCCCGGCTCGGGGCCCGGACCGTGCACAGCGTGCTCACGGTCTGATCCGGCGCGCGCCTAGAATCGCGTCATGAGCGAGGAGCGCCAGGCCGGGACGCCGGTGGTGGACGCCCTGCTCCCGGCCGCGGCCGCACCGGTGCCGTTGGTGCCGCCGCCCGCGCCGCCCGCGTCGCGCGGCAGGCCGCCGGACCTCGGCGACACCCCCACGGGCCCGATCCCGACCACCGCCCGCGTCCGGGCCCGGCTGGCCCGGTTCGGCGGCCCCAAGTCGCAGGACTACCCGGTGCTCGAGCCGCTGCTGAGGGTGGTGCGCGAGACCCACCCCAAGGCCGACGTCGGCATCATCGAGCGGGCCTACGCGGTGGCCGACGCGGCCCACCGCGGTCAGCTGCGCAGCAGCGGCGACGCCTACATCACCCACCCGCTGGCCGTGACCTCCATCCTGGCCGAGCTCGGCATGACCCCGGTGACCCTGGCCGCGTCACTGCTGCACGACGTCGTGGAGGACACCCCGGTCGGGCTGGGCCAGATCCGTCGTGAGTTCGGCGACGAGGTCGCCATGCTCGTCGACGGCGTGACCAAGCTGGACCGGGTCACCTACGGCGAGGCGGCCCAGGCCGAGACGGTCCGCAAGATGGTCGTGGCCATGGCGCGGGACATCCGGGTGCTGGTGATCAAGCTGGCCGACCGGCTGCACAACGCGCGCACCTGGCGGCACGTCTCGCCGGAGTCGGCCCGGCGCAAGGCGAAGGAGACCCTGGAGATCTACGCCCCGCTGGCGCACCGGCTGGGGATGAACACCATCAAGTGGGAGCTGGAGGATCTGTCCTTCGCGACCCTGTACCCGGGGGTGTACGACGAGATCGTCCGGATGGTCGCCGGCAGGGCGCCGGCCCGCGATGAGTACCTCGCCACCGTGCGCAACTTCGTGGTGGAGGACCTGCGGGCGGCCAAGATCAAGGCGGTCGTCACCGGCCGGCCCAAGCACTACTACTCCGTGTACCAGAAGATGATCGTGCGGGGCCGGGACTTCGAGGAGATCTACGACCTGATCGCGGTCCGGGTGCTGGTGGAATCGGTGCGCGACTGTTACGCGGCCCTGGGAGCACTGCACGCGCGGTGGAACCCACTTCCGGGGCGGTTCAAGGACTACATCGCGATGCCCAAGTTCAACATGTACCAGTCGCTGCACACGACCGTGATCGGGCCGCAGGGCAAGCCGGTGGAGATCCAGATCCGCACCCATGCGATGCACCGGCGGGCCGAGTACGGCGTCGCCGCGCACTGGAAGTACAAGGACGACGTCTCCGGCGGCCCGCGTAGCAGCGACGGGGTCAACGACATGGCCTGGCTGCGCCAGCTACTGGACTGGCAGAAGGAGACCGCGGACCCGGGGGAGTTCCTCGACTCGCTGCGGTTCGAGATCAACGCGCGCGAGGTCTTCGTCTTCACCCCCAAGGGCGAGGTGATGTCGCTGCCCGCCGGCGCCACACCCGTGGACTTCGCCTACGCCGTGCACACCGAGGTCGGTCACCGCTGCATCGGGGGCCGGGTCAACGGCCGGTTGGTGCCGCTGGAGTCGACCCTGGAGAACGGCGACGTGGTCGAGATCCTGACCTCCAAGGCCGAGGGCGCCGGGCCTTCCCGGGACTGGCTCAGCTTCGTGCGCAGCCCTCGGGCGCGGAACAAGATCCGTCAGTGGTTCTCCAAGGAGCGTCGCGAGGAGGCCATCGAGCAGGGCAAGGACTCGATAGCCAAGGTGATGCGCAAGCAGGGCCTGCCGCTGGTGCGGCTGATGACCGCGGACGCCATAGCCGCGGTCGTGGGCGAACTGCGCTACGCCGACGTGGCCGCCCTGTATGCCGCGGTCGGTGACGGACACGTCTCGGCCCAGCATGTGGTCTCACGCCTGGTCGCCTCGCTGGGCGGGGAGGAGGGCGCCAGCGAGGACCTCGCCGAAGCCACCTCACCGACCGCGCTCGGTCGCCGGCCCCGGGTCGGTGACCCCGGCGTCGTGGTGGTCGGGGCGCCGGAGGTGTGGGCCAAGCTGGCCAGGTGCTGCACGCCCGTCCCCGGCGACGCCATCGTCGGCTTCATCACCCGGGGGTCGGGGGTCTCGGTTCACCGCTCGGACTGCTCGAACCTGCACAGCCTGAAGTCCGAGCCGGAGCGGCTGATCGACGTCGAGTGGTCCCCCCAGGCCGGCAGCATCTTCCTGGTGCAGCTCCAGGTGGAGGCGCTGGACCGCAACCGGCTGCTGTCGGACGTGACGCGGATCCTGTCCGATCACCACGTGAACATCCTGTCCGCGAGCGTGGCCACCTCCAAGGACCGGGTGGCGATGTCCCGGTTCACCTTCGAGATGGGCGACCCAGGCCACCTCGACCACGTCATCAAGGCGGTCCGCAAGATCGACGGGGTGTTCGACGTGTACCGCGTCACCGAGGGCAAGCGGCATATCCCCAACCCGGGCTGAGGCTCGACCGACCCCGGGGCCGGTCCACCTCAGCGGGTGAACTCGGCCAGCCCGGAGCGTGCCTGTTCCAGCCACTGCTCGCGCGCCGACAAGGCCGCCCGCGCGTCCGCGATCTTCTGCGCGTTGCCGGACTCGGTGGCCTTGGCCAGTTCGCGCCGGAGCCCGGCCACCGCGGCATCGAGCTGGTCCACCAGGCTTCGCGCCCGCGCGGCCGCCTCCGGGTTGGATCTCTTCCACCGCTGCTCGTCGGCGTCGCGGACCGTCTGCTCGACCCGGCGCATCGCCTTGTCGATCCGCTCCATGTCGGCCCGCGGGACCTTGCCGGCCCGGTCCCAGCGGTCCTGGATGCCGCGCAAGGACGCCTTCGCCGCCTCCAGGTCGGTGATCGGCAGCAACGCCTCGGCCTCCCGGAGCAAGCCCTCCTTGGTCGCCAGGTTGGCCTGGAAGTGCTCGTTCTCGGTGGCGACGACCTTGTCCTTGGCCGCGAAGAAGCTGTCCTGGGCGGCCTTGAACCGGGTCCACAGCGCGTCGTCGTCGGCCCGGGAGGCCCGCCCCGCCTCGCGCCAGCGTTCCATCAGCCGCTTGAACGCCGACGCCGTCGGGGCCCAGTCCCTGCTGGTCGCCAGCTGCTCGGCCTGCTTGACCAGCTCCTCCTTGACCGACTTGGCCTGGCCCTGAACGCTGTCCAGCTGGGCGAAGTGCACCCGCCGCGCCTTGTCGAACCCGTTCCGGGCAGCGCTGAATCGTTGCCACAGCGCGCCCTCGGACTCCCGGTCCAGCTTCGGGCCGGAGCGCTGCATCCGCTTCCACTCCTCCAGCAGCTCGCGCATCCGGTTGCCGGAGGACTTCCACTGCACCTTCTCCACCGGCTGGGCGGCGATGGCTTCCGCCTCCGCCACGACCTTCTCGCGCTCAGCCCTGCCCGCCTCGCGGGCGGCTGCCCGCGCCGCCCCTTCCACGGCCCGCTTGGCCTCGACGGCGGCGGCGATCTCGGCGACCTTGGCCTCCAGCGCGGCGAGGTCACCGACGGCCTTGACGTCGGTGGTCTGCTCGCGCAGCTTGGCCAGCCCCTCGCTCCCCTCCCGGGACGACAGGTCGGTGTGCTGCACCCGTTGCAGCAGCAAGTCCGCGGCCGCGGACACCTCGTCGAACTTGCGGGCGAAGTACTGCAGCGCCTCGCCGGGGCTCGCGCCTGGGTAGGACCCGACCTCGCGCTCGCCATCCGCGGTCCTGACGTAGACGGTCCCGTCCTCGCCCACCCGCCCGTATGCGGTGTTGCGGCTCCCAGCCGCGGCGTGCAGGCGAGCCGCCAGTGCCGCCGGGCTCGGCACCGCCGGGGCCACAACCGGCTCGGTGTCGGTTGCGGTTTCGGGTTCGGGCGCCGGCTGCGGCTCGGACTCAAGCTCGAGCTCGGTGGCCGCCGCGACGGCGGGTCCGGTTTCGGGCTCGGGCTCGGCAGCCTCCGCGACGGCGGGTCCGGCTTCCGGCTCGGGCTCGGGCTCGGTGGCCGCCGCGACGGCGGGTCCGGTTTTGGGCTCGGGCTCGGGCTCGGTGGCCGCCGCGACGGCGGGTCCGGTTTCAGGCTCGATGGCCGGTTGCGGCTCGGGCTCGGTGGCCGGCCCTGACTCGTGGTCCAAAGTCGGCGCCGAACGAGTCAGCGCCAGGGCGGTCTCATCCTGTCCCGCGGAGTCCGCCCCGGCGGACCGCTGGGCCGTTAGCTCCTCGGACGCAGCCGGGGTCGGGAACTCCTCGCTCACGCTCACCCCTTCTTCTCGGCAACGACAACCTTGAGCAGGCTGATCGGCTGGTTGGGAGCGGTCTGGTCGGCGGCGGAGATGCCGGCCGCGGCGATCTTCTTGACCAGGTCCAGCCCCTTGGTCACCTTGCCGAAGATGGTGTACCCGGTCGGGTCCTGCAGGACCGTCTGCTGGTAGACGATGAAGAACTGTCCACCGTTGCTCTTCGGGTCTGATGTGCGCGCCATCGCCAGCGTCCCGGGCGGGTAGGTGAAGTCTGCGGGCGCGTTCTCCACGCCGAAGCCGTAGCCAGGCCCACCTGTCCCAGTTCCGGTCGGGTCCCCGCACTGCAACACGTACAACCCCTGCGCCTGACCGGTGAGCCGGTGGCAGGGGCTGTCCACCCAGTACCCGGTCCGCGCCAGGTTGATGAACGACGACACCGCCTGCGGGGCCTTGGCCCCGTCGAGATCCACCACGATGTCGCCGCAGTTGGTGGTCATGGTGGCGACCCAGGTCTTCCCGCCGGCCAAGGTCGCGGGTGGCAGCGTCGCGGTGCGCTTGTCGGTGGGCGGTTTCGGTGCCGGGCGGCAACCGGCCACGGTCTGCGCAGCGCTCGCGGTCGGGGACGTCGACCCCGTCGGGGTGGGCGCCGTGCTCGTCGGCGCCGTAGCCGGGGTGCTCGGTGAGGCTCCCGTGCTCGCCGTGCCGTCGTCGTTGCCCAGGGCGACGCTGAGCCCCACCAGCCCGCCGACCACAAGCAGGACCGCGACCACCACGCCGACGACCTGCTTGTTGCGCTGGCGCTCCGCGATCCGCTGGTCAAGCATGCTCTGGCGCTTCTCGTAGCGTCGCTTCTCGTATGCCCGGTCGCGGTCCTTCGGCGACAAGCCGGCTCCTCCTCGATGTCCTGGTCGACCCATGCGGGGCGGCCCTGGCCGTCGGTCAGTCTAGGCACCTCGTCCGGGCGCCGGCATACAGCCATCAGACACGCGCCGGACCGCACTAGGCTCGCCGGGTGCTGCTCCTCGGCTTCCCGGCGGCCGCGTTCGGGACCAACTGCTACGTCCTGGCGACCGGGCGCGGCCAGGAGTGCGTGGTGGTCGACCCCGGCATCGGGGTGGAGCGCCGGCTGGGCGAGTTGCTCGCCGAGCACGGGCTGCGGCCGGCCGCGGTGCTGCTGACGCACGGTCACCTGGACCACGTGTATGCGGTGACGCCGGTCTGCGGGGCGGCGGGGGTCGCGGCCTACATCCACCGCGAGGACCGGTACCGGTTGCGTGACCCGCTGGCCCTGGTCGACGGGGGGCTGCTGGCCATGCTTGAGCAGCAGTTCGGGCAGCGGGCGACCTGGCGAGAACCGGACGACGTCGTCGAACTGGAGGAGTCGGCGACGTTGCCGCTCGCCGGTCTGAGCTTCACGGTCCGCCACGCACCCGGTCACACCGAAGGATCGGTGCTGTTCCTGGTCGACGACGTGCCCTCGGACCTGGCCGGGTCGGAGGGCCTGACCCGCTCGGCCCTCAGCGGCGACGTGCTGTTCGCCGGTTCGATCGGCCGGACCGACCTGGTCGGCGGGGACGGTGCGGCGATGGCGCGGACCCTGCGCGAGGTCGTCCTGCCGCTTCCGGACGACACCCTCGTGCTGCCCGGTCACGGGCCGCTCACCAGCGTGGCGCGCGAGCGCGCGACCAACCCCTACCTGCAAGGACTCCGCCCGTGAGCTCGCCCGGCAAGGTCACCCCGCTGTCCGGGTTCCCGGAGTACCTGCCGGCGGGACGGATCGTCGAGCAGCACGTCCTCGCGGTGGTCCAGGCCACCTTCGAGCGGCACGGCTTCGCCTCGGTCGAGACCCGAGCGGTCGAGCCGATCGACCGGCTGTCGAACCAGGGAGAGGACGCGGACAAGGAGATCTACGCGGTCAGTCGGCTCGGCGGCACCGGCGGTGACGAAGCGCGGCTGGGGCTGCACTTCGACCTGACGGTGCCGTTCGCACGGTACGTACTGGAGAACGCGGGCCGGCTGCAGTTCCCGTTCCGGCGCTACCAGATCCAGAAGGCGTGGCGAGGGGAGCGGCCGCAGGAGGGCCGTTACCGCGAGTTCACGCAGGCGGACATCGACGTCGTCGACGTCGGGTCGCTGCCGTTCCACTACGAGGTCGAGATCCCGCTGGTCGTGGCCGAGGTCTTCCAGCAGCTGCCGGTGGGGCCGTTCCGGATCCAGGTGAACAACCGCAAGGTGGCCGAGGGATTCTACCGCGGTCTCGGCCTGGACGACGTGGTCAGCGTGCTGCGCATCGTGGACAAGCTGGACAAGGTCGGCCCCGGCGCGGTGGTCTCGATGCTGACAGGGGCGGGGGTCGGCGCGGACCAGGCGGCGGCCTGTGTCGAGCTGGCGGGCATCGCCGGCGGCGTGGAGGCGATCGAGCGGGTCCGGGCGCTGGGTGTCGACCATCCCGTGCTCGACGAGGGGCTGTCCGAGCTGACCGCCGTCCTGGCTGCCGCCGAGGAGCACGCTCCGGGCGTGCTGGTGGCCGACTTCCGGGTCGCCCGCGGGCTGGACTACTACACCGGCACGGTCTACGAGACCCAGCTGGTCGGCCGGGAGTCGTACGGCGCCGTGTGCTCCGGCGGCCGGTATGACGCCCTGGCCTCCGACGGCCGGACGACCTACCCCGGCGTCGGGATGTCGATCGGGGTCTCCCGGCTGATGGGCTGGCTGCTGGCCAACGGCGTGACCGCATCCCGGTCGACACCGACCTGCGTGCTGGTCGCGCTGGGGGAGGAGGCGGACCGGGCTGGGGCCATGCGCACGGCGGCGGCGCTGCGCGCTCGGGGCATCGCGACCGAGGTGGCACCGGCGGCGGCCAAGTTCGGCCGGCAGATCCGCTTCGCCGACCGCCGCGGCATACCGTTCGTGTGGTTCCGCGGCGCCACCCCGGACGGCGGCGACCAGGTCAAGGACATCCGCAGCGGCGAGCAAGTCGATGCCGACGCCCTCACCTGGCGGCCCCCGGACGTCGACCTGCGGCCATCGCTGGTCAGCTGACCGGGCAGTACCCTCACCCTGCCCCACCGACCTCGCCGTGGCGGCATGCACCTCACCGTCGACGCCGCGGTCAGCGACGCGAGGGTGAGGTCAATCGCGCACGGTGATGTCAACCCACCACGGACCCTCAGGCGGGTGGGCGCAGGCCGGCAGAGCGCAGCTCGAGCAGCGCCAACGCGCGCACGACACGCGTGTCCCGATCCCGCCAGGCGCCGGCCGGGTCGGGGCTGACGGCGGCCAGCCGGTGCATCGGCTGCCGGGACAGCGCGCGCAGCGCGAACAGGTCGAGGTCCTCGTCGGCGTCGACGAACCGCTGCGCCGCCGAGGCGCGTCGGACGAACCGCAGCCGCAGCAGCAGCCACACCCCGACCACCAGCACGATCGGCACGACCGCGGTGGTGAGGCCGAGCACCAGGCCCAGGTTGCGCACCGCTGCGCCCAGCTGCCGGCCGGCGTCGGCGATGTCCCCTCCGGTCGAGGCCGCCGCGTCGAAGGGCCGCTGCAGCTGGTCGCCGACGAACGGCACCCGGCGCAACGTGCGCCCCGCGTCAGTCATGGTGGACCCGAACCGGGTCCCGGCCCCCTCCAGCTGCCGGGCCGGCCCGAGCAGCTGCAGCGTCGCGTCATACACGACCCGGCCCAGCCACACCCAGACGGCGACCCAGCCGACCGTGAGCACGTCGGCAAGAACCTGCGCGGCGCGGCGCACGGGCAGGTCGGCGTACAGCTTCATCGGTGAACCTTCCGCGAACGGGTCAGGAGGCGATCTGTCCAGGTACCGAGGCCACGAGCACGAGGCCGACCAGCGTCGCGGGGACCGACCCCAACAGCATGCCGACCCCCCACGACCGGGTCCCCCTGCTGAACAGCAGCGCCGCCCCGCCCAGGATCGCGACGGTCGCCACGCCCAGCCAGAGCAGCAGGGAGACCAGCACATCGGTGACCGCGGCGCCCCCCGCCTGGTTGCCGGCCACGAGCACCGACCGCAGCTGCACCGGCGGGCCGATCGCCACCAGTGCGCTCACCAGCGCCACCGTGGCGACCACTGGCCACCGCAGGCCCCACCGGCCGGTCGGGGCGGGGGTCGGCTTGTCCGGCGGCACGGCTGCGAGCCTAGCGAGGACGCCGGCGACGGCGCCGTCCTGCCGCGTTGCGGGGTCTAGACTCGCGGGCGTGGCCTCAGGCCGCCAGACGTCTGCCGGCAACGGGGCCGCGGGCAAAGGTCCTCCGCCCGAGGACGGAACCGAAGGGCGATATCCGTGCAGGTGGGCATCCCTCGCGAGGTCAAGAACCACGAGTACCGCGTGGCCATCACCCCCTCCGGGGTGCACGAGTTGGTCCGGCACGGGCATGAGGTGTTCGTGGAGCACGAGGCCGGCGTGGGCTCCTCGATCACCGACGACGACTACCTGGCGGCCGGCGCGAAGATCCTGGACTCCGCGGACGCCGTGTGGGAGACCGGCGACCTGATCCTGAAGGTGAAGGAGCCGGTGGCCTCGGAGTACCACCGGATGCGGGCGGGCCAGACCCTGTTCACCTACCTGCACCTGGCGGCCGACCAGCGGCTCACGCAGGAGCTGGTCAGGCGCAAGGTCACCGCGATCGCCTACGAGACGGTGGAGCTGCCCGACCGGACGCTGCCGCTGCTCGCGCCGATGTCGGAGGTGGCCGGCCGGCTGGCGCCACAGGTCGGGGCGCACACGCTGATGCGCGCCCAGGGCGGTCGCGGGGTGCTGATGGGCGGGGTGTCCGGCGTGTATGCCGCGAAGGTGGTCGTGATCGGCGCCGGCGTCTCCGGGATGAACGCCGCAGCGATCGCGCTGGGCATGCAGGCCGAGGTGCTGCTGCTGGACCGCAACGTGGCCAAGTTGCGCTACGCCGACGCCATCTACCAGGGCCACTGCCAGACCGTCGCGTCCAACGCCTACGAGATCGAGCGCGCCATCAGCGACGCCGACATGGTCATCGGCGCGGTCCTGGTCCCCGGCGCCAAGGCGCCGACGCTGGTCAGCAACGAGCAGGTCGCGCGCATGAAGCCCGGGTCGGTCCTCGTCGACATCTCGATCGACCAGGGCGGCTGCTTCGAGGACTCCCGCCCCACCACGCACGCCGACCCCACCTACCAGGTCCACGGCTCGGTCTTCTACTGCGTCGCCAACATGCCCGGGGCCGTCCCGCACACCTCTACCTACGCGCTCACCAACGTCACCCTGCCGTATGCCGTGGAGCTGGCCGACCGTGGCTGGCAGTCGGCCCTGCGGGCCGACCCGGCGCTCGCGCTGGGGCTGAACACCCACGACGGCGCGGTCACCTACGGCCCGGTCGGCGAGGCGCACGGCATCGCCACGGTCGCGCTGCAGGACGTGCTGTCGTAACAGCACTGGAGCGGGCCGTCCAGGGGTGGCTGGACCACCTGCGGGTGGAGCGGGGGGCGTCGCCGCACACGCTGGCCGCCTACCGCCGCGACCTGGACCGGTATGCCGCCTACCTGGCCACCCGCGGGGTCACCGACCCGGCCGCGGTGAGCGAGCCGGACGTGGCCGCGTTCCTGGCCGAGCTGCGGGCGCCGACGGACCCGCAGCGCCGGGCGTTGTCGGCCACATCGGCGGCACGGGCGCTGATCGCCGTCCGCGGCTTGCACCGCTTCCTCGCCCTCGACGGGGTGACGGGGACCGACCCGGCGGCGGCGGTCAGCCCGCCGCGGACGGCGCAGCGGCTGCCCAAGGCCATCTCGGTCCAGCAGGTCCAGAGGCTGCTGGAGGCCGCCTCGGTCGGGGACACCCCGGTGGCGCTGCGGGACCGGGCCCTGGTGGAGCTGCTGTACGGGGTCGGCGCCAGGATCAGCGAAGCGGTCGGCCTCGATGTCGACGACGCCACCGCGGTGGACGAGCAGGGCATGCTGCGGCTGTTCGGGAAGGGCCGCAAGGAGCGGGTGGTCCCGGTCGGCAGCTACGCCCGGCGCGCGCTGTCGGCATACCTGGTGCGCGGGCGGCCGGCGCTGGCGAGCCGGGCGACGCCGGCACTGTTCCTGAACCGGCGCGGCGGGAGGCTTACCCGGCAGAGCGCGTGGGCGGTGATCCGGGCCGCCGCCGAGCGCGCTGGTCTGGCCGGGCACGTCAGCCCGCACACGTTGCGGCACTGCTTCGCCACCCACCTGCTGGACGGCGGCGCGGACGTGCGGGTGGTGCAGGAGCTGCTGGGGCACGCCTCGGTCACGACGACCCAGGTGTACACGCTGGTGACCGTGGACCAGCTGCGCGAGGTGTATGCGGCGACGCACCCGCGGGCAAGGTAGCGGGCGAGCGGGGACGCGGAGGGCGGCCGGGCGGGGACGGGGAGAGCGGCCGGGCAGAGTGGGCAGGGCGGCCGGGCAGGGCGG
>DASSLY010000123.1:0-3355 GCA_035689185.1 Dermatophilaceae bacterium
CTGGTCGACCACCGCCCGCACCTGCTCGGCCGGCTGGGCCCCGGCGAACAACCCGACCGGCTGGCCGGCGATGAGCCCGTAGCTGGTCGGGACCGACTCCACCTGGAACGCCTGGCGCAGCCCCGGGTTGGCGTCGACGTCGACCGAGACAACCCGGAACCGACCGGCATACTCCGCGGCGACGCCGGCTACCACGTCCACGAACGGCCGGGACGCGGGCAGGGACGCCGACCACAGCACGACGACCGCCGGGACCGTCCGGCTGTCCGCGACGACCTGTTGGAAGCCGGCGTCGGTTCCCTCGACGACGCCGCGGGCGGACTGGGCGGGCTGGGCGGGGGGCGCGCCCAAGGCGGACAAGTCGACGGCGCCCCGCATCGACGGGGGACGGGGGGTTTGGTCGGTCATGACTCCCATTCTTTCCGAACCGAGCGGGTGGCCGCGCAAGTGGTCGGTGGGTGGTTCACGCTCCGGACCCGGCTACCAGCTGGTCCTGCGCCGCGACGAGCACAGCCGGGCCGCTGCGCTTCGGTACCTCGAAGACCAGGAACTCCAGGGTCTGCATGACTGCCGTGCGGGTGATCCTGCTCTTGCCGGGCACCAGCGCAACGAAGTCCGCGGGCGCGGTGATGGTCTGGCCGGGCTTGACGGTGAAGGTGTCGGTCCGGCGCAGCACGCCGAAGGCCAGCGCCGCACCGTCAGCCTGCTGGACGGCGTAGATGGATCCCGGGACCACCTCGTGCTTCTGGACGAAGCTGGCCTGGGTCACCACGGCCCGCGCCTGGTTCGTGGCGTTCAGGCGGACCTGGGCGAGGAAGGGGTCGGTGGCGAAGGGGGCCGACGCGGGCAGCGTGGTAGCGAAGGACAGCGCCTGCGCATACGCATCGAACAGCGCGGCGGGCCGCACGGCGAGGTCCAACCCGTCGGTCACCAGCGGCGACCCGGCGCCCGGCGCCGCGAACGGCTGCACCGACGAAGCCGGCAGCATGGTGGCCGACGACGCGATCCGGAACGGGGTCGCCACGTCCGGGGACACCAGCAAGTGCAGGACCGGCAGGGCATTGCTGCTCGGAATCGTCTGGGCGAGAAGCGCCCGCGGATAGCCGACACCGCGGGAGACGGCCAGCAGACCGGGCTGTTCCGGGGCCAGGGCCGCCGGTCCGCCGGTGCCGCCGGCGCTCGCCCCGAGCTTCAGCCGTGCCTGGGCCGCGAGCAGCGCCGGCCCTGTGTATGCCGCGGCACTGGCTTCGGGGGCGGTCGCCGCGCCCGGCGCCGCTTGCTGGGCTGCGGTGAACTGGCGGCGCAGGACGCTTCGCGCCTGCTCGGTGGACAACGCGGCGTCGGTGGTCACGGCCACGGGCGGCGCCTTGATCCCAGCCAGCCCGGCGCCCACGCCGCAGCCGGTGGTGGTCGAGAGGAGCAGCGTCGTGGTGACGAGCAGGGTGACCGACCTCATCCGAGGGCCCCGGTCAGCGCGCGGTCTGGTGCGGGCGGAGCGGCGTGGCCCCGCCGGCGACGCCAGAGGTACCGGCCGGCCAGGGCAACGACGCCGCCACCGACCACCATGCCGGTCAGAGCCTGCAGGAACCACGCCCCCCGACGCCAGCGCAAGGTCAGCTCGAGGTCGCGAAGCGAGGCGGCCTCACCGGAGGCGACGACCACGGTGAGCGGCCCGTCGCGCTGTCCCACGAGCAGCCGCGCCCGGCCCTCGCCGGCCGCGGTCGAACGCCACACGTCCGCGCGAGTCACATCGGGCAGCGGGCCCGAGCCGGCCGAGCGCAGGGTCGCCGCCCCAGCGGTCAGGCTCAGTCCAGCGACCACGCTGTGGGCGCCTCGGCGCAGGAGCAGGTCGGCATCGTGCTGCCTGGCGGCGCCGAGCCACACCGGGCCCCCGTCACCCCGTGTCGCCACGACCTCGAACGGAACGTCCACGGCGTTGGCGTAGCGGGGCTCGATCGCGATGGCGCCGCTGGCGGGGGTCGAAACGGAGAACTCGGCCAGGCCCGACGGGCCGAGGGTCACCGCAAACCACAGCCCGACGACCAGCAACGCCAGCCCGAGCAGCCCGGCGACGCCCACGGCGGCGGTGAGCGCGGGCCGGACGCGGGACGACATGGGCTTGGCTCCTTGCGGTGTGGCTAGCGGCGCTGACGGCGCGTCCACCCTAAACGCCCGGCCGTACGCCCCCTACCGGACGCCCGGGAACGCCCGTTTCGGGGCGCGCGAGCCCGCGAAAATGGGCGCCTCGGGGCGTTCTGATCAGGGCTGGTGGTGGGGGGGTTGGCTAGAAGCGGGCCGGCTCCCGATAGCCGCCCCAGACCTCGCGCAGGGCGCCGCAGATCTCTCCCAGCGTGGCCTCGGCCCGGGCCGCGTCGAGCATGGCCGGGACCAGGTTGTCCTGGGTGCGGGTCGCGGCCACCATGGCGGCCAGTGCCGCGTCGACGCCGGCCTGGTCGCGCGCAGCCCGGCGGTCCGCCAGGGCCGCCACCTGCGCGCGCTCGACCTCGTGGCTGACCCGCAGGATCTCCAGCTCGTGGCTGACCGACTCCAGGTGGGCGTTCACGCCGACGACCTTCTTGTCCCCCTTCTCCAGCGCCACCTGGTACCGGAACGCCGAGTCGGCGATCTCCCCCATGAACCAGCCGTCCTCGATGCCGCGCAGGATGCCCGAGGTCATCGGCCCGATCGCATGCGGCTCACGCTCGCCCAGGGCCCGGATCCGGTCGAAGACGCGCTCCGCCTCGGCCTCGACCGCGTCGGTGAGCGACTCGACATACCAGGACCCGCCGAGCGGGTCGGCGACGTTGGTCACCCCGGTCTCCTCCATCAGCACCTGCTGCGTGCGCAGGGCGACCTCGGCCGAGGCCTCGGTGGGCAGCGCCAGGGTCTCGTCCAGGGCGTTGGTGTGCAGCGAGTTCGTCCCGCCGAGGACGGCGGCCAGCGCCTCCACCGCCGTGCGGACCACGTTGTTCAGCGGCTGCTGCGCGGTCAGCGAGACCCCGGCGGTCTGGGTGTGGAAGCGCAACCATTGGGCCTTGTCCGTCTTCGCGCCGTACACGTCGCGCATCCAGCGCGCCCAGATCCGCCGAGCGGCTCGGAACTTCGCGATCTCCTCGAAGAAGTCCGCTTGCGACACGAAGAAGAACGAGAGCCGCGGAGCGAACTCGTCCACGTCGACTCCTGCAGCCACGATCGTCCGCACGTACTCGCGCGTAGTGCTGATAGTGAACGCAGCCTCCTGCAGTGGGGTGGCCCCAGCTTCCGACATGTGATACCCGCTTATGTTCAGCGGGTTGAACCGCGCCAGGTGATTAGCCGCGTACGTCACCGTGTCTCGTACGATGCGCATGCTCGG
>DASSLY010000124.1:0-14038 GCA_035689185.1 Dermatophilaceae bacterium
TGCCGGGACCTGCGAGTTCCTCGTCGGCCAGGACGGCTCCATCTCCTTCCTGGAAGTCAACACCAGGCTGCAGGTGGAGCACCCGGTGACCGAGGAGGTCACCGGCATCGACCTGGTCCGCGAGCAGCTGCGTATCGCCGACGGCGAAGCGCTGGGCTACGACGACCCGCCGATCCGGGGCCACAGCATCGAGTTCCGCATCAATGGCGAGGACCCGGGTCGCGGGTTCCTGCCGGCGCCTGGGCACGTGGCCCGGTTCGACCCGCCGTCCGGTCCCGGCATCCGGCTGGACTCCGGGGTCCGCGCGGGCGACGCCGTCGGTGGCGCCTTCGACTCGTTGCTCGCCAAGCTCGTCGTCACCGGCCGGGACCGGCGGCAGGCGCTGGAACGCGCTCGTCGCGCCTTGGCGGAGTTCGAGATCGACGGACTCGCAACGGTTCTCCCCTTCGCCAGGGCGGTCGTCGAGGACCCTGCCTTCGCCCCTGCGGACGGGGCCGCGGCCTTCACGGTGCACACCCGGTGGATCGAGACCGAGATGACCACGACCTTCCCGCCGTATGCCGCTGAGCCTGCCGACACCCCGGAGCAGACCGAGCGGCGCTCCGTCGTGGTCGAGGTCGCCGGCAAGCGCCTCGAGGTCGTGCTTCCAGCCGCGCTGCTCGCCGCACCGGCGGCGGGGCGCGCGGCCGCCCCGAAACGGCGCGCGGCCGTGTCGCGTCCGAGCGGTCCCGCAGCCGGCGGCGACGCGATCACCGCGCCGATGCAGGGGACGATCGTGAAGGTGGCGGTCGAGGAGGGCCAGCAGGTCGCCGCCGACGACCTGCTCGTCGTGCTCGAGGCGATGAAGATGGAGCAGCCGATCACCGCCCCCCACGCCGGCACCGTCACCGGGCTAGCGGCACAGGTGGGTCAGACCATGAGCAACGGCGAGGTGATTGCCCGGATCGTCGGCTGAGGGCGACGCTCCCTCAACGGTCCTGCTCAACGGTCCCGCAAAGCCGCACCGCCAACAGGGCCACCACCCGGGTGATCTGGTGGAGGTCGGTGAGGCAGACGTGCTCGTCGGTGGCGTGCGCGACGCGGACGTCACCGGGACCGAGCTGGATGGTCGGGACCTGCCGCGCCGCATACAGCCGTAGGTCACTGCCGTACGGCGCACCGACTTCGCCGGTGGTGCGGCCGGTGACGTCGCGGTAGGCGGACGCCGCCAGCGACGCGAGCGGGTGGCCCGGCTCCAGCCGGCCGCTGGCGAACTGCCCGCCCGGCCAGGTGACCACCGCCGGGTGCCGGGACAGCCACGGGTCGGCGCCACAGGCCTTCGCCACACACTCCTCCAGCGCGGCCCGGGCGGCGGCGACGTCCTCGTCCAGCGCGACTCCGAGTCGCCCGGTCGCCACCAGGGACTCCGGGACCGTGCTGGCCCAGTCGCCGGCGGTCACGGTGCCGACCGACAGCGCGTAGGCGATCGGGTACTGCGCCATCACCGGGTCCACGCGTGCGTTGCGGCGGGCCTCCAGGCCGGAAAGGGCTTGGTGCAGGAGGAGATACGCGTCGATGGCGCTGTGTCCCTCGTGGCGCGTGCTGCCGTGCGCCGCCTGGCCGGGCACGGCGATCCGGAAGGTCAGCGCCCCGGCATTGGCGCTGACGACCCTGCCCCCCGTGGGCTCGGTGATGACGCAGGCGTCCGCGGTGTGCCCCCGCTTCAGGGTGGCGAACGCCCCCAGCCCGCCGTCTTCCTCGCCAGCCAGCAGGTGCATGGCCAGCGGCCGGCCCAGCGCGACTCCCGATCGCCGGATCGCCGCAACGGCCGCGAAGTTCGCCGCGACGCCCGCCTTCATGTCACAGGCCCCGCGACCGTAGAGCCGGCCGTCGCGGACCGTGGGGCTGAACGGGGGGGAGGCCCACCGGTCCGGGTCTCCGGCGGGGACGACGTCGACGTGCCCGGCCAGTGCCAGCGCCGGCCGGCCACCCGATCCGGCGGGCAGCACCCCGACCAGGCCCCACGCCTCGGCTCGCGGTGCCTCCTCCCCCGGGTAGTCCGCCATGGCCCGAAGCGACGGCAGGTCCACCGGCCACAGGTCGACGTCCAGGCCGAGCCGGTCCAGCCGTGTCGCCAGCAGGTGCTGCAGCTCTGACTCGGCGGCGCTGCCGGTGACACTGGGCACGGCGACCAGCTCGGCCAGCAGCCGCGTCGTGGCGTCGTCGTCGACCGCCGCCAGCACCGCGGCCTCGGCATCGGTGATCACGGGTGCCAGCCTGTCACGCCCCAGTGCCGGCACTGTCCGGGGCGCGCGCAGCCGCTGGACGTTCCCGCGGGCCTCAGAGGTGGTAGGCGTACTCGCGGAACTCCCAGTCGGTGACGAAGTGGGCGAACCGCTCCAGCTCGTCGCGCTTGTAGGCCAGGAAGGCGGCGACGAAGCTGGGCCCGAGGATGTCCGCCAGCTCGGTGTCGGCCGCCAGCGCGTCCAGGGCGGACCCGAGATCGCCCGGCAGCCGCTCCGCCTTGCTGGTGTCGTAGCCGTAGCCTTCCAGCTTGGGCGGCGGCTTGAGCTTGTCGCGGATGCCCAGGTAGGCGGCGCCGACCAGGCCGCCGATGGCCAGGTAGGGGTTGGCGGACGCGTCGCCCAGGCGCAGCTCCATGCGGGCGGCCCGGCCGCGCTCGGGCGGGATGCGCACCATGGCGCTGCGGTTGTCCAGGCCCCAGTCGACCAGCCAGGGGGCCAGCGTGTCCGGGCCGAAACGCTTGTAGGAGTTGATCGTCGGGTTGCAGATGGCGGCCAGCGCCGGCGCGTGCGCGAGCACGCCGGCCACTGCGGCCCGTCCGGTGTCGGAGAGCCCATCCTCGCCGTCCGGATCGTCGAACAGCGGGTCGCCGTCCTCACTCCAGGTGGAGAAGTGCAGGTGGAACCCGGAGCCGCCCTCGTCGTTGAACGGCTTGGCCATGAACGTGGCGAGCTTGCCCTCCCGGCGCGCCAGCTCCTGGATGGCCGACTTGAACCGGAACGCCCGGTCCGCGGCGCTCATCGCCTCGGAATGCCAGAGGTTGATCTCGAACTGTCCGCTGCTGAACTCGTGGTTGGCCGCGACGACGTCCAGGCCGAACTCGGACAGGTGCCGCAGGTTGCGCAGCAGCGTGTTCTCCGGGTCGCCCTTGAAGCCGGCGACGTAGACATTTCCGGTGCCTTCGCCATACCGTTGCCAGCCGGCCGGGCTGGTGGCCGATGGCTCGAGCACGAAGAACTCCAGCTCCGGGCCGACCATGGGCCGCATGCCCAGCTCGGCGAACAGGTCGACCACGCGCCGCAGTACGGCCCGCGGGCTCTGCTCGGACCTGGTGCCGTCCGGGTTGTACAGGTCGGCGATGACGCTGGCGACGCCGGGTTCCCACGGGACCGGCTGCACGGTGGCCAGGTCGGGGAAGGCGATGATGTCCGGCAGCCCGGCCGACATGCCTCCCTCCATGTCCACCACGTCCCCCATGGGAGAGGTGCCGTAGACCGAGCGGCAGAACGCCACGCCGTCGCCGACCGTCCGGGCGAAGCGGTTGACCAGGATGTCCCGCCCGCGCTCGGTGCCGATGAGGTCCGCATACCCCAGCCGGACCACGTCGATGCCGTCGGCGAGCAGCCGCGCGCCGGCAGCCTCCAGCGCGGACTCGTCGACGTGGCCCATCTTCTGGTCGCTCACTCCGCGTCGTCACCTCCCCGGCCGACCATGGCATAGACGGACGGCCGGGCCGTCCGTAGGTACGCCGCGTACCCCAGGCCGACGACGGCGGCCGCGATGACCAGGCCCGGCAGGATCCACCGGAGCGGGTCGTCCGGGCTCGACCCCAGCAGGGCGCTGAAGTTGCCGACGGCCAGGACGAAGACCACGAACAGGGCGATGGCGGCGAGTGCGGCGCTGCCCTCGTGTGCCGGCGTCGCTTCGGAGACCTCCCGGTGCCGGCGCAGGTACGCCACGACGGACACCGACGTGAGGGCCATCAAGAAGATCACACCGAGGGCGCCGAGGTTGGTCAACCAGGCGAAGAGGCTCAGCACCGGGTCTTTACCGGTAACGGCGAACAGCAGCACGACGGCGGCGGCGATGGCCGACTGGGCCAGCGAGCCCGCGAACGGGGCTCCGGTGCGGGGGCTGACCCGGGCCAGCCCCCGTGGCAGCACGTGCTCACGACCCAGGGAGAAGAAGTACCTGGCGACCGCGTTGTGGAACGACAGCAGCGCCGCGAACAGGCTGGTCACGAACAGCACCGTTGCCACGTCGGCGAACCAGCCGCCGACGTTCTGCGCGGCATACTGGAACAGCAGGCCGGCGGTGAGCTCCTGGGACTTGGCGATGATCTGGCTGTCGCCGACGGCCATGCTGGTCGCCCACGCGGAGAACGCGTAGAACACCCCGATCAGGGCGACGGCGGTGTATGTCGCGCGGGCGACGGTCTTGCGCGGGTCCCGGCACTCCTCGCCGTAGATCGCGGCGGACTCGAACCCGACGAAGGACGCGGTGACGAAGCAGAGCGCCGCCCCGATCGCCCCGCCGGACAGCGCCGAGGGCAGGAACGGCTGCACGGTCAGCCCCTCGGCCGGCTTGAGGACGCCGGCGATGTCGAAGACCAGCACCACGACCGTCTCCAGGATGAGGAACAGCGCGAGCACCCGGGCGTTGAGATCCACCTGCAGCGAGCCGAGCACGCCGATCACCACGATGGTGACCAGCACCGGGACCCACCACGCCACCTCGATGCCCAGGAACTGCTGCAGCGCGGCAGACGCGGCGAACCCGTAGAGGCCGAAGATGCCCACCTGCATGGCGTTGTAGGCCACCAGCGCCACCAGGGCCGCGGCGACTCCCCAGGCCTGCCCAAGCCCCTTGCTGACGTAGGTGTAGAACGCGCCGGCGTTGGCCACGTGCCGGCTCATCGCGGCGTAGCCGACCGCGAAGACGAGCAGGATCACCGCGATGATGACGTAGATCAGCGGGATCCCGAGCAGAGTGGTCACCGCGTAGCTGGTGGGGACTCCACCCGCCACGACCGTCAACGGCGCCGAGGCGGCGACGACGAAGAAGACGATGTCGGCAACGCCGAGCGATCGCCGGTGGAGGGCGACGGCCTCGGCCTCGCCTGCGGGGTGCTGGTTGGTCACCGACATAGCGCCTCCGGTTTCGCTGCGAGCGCGGGGTTGGGGGTCCGCGGGCCAGTGCCGGTGTCCGGCAGTGGGATATGCTGCGTGAATCGTACGGGCCCAAACGATCCTGTCAAGGGCCCGTCCACGTAGGCTGCGAGCCATGGCCGACCAGCACACGCTCGCGGAGACCGAGAAGGCGATGAAAGAGCACGTCGGCAAGCTCGACCTCGACTTCGCCGCGGCGAACGCCGTGTCCAGCATCTACCGAGCCGCGAACGCCGTGCGTGCCCACCTGACGACCGAGGTGCTGCGGCCGCACGACCTGACCTGGACCGGCTTCGTGGTGCTGTGGGTGGTCTGGATCTGGGACGGGATGGAGACCCGCAAGGTCGCCGAGAACGCCGCGATCTCCAAGGCCACGCTCACCGGCGTGGTGAAGACGCTGGAGTCGCGGGGCTGGATCGTCCGTCAGGGCGGCATCGCCGACAAGCGGCTGGTGACCTTGCGGTTGACGAGGGAGGGCATCGACCTGATGGAGCGGCTCTACCCCCAGTTCAACAAGGTGGAGTCGGCCGTGGTGGCGAGGCTGAGCGCTCGCAGCCAGAAGGACCTCACCAAGAGCCTGCGCACCATCGTGCAGACCCTGGAGGAGAGCGGCGCGAAGTAGGGCCGTTGGTCGCCGTCCAGCTCGACACGGAGCTACCGCGCCGCCTCCACGAAGGCGGAGAACACCCGCGCCTGCACCGGGTCGTCCGCGGCGGAGTCCTCCGGATGCCACTGCGTCCCGAGGAACCACGCCCCCCGCTGGGGCAGCGTGACCGACTCGATGGTCCCGTCCTCGGCATGCGCGGCGGTGACCAGGCCAGCACCGAGCCGGCCCAGGCACTGGTGGTGGTAGCAGGAGATCGTGGCGCGGCCACCGCCGAGCACCTCGGCCAGCGGCGAGTCGGCGTCCAGGCTGAGCTCGTGCACCCGGCGGCGGTGCTCGAACCCGAACACGTCGGCCATGTCCTGGACCAGGTCGCCGCCCAGCGCGACGTTCACCACCTGGACGCCGCGGCAGATGGCCAGCAGCGGGACCCGTTGCGCCAGGGCGACCTGGGCGACGGCGAGGTCGAAGGCGTCCTGCTCCTCGTGCACGTCGTAGACGCTGGGGTGGTCCTGCTGGCCGAACCACCGGGCGGCCAGGTCGCCGCCCCCCGGGAGCAGCACGGCGTCGGCGAATCCCAGCCGGGCGGCGACCTCCGCCAGCAGGGCATCGTCGACGACGGCACCCGGTGCGCTGGGGTGCACGGTCACCGGCTCGCCGCCGGCGGCGTAGACCGCCGCGACCAGCTTCGCTGCGGTCACCTCCGCGCCGTACCGCAACACCGAGGCGTGCGCGGCGAACCGGGCTGGGATGGCCACGAGCGGGCGCTCAGCCATAGTGGATCCAGGTGGTCTTCAGGTCGGTGTACTCCTCCAGCGCGTGGCGGGACTTGTCCCGCCCGAAGCCGGACAGCTTGACCCCGCCGAAGGGGACGGACATGTCGCCTTCCTCGTAGCAGTTCACCCACACCGTGCCCGCCCGGAGGGCGCGCGAGATCCGGTGGGCCGCACCGAGGTCCGACGTCCAGACAGCGGCAGCCAGCCCGTATGCCGTGTCGTTGGCGAGGCGCAGCGCCTGCGCCTCGTCGTCGAAGACCTGGGTGGCCAGGACCGGGCCGAACAGCTCGTCGCGGACGAGGACGTTGTCCCCGGCCGCACCTGTGACCACCGTCGGCGCCAGGTAGCTGCCGCCGGTCTCCTGCAGCACGCGCTCGCCGCCGAGCCGGACCGCCGCCCCCTGGCGCCGTCCGGTGTCGAGCTGGCCGAGGATCCGGGCCAGGCTGCGCTCGTCCACGACCGGGCCCATCTGGGTGTCCGGCAGCAGCGGGTCAGCCGGCTGCCAGCCGGCCGCGGTCTGCACGATCCGGTCCACCACCTGCGCGGCCACGTCACGGTGCACGACCAGGCGGGACCCGGCGGTGCACATCTGGCCGGTGTTGAAGAAGACCGCCCACGCGGCCGTGTCCGCGGCGGCGTCCAGGTCCGGGGCGTCCGGCAGGATGATATTCGGCGACTTGCCGCCCAGCTCCAGGTAGACCCGTTTCAGGTTGCTTTCCGCCGCATACCGAAGGAAGTGGCGCCCTACCGGGGTGGAGCCGGTGAACGCGAGCACGTCGACGCCCGGATGCTCGCCCAGGGCGCGGCCGACGACGGGACCGTCACCGGACAGCACGTTGAGCACGCCCGGCGGCAGGCCGGCCTCGGCCCCGAGCTGGGCTACCCGTTGCATCGACAGCGGTGACTGCTCGGCGGTCTTCAGTACCACCGTGCACCCGGCGGCCAGTGCCGGCGCGAGTTTCCACCCCCCCAAGGTGAGCGGGAAGTTCCACGGGACGACGGCGGCGACGACGCCAGCGGGCTCCCGGGTCACCAGGGCCAGCTCGCCGTCGCTGGTCGGCGGGACCTCCCCGGCCTGCTTGTCGGCGAGCTCGCCGTAGTAGCGCAGGCAGCGGATCAGCGCGCGCAGCTCGATCGTCCACGCATGCCGGATCGGCTTGCCCATCTCCAGCGAGACGAGCAGCGCGATCTCGTCGCGGTGTTCCTCGACGAGCGCGGCGAACCGCTGCAGGGCCTCGCCGCGCTCGCGGGCGGGCAGTCTGGGCCAGGGCCCGGTGTCGAACGCCGTGCGGGCGGCGGCGACGGCGGCGTCGACATCGGCGGTGCCCGCCCAGGCCAGGTCGGTCACGGTGGCGCCGTCCCGCGGGCTGCGGACCGGCCGGGTCGAGCCGTCCACCGCCTCGCGGGGCTCGCCGGCGATGAACACGCCGGCTGGTAGGGCGACGTCGCGGGCCATCGCGACCCAGTCACGGGACGGGAGCGGCATCAGTGCGCGGCCGGCTTCGGCTTGCGGATGCCGCGGAACTGCCAGTCACCCCCCTGGGCGGTGGACAGCACCTCCTCGCTCTCGGTCGGCTGCGCGCCGACGTCGGTGCGGATCGGGGTCGGGCCCTCGACGATGTGGTTGCGCAGCAGACCGAGTCCTTCCACCTCCACCTCCACGACGTCGCCGGGGTAGACGGTGCGGGAGATGGCGGGCGTGCCGGACAGGAGCACGTCACCGGGCTGCAAGGTGATGGTCCGGGCGATGTCGGCGACGAGGTAGTGCATGTCCCACCGCATCTCCGCGGTGTTGCCGTCCTGCCTGACCTCCCCGTTGACGAAGGTGCGGATCTGCTTGCCCCGGAAGTCCCAGCCCTCGACCAGTCCCGGCCCCAGCGGGCACAGCGTGTCGGCACCCTTGACCCGCAGCATCGAGCCGGAGTCGGTGTCCCGGAAGTCGTGCAGCCCGTAGTCGTTTCCGATCGTGTACCCCCGGATGTAGTCCCCGGCCTGGTCGGGGGAGACGTTGCGGGCAGTGCGGCCGATGACGATCGCGATCTCGCCCTCGTAGTTCAGCCACTTGCACCCTCGCGGGCGCACAACCGCGGACTCGTGCGCGTTGAGCGCCGAGACGGGCTTGTGGAAGTAGGTGGGGGCCGGCGGGAGCGTGGTCATCATCTCGGCGACCCGCGACGCGTAGTTGAGGTGGACGCACACGATCTTGCTGGGCTGCACCGGTGGCAGGTGGACGGCATCCTCGACCCCCACCTCCCGGCCGTCGTGCGCCACCAGCGTGTCGCCCTGGCGGACAACGTCGACCGCGTTGCCGTCCAACAGGATTCGGCGGTACTCGGGCAGGGGCATCGGCGTTCTCTCTGTGCGGGGTTGGCGGCTGGCCCGGTGGGTCCGCGTCGGTCACTTGCGCCGGTCAGCCGGCGGCCGGAAGGTCGGGCGCCTCGGTCTGGCGGACGTAGTCGGGGTCGGTGGGGGTGCGGCGGGGCCGGGGGAAGCCGCCCTCCGGCCGGTCGAACCACAGGTGCACCTGGCCGGTGCCGATGGAGTTCTCGTACTCGCCGTACTGCCGGGAGGCCGCGGTGCAGGCACCCTCCCCGAGCGCCCCGATCATCATCAGGTAGTGCCCGAACCGGGCCTCCGGCCGGAACCGGTGGAAGTGCGGCATCGTCTCCAGCACGCGGGCGTGCTCGCCCCGGGCGAACCATTCCAGCCGCTCGAAGTCGGCAGCGACCGCCTCCGGGGTGTAAATGTGCTCGACGCCGGCCGCCTCGTGGTCCCGCAGCTGGCGCAACGGCCAGAACGTGTGCGACATGGCGCCGGAGGCGATGAGCATGACCTTGCGGTCCGACTCCGCGATGGCGTCGCCCAGGGCCCGGCCCAGCCGCAGGTTGTCCTCGGTGTCGGCGGTCTGGCACACCCCGATGGACACCCAACGCTTGTCCGGCAGGCCCCTGCCGAGGAACTCCCACACGTTGGTGGTGGCATAGAAGATCGGCAGGTGGTCGTCCTCGATCGCGGTGATCCACGTGCCGTGGTCGGCGGCCTTCGAGGCCACCAGCCGGGCGAGCTCCGGGTCGCCAGGGAAGTCGTAGGGTCGCTGCGACATGCCGCGCGGGAGCTCTTCGGAGGTGAACAGCCCCTGCCGTCGCCCCTGGGCGGTGACGACGAACTCCACCGTGGTGGCCCAGTGCGAGTCGAGCACCACGACCGTGTCGTAGTCGAGGGTCTCGAAGACCTCGCGGCGCAGTTGCTGCAGCCCGGCCACCAACGTGGTGTCCTCGCCGTGGTTCAGCTGCCGCCGAGTCGCCTCCGGCAGCACCATGGTCGGGACGTGTGCGATAAGTCCCGCGCCGACAACCTCACCCATTTCAGCTCAGCCCTCCTGGTTCACGGTCTCGCGCTCATCGGTCGCGGTCCAGCCGTTCGGCGCGAACACGGTGTTCTTGATGTCGCAGTAGAAGTCGAACGACCACATGCCGCCCTCCCGGCCGATGCCGGACTTGCCGTTCCCGCCGAACGGCGCGCCCAGGTCCCGGACGAAGAAGCAGTTCACCCACACGGTGCCGGCGTACAGCTGGTGGCTCACGCGCTCGGCGCGCTCCGGTGAGCCGGTGACCAGGGTGGCGGCCAGGCCGAACCGCGTGTCGTTGGCCATCGCCACCGCCTGCTCCTCGGTGGCGAAGGTCTGCACGGTGAGGACGGGCCCGAACACCTCCTCGGTGAGGATCTCGCTGCCCTCCGCGGCGTCCACCAGGATGGTCGGCCGGAAGTACAGCCCACCGAGGTCCTCGTTCGGGCCGCCGCCGAGCACCGCCAGGGCGCCGCCGGCGAGCGCCCGCTGCACGAACCCCCGCACCCGCTCGAAGTGCGCGCGGCTGACCAGCGCGCTGACGTCTGTGGCCTCGTCTCGCGGGTCGCCCTGGACCAGCGCCGCGGCCCGGTCCACCACCCGCTGCAGGAAGGTGTCGGCGATGGTGTCCTGGACCAGGATCCGGAACGCGCCGAGGCAGACCTGGCCGGCGTTGTCGAACTGCTCCACGGCCAGGGCTACGGCCAGGTCCAGGTCGCAGTCCGCGAACACCAGCAACGGCGACTTGCCGCCCAGCTCGAACGACAGCGGCACGATGTTGCGGGCCGAGGCCTCGGCGATGAGCCCGGCGGTCGGCACCGACCCGGTGAACGAGATCCGGTTGATGCCCGGGTGCCGGCTCAGTGGTGCCCCCGCCTGGGCCCCGGTGCCCTGCACCAGGTTGAAGACCCCGTCCGGCAGCCCCGCCTCCGCGGTGATGTCGGCCAGCAGCGAGGCGGTGAGCGGCGCCCACTCCGGCGGCTTCAGCACCACGGTGTTGCCCGCGGCCAGGGCCGGCCCGATCCGCCAGGTCGCCAGCATGAGCGGGGCGTTCCACGGCGTGATGACCGCCACCACGCCGGCCGGATCGTGGCTGATCCGCTCCCGGTGCCCCCTGATCTCCCGGTCCGGGTGGTCCACGGCGGCCAGGTAGTCGGCGAAGAACCGGAAGTTCATCGCCACCCGCGGCATCACCCCGCGTCGGTGGGAGCGCAGCAGCGAGCCGTTGTCCCGGGTCTCCACCACGGCAAGGTCCTCGCGCCGCTTGTCGATCTCGTCTGCCACCCGTCGCAAGATCTCCGCTCGCTGTTGGCGCGGCATACCAGCCCAGGCGGGAAACGCGTCGCGCGCGGCCGCGACGGCGGCATCCACTTCGGCCGCGCCGCCCGCGTGGACCTCGCCCAGCACGGTCTGGTCGACGGGGGAGACATCCGTGAACGTCGAGGCGGACTCGACCCGCCTTCCGCCGATCCAGTGCCGCGTGTCGACGGCGACGCCCTCGACGGAAATCGTGCCCATCCGGCTCCTCACCCTAGATCATTCGGGTCCAAACGATATGGCCTCGGCCGGCCTGGGTCAATCAGGGGGCCAGGGTGGCCAGCGACGTGCCCCCGTCCCAGACCACGCCCACCTGCCGGTAGTAGCCCCCGATCACCTCGTCCACAGTGAGCCGGGACAGCTCCTCGGTCGGTGCGTCGAACAGGCGCAGCTCGGCGTCTCCGGCCCAGGCCTGGCCGCCCTCGAACTCTGCCGAGCTGGAGGAGATGAGCTCCGCGAAGGCGTCGGCGGACCCGCGCGCGATCCCGGGCAGGACCCGGTGGTGGGCCATCGGGTGGCTGTTCACGAAGCCCGCGGTGGCCGAGGGCTCGCGCAGGGTCAGCACCGCCTCGGCCAGCCGCCGGTCGCCGGCCGCCAGCGTCGCGCCGAACAACCCGCCGGGGGCGAGCTGCGGGGCGCCCTGGGAGAACGGGTGCGGCCGGGTCTGCCACATCGAGCCGAGCTTCTTCGGGTAGCCCTGGTGCAGGCCGCGTCCGATCGCGAAGTCCTTGTCCACCCAGATGTACACGCAGCGGGAGTACGTCCGGCCCTGGTAGGCGCAGCGGACGACGACGAACGCCTCCTTGTACTGCGAGCGCACCGGGTCGAGCAGCTCCTCCCGGCTGGCTGAGCAGGACTGCCAGTCGGCCCAGATCAACGCCACCGCGCCGGGGTCCTCCGGTGCCGGGGTCAGCGGATCGGGCAGCAGCTCGGCGACCCGGGCCGGGTCGGTGCGGTACTCCACGGTGAGCAGGTCACCGGAGTAGAACCAGGGCGGGGAGGGGATCAGGGAGGATCGCCCCTGGGCCGTGCGGGGGTAGAAGAACCCCTTCATCTGGGTCATGGCTGGCTCCTGCTGCTACCGGGGCAGATCGTTTGGGTCCGTACGATAGCCCCCTGTATGCCGCTGTGCCACCCTTGCGACGCGGGGCGGGGATCCATATTGTTTGGACCCAAACGAAAGGGGATCCCCGGTGACAGCCATCGAACCCATCGCCCTGCGGGACGTCGACCTCACCGACCTCGACGCGTTCGCGCGCAACAAGGGCTGGGCGATGTTCGACACGTTGCGACGGGAGGACCCGGTGCACTGGAACGAAGAGCGCGACGGCGGCTCCGGCTTCTGGGCGGTCACCCGGCATGAGGACATCTGCGCCGTCGACAAGGACCCCGACCGCTTCACGTCGACCAAGTTCGTCAACCTCGAAGAGGTTGACGACGACCTGATGGACATCCGCCGCTCGATGCTGGAGACCGACGGGTCCCGGCACCGGGCCCTGCGCAAGCTCATCCACCGCGAGTTCAGCGCCGGCAACCTGATGCGCAACTACGAGGACTTCCTGCGCGGTCTGACTCGGCAGACCCTCGACGAGGCGCTGGCGGAGGCCGAGTTCGACTTCGTGCGGTCGATCAGTGCGGACTTCCCGATCCAGGTGCTGGCGCGGTTGCTCGACGTCCCGTCCAGCGACACCGACCAGCTCATCGACTGGGGCAACCAGATGGTCGGCAACACCGACCCGGACTACACCCAGTTCCGCGCGGACCAGCCGCAGAGCCAGCAGTACAAGCACTTGCCGTTCCGTACTCCGGTGTCGCTGGACGTCTTCGCCTACGGGCGCGAGCTCGCGCGGCAGCGCCGGGGCGGCAGCGGCACGGACCTGGTCAGCCAGCTGGTGAACAAGCTGCCCGAGGACGGCCAGCCGCTGTCCGAGCACGACTTCGACAACTACTTCCTGCTGCTGGTGATCGCCGGCAACGAGACCACCCGGCACGCCATCAGCCAGTCGATGCTGGCGCTCATCGAGCACCCCGAGCAGCTGCACACGCTGCAGGAGCGCCCCGAGCTCATCGCCCCGGCGGTGGAGGAGATGCTGCGCTGGGCCTCGCCGGTCTACCACTTCCGCCGCACCGCCACCCGCGACACCGAGCTGGGCGGCAAGCAGGTCAAGGAGGGCGACAAGGTCGTCATGTGGTTCGCCTCCGGCAACCGAGACGACGCGGTCTTCCCCGACCCCTATCGTTTCGACGTCACCAGGACCAACGTCGACCACGTGACCTTCGGCAAGGGCAGCCCGCACACCTGCCTGGGCAACATGCTGGCCCGTATGGAGATCCGGCTGATGTTCGAGGAGCTGCTGCCCCGCCTGCGGCGGATCGACCTGGCCGGTGAGGTGACCCGGGTGCGCAGCAACTTCGTCAACGGAATCAAGACCCTCCCGGTCAGGGTCACCCTGGCCTGAGACGCGCCGGTATGCCGGGCGGCGGGCGCTGGGGTGGGTCGTCTCTGCCGGATTGTGCGAAGACGTGGTGTGGCGGCTCTCCGCGGCTGTCGTCTCTGCCGGATTGTGCGAAGACGGCGGGTGGCGGGTGCCGTGGGGGTGTCGTTTCCGCCGGATTGTGCGAAGACGGCGGGTGGCGGGTGCCGTGGGGGTGTCGTTTCCGCCGGATTGTGCGATGACGGCGGGTGGCGGGTGCCGCGGGGGTGTCGTCTCTGCCGGATTGTGCGAAGACGGCGGGTGGCGGGTGCCGCGGGGGTGTCGTCTCTGCCGGATTGTGCGAAGACGGCGGGTGGCGGGTGCCGCGGGGGTGTCGTCTCTGCCGGATT
>DASSLY010000125.1:0-23433 GCA_035689185.1 Dermatophilaceae bacterium
GACCTGCTCCACCTCACCCCCGGCCCCGGCGACGCCACCAGCGGCGACGTCCGGCCCGTCGTCCGGCGTGTCCTGGGCATCGGCTACGTGGCCGCGCGAACCGCCATGGCCCAGCTGCCCATCCAGCACACCGACCGGCCCCGGGCCGTCGCCGCCTACACCCTCGACCACCTCGACACCTGGCCCGACGACACGCCGGGCCTTCGGCTGTGGAGCCCGGGATCGCTGGCGCCCACCGCGGCCCCTGCCACACCCACCGAACACCTCGAAGCCGCGGTCGCGGCCTGGTTATACGCCGCGACCGCCGAGCTACGCCGCCCCGTGCCCAGCAGCGACACCATCCGCAACATCCCCGCCCAGACCCTGCACCTGCACGCCGCCACCGCCGCCATCCACGGCACCCCCCCGGCGACCACGGACGCCGCGACCGCCCTGGTCGCCGCCGGCCGCCACTGGCAACGTGCCACCACTCTGACCCGACCCGCACACGCCTACCTCGTCGCCGCCGCGAACCTGTACGACGCGCTCAACCAGACCATTCAAACCGCCGCCCATCTCGCCGACACCGGTCCCCTTCCTGACCAGCACCGAATCGAGCGGGTCCTGGACCACGGGATGCGCGGCGCGCAGCGACTGCTCGACCAGAGCGTGGTCGTCGCCACCCGGCTGCACCACGGCCAGGCCCTGTTCGTCAACGCCCGCCAGGTCGCCCCCGCCATCGACCGCCTCGACGCCCGGATCAAGGGACGGCTCGTCCCCCTCGTTCGCGACGAGACCCGACTCGTCGTCGAAGTGACCATCCGCGCGGCGCACGTCAACAGACTGGCCTTGCAGACCGGCCCGCACACGCCCGCAACGCTGCCCCCGCAACGCGATTGGGGCGTTATTCAGGACCGCGACCGGGCCCTGACAAGGCGATGACCGCGGCCACGCCAGTCGCTGTGATGGTGTCCCCCGGACGCCGTTTGCCACACCAGTAGCACACATCCGGAGGCCGACCATGGGTCAACGAAGCGCCGTGCGCGCCAACCACATGACCGTCGCGGACATCTGCGCCGAGCTCGGCGTCGCCCGCTCCACCTTCTACGACTGGCGCGCCGCCAAGAAGGCACCCCGCTGCCTCAAACTGCCCAACGGCGACCTCCGCATCCGCCGCGCCGACTTCGACCAGTGGCTCGCCTCCCTGGAGCAATCCGCTTGAGCCATGAGCAGGCTGGTCCCCGGGACGTCCGGGTTTGGGGCATCCGCAAGTACGCCGGGCGGCGAGGCGCCACCTACAACGTCCGCTGGCGTGTTGGTGCGAACGCCCACAGCCGCACCCTCAGCACCCGCAAGCTCGCGGAGGCCTTCCACGCGTCCCTCATCACGGCATCGAGGGGTGGTGAGCCCTTCAACTGGCAGACCGGTATGCCGCGTTCGCAGGAGGAGCGAGCCGCTCCGCACACGTGGCTCGCGGTCGCCACTGCCTTCATGGACATGAAGTGGCCACATGCTTCCCCTCGGCACCGGAAGGGTCTGGCCGAAGCCCTCACTCAGGCCTCGCTGCTGCTCACTCGCCCCGGCGGCGATCCGCCGGCCCCCGACGAACTTCGCCGAGCGCTGTACCAGTGGGCGTTCAACACGGCTGCGCGCGCGGGCCCCCTAGACACGGCAGCCCCGCCCGATGCCTTGGCACAGCCGATCGGCTGGATCAAGCGACGCTCGCTGCCCGTCACGGCGCTGACCGAACCCACAACGCTGCGAGGCGTTTTGGCGGGCCTGGCCACCCGCCAAGACGGGCGCCCGGCAGCCGCGGCCACCACCGCCCGCAAGCGCTCCGCGCTGTTCAGCGTGCTGGACTTCGCCGTCGAGCAGGGCCACCTGACCAAAAACCCGATGGAACAGCTGCGGGTAAGGACACCGCGCCAGCTCACCACCGTCGACGAACGCACCGTCGTCAACCGTCGCCAAGCGGTAGCGCTACTTGAGGCCGTGGCCGCCGCCTACCCCGAGCTCGAAGCCTTCTTCGCCTGCATCTACTACGCCGCCCTGCGCCCCGGTGAGGTCAGGCACCTGCGGCGGACCGACTGCGACCTGCCCACGGCCGGCTGGGGAACCCTCACACTGACCGGATCCACCCAAAACGCCGGGTCTTCCTGGTCCGACTCGGGACGAGTCGACGACGACCGTGCGCTCAAACACCGCGCCGCGGCTGACTACCGCAAGGTCCCCGCTCACCCCGACCTGGTGGCAATTCTCCGGGCCCACCTGCGCCGGTACGACTGCGGCCCCGACGGCCGGCTATTCGTCACGCGCACCGGTCCGATGGGCCGACCCCTGCCCGCTCCGTTCAGCCGGCCGGTCTCGATGAACACCGTCTACCGAGCATGGGGCATGGCCCGCCGTGCGGCCCTCACCGACGATGTGTACGCAGGCCCGTTGGCCCGTCGTCCCTACGACCTGCGGCACGCATGCGTGTCCACCTGGCTCAATGCCGGAGTGCCCGCCACTCAGGTCGCGGAGTGGGCCGGCCACAGCGTCAACGTCCTTCTGCGCGTCTACGCCAAGGTCGTGTCCGGTCAGGAGGACCTGGCCAAGCGCAAGATCGAACAGGCGCTGGAGAGCCAGGCCTGAGCCGGATCACCGACGCCGACAGCCTCCCGTCGAGCGCCAAACTTTTCCACGCATTTGCCACAGACGCCCGTAGACGGCCGGTTCCAGCCGGTAACGACCGGACAGGGCACGAGGGCCTCCGACACGCGTTTCCGCTGGTCAGAGGCCCTTTTCGCTGGTGGTGGCAGGTGAAGGATTCGAACCTTCGTAGCTTTCGCGACGGATTTACAGTCCGCTCCCATTGGCCGCTCGGGCAACCTGCCGTGCGCCGCCCCGCAGGGCGTCGCGGCAGTGAGGATAGCAAGCCATAGCGGAGCCAGGACAACCACAGTGCCGCTACAGGTCCAGGTGCAGCCGCAGCGCGTCGTCGACCTGGTGCAGCAGGGCAGGCGTGAGCGCTCCGACCGCGGGCCCGACCCGTTCGACCGCAACCGAGCGGACCTGCTCCGCCTGGGCCTTCGAGTCCAGCCGGAGGCCAGTCTCGACAGCCGGAAGCAACGCTTGAAACGGGTAGACCCGACCAACATTGCTCGTCACCGGGACCACCGTGACAACGCCTCGACCGAGTCGGGCGGCCAATGCGTTGGCCCGGTCGTTGCTGACCACGACGGCGGGCCGTCGCTTCGCCGCCTCACCGCCCCGGGCCGGGTCGAAGTCGGTGAGCCGGACCTCACCGCGGCGCATCGAGCCCGTCCGCCGCCGTGGCCTCCCAGAGGTCGGCGTCGCTGGAGTCTTGCCACTCACGCCACGCCGCCTCGTAGTCGCCCTCGAGATCGGGGTGCCGCAGCATGCGGACCGCCCGCTGGACACCTGCCGACCGGGACCGGAGCCTGGTCTCCCGCACGTACTCGTCGAGGATGGCCAAGTCCTCCTCGGCCAGGCTCACGCTGATCTTCATACCTTGATGCTACCCAGTTCCTACCCAGGTAGCAGCGCCGAGCGCACGGCATACAGTGCTGGGCGGACCCACGGGAGGAGACACACATGGCCGACTCGAGTTTCGACGTCGTGAGCAAGGTGGACAAGCAGGAGGTCAGCAACGCGCTGACCCAGGCCCAGAAGGAGATCGCCCAGCGCTACGACTTCAAGGGCGTTGGTGCAAGCATCGACTGGAGCGGCGGCGATACCGTGCTGATGAAGGCCAACAGCGCCGACCGGGTGCGCGCCGTGCTCGACGTCTTCCAAACCAAGCTGGTCAAGCGCAACGTCAGCCTGAAGAGCCTGGACCTGGGCGACGGTGAACCGAAGCCCAGCGGCAAGGAGTACCGGCTGGAGGCCGCGCTGAAGGACGGCATCAGCAGCGAGAACGCGAAGAAGATCGCCAAGCTCATCCGCGACGACTTCGGCAAGACCGTCAAGCCGCTGATCCAGGGCGACGAGCTGCGGGTGACCAGCAAGTCCAAGGACGACCTGCAGGCGGTCATGGCGATGCTGCGGCAGGCCGACCTGGACGTCGCGCTCCAGTTCACCAACTACCGCTAGCAACCAGGCGCCGCAACCCGGTCCGGCCGGGCAGGACCGAGGCGGCCGGCAGCCGCAGCCAACGGGTCAGGGCCGCCCCGAAGCCGATGCCCTGCCCTCACGCTGGGCGGCTAAGCACTCGCGGCGTCAGCGGGCGGAGGTCCTGGACTTCGGCTTCTTCCCCGCGGTGCGAAGCGAGCCGAGCCGGCCCAGCGCGTCGAACCAGAACGGCGCGCCGAACGAGGCCGCGAACCCGGTGACCCCGAAGCCCAGCACCTTCAGCGCCCGTCCGGTCAGGTCGGCCGGCCACACACCGTCGCCCCAACCGACCGGCAGGCCGGAGTTCATCTTGAGGTCGCTGAGCTCCGTGGTCACGCAGTCCCGGGTCTGGGAGTAGCCCTCGTCCTGCGGGCAGATGTTCCCGCTGGACGCCGCGGCGACCACGGCCGACCTCAGCGGAGCGTCCACGTACAGGTCTTGGGCGATGGCGAGCGCGTCCACGTTGAGGATCCCCGCGACCCCGAGCCCGACCACGATGGCCCAGCGTTTCGCCCACCGCTTGTACGCGCCGGACACCCGGTCCATCTGCGCGTCATACCAGGCTTCCAGGTCGGCCGTGAACCGCTGGATGTCAGCGCCGGCCGTGCGAAGCATCGACAACAACGGCTGCTTCAGCGGGCTGTCCTCCATGGTGGTCACCAGCGCGGTCAGTTCGGTCGTCGTGCTCTGGCCGTCCGCTCCGGGGACGGCCAGGTCGAGCACCGCCCTGGCGAAGGTGGCCGCCGGCAGGTAGGACGGGTTCCGGGTGACCTGCAACGTGCCGGCCCCGGTCAGCCGGGTCTGCTTGAGCGGCACGACGAGCGGGTGCCCCATCAGCCGCTGGCTGAGCGGCACGCCGATCGGCGGGCTCACGGCGTGCAGACCGGCGGTCAATGCATCGGTATGCAGCCGCCGTTCGCCGGCCGCCACGGTCGGCCGCAACCGCAACGCGTCGGCGAGCCTGCTGGCCCGCCCGGGGTCCGCGGCGGTCTGTTGCTGGTCGAGCAGCTCGCGCAGTCCGCGCAGCAGGAACTTGGCGCGCTTCTTCGTCAGATTGGCGATCCCCTCCACCGCGGCGGTGCAGATCAGAGCGGTGAGGAAGAACACGAACGCCAACCCGATGGCCGTGTCCAGCACGGCGTTGTCCTGCAGCATGAGACCTCCTCGCCACTACCGAGGCTGACGACCCTGCAGTTGATACCTCACCGTGGCGCGTCCCGCACCAGCGACCGCAGCGCGTCGGCCAGGACCGCGCCCGGTCGCCGATCCACCGGCGCACCGCCGGGCTCGGGTTGTCGCGCCCCGGGTCCGGCCGGACAGCGCCGACGTCTCGGGAACGACACAGACCGACGCGTATGCCGCCGCCGCCACCCGGCCCGCTCATCCTCACCGATCCGAGCGGCCAGGGCGGGAATGTCGGTGAAGTAGCGGCCTCGACCGTCACGACGCTGCCGGCGGCCAGCCCGGGGACGCGGGGCCCGCCCGTCCCGCAGCGACGCCGGGTCGAGCGGCGCGCCGTTCAGCGTGACGGAGCCCAGCCGCGACTGCACGGCGTCGAGAAGGTGGACGCGCCCGGCTCATGGCAGCCGAACCAGGCCGTAACCCGCGGTCCAGGTCTCGCGCCAGGTCGTAGCCGTCGACCCGCGCCAGCCCGGCGCGCCGTAGCGCGTCGCGCGGGTCAGGCTGGCCATCCGCCCACGATCCCACCGGTGTGCCGTCTGGCGACCGGCGGAAAAACTCAGCGCTGGCCGTACCCCGAAGCCATCGCCTGCAGCCGCGAGATGCGGTCGGCCATGGGCGGGTGGGTGGCGAACAGCCGGGACACGTCTTGGGCGCGGAACGGGTTGGCGATCATCATGTGGCTGGCGTTGACCAGGTTCGGCTGCGGTGCGAGGGGGGCCCGCGCCACACCGAGCTCAAGCTTGCGCAGCGCCGACGCCAGCGCGATGGGGTCGCCGGTGAGGCGGGCGCCGTCCTCGTCCGCGTCATACTCGCGCGTCCGGGAGATGGACAGCTGAATCATGGTGGCCGCGACCGGGGCGAGGAAGGCCATCGCCAGCAGCGCCAGCGGGTTGGGCCGGTCCTCCTCGGAGCCTCCGCCGAACGCCCCGAAGAACATGAGCATCTGGGCCACCGAGGTGATGACCCCGGCGATCGCCGCGGCGACCGAGGAGGTGAGGATGTCGCGGTTGTACACGTGCACCAGCTCGTGCCCGAGCACCCCGCGCAACTCGCGTTCGTTGAGCAGCCCCAGGATTCCCTCCGTGCAGCACACAGCCGCGTTGCTCGGGTTGCGGCCGGTGGCGAAGGCGTTCGGCGCCTGGGTGGGGGACACGAACAGCCGGGGCATCGGCTTGCCCGCAGCGGTCGACAGTTCGCGGACGATCCGGTACATGGCGGGGGCCTGCGCCTCGCTCACCGGGTAGGCGTGCATGGCCCGGATCGCGATCTTGTCACTGTTCCAGTACCCGTAGAACGTCATGCCGACGCCGATGAGGCCGAACAGCCAGATGTAGCGGCCGCCGCCGATGACCGACCCGAGGCCGAGCAGGACCGCGAAGATGGCGCCGAAGAGCAGCGTCGTCTTCAGCCCGTTGTAGTGCTTGTGCATGTCCGTTCCAACGCCGGTCCGTCGACCTGTGTTCCTGAGAGTTCGCTGTGAGCGCCCGCCCCGGTGACCCGGGGGAACAGCCGGTCCGTCGACCTGTGTTCCTGAGAGTTCGCTGTGAGCTCTCGCTCGGGTGACCCGGGAGAGCAGCCGGTCCGTCGGCCGGCCGGGCTACCGGCCCAGCAGCCCCAGCAGCAGCTGGGGGCTGATGCTGGTCACGACCAGAAGCCCGGTCGCCAGGCCGAGCGCCACCCCGACCGGCGCGTCGACGTGCAGGCGCGGTGCAACCGCTTCCGCCGGGTCGGGCACGGCCACCAGCAGCAGTAACCAGCGCAGGTAGACCGCCACCCCGACGACCGCGTTGACCGCGGCAACCACCGCCAGCAGCCACAGCTCGTCCGCGACGACCGGCCGCAGCGCGGCCACCTTGGCGACCAGCCCGAGCACCCCGGGCGGCAGCCCGGCCAGGGACAGCAGCGCCAGGGCCAAGGCGACGCCCAGCAACGGACGGGTCCGCAACAGGCCCCGGTATGCGGTGAGCTCGCGGGCGCGGCGCAGCCCCGAGGCTCGGGCCAGGACCGCGACCACAACGAACGCGACCACGGTCGCGACGACGTAGGCGAGCAGGTACGCCCCGGACGCCGCCGCAGCGGCCGAGGAGACCGCGGCCAGCGGCAGCACGACCCAGCCGGCCTGCGCGACGGTGGACCAGGCCAGCAGGCGGACCGCGTCCTGCTGGCGCAGCGCCACCACGTTACCCAGCGTCATGCTCACCGCTGCCACGACCGCGACGGCGGTGAGCACCGGCGCCCCGAGGGCGCTGACCGCCCGGATGACGACGAGCAGCGCGGCCAGCGCGGCGACCTTGGAGGTGCCGGCCAGGAAGAGGGCGACCGGAAGCGGCGCACCGCTGTACGCCTCCGGGGTCCAGGCGTGGAAGGGCACCAGGGACAGCTTGAACCCGACGCCGCCCACGACGAGCACGACCGCCAGGACGAGCACCGAGCGGCGGGCCGGGTCGGCGCTGACGGCCAGCACGGCGGCGGTGTCCAGCAGGGCGCTGCCGGTGGCGGAGTACCAGAGGGCGGCCGCCAGGGCGAGCAGCGCGAACGACACCAAGGAGGTCACCAGCAGGGTCACTGCGCCGGTCACCGCGGTCGCCGTCCCGCGCAGCGCCACCAGGGCGATCACCGGCAGCGTCGCCAGCTCCAGGGACACCAGCCACGAGCCGAGGTCGACCGCGGCGGCCACGGCGACCGCCCCGGCGGTGGCGGCCAGGGCCAGGCTGACCGTGACCGCGGCGCCGCCGTGAGCCTGCTGGCGGGACGGAAGCGCGACGAGAAGGGCCGCGGCCGCGGCCACCAGGGCGGCGAGCTGGAGGGAGGAGGCCAGTGCCCCCGCGGCATACAGGCAGCTGCCGTCGGGCAGGCACAGGGTGCGCGCGGCGTCGCCGGCGGCCAGGCCGAGGCCCGGTGCGGTGCCGGCGCCGCCGGCTACCAGGCCCAGCAGGGCCAGCAGGTAGTGCACCGTGCGTCGCCCGGGCAGCGCGATGTCCAGGACGAGCACGACCACGGCTGCCGCGGCGGGGCCCAGCACCGGCAGCAGCGTGGCGAGGTCGATGCTGACCGTCATCGGCCGCCACCCGCGGTGGCCACGATCTCGGCGGAGAGGTCGGCGGTGAGGTCGAGCACCGGTCCCGGGACGACGCCGAGCACGAGGACGCCGGTCGCCAGCGCTCCTAGCACCCCCCACTCCCAGCCCCGGGCGTCGGTCGTCGCCGGCTCGGTGCGCTCCCCCGCCCACACGACCCGCAGCACCCGCAGGCTGTACCCCGCAGCCAGCGCGGTCCCGGCCACGGCGGCGATCGCGAAGGCCCGGAACACCCCGCCCGGGCGGTCCGCGGCCGGCCACCAGGCGGCATACACCGTGGTGAGCTCGCCCCAGAACCCGACCAGACCGGGCAGGCCGAGGGCGGCCGCGAAGCCCACGACCAGGGCGAACCCGAGCCGGGGCGACACCTCGCGCAGCGCCGCGCGGGCGGTGTCCAGGTCGGCCGACCCCCACCGCTGCTTGAGCCCGCCGACGACGAAGAACAGCAGCGCGGAGACCAGGCCGTGGGCCAGGTTGGCGAACAGCGCCGCCTGCAGCCCGGTCTGGGTGCCGGATGCCAGCCCGAGCGCGACGAAGCCCATGTGCGCGACCGAGGAATAGGCGATGAGCCGCTTGAGGTCGCGCTCGACCAGGCAGGCCAAGCCACCCCACAGGATGCCGACCGCGCCGGCCGCGCCGAGCAGCGGCGCCACCCGGGTGAACCCGCCCGGCACGGCCGCGACGGCCAGCCGGACGACGCCGTACGTGCCCATCTTCAGCAGGACGGCGGCGAGCAGCACCGACCCGGCGGTCGGGGCGATGGTGTGCGCCGGGGGCAGCCAGGTGTGGACCGGCCACAGCGGCACCTTGATGCCCAGCCCGAGGACCAGGATCGCGGCGACCGCGGTCTGTGCGGCGGGGGTGAGGCCGGCGCCGCGCTGGGCGGCCAGGGCGCTCAGGTCCCCGGTCCCGGCGGCGTGCACGAGGGCCAGGATCCCGACGAGCATGAGGGTGGACCCGAGCACGGTGTAGAGCACGAACCGGCCGGAGGCGTCGGCGCGGGCCGCCAGGTCGTGGTCGTCGCCGAACTGGCTGATGAGCACCCACATCGGGATGAGCACGGTCTCGAAGGCGACGAAGAACAGGACCGCGTCGCGGGTGAGGAAGCTCGCCAGCGCGCCCAGCTCCACCACCAGCAGGCAGCCGTAGAAGCTGGTCGGCGCCCCCCCGGTGGGCGGGTGGGCCCGGGCGTGCAGCACGACCGCGACGCCGAGCAGCGCGGTGAGCAGCACCAGCGGCGCGCTGATGCCGTCGACCCCGAACGCGAACCGCACCCCCAGGGCCGGGACCCAGGGTTGGTCCAGCACCGGGCGCTGGGCCACCACCGCGACCGCGCCGGCAGCGGTGAGGACGCTGGCGACCAGGGCGACCAGGTTCGCGGTCCGCTCGGTGCCGGGACCGCCGCGGCCGGCGACCAGCAGGCCGGTGCCGACGACCGCGGGCAGCGCCAGGGTCAGGACCAGGACGGTCACCACAGCCCGACCCCCGCGACGCCGACGGCCAGCACGCCGAGCAGCAGCCACGCCAGGTAGGTCGAGGGCTTGCGGGTGTGCGCCCGGTCGCCGCCGAGCCCGGCCCAGCGGGTGGCGACGACCGCGCCGCGCACGTAGGCGTCGATGACGCGGTCGTCGGCCCGGACCACCAGCCGGGCCAGGGCGAGCACCGGGCGGATGGCGGTGAGGTACAGCCCGTCCACGCCCAGGCCGCGGCTCGACTGCGCGCGGACGGCGGCCGGCAGCCTGTCCAGGGCGTCACCCGTCCCGCGCCACGGAGTCATCAACCGCACGACCCCGGCGGCCAGGGCGATGAGCGCGACCGACAGAGCCAGCCCGGCGACGCCCAGGTGCGGCTCGATCCCGGGCACCAGCGGGGTGAGCACGACCGCGCCCCCGAGCACGGTGAGCACGGCCAGGGCCCCCACCGGGACTCGCGCGTCCAGGTCGACCGAGCCGTGGACGTCGGTGGGGTCGTCGGTGGGGTCGTCGCGGTCGCCCTCGGCGGGCAGCACCGGCAGCACCTGGGTCGCGGCCAGGTCCGCCCGGCGGATCGGCTGGGTAAGCATGTCGTCCAGCGACACCTCGGTGGGCTCGCCGGCGGGCAGGGCCGCCTCCTGCTCGGCGTAAAGGGCCTCCTCCTCGTCCTCGGACAGGTGGGTCAGGATCAACCAGGCGCGGGTGCAGTAGGCCGCGGTGAGGAAGATCGTCGCGCCGATGGCGACGAGCACGACCCAGGCGGCGGCCGAGGAGGTGGCGCCGTCGGCCGCGGCCTGGAAGACGTATTCCTTGCTGACGAACCCGACCAGCGGAGGGACCCCGGCCAGCGACAGGAAGCCGATGGCCAGCGGGCGGGCGGCGGCCGGGTGCCGCCGGGCCGACCCGGTGAGCAGCAACGCGGACGTGCCGCCGACGAGCACGGCCAGCCAGCCGATGGCGAGGAACAGCAACGCCTTGAACATGGCGTGCGACAGCAGGTGCAGGATGCCCGCGCCCGGCCCGTCGGCGACCGGGACCACGGCCAGCGCGGAGAGCATCAGCGCCACCTGGCTGAGGGTGGAGTAGGCCAGCAGCCGCTTCAGGTCGGACTGGCCGAACGCGAGCGCGGCGGCATACACCATGGTCACCGCGGTGAGCACGGCAAGGACCAGGCGGGCCGCGGGGGCGGCCGCGAACAGCGGGAACAGCCGGGCGACGATGACGGTCCCCGCGGCGACCATGGTGGCGGCGTGGATGAGCGCAGAGGCCGGGGTCGGGCCCTCCATCGCGTCCGGCAGCCAGTCGTGGAACGGCACCAGGCCGGACTTGCCGGCGATCCCGACGAGCAGGCCGACCAGGGCGGCGGTGAGGCCGGCAGAACCGGTGGCGCCGTCCAGCAGCCTGCGGATCTCCGTCGTCCCGGCGGCGCCGGCGAGCGCGACGATGCCCAGGACGAACGCGAGGTCGGCGACCCGGGTGACCAGGAACGCCTTCATCGCCGCCCGCCGGGCGGCCTCGCGGTGGCTGTCGTGCCCGATGAGCAGGTAGGAGCACCAGCCCATCACCTCCCAGCCGACCAGGGTCAGGACCAGGTCGCCGGACTGGACGACGAGCAGCATCCCGGCCAGGAACAGCGAGACGGTGGCCGAGAAGACGCCGTAGCGGGGGTCGGCGTGCAGGTAGCCCCGGGTGTAGGCCTGGATGGCCAGCCCGACGACGGCCACCGCCACGGCCACGACCGCGGCCAGGTCGTCGGTGACCAGGTGCAGCGGGACACGCAGCTCCCCGAGCGCCAGGCCGGGCACGGTGGTGACCGCAGGCGTCACCTGGTCGTGGTGCACGGCATACAGCTGGTATGCCGCGGCGGCCAGGGTCACCAGGGCGGCCCCCACCGCGACGACGCGGGAGGCGCTGCGGTGGCGGGCGACCAGCAGGCCGGCGACGGCGGCCGCGAACGGGGCCAGGACCAGCAGCCGGACCGACCAGTCGAGTACGGCGTCGCCGGTCACTGGTCGTCCCGGGCCGGGGCGGCGACGGTCAGGTCGATATGGCCGCGGGAGCGGTAGAGCGCCAGGACCACGGCCAGCGCGACGCCGATCTCGGCCGCGGCCACCGTGATGACGAACAGGGTGAGCACCTGCCCTGCGCGCAGCGGGTCCGGCAGGACCGCGCCCATGGTGACCAGCAGCAGGTTTGCGGCGTTCAGGAGGAGCTCGACACCGATGAGCACCAGGACCGCGTTGCGCCGGGCGACCACCCCGTAGGCGCCCGCGCCGGTGAGGACCGCCACCAGGGTGAGCGGCAGGGCGAGGTGGATCACGAAGCCGCCTTCGACCCGGCAGCCGGCAGCCGGCTCACCGCGAACGCGGCGATCAGGGCCAGCAGCAACAACAGGGACAGCAGCTCGAACGGCCAGACCCACGCGCCGAACAGCTGCGCCGCGACCGACCGGGTATCCCCCGGCCGGGTTCGCGCCGCCCGCCCGCCGAACGTTCCGAGCAGCACGCCGCCGACCAGGGCCGCTGTGCCGGCGCCCAGGACCGCGGCCGCGATGCGTTGCGGGACGCCGGCGGTCTGCTCGGGGGTCCGGCCCATCGGGGCGCGGGTGAGCATCAGCGCGAACAGCACCAGCACGACCACGGCCCCGACGTAGACGAGCAGTTGCACCAGGGCGACCAGTTCGGCGCCGAGGACCAGGTAGCAGCCGGCCAGCGTGCCGAGGGTGACCACCAGCCACAGCGCGGCGTGCACCAGGTGGGTGGTCGTGACTGCGAGCACGGCACCGGCCGCGGTCACCAGGCCGACGGCGGTGAACAGCACGTCGAGGGTGGTCATCGCCCCGGCCCGCCCTCCTGCCCGGCCGCCTCCGCCGCGCCGCGGGTTGCGGAGGTGGCTGGGCCGGAGTCTGCACCGGAGTCCGGGCCTGAGTTCGGGCCCGCGTCCGGGCCCGCGTCCGGGCCGGCGTCCGGGCTCGCGTCCGGGCTCGCGTCCGGGCGCGGGGTTGCGGGGGCGGCTGGGCGCGGCGGGCGGGGCGGGCGCGGCGTCGTCTCGCCGGCGGCTGGGCGGGGCTGGCGCGGCGGCCTGCCGGCGGCCGCGACCTCGCCCGGCTCGGCCGAGCCGGGGTCCGGTGCCGGCGGCGGCGGCACCGTCGGCATCCACTGCCCGAGCCGGTCCTTCTCGTGCAGCAGGTCGCGGATGTCGGTCTCCGCGTACTCGAACTCGGGACTCCAGTGCAGCGCGTCGAACGGGCAGACCTCGATGCAGATGCCGCAGTACATGCACAGCGAGAAGTCGATGGCGAACCGGTCGAGCACGTTGCGCTGCCTGTCCCGCCCCCCGGGGGTGGTCGCCGGGATCGTCTCCTTGTGGCTGTCGATGTAGATGCACCAGTCCGGGCACTCCCGGGCGCAGAGCATGCAGGAGGTGCAGTTCTCCTCCAGCAGCGCGATGACCCCCCGCGAACGGGGCGGCAGGTGCGGCATGGCGTCCGGATACTCGGCCGTGTGCGCCGGGCTGACCAGGGTGCGGGCGGTGGTGGCCAGGCCGTGCAGCAGACCGGGCAGTATGCCGCGCTGGTCCCGTGGGGCCCGCCCGTGCCGTTCGCGGCGCGGCTGCGCGGCGCCGTTCGCGGAGCGCTTCCCGCTCATGTCGCCATCACGACGAGGACGCCGGTGAGGGCCAGCTGCGCGATCGCCAACGGCACCAGCGCCGCCCAGGCCAGCCGCTGCAGCTGGTCCTCGCGCAGCCGGGGCCAGGCCACCCGGAACCAGATGACGACCACGGCGACCAGCCCCGCCTTGGCCAGGGTCCACAGCGGGCCCAGCTGCTCGGCGAACGGGCCGCGCCAGCCGCCGAGGTACAGGACCGCGAACAGCAGCGACATGACCACGATGCCGGCGTACTCGGCGAGCAGGAAGAAGGCGAACCGCAGCCCGGTGTACTCGGTGTACGGACCGAAGACGATCTCGGCGTCGGCGACGGGCATGTCGAACGGCGGTCGCTGCAGCTCGGCGACCGCGGCCAGCAGGAAGCAGGCCGCGCCCGGCGCCTGCCAGAGAAGCCACCACGGCTGCCACTGCTCGACGATGCCGGTGAGGGAGACCGTGCCCGCGGCGAGTGCGACCGAGGCGGTCGCGAGCACGATCGGCAGCTCGTAGGACAGCAGCTGCGCCGCGGCGCGCATCCCCCCGAGCAGGGCGTACTTGTTGGCGCTGGACCACCCCGCCATCAGGGTGCCCAGGATGCCGACCGCGCTGGCGGCCACGACGAACAGCACGCTCGCGTCCACGTCGGCGGCCACGACGGTCGGGGACAGTGGGACGACGGCAAGCGCGACCAGGTACGGGATGAGCGCCACCGCGGGGGCCAGGCGGAACACCGGGCCGTCGGCCTCGCGGGGGGTGACATCCTCCTTCTGGACGAACTTCACCCCGTCGGCGACTAGCTGGGCGAACCCGTGGAACCCGCCGGCGTACATCGGGCCCAGCCGGCCCTGCATGTGCGCCATGACCTTGTGCTCCGTCTGCCCCACGAGCAGCGGCAGGGTCAGGAACGCGGCCAGCACGCCGGCCGACCGCAGCACCACCTCCAGTGCCACCGGCATCAGCGCGGGCCCCAGTCCGGGTCGGGCACCCCCGGCGGGGTCATCCGGCGCCGGCCCCCGCGCTCCGGCAGGTCATGCCCGCTCTCCCCAGGCTCCTTGGCCCCCGGCCACGGCTTGCTCGCCCGGGCCGCCAGCACGAACGACTTGCGAAGCGGCGTGCCCTCGAACCCGTCCGGCAGCAGCAGCGGCCGCAGCCCTTGCCCCGTCCCGTCGTCGAAGCCGTCGAAGGCGACACCGAACATCTCGTGGGTCTCCCGCTCGTGCCAGGCCGCACCCCGCCAGAGCCCGGTCGCGCTGGCCACCGAGCCGCCGACCGGGACCCGGGTGCGCAGCAGCACCCGTTGCAGGTCGCCGCGGGAGGCGGGATCGAGCAGGTGGGCGACGACGTCGAACCCCGGCGTCCCCCCGCTGTCGGCGGCGTCGGTCTGGTCCACCGCTGTCAGCCAGTCGAAGAAGCTGAACCCCTCGTCCCGGGCCGCGGTGAGCGCGTCGAGCCAGCCGTCCACGGGGACGTCCCGGCACGGCACCTCCAGGGCCTTCACGGGGCGCCGTCGGGAGCCGGGACCAGGGCTCGGGTGGCGACCGCGGCGGAAAGGTGACGGCGCCCGGCATACCGGTCGTTCAGCGTGGCGGACGACTGCGTCTCGCCGGCGATCTTCTCCTGCAGCTTCATGATCCCCTGCAGCAGCGCCTCCGGCCGGGGCGGGCAGCCGGGCACGTACACGTCGACCGGGATGACCTGGTCGACGCCCTTCGTGACGCAGTAGGAGTCCCAGTAGGGGCCGCCGGAGTTGGAGCAGGCGCCGAAGGAGATGACGTACTTCGGCTCCGGCATCTGGTCGTAGAGCCGGCGCACAGCAGGGGCCATCTTGTCGGTGACGGTGCCGGAGACGACCATCAGGTCGGCCTGCCGGGGACCGGGGGCGAACGGGATGACGCCGAGCCGGATGAAGTCGTGCCGGGCCATCGACGCGGCGATGAACTCGATGGCGCAGCAGGCCAGCCCGAAGTTAAAGACCCACAGGCTGTAGCGCCGGCCCCAGTTCAGGACGAACTTCATCGGCTCGGGCGCATGCTCGGCGAGCGGGCCGACGCGGGGCTGCGGGAGCCGAGTCACTGCCACCGCAGCAGGCCCCTTCGCGCGGCGTGGCCGAGGCCGATGACGAGCACGCCGATGAAGATGGCCATCTCCACCAGGCTCGCGGCGCCCAGGTCGGTGCGGATCACGGTGGCCCAAGGGAACAGGTACACCGCGTCGACGGCGAAGATGACATAGAGGAAGGCGTACAGGAAGTAGCGGACGTTGGTCTGGGCCCAGCCCTGCCCGACCGGGTCGACCCCGCACTCGTATGTCGCCGCCTTGGCCGGGGTCGGCGCCCTCGGCGCCAGCAGCCGCCGCGCGGTCATGGCCGCGACGAACAGCAGGACGCCGGCGAGGACCACCCCCAGGACGGTGAGGTACGGCGACGGCGGCACGCCCGCCAGCCTAACCACCCCGCCCCCACCTCGACCGGACGCCTCCTGGCGACCGTTCTCACGTCGTGCAGCCCTCCAAACGGGCCTCGCGAGGCGTCAGTACGGGGTGAGCGGGTCGGCCTAGACGACGCCGCCGTTGGTGTAGACCACCTGGCCGTTGACCCAGCGGGCCGGACCGGCGAGGAAGGCGACCGTCTCGGCGATGTCGTCCGGAGTGCCCAGGCGCTCCAGCGGCGCCGCCGCCGCCAAGCGGTCGACGGTGGCCTGGTCCTTGTCGTCGAGGAACAGCGGTGTGGCCGTCGGGCCCGGAGCGACCGCGTTCACCGTGACGTCCCTCCCGCGCAGCTCCCTGGCCAGGATGAGCGTCATGGCGTCCACCGCGCCCTTGGTCGCGGCGTATGCCGTGTACGCAGGCAGCGCGAGCTTCACCACGGAGCTGGAGAAGGTCACGATGGCCCCGCCGGGGCGGACTCGGCGGGCGGCCTGCTGGGCAACGACGAAGGTGCCCCGCAGGTTGGTGCGGTGCATGCGGTCGAAGTCGGCCAGGTCCAGCTCGGTGAGCGGTGACAGCAGCATGACGCCGGCGGTGTGCACGACGACGTCGACGCCGCCATAGGTCCGCTCCGCCAGGTCGAACAGCGCGGCGACCTCGCCCTCCTCCGCGACGTCTGCCTGAACGGCGGTCGCAGCCCCGCCCGCGGACGTGATCGCCTCGACGACCTCCGCTGCCCGGTCCGGGTTGCCGGCGTAGTGCACGACCACGCTCATCCCGTCAGCGGCAAGGCGCTTCGCCACGGACTGCCCGATCCCGCCGGAGCCGCCGGTGACGACCGCCACCCGGGTCGTGCCGGCCGGGGTGCTCTGGGTGTGGGGGGCGCTGGTCATCGGGTCTCCTGACGTCGAACTCGTGGGACGCTCGCCCAGGTTGATATGGACGACCCGTCCATCATAGCCCTTACGTGTACAGTGCGTCCATATACATGACCGTCGTCCACGCCGAGCGGAGCCTTCGTTGAGCCAGCCACCTGAACCGGCACCCCCGCGGGCCCCCGAGTCCGGCGCGGCGGGAGGCGACCGGCCGACGACGCCCCCCGGCCGGACCGTCGGTGAAGCCCGACGGGGCCGCGGGCGCCGGCCGACGGCGCTGGTGCGCCAGGAGATCCTTGCCGCAGCGGGCCAGCTACTGCTCGCCGAAGGGATGGGCCGCTTCACCATCGAGGGGGTCGCCACGCTGGCAGGGGTCAGCAAGATGACGATCTACAAGTGGTGGCCGTCCCGGGGCGCCCTCGCCCTCGACGGGTACTTCACGACGGTCGAGGCCGTGCTCGCCTTTCCGGACACCGGGGACATCGAGGCCGACCTGTTGGACCAGCTCACCTCCTTCGTCCTCCTCTTGCGCGACACGTCCGCCGGGCGCGTCATCGCCGAGCTCATCGGCCAGGCGCAAACCGACCCGGCCCTGGCCCGCGCCTACCGGGAGAAGTACTCCGGACCTCGCCGCGCCCTGGCGGTCCAGGCCCTGGAACGGGCGAAGCGCCGCGGCCAGCTGCGCGCCAACGTCGACCCCGAGGTCGTCGTCGACCAGCTGTGGGGCTCCTGCTACCACCGGCTGCTACTGCCGGACCAGCCCCTCACCGTCGACTTCGCGCTGGCACTCATCGAGAACCTGCTTCGCGGCGTTCGCTGAGCGGCCGGGCCGGGGCACCAGCTCAAGGCCCGCACGTGTCGAACATCGTGGCCACGCCGAGAGATTGGCGGACCATAGACTCGACTGATGCGCTTCCTGAACGACCTCACCCCGAGCGTGGACCTGACCTACAACGACGTGTTCATGGTCCCGTCCCGCTCCGCGGTGGCCTCCCGGTTCGACGTCGACCTCACCTGCCCCGACGGGGTCGGCACCACCATCCCGGTGGTCGTGGCGAACATGACCGCGGTCTCCGGCAGCCGGATGGCCGAGACGGTCGCGCGCCGGGGCGGTGTGGCGGTCATCCCCCAGGACATTCCCCGGGACGTGGTCGCCGCCGCGATCCGGCGGGTCAAGGCGGCGCACACCGTGTACGAGACCCCGATCACGGTGGCGCCGGAGACCACCGTGGGCGAGGCGATGTCGCTGGTCCACAAGCGGGCGCATGGCGCCGCGGTCGTGGTGCGGGACGGCAAGCCGCTGGGCGTCCTCACCGAGCGCGACGGCGCGGGCGTGGACCGGTTCGCGCAGGTGCACGAGGTGATGACCAGGGACATCGCCACCCTGCCGGTCGGGATGGAGCCCGAGGAGATGTTCGCCGTCCTGGCCGACCTGCACCTTCAGCTGGCCCCGGTGACCGATGGCGACCGGCTGGTCGGGGTGGTCACCCGCAAGGGCGCGCTGCGCTCCAGCATCTACGCCCCCGCGGTCGACCCCCAGGGGCGGCTGCTCGTCGGGGCGGCCCTGGGCATCAACGGCGACGTCGCCGCGAAGGCGGAGGCGCTGCTCGCCACCGGTGCGGACGTCCTGGTCGTCGACACCGCGCACGGCCACCAGGACCGGATGCTCGACGCGCTCCCGGTGGTATGCCGCGCCCGCGACACGCACGCGGACCGCACCGGCCGCCGCATACCGGTCGCCGCGGGCAACGTGGTGTCGGCCGCGGGCGCGGCGGACCTGGCAGCGGCCGGCGCGGACATCGTCAAGGTCGGCGTCGGGCCGGGCGCGATGTGCACCACCCGGATGATGACCGGCGTCGGGCGGCCGCAGTTCTCCGCGGTGCTGGAGTGCGCGGCGGCGGCGCGCGATGCGGGGGCGCACGTGTGGGCCGACGGCGGGGTGCGGTTCCCCCGCGACGTGGCCCTGGCCCTGGCGGCCGGGGCGTCGAGCGTGATGATCGGTTCGTGGTTCGCCGGGACCTACGAGTCGCCGGGAGACCTGATGAGCACCGGGGACGGGCGGACCTACAAGGAGTCGTTCGGGATGGCGTCGGCGCGGGCGGTGTCGAACCGCACCCGCGACGCGGCCGGCTTCCAGCGGGCCAGGATGGCGCTGTTCGAGGAGGGCATCTCCAGCTCGCGGATGTACCTCGACCCGGCGCGCCCCGGGGTGGAGGACCTGATCGACAGCATCACGGCCGGAGTGCGCAGCAGCCTCACCTACGCCGGTGCCGACTCGGTGGCCCGCTTCCACGAGCGGGCCGTGGTCGGCATCCAGAGCAGCGCCGGGTACGAGGAGGGACGCCCGCTCACGGCCAGCTGGTGACCGCGGGGGGGGAGACACGGGCGTCCATTCGGCGGACTTTGCGGGTCCAGCATCCGAGCCCGCCTTACCATGGAAGGGCGACCCCCTCGCGCCCACGAAGTTCCGGGGGATCGCACAGACGAGAGCCTGGTGAGCCACGAGCGATGAGCAAGCAAGTCAAGCGGGTCGACCGCGTTGTGATCCGGTTCGCGGGGGACTCCGGAGACGGGATGCAGCTCACCGGCGACAGGTTCACCAGCGAGACGGCCACCCTGGGCAACGACCTGTCGACGCTGCCGAACTTCCCCGCCGAGATCCGCGCGCCGCAGGGCACCCTGCCGGGAGTGTCCAGCTTCCAGCTGCACTTCGCCGACCACGCGGTCCTGACCCCCGGCGACGCGCCGGACGTCCTGGTCGCGATGAACCCGGCGGCGCTGAAGGCCAACCTGGGCGACGTCCCCCGGGGCGGCACGATCATCGTCAACACCGACGAGTTCACCCGACGTAACCTGGCCAAGGTCGGCTACGCCGCCAACCCGGTCGAGGACGGCACGCTCGACAGCTACCACGTGCACCCGGTCGCGCTCACCTCGATCACGGTGCAGGCGCTGGCCGATTTCGGCCTGTCCCGCAAGGACAAGGAACGGGCGAAGAACATGTTCGCGCTCGGCCTGCTGTCCTGGCTCTACACCCGCCCCACCGACGGCACCGAGCAGTTCCTCAAGGCCAAGTTCGCCAACAGGCCGGAGGTGCTGGAGGCCAACCTCGCGGCGTTGCACGCGGGCTTCAACTACGGGGAGACCACCGAGGACTTCTCGGTGGCCTACGAGGTGGCGCCGGCCCGGATGCCGTCCGGCACCTACCGGAACATCACCGGCAACGTGGCGCTCGCCTACGGGCTGGTGGCGGCATCGCACCGCAGCGGCCTGCCGCTCGTGCTCGGGTCCTACCCCATCACCCCGGCCTCGGACATCCTGCACACGCTGTCCTCGCTGAAGCGCTACGGCGTGACCACGATGCAGGCCGAGGACGAGATCGCCGGTGTGGGTGCGGCGCTGGGCGCCGCCTTCGGCGGTGCGATCGGGGTGAGCACCACCTCCGGCCCGGGCCTTTCGCTGAAGGCGGAGACGGTCGGGTTGGCGGTCTCGCTGGAGTTGCCGCTGGTCGTCGTCGACGTGCAGCGGGGCGGCCCGTCGACCGGGCTGCCGACCAAGACCGAGCAGGCCGACCTGCTCCAGGCGATGTTCGGCCGCAACGGCGAGGCGCCGGTGCCCATCGTCGCGCCCCAGTCGCCGGCCGACTGCTTCGACGTCGCGATGGAAGCGGTGCGCATCGCGACGACCTACCGGACCCCGGTCATCCTGCTCTCCGACGGTTACCTGGCCAATGGCTCCGAGCCGTGGCGCATCCCCGAGGTGCGGGACCTGCCCGATCTCGCCGTCGAGCTTGCGACGACGCCGAACGCCGTCGACGCGGACGGCGCGCCGGTCTTCCACCCCTACCTGCGCGACCCGCAGACCCTGGCCCGGCCGTGGGCGGTGCCCGGAACGCCGGGGCTGGAGCACCGGATCGGCGGCATCGAGAAGGCCGACGTCACCGGCGACATCTCCTACGACCCAGCCAACCACGACACGATGGTCCGGTTGCGGCAGGCCAAGATCGACGGCATCGACGTCCCGCCGGTCGAGGTGGACGACCCCACCGGCGAGGCCCGCGTGCTCGTGCTCGGCTGGGGGTCCACCTACGGTCCGGTCGCCGCCGCCGTGCGGCTGTGCCGCAACGCCGGCGCGCACGTCGCGCGGGCGCACCTGCGCCACCTCAACCCGTTCCCGGCCAACCTGGGCGAGGTGCTGCGACGCTACGACCGGGTCGTGGTACCCGAGATGAACCTCGGCCAGCTGGCCCTGCTGCTGCGCGCCAAGTACCTCGTCGACGTCCGAAGCCACACCGCCGTCCGAGGGGTGCCGTTCACCGCGACCGAGCTGGCCAACGTCATCACGAACGCGACGCAGGAAGTAGGTTCCCGGTGACCGCCATCGAGTTGGGTATGCCGCGGCTCGGCACCCATGACGTGCCGCACCTGCCGCCGGGGGCGGCCGCGCAGACGAAGAAGGATTTCACCTCCGACCAGGAGGTTCGCTGGTGCCCCGGTTGCGGGGACTACGCGATCCTCGCCGCGGTGCAGGGCTTCCTGCCCGAGCTGGGCCTGCGCCGGGAGAACATCGTCTTCGTCTCCGGCATCGGCTGCTCCTCGCGCTTCCCGTACTACCTGCAGACCTACGGGATGCACTCGATCCACGGCCGGGCGCCGGCCATCGCGACCGGGCTGGCCACGTCGCGGCGTGACCTGTCGGTGTGGGTGGTCACCGGTGACGGCGACGCGCTGTCCATCGGCGGCAACCACCTGATCCACGCGCTGCGCCGCAACGTGAACCTGAAGATCCTGCTGTTCAACAACCGGATCTACGGGCTGACGAAGGGCCAGTACTCCCCCACCTCCGAGGTCGGGCTGGTCACCAAGTCCACCCCGATGGGCTCGGTCGACACCCCGTTCAACCCGGTCTCGCTGGCGCTGGGCGCCGAGGCCACGTTCGTGGCCCGGACGATGGACTCCGACCGCGCCCACCTCACCGAGGTGCTGCGCGCCGCCGCCCACCACCGGGGTGCCGCGCTGGTCGAGATCTACCAGAACTGCCCGATCTTCCACGACGGGGCTTTCCAGGTGCTCAAGGACCGCGCCGGCGCCCAGGCCAGGGTCGTGCACCTGCGCGACGGCGAACCGGTGCGCACCGGCGCCGGCCAGATGCTGGTCCGCGACGACGCCGGCCGGGTCATCGTGGTCGACCAGGCCCAGGCCGACCCGGCGCGGGTAGTCGTCCACGACGTCGCCGCCGACGACCCGTCCGGCGCGTTCGCCATCTCCCGGCTGGACGACGAGCAGATGGGGCACGTCCCGATGGGCGTCTTCCGGGCGGTGCAACGGCCCACCTACGACGACCAGGTCCGCGCGCAGGTCGACGGCGCGGTTGCCGCCGCCGGCGGGTCGGTCGGCCGCCGGACGACCGACGCGGACCTGTCCCGCCTGCTGCACGGCAAGGACACCTGGACCGTCGGGGAGTGACCGACACCGCACCCCCAGGGTCCGCGGCGCCACAGGTCCCCGGCCACGACCCGAACCGGGCCGGCACGGCATACGGGCTGCTGGCTTACGGGCTGTGGGGCCTCTTCCCGCTCTACTTCCACCTGCTCCCCCCCGCGGGACCGTTGGAGATCCTGGCTCACCGGATCCTGTGGACGCTGCTGGTATGCGGTGGGCTGATCGCCGCGGGGCGCAACCTGGACTGGGTTCGGAAGGTCTTCAACCGCCCGCGCAACGTCGCCCTGGTCACGGTGGCCAGCCTGGTGCTGGCGCTGAACTGGGTCGTCTACGTCGCCGCGGTGGCCGCCCACAACGTGACCGAGGCGTCGCTGGGGTACTTCCTCAACCCGCTGGTCACCGTCGCGCTCGGTGTCGTCGTCCTGCGGGAGCGCCTGCGGCGGCTGCAGTGGCTGGCCGTCGGCATCGGCTGCGTGGCCGCGCTGTACCTCACCGTCGACTTCGGCCGCCCGCCCTGGGTGGCGATCACGCTGGCGCTGTCGTTCGCGACGTACGGGCTGATGAAGAACCGCATCGGCGCCAGGCTCACCGCGGCGCAGAGCCTGACCTCGGAGACCCTGGCGCTGGCACCCATGGCCGTGGGAATCCTGGCCGTGCTGGCCGCGCGTGGGTCGACCACCTTCACCAGCGACGCACCTTGGCACCCGGCGCTGCTCGCCATCTCCGGGCCGGTGACGGCGCTGCCGCTGCTGCTCTTCGGCGCCGCCGCGCGGCGGGTGCCGCTGGTGACCGTCGGGCTGCTCCAGTTCATCACCCCGGTCCTGCAGCTGCTCTGCGGGGTCCTGCTCCTGGGCGAGCACCTGGGCCTTTCCCGCTGGGTCGGGTTCGGCATGGTTTGGCTCGCGCTGGTCGCGCTCACGGTCGACTCGGTGCGCTCCGCCCGGTCGCGCTCGCGCCCCGTCCCGGAGCCCGCCGGTATGCCCGGCTGACCGGGGTGACCAGGGCCGTCGGGCCGGGACGGCCGCAGCATGTCCGCTCGTCGCCCCCGCTGCCGTCCACAGCGGCAGCGGGGCCGAGCCGACCGCTCACTGGTGCACCCTTGTCAGGTCGGTGGTTGAACGGCTGCCGATGCACCTGAGGTGCCGCCGAGTCATCGCCCTGCTCGCTTGACGCTTCGACGTCCAGCCTGAGTTCTGCGAGGCCCGGCGGTCGCCCAGGGCGTGC
>DASSLY010000126.1:0-24856 GCA_035689185.1 Dermatophilaceae bacterium
CAGCGGCCGGCCGATGTGCTGGGCGAACGAGGGGTCCACCCCCGCCGGCACCTTGCGCAGCCGGTCGTAGTCGTCCCAGGACAGCAGGTGCCGCACCGGCTCGCCCCGGCGGGCCAGCTCGTCGGCCACCAGGTGGGGGACCATGATCTCGCGCAGGTTGCCCAGGTGGATCGGCCCGGACGGGCTGATCCCGGAGGCGCACGTGATCGTGGGGGAGGACCCGCCGGTATGCCGTGTGCTCGCCTTCGCGGCGGCCGCATCGGCCGCCTGGGCGACCCAGTCGCCCGGCATGCTGCCGCTCACGGTCCTCCTCGGCTGGCTTGGTGGTTGATCCGGCGGCATCCGCCGGCCTGGGCAGATCCTAGACTGGCCGCCATGCCCGCGATCGAGCGCGACGATGTCGCGCACCTGGCCATGCTCGCCCGCATCGACCTGTCCGAGGCAGAGCTGGACCGCATGGTGGGCGAGCTGACCCAGATCTTGGACGCGGTCGCCCAGGTCGGGGAGGTGGCTGCGGACCACATCCCGCCGACGTCCCACCCTCTGCCATTGACGAACGTGACCAGGCCCGATGTCGTGCGCCCGGGGCTGACACCCCAGCAGGCACTGTCCGGGGCGCCCGCCACGGAGCAGCAGCGGTTCTCGGTGCCGCGCATCCTGGCGGAGGACTGACCCATGGACATCGTCGGTTCGAGCGCCGCCGTCCTGGCGCGGGCGCTGGCCAGTGGGCAGGTGAGCGCGGTCGAGGTGACCACCGCCCACCTGGACCGGATCGCTGCCGTGGACGGGGCCGTGCACGCGTTTCTGCGGGTTGACGCCGACGGGGCGCTCGCGACGGCGGCGCAGGTCGACCGGCGGCGGTCGGCCGGCGAGCGGATGCCTCCCCTGGCTGGTGTGCCGGTCGCCGTCAAGGACATCGTCGCGACGAACGGGCTTGAGACCACATGCGGTTCGCGGATCCTGCAGGGCTGGGTCCCGCCCTATGACGCGACCGTGGTGACCAGGCTGCGGGCCGCCGGAATGCCGATCCTGGGCAAGACGAACATGGACGAGTTCGCGATGGGCTCCTCCACCGAGCACTCGGCGTACGGACCGACCCGCAACCCGTGGGACCTGGCCCGCATACCTGGCGGCTCGGGCGGTGGGTCCGCCGCGGCGGTGGCGGCGTTCGAGGCGCCGTTGGCGATCGGGACCGACACCGGCGGCTCCATCCGGCAGCCGGCCGCGGTGACCGGGACGGTGGGGACCAAGCCGACCTACGGCGGGGTCTCCCGCTACGGCGTGGTGGCGCTCGCCAGCAGCCTGGACCAGGTCGGCCCGTGCGCCCGCAGCGTTCTCGACACCGCGCTGCTGCACGAGGTCATCGCCGGCCACGACCCGATGGACTCCACCTCCATCGCGGCGCCGGTGCCGCCGGTGGTGGAGGCTGCCCGGCGCGCGGACGTCGCGGGGATGCGGGTCGGGGTGATCCGCGAGCTCAACGGCGAGGGGTACCAAGCCGGGGTCCGGGCCCGGTTCGAGGAGTCGGTGCAACTGCTGGTGGACGCGGGCGCCGACGTGGTCGAGGTGTCCTGTCCTCACTTCGAGTACGCGCTGGCCGCCTACTACCTCATCCTGCCCAGCGAGTGCTCCTCGAACCTGGCGCGGTTCGATGCGATGCGCTACGGCCTGCGCGTGCTGCCGGAGGGCAACGAGGATCCCAGCGCCGAGCAGGTGATGGCCGCCACGCGGGACGCCGGCTTCGGCGCCGAGGTGAAGCGGCGGATCATCCTCGGCACCTACGCCCTGTCCAGCGGCTACTACGACGCCTACTACGGTCAGGCGCAGAAGGTCCGCACGCTCATCTCGCGCGACTTCGCTGCCGCGTTCGAGCAGGCGGACGTCCTGGTCTCGCCGACCGCCCCGACAACGGCGTTTGCGCTCGGGGAGAAGCTCGAGGACCCGATCGCTATGTACCTCAACGATGTTGCCACCATCCCGGCCAACCTGGCGGGAGTTCCCGGGATGTCGCTGCCGAGCGGGCTGGCCGAGGCGGACGGGCTGCCTTGCGGCATCCAGATCCTGGCCCCGGCGACCCACGACGACCGGCTGTATGCCGCCGGCGCGGCCCTGGAGCGGTCCCTGCTGCAGCGTTGGGGCGGCCCATTGCTGGCGAACGCGCCTGAGCTGCGCGCGGGTTCGCAGGTTCGGGCATGACGGTCACCAGCTCGACCGAGCCGGTCGTGGAGTATGCAGACGCGGTGGGACGCTACGACCCGGTCATCGGGCTGGAGGTGCACGTCGAGCTGAACACGGCCACCAAGATGTTCTGCGGCTGCGCCACCACCTTTGGCGCCGAGCCCAACTCGCAGGTGTGCCCGGTCTGCCTCGGCCTTCCCGGGTCGCTGCCCGTGGTGAACGCCACGGCGGTGGAGTCGGCCATCAGGATTGGCCTGGCGCTCAACTGCACCATCGCGGCATGGTGCCGGTTCGCCCGGAAGAACTACTTCTACCCGGACATGCCGAAGAACTTCCAGACCTCCCAGTACGACGAGCCGATCGCCTACGACGGCTACCTCGACGTCGAGCTGGCCGACGGCGAGGTGTTCCGGGTCGAGGTCGAACGCGCGCACATGGAGGAGGACACCGGCAAGTCGCTGCACGTCGGCGGTGCGACGGGACGGATCCACGGCGCGGAGTACTCGCTGGTGGACTACAACCGGGCCGGGATCCCCCTCATCGAGATCGTGACGAAGACCGTTACCGGCGCAGGTGAGCGGGCGCCGGAGGTCGCGCGGGCGTACGTGAGCGCGCTGCGCGAGCTGCTGCGAGCCCTGGACGTCAGCGACGTGCGGATGGAGCAGGGGTCGCTGCGCTGCGACGCCAACGTCTCCCTCCGGCCCCGTGCGCAGGAGCAGGCGTCGGTGCCATTCGGCACGCGCACCGAGACGAAGAACGTGAACTCGCTCCGCTCGGTCGAGCGGGCGGTCCGCTACGAGATCACCCGGCACGCGGCGGTGCTCGATGGGGGGGAGAAGGTCGTCCAGGAGACCCGGCACTGGCACGAGGACACCGGGGTCACCACATCCGGCCGGGTGAAGTCGGACGCCGAGGACTACCGGTACTTTCCCGAGCCCGACCTGGTGCCGGTGGCGCCGCCGCCGGCCGAGGTCGAACGGCTGCGCTCGACCCTGCCCGAGGCGCCCTCGGTCCGTCATCGTCGGCTCCAGCTGGCCTGGGGCTACACGGACCTGCAGATGCGCGACGTGGTCAACGCCGGCGCGGTCGAGCTGGTCGAGGAGACGGTCGCGGCAGGAGCGAGCCCCGCCGGCGCGCGCAAGTGGTGGTCCGGCGAGCTGGCCCGGCGAGCCAACGCCGAGGGACGGGAGCTGACCGACTTCGGTGTCACGCCGTTGCACGTCGCCGAACTGGATGGCTTGGTCGCCTCGGGCCGGCTGAACGACGCCATGGCCCGGCAGGTCTTCGAGGGCGTGCTGGCCGGTGAAGGCAACCCGGCCGCTGTGGCCGAGGCCAGGGGGCTGCGGCTGGTGAGCGACACGGCCGCACTCGCCGAGGCCGTCGACGCCGTGATCGTGGGCAACCCCGATGTCGCCGCGAAGGTGCGGGGGGGCAAGGTGCAGGCTGTCGGCGCCCTCATCGGCCAGGTGATGCGCCAGCTGGGCGGTCAGGCCGACGCGGCGGCCGTGCGCCAGTTGTTGTTGGATCGTCTCGGGGGCGAGTAGCAAGGAGGAGCCCAATGCGCGCAGTGCAGTACACGGAGTACGGCGGACACGAGGTCATCACCGTGGGAGACGCCCCGGAGCCGCATGCCGGCCCGGGGCAGGTTCGCATCGCGGTGCGCGCCGTCAGCGTGAACCCGATCGACTGGAAGGTCGCGGCCGGCGCCATGGCCGGCGGCCGGCCGATGTCCGGGACGGGCTACCTCGGGGTCGACGCGGCCGGTGTCGTTGACCAGGTCGGCGAGGGCGTCAGCGGCGTCTCGGTCGGCGACGAGGTCTTCGGGCTCGGGCAGCACACGCAGGCGGAGTATGCCGTCCTGGGGGACTGGGCCGCCAAGCCGCCCTCGGTCGACTGGGCCGTCGCCGCAGCGGCAGGAGTGGCGGGGGAGACGGCCGAGCGCGGGCTGCGGCTGCTCGGGGTGAAGGCGGGGGACACCGTCTTCGTCGACGGCGGCGCCGGCGGGGTCGGCGCGGTCGCCGTGCAGCTGGCCGTGGCCCGTGGCGCCCGGGTCATCGCCTCCGCCGGTGATTCGAACCAGGACTACCTCCGCGAGGTCAAGGCGATCCCGGTGCGGTACGGCGAGGGAGTGGCCGAGCGCGTGCGCGCGGCCGCGGACGGGCAGGTCGACGCCGTCTTCGACGTCGCCGGGAAGACCCCGATCGAGCAGCTCGTGGGCCTGGTCCCCGAGCCGTCCCAAGTCGTGAGCATCGCCAACTTCACCGCCGGCCAGGCCGGCGCCCGGGTCACCGGGGGCGGGACCGCCGACAGCCACCCGGCTGAGGCACTCGCCCAGGTGGCCAAGATGCTGGAGCAGGACGACGTCACGGTCAAGGTGCAGACGTTCCCACTGGAGCGGGCGGCAGAGGCCTACCGGATCAGCGCGGACGGCCACGTCCGCGGCAAGCTCGTCCTGCTCCCCTGACGCCGGGCGGGCGGTTCCTTCCTGTTCATTCGACGGCGGCCGGGAAGACGATGACCCGGTCGTCGTCTTCACCAGGGTTGCCACGGAAGGTGTTGCTGGTGACGACCCACAGGTTGCCGGCGCTGTCGCGCTCGACCGTCCGCAGTCGCCCGTAGTCGCCCCGAAGCAGCCGCCGCGGTTCGGCGGCAGGGCCGTCGTCGCGGATCGGCACCCGCCACAACGACTCCCCGCGCAGCGCGGCCAGGTACACCGCGCCGTCGGTGCCGACGGCGATCCCGCTCGGCGACGCGTCCGCGGTCGGCCACTGGACTAGCGGGTCGGTGAAGCCGCCCCTGCCGCCCCTGCCCTCGACGTCCGGCCAGCCGTAGTTGCGCCCCGGTTCGATCCGGTTCAGCTCGTCCCAGGTGTTCTGGCCGAACTCGCTGGCGAACATCCGGCGATGACCGTCCCACGCCAGGCCCTGCACGTTGCGGTGGCCCAGGGTCCAGACCCGATTGCCGAACGGGTTCCCCGGCGCCGGCGCGCCGTCCCGGGTGACGCGCAGGATCTTGCCGCCCAGGGACTCCCGGTCCTGGGAGCGGCCGGGGTCCATGGCGTCGCCGGTGCCGATGTAGAGGTAGCCGTCCGGGCCGAACGCCAGCCGGCCGCCGTTGTGGTTGATGGCCTTGGGTATGCCGTCCACGACCACCTTGTCCTCACGGAGCCGCTTGTCCCGCAAGGTCATCCGCAGCACGCGGTTGTCCTCGGCGGCGGTCAGGTAGACGAAGACGGTGCCGTCGGAGGCGAAATCGGGGGAGACGGCCACGCCGAGCAGGCCGCCCTCACCGCCCGGCTCGACGCCCGGGACGGTACCCACCTCCACCGTGGCGGCGCCGCGGCGGACCCGCAGGACCCGGCCCTCGTCGCGCGAGGTCACCAGCGCGGACCCGTCCGGCAGGAACGCCAGCCCCCACGGCACGTTCAGCTTGCGGGCCACCACGGTCGGCCGGTCCACAGGCGCGGCTGCCGGCGCGGTCGTGGTCGCTGACGAGGCAAGCGTGCTCGGTGCCGCGGACCTCGAGGAGGTCACCGGCGACGCGCTCGGGGGTGGCGCGTCCACCGGGGGCTGGGCGCTGCACCCGGCCAGCAGCAGCAGGACGACCGGCGGGACCGCGACCCGGCGCATTCGCGATTGTCACCTGGGACAGCGAGGAGGTCCTGGTCAGGTCGTTCGTGGCGGGACCGCGAACCGGCGCATGCGTGATTGTCACCGATACGGTCCAGGCATGCCGTTGGTGACCCTGCCGGACCAGGACTGGATCGAGGACCTAGGACCTGTTGACGGTGTCGAGATGCTCTCGTGGGACATCGTCTCCGAGCCACCTCGACCCGCTGACGTCGTGCTCGTCGTGCCGCCGTACCTCGGCAGCCGCGAGCCGCTGCACCGCCTGTCGCTGCTGCCGAACCTGCGCGTCGTCCAGTTGCTCACCGCGGGGTATGACGACGTGCTCCCGAGCCTCCCCCCGGGGGTGCGGCTGGCCAACGCCGTCGGCGTGCACGACGCGTCCACCGCCGAGCTCGCGGTGGGGCTGGTGATCGCGGCGCTGCGCGGCATACCGGAGTTCGTGCTCGCACAGCGCGAGTCGCGCTGGCTGCCGCTGGAGATGCGGCCGGCGCTGGCAGACCGGCACGTGCTCCTGGTCGGCTACGGCTCGGTCGGCCGCGCCGTGGCCAGCCGGCTGGCGCCGTTCGAGGTGGCCCTGACCGCCGTCGCGAGCAGGCCGCGCGCGGGCGACGACCTGGTCGAGCGGGTGCACGGGGTGGCCGAGCTGCCGGACCTGCTGCCCCGGCACGACGTCGTCGTGGTGGTGGTGCCGCTGACGGCGGCGACCACCGGGCTGGTCGACGCGGCCTTCCTGGCTCGCATGGCGGACGGCGCCCTGCTGGTCAACGTGTCCCGCGGCAAGGTGCTGGACACCGACGCGCTGGTGGCCGAGGGCGGACGGGTCAGGGCCGCCGTCGACGTCACCGACCCGGAGCCGCTGCCGGCCGGCCATCCGCTGTGGCGCACGCCGAACGTGCTCGTCTCCCCCCACGTGGGGGGCGCAACCAGCGCGTTCCGTCCCCGGGCAGTCCGGCTGCTGCGAGCGCAGCTGTCCGCCCTGGGGCGGGGCGAGCAACTGCGCCACGTCGTCGCCACCGGCTGAGGCTTGTCCCTGTCGGTGGGCGGGGGCAGACTCCGGGCATGACGACGATGGTGGCTATCGGGACGCGCAAGGGGCTATGGCTGGCGTCCTCGCCGGACCGGCAGCGCTGGACGATGGACGGGCCGCACTTCCTGATGAACGAGGTGGCCAGCGTGGTCGTCGACACCCGCACGGAGCCGACCCGGATCATCGCCGGCTTCGCCTCGTCACACTGGGGCCCGACGCTGGCGCACAGCGACGACCTGGGGCGCACCTGGGCGGAGTCGCAGGACGGGGCGATCGCCTTCCCGCCGGACACCGGCGCGGCGCTGGCCCGGGTCTGGGCGTTGGCGGTGGACCCGCACGACGACCAGGTCGTCTGGGCCGGTTCGGAGCCGCAGGCACTGTGGCGCAGTGCCGACCGTGGGGCCCACTTCGAGCTGAACCGTGGCCTGTTCGACCACCCGCACCGGCCCACCTGGGGTGCCGGCGCCGGTGGCGCGGCGATCCACACGGTGGTCCCCGACCCGGTCGACGCCGGCACCGTGCTGGTCGCGATGAGCACCGGTGGGATCTACGAGACCACCGACGGCGGGCAGAGCTGGGCCCCGCGCAACAGCGGCATCAGCGCCGGTTTCATGCCGGACAACTTCCCGGAGTACGGCCAGTGCGTGCACAAGATCGCCCGTGACGCGGCCGTCCCCACCCGGCTGTACGCCCAGAACCACCACGGGGTCTACCGCTCGGAGGACAACGGCCACAGCTGGACCTCGATCGCCGACGGTCTACCCACCGACTTCGGCTTCTCCGTGGTGGCCCACCCCCGGCAGGCGGGCACGCTCTGGCTGGTGCCGATCACCTCTCAGAGCCAGCACATCCCGCCAGAGGCCCACCTGCAGGTGCAGCGATCCACCGACGCCGGCGCCAGCTGGCAGACCTGTGACACCGGCCTGCCTGCCACGTCGTACACCTGTGTGCTGCGCGACGCCGCGGCCGTCGACGGCAACGACCCCGCCGGCTACTACTTCGGCACCCGCACCGGCGACGTCTTCGCCTCCACCGACCAGGGGGACTCCTTCGTCCGCATCGCCGAGCAGTTGCCCGACGTGCTGTGCGTGCGCGCGGCGGTGCTGCCGTGACCGTGCGCGTCGTGCTGCCGGGGGCGCTGCGGGAGTATGCCGACGGGCTGGCGGAGCTGTCGGTCGACCTGCCCGGGTCCGGCACCGTCGGGGACGTCCTCGACGAGGCGCTCGGGACCCGGTCGCGGCTGCGGTCCCGGGTCCGGGACGAGACCGGTGCCATCCGAAGGCACGTCAACGTGTTCGTGGACGGACAGGAGTGCCGGACCTCGGGGGGCCTGGCCCACCCGGTCCAGCCGACCTCGGTCGTCCACATCATCCAGAGCGTCTCCGGCGGCTGACCTGCCCAAGAGGGTGGCTGCTCGCCGAGCATGCGCCGAGCGCTCTCCTGGGCTGCTCCCGTAATGCCTGCTCCTGTTAGCCTCCCGTCGGCCTGCCCCCGTAATGCCTACTCCCGTAGCGCATGCTCCTGTTACGTCTCCCGAAAGGCCTGCTCCTGTTGCGTCTCCCGTCGGCTTGCTCCCGTGCCGCCGTCGGGTGTGCCGCCCCGGGACGGCTGTCGTGACGGCCGGGTGGTCGCCCAGGCGGCCGTTTCGCCGTCACGGTCGCCGTCCCGGCGGGTGCGCCCAACGGGTTTGCCCGGCGCGTGCGCCCCTAGCGCTCCGGGAGGCAGGTCCGCTGGCGCCTCCGGACGGCGCGCAGGGGTCCGGGCTGGCATGCTGCCCGATATGACCGAGGGCATCCAGCCGGCCAGCCGCACGTTGATCCTCATGCGGCACGCCAAGGCCGAGCACGTCGAGGGCAAGGACGACATCGACCGGGGCCTCACCGCCCGGGGACGCGCCGACGCCACGGCGGCCGGCGCGTGGCTGGCCGAGCATGACCTCACCCTCGACCTGGTCCTCTGCTCGGTGTCGCAGCGGACCCGGCAGACGTGGGCGGCCATGGTCGACGGCGGCGCCACGGGCCGGGACGTCCGGTACGAGGACTCCATCTACAACGGCGGCTCGGGGGCCATGCTGCGGCTGGTCACGGAGGCCGACCCGCTGGCCGGCGTCGTCCTGGTTGTCGGCCACGCCCCTAGCGTCCCCTGGCTGACCGACACCCTGGCCGCGGATGGCACTGGGTCCGCGCAGGCGCACGCCCAGCTGGAGGAGGGGTTCCCCACCTGCGCCTTCGCCGTGCTGAAGGTCGACACCGCCTGGTTCGACCTGGCCGCCGGCGCGGCCGAACTCAGCGAGTTCGTCGTCCCGCGCGGGTGACCACGGGCGGCAGGCACCGGGCCGTGCGGCATACCATCCGGCCATGACCGACGTGGCGGACCGCAAGACCCAGCCCGACGTGAAGCCGCGCAGCAGGGACGTCACCGACGGCCTGGAGAAGGCGGCGGCCCGCGGTATGTTGCGCGCGGTCGGGCTGGGCGACGACGACTTCGCCAAGCCCCAGATCGGCGTGGCCAGCTCCTGGAACGAGATCACCCCGTGCAACCTGTCGCTGGACCGGTTGGCGAAGGCGGCCAAGGACGGAGTGCACGCGGCCGGGGGCTACCCGTTGGAGTTCGCCACCATCAGCGTCAGCGACGGCATCTCGATGGGCCATGAGGGGATGCACTTCTCCCTGGTCAGCCGGGAGATCATCGCCGACTCGGTGGAGACGGTGATGCAGGCCGAGCGGCTGGACGGGTCGGTCCTACTGGCCGGGTGCGACAAGTCGTTGCCGGGGATGCTGATGGCGGCGGCGCGGCTGGACCTCGCCTCGGTCTTCCTGTATGCCGGGTCGATCCTTCCCGGGATCGCCAAGCTCTCCGACGGGTCGGAGAGGCAGGTCACCATCATCGACGCGTTCGAGGCGGTGGGGGCCTGCGCCGCGGGGCTGATGAGCCGCGCCGACGTGGACGCCATCGAGCGCGCCATCTGCCCCGGGGAGGGCGCCTGCGGCGGCATGTACACGGCGAACACGATGGCCTCGGTCGCCGAGGCGATCGGGATGTCGCTGCCGGGCAGCGCGGCGCCGCCTGCCACCGACCGGCGCCGCGACGGGTTCGCCCGCAGGTCCGGCGAGGCCGTGGTAGGGCTGCTCCGGCGGGGAATCACGGCGCGGGACATCATGACCAAGGAGGCGTTCGAGAATGCGATCGCGGTGGTGATGGCGTTCGGCGGGTCCACCAACGCCGTGCTGCACCTGCTGGCGATCGCGCACGAGGCCGAGGTCGACCTGACTCTGGACGACTGGCGCCGGATCGGCTCGACGGTGCCGCACCTGGCCAACGTCAAGCCGTTCGGCGCCTACGTCATGACCGACGTCGACCGGGTCGGCGGCGTGCCGGTCGTGATGCGGGCGCTGCTGGACGCCGGCCTGCTGCACGGGGACTGCCTCACCGTGACCGGCAAGACCATGGCGGAGAACCTCGCCGACATCGCTCCGCCGGACGTGGACGGCAAGGTGGTCCGGGCGATGCGGGACCCGATCCATGCGACCGGCGGCATCACCATCCTGCGCGGGTCCCTGGCTCCCGAGGGTGCGGTGGTGAAGTCGGCCGGGTTCGACTCCTCGGTGTTCGAGGGGACCGCGCGGGTGTTCGACGGCGAGCGGGCCGCGATGGACGCCGTGGCGCAGGGGTCGCTCCGATCCGGCGACGTGGTGGTGATCCGCTACGAGGGCCCCAAGGGCGGTCCGGGGATGCGCGAGATGCTCGCGGTGACCGGGGCGATCAAGGGCGCGGGCCTGGGCAAGGACGTCCTGCTGCTCACGGATGGGCGATTCTCCGGCGGGACAACCGGGCTGTGCATCGGCCACGTCGCACCGGAGGCGCTCGACGGCGGGCCGATCGCCTTCGTCCGCGACGGTGACCCGATCCGCCTCGACGTGGCCGCCGGGACGATCGACGTGCTGGTGGACGAGGCAGAGATGGCCCGGCGCGCGGAGGGCTTCGTGCCTCCGACCTCGAAGTACCCCCGAGGCGTGCTGGCCAAGTACCGCAAGCTGGTCGGGTCCGCTGCCACCGGCGCCGTCTGCGGGTAGCGCTCGCTGACAGCCCGGCTCAGCCCCCGAGGAGAAGCTCCGCGGGCTCGAAGAAGTGCCGCCCCCGCGCTTCGGCGCTGACCGCTCGGCTGCACGCGCAGCACGTCGACGATGATCCGGCCTCCGGCATGTCCGCCTCCTGCGGTGATGCCGGGTGTTCGCACGACTCAGCCCGCCTGCGGATCCGCCTGTGTCGCATCACGGATCTTCGAGGCGATGTCGGCGACCTCCTCTAGCTCACCGGTGGCGATCGCCATGATGAAGTCGTACGCCTGGTCGTCGGTCATGGTGAGGCGACGGCCGTTCATGCCGAGGAAGGAGATGAGCCCCGCGAGGGCAAGCGGCTTGTTCCCATCGACAAGGGCATGGTTGCGGGCGACCGAATGGGTCAACGCTGCGGCCTTCTCGGCCAGAGAGGCGTAGGCGTCCTCACCGAAGACCGTCGTCCGCGGGCGGGCGACCGCTGACTCCAGCAGGCCGTAGTCCCGAACGACCAGCTGACCGCCAAGGGTCCGGCGGGCAACGTAGAGCAGTTCGTCGAGCGTGAGGTACAGCACGGGTCCGGGTCAGCGACCGAGGCGTTCCAACGCTTCGGCATACCGTGGCAACTCGCGGTCCAGCACACGGTCCAGCACCACTTGCCGCTGGCGCCGATCAAGGTACTCGGTCAGCGCCGCCTTCACCGTCTCCTGCATCGATCTGCCCTCGAGCTCGGCCTGCCGACGGAGCGCGTCGGTCTCTTCTTTGCTGAGGCGCAGGGTCATGGCCATCGCGCCATGATACCAACTGGGTATTAGTACTGGTATCAGATACCCCTCGCCGGCCCGACCGGTTCTGACAGTTCGCTCCGACGGTCCCGCCTGGGCACTGTCAGGCCGCCGGGGCCGTCGCGTCGGCGTGTGCGATGTGTGCGAGCTGCCGCCAGACCACGGCCAGGGTCACCGCGGACCCGGCGAACGCGAACCAGAACGGGCCGGTCAGGCCCCACCGCTCCGCGATCGGGCCGCCCAGGGACTGCCCTGCGACGAGCCCGAGGAACAACCCGACCAGGTACACGCTGCCGACCCGCCCCTGTAGCCGGGTCGGCACCGCCCGCTGCCGGACCGCGGCCGACAACGCCCCCCAGACGAACGCGTACGCCCCGAACACCACCATGATCGCGATCGCCACCCACCCGGTGGTGGTCAGCGCCAGCGCCAGATGGGTGAGCACCTCAAGGAGGAGGCAGGCTCGCATCAGCGCGGCGAGCGGCACCCGGTGTTCCAGCCAGCCGAACCCCCCGGTGCCGAGCAGGCCGCCGACCGCCGTTGCCGTGGTGAGCAGCCCGAACCCGACCGGCCCCAGGTGCAGGTGATCCAAGGAGTAGAGCACCAGCACCGACCAGGCGGCGCCCCAGGTCACGTTGAAGACGAGGATGACCAGGGCCAGCGTGCGCACCGGCGCGTGCGCCCAGATCCAACGCAGGCCCTCGGCGATGTCGCGGCGGACGTGGGTGGCCGACGCGTCGCGGACCGCACCGGCGGGGGTGGCGATCCGCGCCACGAGCAGGACGCTCAGCAGGATGCAGAGGATCTGGGCGAGGAACGGCCAGGCCATCCCGGCGGCGAACAGGAAGGCGCCCAGGGGCGGCCCGACCAGTTGGTTCATCGTCAGGAAGCCGGCCTGCAGCCGGGCATTGCCCAACCCCAGGTCGGCCCTCGGGACGAGCATGGGCAGCAGTGTGCTGGCCGTGGTGTCCACGAAGACCTCCGCAAGGCCGATGAGGAACATGCTGATGAGCACCAGGCCGATCGACACCCGGTCGGCGAAGATCGCCGCGCACAGCAGCGCGACCACTGCCGATCGCAACAGGTCCGCGACGATGACAACGACGCGTCGGTCGAGACGGTCGGCGAGGGCGCCGGCCCACAGGCCGAACAGCAGCCACGGCAGCCGCTGGACGAGCGCGGCAAGCGCTACCAGCACCGGGTTGCGCGTCTGCGACGCCACCAGCAGCGGCGCGGCGGCGAGGGCGATGCCGTCGCCGATGTTGCTCGTCCAGGAGGAGCTCAGGAGCCAGCGGAACCCCCGGCCCATCCGCACCGGCGCCACCAGGTCGAGGGCGCGGCTCACGAACCGCAGAGCGTACCCCCGAACAGCCGATCCGCCGTCGCGAGCATCGGCCGGGCGAGGTCCTCGGCCCCCAACGACCACGCGTACAGCCCGGTCGACACTCGCTCCAGGTAGCCCCACTCCCAGACGGCCTGCTCGTCCAGACCGGTGCCCACCGCGAGCAGCCGGCAGTAACCCCGGGCCAGGGAGACCGGGTCCCGGGCCGCCATGAGCTGCGGGCACCAGTCCCGCAACGCCACCCCAGCGTCGTATGCCGCGTCGCCGACGAACCCGTCTGGGTCCACGAAGACGTACCCCGCCTCGGCGCCCGGTCTGGGCGACCGAACCCGCAGGGCGTTCGCGGCAGCCGCGTCGCCGTGCAGCTGCACGCAGCGTCCTGGGTCGAAGGCGCCGGCGCGTCGCCGGGCAAAGGTCAGTGCCTGGGCGACGACCCGCTCCGGACACGGACGGTCGAGCTCGTCCCAGAGCCGGCCGACCAGGTCTTCGAGGCTGCTAGCCTTGTCCAAGACCGAGACCGAGGCCGAAACCGAGGCCGAAACCGAGGCCGAAACCGAGGCCGGCCCGGAGTCGAGCGGCGGCACCGCCCACGCCTGGCCCAGCAGCCGGCACAGGACCCGCAGCTGTGCCTCCGGCGGCAGGTCGCTGCGACGCAGCGACGGCCCAAGCGCCTCCAGCAGCATCGCGGAACGGTCGACGTCGGCGGCGAGCAGGCGGACGTACCCGCGCCCGGCGGCGCGGACCAGCGTCCCGATCTCCCCGGCGAACCGCGGGTCCGGCAGACCCAGCTTGAGGACCACCGGCCGGCCGTCCGCGGTCCGGGCGAGGGCGACGAAGGCGGAGGTCCCACCGGCCAGGGTTCGTTCGACGGTGACCGCCCACCGTTGCCCCAGCGCGGCCACCAGATCCGGCAGGCCGTCGAGCCAGGCCCGGCCAACCCGCCCGAGCGCTCCGGCCTTGGATCGCACGACCGGCGGCACCGCGACCGCCATCACACCGCACCGCCTGCCGTCCATGACGGCAACCATGCCGCAGCATCGGCGGCCCCAGGGGTGTGCCACCCGTTCCGACCGACCAGGTCGAATGGTGAGACGACGCTGACCGCCGGTTGACACGGCATACCCCACGCGAGCACGGTGGCCGCGTGGCTCTGCACCTCGTAGTCAGCTAAGCGCGCCGGCACACCCGCCGACGCGCTGCCCCTTCGTCCCGACCGGACCGAGGGGCTTTTTTGTGGGCCCGAGACGGTGGCCGCATCGTGCCAGACGTGACGCCGCGCGTGGCCCGCGAGACGATGGAAGGCACGATGCGTCCCGGCCGAGCCGACCGGCGCACCCTCGCAAGGAGAACGGTGAGCACAGTGACGGACGCCAAGCCCGGCCCGAAGGGCGCGGGACCGACAGCACCGACGAGTTCGGATCCGGCACGACCGTCACCGGCCGACCTGGCCGGCACCCACCGGACGCGGGTGAGCCCGACCACCGAGGAGCCGGCACCCGTGCCGCGCACCGTCACCGGCGCGCAGAGCCTGGTCCTCTCGCTGGAGGCGGTCGGCGTCGACACCGTGTTCGGCATACCCGGCGGGGCGATCCTGCCCGCCTACGACCCGTTGCTGGACTCGACCAAGGTCCGGCACATCCTGGTCCGGCACGAGCAGGGCGCCGGGCACGCGGCCGAGGGGTACGCCGCCGCCACCGGCCGGGTCGGCGTGTGCATGGCCACCAGCGGGCCGGGCGCGACGAACCTGGTCACCCCGCTGGCCGACGCCTACATGGATTCGGTGCCGATCGTGGCCATCACGGGCCAGGTGGCGTCCGGCGCGATAGGTACGGATGCCTTCCAGGAGGCTGACATCCGGGGCATCACGATGCCGATCACCAAGCACAACTACCTGGTCACCGCCGCCGACGACATTCCGCGGGCGATCGCCGAGGCATTCCACATCGCCGCGAGCGGGCGCCCCGGGCCGGTTCTCGTCGACATCAGCAAGGACGCGCTGCAGGCGCGGACGACGTTCTCCTGGCCGCCGAAGTTCGACCTGCCCGGCTACCGGCCGGTGGCGCGCCCGCACGGCAAGCAGATCCGCGAGGCGGCCCGGCTCATCGCCGCCGCGAAGCGGCCGATCCTGTATGTCGGGGGCGGAGTCATCCGGGCGCGCGCCAGTGATCAGCTGCGAAGGTTCGTCGAGCTCACCCAGATCCCGGTCGTGACCACCCTGATGGCCCGGGGCTGCGTGCCGGACAGCCACCCCCTGAACCTGGGCATGCCGGGCATGCACGGCACCGTGGCCGCGGTCACCGGGCTGCAGAAGTCGGACCTGCTCATCACCCTGGGCGCCCGCTTCGACGACCGCGTCACCGGGCAGCTGGCCACGTTCGCTCCAGAGGCCAAGGTCATCCACGCCGACATCGACCCGGCCGAGATCTCCAAGAACCGGGTTGCCGACGTGCCGATCGTGGGCGACTGCGCCGACGTCATCACCGACCTCATCGCCGCCGTCGGCAACGACATCGACGAGGGCCGCGGTGGCGACTACACCGCATGGCGCGACCAGGTCGCCGAGTGGCAGGCGACGTACCCGTTGGGTTACGCGGCGCCAGAAGAGAACTCGGTCGCGCCGCAGCACGTCATCGAGCGGATCGGGGCGATCAGCGGCCCCGAGTCGATCTTCGTCGCCGGCGTCGGCCAGCACCAGATGTGGGCGGCCCAGTTCGTCCAGTACGAGCGGCCGAACAGCTGGCTGAACTCCGGCGGCCTGGGGACCATGGGGTATGCGGTGCCGGCGGCCATGGGGGCCAAGGTCGCCGAACCGCACCGCACCGTGTGGGCCATCGACGGTGACGGCTGCTTCCAGATGACCAACCAGGAGCTGGCGACCTGCGTGATCAACGACATCCCGATCAAGGTCGCGATCATCAACAACTCCAGCCTCGGCATGGTGCGCCAGTGGCAGACGCTGTTCTACAACGAGCGCTACTCCAACACCGACCTGCACACCAGCGTCGAGCGCCGGATCCCCGACTTCGTCAAGCTGGCCGACGCCTACGGCTGCGTCGGGCTGCGCTGCGACACCCCGCAGGACGTGGATGCCACGATCACCAAGGCGATGGAGATCAACGACGTGCCCGTGGTGGTCGACTTCGTCGTGCACCGCGACGCGATGGTGTGGCCGATGGTCCCTGCCGGGGTCAGCAACGACAAGATCCAGGTCGCCCGGGGCGCGGCGCCGATCTGGGATCGCGAGGAGTAGGCCTGATGAGCAAGCACACCCTGTCCGTGCTGGTGGAGAACAAGCCGGGCGTCCTGGCCCGGATCGCCGGGCTGTTCTCCCGACGCGGGTTCAACATCGACTCGCTGGCCGTCGGACCCACCGAGCACCCCGAGGTCTCCCGGATGACCGTGGTCGTCGACGTGGAGGCACTGCCGCTGGAGCAGGTCACCAAGCAGCTGAACAAGCTGGTCGAGGTGCTGAAGGTGGTCGAGCTGGATCCGGCCGCCTCGGTCCAGCGGGAGATCCTGCTGGTCAAGGTGCGCGCCGATCCGGCTAGCCGGACCCACATCCTGGAGACGGTGACCCTGTTCCGCGCCAAGGTGGTCGACGTGGCCACCGACGCGGTGACCATCGAGGCCACCGGCAACGGCGACAAGCTCGAGGCGTTGCTGCGCGTCCTGGAGCCGTTCGGGGTCAAGGAACTGGTCCACTCCGGCATGGTCGCCATCGGCCGCGGTCCCCGCTCGATCACCGACCGGACGCTGCGTTCCGCCTGAGGCGGGCGCACGGCATACGATCACCAACCCACCGACGCAACCGAGGAGTGCCCGCTGTGGCCGAGATGTTCTACGACGACGACGCCGACCTGTCCGTGATCCAGGGCCGCAAGGTGGCCGTGATCGGCTACGGCAGCCAGGGCCACGCGCACGCGCTGAACCTGCGGGACTCCGGGGTCGACGTCCGGGTCGGGCTCGCTGCCGCCAGCAAGTCCCGGGCCAAGGCGCAGGCCGAGGGCCTTCGGGTGCTCGACGTCGCCGACGCGGTCGGCGAGGCCGACGTGGTCGTCATCCTCACCCCGGACCAGGTGCAGCGGCACGTCTATGCGGAGTCGGTCGAGCCGCACCTGAAGCAGGGTGCCGCGCTGTTCTTCGGGCACGGGTTCAACATCCGGTTCGGCTACATCACCGCGCCCGAGGGAGTGGACGTGGCCATGGTCGCGCCCAAGGGGCCCGGTCACCTGGTGCGCCGGGAGTACGTCGACGGCCGCGGGGTGCCGGTGCTGGTCGCGGTGGAGGAGGATGCCAGCGGCTCGGCCTGGGACCTTGCCACCTCCTACGCCAAGGCCATCGGCGGGCTGCGGGCCGGCGGGATCAAGACCACGTTCACCGAGGAGTGCGAAACCGACCTGTTCGGCGAGCAGGCGGTGCTGTGCGGCGGCGCCTCGCAGCTGGTGATGTACGGGTTCGAGACCCTTATCGAGGCGGGGTATCAGCCGGAGGTCGCCTATTTCGAGTGCCTGCACGAGCTGAAGCTGATCGTGGACCTCATGGTCGAGGGCGGCATCGCCAAGCAGCGCTGGTCGGTCTCGGACACGGCCGAGTACGGCGACTACGTGTCCGGGCCGCGGGTCATCGACCCGCACGTCAAGGAGAACATGCGGGCGGTGCTGCGTGACATCCAGGACGGGACGTTCGCCAAGCGGTTCATCGCCGACCAGGACGCCGGGGCGCCGGAGTTCACGGCGCTTCGAGCCAAGGGCGAGCAGCACCCGATCGAGGCCACGGGACGGCAGCTGCGCGGGCTGATGTCCTGGATCAAGGCCGACGACGGTGACTACGTCGAAGGCACCGCCGCGCGCTGACGCGATCCACCCCGACCGGACGCCTCGAACGGGCGCTGAGGCGTCCGGTGCGCGGGGGAGGCGGCGGGGACGACTCGGGGACGCGGCGGGGACGCCACGGGGACGTCTCGGGGGGCGGGCGCGGCCGCACCGCACCGGCCGCGCCTCCTAGACTTGGCGACCGCATCGCCGCCACCTGTCGAAAGAGCGCCCGTCTCGTGACCAAGCCTGTCGTCCTGATCGCCGAAGAGCTCTCGCCGGCCACCGTCTCCGCCCTCGGCCCGGACTTCGAGATCCGGCACACCGACGGCGCGGACCGCGCCCGCCTGCTGCCCGCCCTGGCCGACGTCGACGCGGTGCTGATCCGCTCGGCGACCCAGATCGACGCCGAGGCGCTCGCCGCCGCGCCCCGCCTGAAGGTGGTGGCGCGCGCCGGTGTCGGTCTGGACAACGTCGACGTGAAGGCGGCCACCGTCGCCGGCGTCATGGTGGTCAACGCCCCAACCTCCAACATCACCTCGGCCGCCGAGCTTGCCGTCGGGCTGCTGCTGGCCAGCGCCCGCAACATCGCTCCCGCCAACCAAGCGCTCAAGGGCGGCTCCTGGAAGCGGTCGAAGTTCGGCGGCGTCGAGCTGCTCGACAAGACCGTCGGGGTGATCGGCCTGGGCCGGATTGGCGTCCTCACGGCCGAGCGGCTTGCCTCCTTCGGGATGACGATCCTGGCCTACGACCCGTACGTGTCACCAGCCCGGGCCGGCCAGCTCGGCGTGCAGCTGGTGGCGCTGGACGAGCTGCTGCGGGAGAGCGACTTCATCACGATCCACCTGCCGAAGACCCCGGAGACGGTGGGGCTGATCGGGTCGGAGGCGCTGAAGCTGGTCAAGCCCAGCGTGCGGATCATCAATGCCGCGCGCGGCGGCATCGTCGACGAGCACGCGCTCGCCACGGCCATCCGGGAGGGCCGGGTCGCCGGCGCCGGGCTGGACGTCTTCGCCAAGGAGCCGTGCACCGACTCCCCGCTGTTCGAGTTCGAGTCGGTGGTGGTCACCCCCCACCTGGGCGCGTCCACCGAGGAGGCGCAGGAGAAGGCGGGGGTGTCGGTCGCGCGGTCCGTGCGCCTGGCCCTGGCCGGGGAGCTGGTCCCGGATGCCGTCAACGTGTCCGGCGGAGCGATCGAGGAGGAGGTTCGCCCCGGGATCGCGTTGGTGGAGAAGCTCGGTCGCATCTACACCGCACTGGCCGAGTGCGTGCCCGCCCAGCTGGACATCGACGTGCGAGGCGAGATCACGGCCTTCGACGTGAGCGTCTGGGAGCTGGCTGCCCTGAAGGGGCTGTTCATGGACGTGGTGGAGGAGCAGGTCTCCTATGTGAACGCGCCGTTGCTGGCCAAGGAGCGCGGCTGCGAGGTCCGGCTTCTCACCGACCCCCAGAGCGGCGACTTCCGCAACGTCACCACCCTGCGCGGCACGCTCGGCGACGGTTCCATCATCTCGGTTGCCGGAACGCTCACCGGTCCCCGGATGCTGCCCAAGGTCGTCGGTGTCAACGGGTTCGACCTGGAGGTGCCGCTCTCGGAGCACATGGCCTTCTTCACCTACGGCGACCGGCCGGGGGTGGTCGGCTCGATCGGGCGCATCCTCGGCGACGCGGGCATCAACATCGGCGGCATGCAGGTCGCCCGGGCCGAGCAGGGCGGGGAGGCGCTGGTGGTCCTCACCGTCGACTCCGCCATCCCGGCCTCGGTCGTCGCCCAGATCGGGGCCGAGATAGGGGCCACCCATGCCCGGGCGGTGGACCTGGAGGACTGAGCCGGCCCGGCCAAGGCCCCGGTCGTCTCACCCACCGGTCACCCGCTCGCAAAGTAGTAGGACGTCCACGTAATCTCCCCGGTATGACGCGGTGCGGCCTCATCCTTGCCCGCCGCGGCGAGACCTCGTAGGTCAACCCCTCGCCGCGGAGACCCCGCGTGCCCGTTGACCGCTCGCCTAGCACCACCGGCATGGATGGCAGGCCGCTGCAAGGCCGCCGAAGGACGTGAACACCGTGAGCGAAGAGCAGGAAGCCGCCCGCCGCGCGCTGCAGGAGTCGATGGACCTGCGCGACCAGGGTCACTCCGACGAGTGAGCCCGACGGCATACACCAACCAGAACGGCGCCGGCCACCGGCGCCGTTCTGTCATCCGAGACGCGAGGGGTCGCCCTCGCCCCGGTTCCTAGGCTGACACGCATGACCGACATGAAGACGCCCACGGGTTCGCTCGACCTCGCCGTCATCGGCGGTGACGGGATCGGCCCCGAGGTGGTGGCCGAGGGGCTGAAGGTTCTCGACGCCGCCATGGCCCGCTCCGGGCACAAGGTCTCGACCACCGACTACGACCTCGGTGCCCGCCGCTGGCGCGCCACCGGTGAGACGCTGCCGGACTCGGTGCTGGAGGAGATCCGCGGCCACGACGCGATCCTGCTCGGCGCGGTCGGGGATCCAGGGGTGCCCAGCGGGGTGCTCGAGCGAGGCCTCCTGCTGCGGCTGCGGTTCGCCCTTGACCACTACGTCAACCTCCGTCCGGCCCGGCTCTACCCGGGGGTGGTGAGCCCGCTCGCGGTGGACCGGGTCGCCCCGGGCGGCATCGACTTCGTTGTCGTCCGGGAGGGCACCGAAGGCCCCTATGTCGGCAACGGCGGGTCTGTGCGGGTGGGCACCCCTGCCGAGATCGCGACCGAGGTCAGCGTCAACACCCGGTATGGCGTGGAGCGAGTCGTGCGCGACGCGTTCGGCCGCGCGGCCGCCCGAAAGCGCAAGCACCTCACGCTGGTGCACAAGCACAACGTCCTGGTCCACGCCGGGGACCTCTGGCGGCGCACGGTGCAGGAGGTGGGTGTCGAGTTCCCGCAGGTCACCACGGCCTACCAGCACGTCGACGCCGCCACCATCTTCCTGGTGACCGACCCCGGCCGCTTCGACGTGGTCGTCACCGACAACCTTTTCGGCGACATCATCACCGACATCGCAGCGGCCGTCACTGGCGGTATCGGTCTGGCGGCCAGCGGCAACATCAACCCGGACCGCACCGCGCCGAGCATGTTCGAGCCGGTCCACGGCTCCGCCCCGGACATCGCCGGGCAGGGGCTGGCCGACCCGACCGCGACGATCCTGTCGGCCGCGATGCTGCTGGATCACGTGGGGCTCGCGGACCAGTCGGCCCGCGTGGAGCAGGCTGTTGCCGACGACCTGGCCGAGCGGGGCGCGACGCCCCGCACCACCCAGCAGGTGGGCGACGCCATCGCGTCCCGCGTCGCCTGACGACTTGTCACAGTCAGGTGGCTGGGCCGGATAGATGCGTTGGACGACGCCATCGCGTCCCGCGTTGCCGGACACCGCTGCCCGACACGGCTGCCGGGGTCAACCTGGGGTCAACCGGCCCGGGGCGGGCGCCGATGCCAGGTAGCCTCAGATCGTGGACCTCGCCACGGGCCACGAACAACTCAGGAGGAGCTATGGCATCCGGCTTGTCCTTTGCCGTCGAGCCGCGCCCGACCCCCATGTCGGAGGCCCAGCGCGAGGCGGTGCTGCGTAGCCCGGGGTTCGGCAGGACCTTCACCGACCACATGGTGCTCGCCACCTGGACCGCCGACGAGGGCTGGCACGATGCCAGGGTCACCGCATACGGGCCGTTGCAGTTGGAGCCGTCCGCCGCGGTGCTGCACTACGCCCAGGAGATCTTCGAGGGGATGAAGGCCTACCGGCACCCGGACGGGTCGGTGTGGACCTTCCGTCCGGAAGCCAACGCCCGCCGGTTCGCCAGGAGCGCGCAGCGACTGGCCCTACCGGTCCTCGACGAGGGCGACTTCGTGGAGTCGCTGCGCCAGCTGGTGCAGGTCGACCAGGCTTGGGTGCCGGCCTCGGGCGGTGAGGACACCCTCTACCTGCGCCCGTTCATGTTCGCCAGCGAGGCGTTCCTGGGGGTCCGCCCCGCGGCCCACGTCACCTACTGCCTCATCGCCTCTCCGGCAGGACCCTACTTCGCCAGCGGGCTGTCGCCGGTCTCGATCTGGCTGTCGCAGGACTACACCCGCGCGGCCCCCGGCGGCACCGGGGCGGCCAAGTGCGGCGGCAACTACGCCGCCAGCCTGGCACCCATGGTGCAGGCGCTGGAGCAGGGTTGTGACCAGGTCGTCTTCCTCGACGCGGTCGAGCACCGGTGGGTGGAGGAACTCGGCGGGATGAACCTGTTCTTCGTCTTCGGGGACGGGCAGGTGGTCACCCCCGAGCTGACCGGCACCATCCTGGAAGGGGTGACCAGGTCCTCGATCCTCACCCTGCTGGACGACATGGGGTACAAGACCGAGGAGCGCCGGATCGGCATCGAGGAGTGGCGGGACGGCGTCACCGCCGGAGACATCACCGAGGTGTTCGCCTGCGGCACGGCCTCGGTGGTCACCCCCGTCGGGCGGCTGGCATGGCCGGACGGCGACCTGGTCATCGGCGGGGGCCGGATGGGCCCGGTGACCTCCTCGGTGCGGCAACTGCTCATCGACATCCAGCACGGCCGGGTCGCCGACGACCGCGGCTGGTTGACCCGGCTCGTCTAGCCGTGACCCTGCAGGGGGGGCCGCCGCACCCAGCAACGGCACTGGGCCGCACCACCCGGCCGGGAGGCCGGGTGGCCTCGGCGGCCGCCGTCCTCGCCGTGCTGGGGTTGCTCGGGTGCGCCGTGCTCGGCTGGGCGACCTTCCAGGCCAACAAGTCGCTGGACCGGCTGCGCGCCGACCAGTCGGTGCTGGGCGCGCAGCTGGAGCAGGTGCGCAGCCAGGCCCAGTCGGACCGGGAGAACGCCACGCAGCAACTCGCCGCGCTGAAGGCCGAGCTTGGCCAGCAAGTGGCGGAGATCGGCAGCAAGGTCAACGACCAGGCCAAGCAGCTGGCCCAGGTGATCGCCTCGGCCCCGCCCAACTGGCGCGCCGTGGCGCAGTCGGTGGCGGCCTCGGTCGTGCTCGTCAAGTGCGGCGACTCGACGGGCAGCGGCTTCTCCGTCAACCTCGGCAAGCTGCCGGTCGGGTACAAGAGCGGCATCCTCACCAACGCCCACGTGGTCCAGGGCTGCGGCGTGGGCACCGACGAGGTCAGCTACGTCCGCAACAGCAAGACGACCACGGCCGTGCTCGCCAACCTGGACTACCGGCCGGACGACAACCGCGACATCGCGCTGCTGCTGAGCACGGAGGCCATCCCGGCCCTGTCGGCCGGCCCACCGCCGCAACAGGGCGACGCGGTGGCCACCATGGGCTTCCCGCTCGGCCTGCCGAGCAACTTCACCACCGGGGTGGTCAGCCACGTCTACGAGGATGGCTGGATCCAGACCAACGCCCCGATCAGCGCAGGCAACTCGGGCGGGCCATTGATGGACGACAAGGGCCGCGTGCTCGGCATCACCACGTGGAGCATCGTCTACACCCCGGAGGCCGAACCGCGACCCACCCAGAACCTCAACTTCGCCGAGCCGCTGTCCAACGCCTGCGGCTTTGTCGCCGGCACCTGCCCCTTCGCCTCCTAAAGGTCCACACCCAGACCATTGACGCCACCACGGTGCTGGGTGTTGTATGCCGGACGCGACCTGTTTGGTCTGCTGTCGGACTTTCTGAGGTGACCGATGAGCGTGAACTCGCTGAACTCCCCGACCGACGACGACGCCGCTCTGCTGGCCGAGCTGGGGTACAAGCAGGAGCTGCACCGCGGGATGAGCGGGTTCTCCAACTTCGCCGTCTCCTTCTCGATCATCTCCGTGCTGGCCGGCTGCATCACGACCTACTACCTGGCGATGGACGCGGGGGGCCCCATCGCCATCTCGATCGGCTGGCCGGTGGTCGGGATCTTCGTCCTGGCGGTAGCGCTGGCGATGGCGGAGGTCTGCTCGGCCTACCCCACGGCGGGTGGCCTCTACTACTGGGCCGGCCGGCTGGCCCGTAGCAACAAGCGGGTCTGGGCCTGGTATGTCGGGTGGTTCAACTTCCTGGGGGAGGTGGCGGTCACCGCGGCGATCGACTACGGCGCGGCGGTCACCTGGATGGCGCTGCTGAACCTGGTCTTCGGGTTCGAGGTGTCGGCGGTGTCGACGTTCGTCGCCTTCGTGCTCATCATCGCGCTGCACGGGTTGCTGAACACCTTCGGGGTGAACCTGGTGAAGCTGCTCTCCAACATCAGCGCCTGGTGGCACCTGGCGGGGGTCGCCGTCATCGTGCTCGTCCTGGTCTTCGTGCCCGACCAGCACCAGAGCCTGGCCTGGACCTTCACCGAGTTCCGCAACAACACCGGCTGGTCGGTGCCGTTCTACGCCTTTCTCATCGGCCTGCTGATGGCGCAGTACACCTACACCGGCTACGACGCCTCGGCGCACGTCGCCGAGGAGACGATGAACGCCTCCAGGGAGGCGCCCAAGGGCATCGTCCGCAGCGTCTGGGTGTCGATCCTGGCCGGCTGGGTGCTGCTCATCGCGGTGACCGCGGCGATCCAGGACTACGACGCCCAGCGCGCGACCGACACCGGGCTGCCACCCGCCCAGATCTTCATCGACGCCGCCGGGCGCACGACCGGGGAGCTGCTCCTGCTCATCGCGGCGGTGGCCCAGTTCTTCTGCGGGATGGCCTCGGTGACCGCCAACTCCCGGATGTCCTACGCCTTCTCCCGCGACGGGGCGCTGCCGGGGTCGCGGCTGTGGGCCAAGGTCAACCCGCGCACCGGGACGCCGACGAACTCCATCTGGCTCTGTGTGGTCTGCTCGGTCGTGCTGGCCAGCCCGGCGCTGAAGAGCGTCGTCGCCTACGCCGCGGTGACCTCGATCGCGGTGATCGGGCTCTACATCGCCTATGTGGTGCCGGTGCTGCTGCGGCGGCTGAACCCGCACTTCCGCGCAGGCCCCTGGACCTTGGGCAGGTGGAGCCCACTGATCGGCTGGGTCGCCGTGGTGTGGGTGGCCTTCATCGTCATCCTGTTCATGCTTCCGCAGTACGCCCCGGG
>DASSLY010000127.1:0-5811 GCA_035689185.1 Dermatophilaceae bacterium
GTCCCCCACCTGGTGGCCGACGAGCTGGCCCGCCGGGGCGAGCCGGTGCGGCACCTGCTGTCCTGGGACGACTACGACCGGCTGCGCAAGGTGCCGGCGGGGGTGGACCCCTCGTTCGCCCAGCACATCGGCCGGCCGCTGACCGCGGTCCCCGACCCCTGCGGAGAGCACGAGTCCTGGGCGGCCCACTTCAAGGCGCCCTTCCGCGCGGCGCTGCACGACCTGGCGGTCGACGTGGTGGAAGTCAGCCAGACGCTGATGTACACCGGCGGGGCGTACTCCGCGCAGGTGGAGCACGCGATGGCGCACCGGGCCGACATCGACGCGGTGCTCGGCCGGTACCGGACCCGCAAGGCCGAGCCCGACGAGGCGGGTGAGGCGAGCGGGAGCGACTACTACCCGTACAAGCCGTGGTGCGCGGTCTGCGGACGGGACACCACGACGGTCACTTCCTACGACCCGAGGACCACCCAGGTCGCCTACCGCTGCGACTGCGGTCACGTCCCGGACCCGCGCCCGGTCGCCGAGACCCCCGGCAAGCTGGTCTGGAAGGTCGACTGGCCGATGCGCTGGGCCTACGAGACGGTCGACTTCGAAGCCGGCGGGGTGGACCACTCCTCCCCCGGCTCGTCGTTCACCGTCGGTTCTCATCTGGTCCGCGAGGTGTTCCGCGGCGAGCCGCCGACCTACCTCGGCTATTCCTTCGTCGGCGTCAGCGGGCAGGCCAAGATGAGCGGCTCGGTCGGCGGCGCGCCCACGCCCACGGACGCGCTGGAGGTGCTCGAACCCGCGCTGCTGCGCTGGCTGTACGCCCGGCGCAAGCCGAGCCAGGCCTTCACCATCGCCTTCGACCAGGAGATCAACCGCACGTATGACGAGTGGGACGCCCTCGGGCGCGCCGTCGCCGCGGGGACGGCGGCCCAGCTGCCCGCGCTGGCGCGGGACCGGGCTGCGCGGACCGCGTCGCGGGCGTTGCGGCAGCCGGAGCGGCTGGTGCCGTTCCGGACGCTGGCCTCGCTGGCGGACGTCACCGGTGGTGACGAGGCGCAGATCCTGCGGATCCTGGGCGATCTGACGCCGCAGGACCCCATCCGGGAGCTGTGGCGGACCGAGCCCCGGCTGTCCTGCGCCCGCTCCTGGATGCTGCGCCACGTCCCGCCGGAGGAGCGCACCGAGGTGCGCTCCTCCCCTGACGACGAGCTGCTGTCTGCCCTTCGCCCCGCACAGCGGGAGGCGCTGGAACTGCTGGTCGGCGGGCTGGCAGATGACTGGTCTCTCGAGGGGCTGACCAACCTGCTCTACGGCGTGCCGAAGCGGCAGCTGGGCCTACCGCTGGACGTGCAGCCGACCCCGGAGCTGAAGGCGGCCCAGCGGCAGTGGTTCGTCCTGCTCTACCGGCTGCTCGTGGGCCGCGACACCGGCCCTCGGCTGCCGACGCTGCTGCTGGCCCTGGGTCCGGACCGGGTGCGGCTGCTGCTCGGCGGCGGGCGCCCCCAGCCGGACGCCGCATGACCACCGAGTCGGCGCCCGACGGTCGCCCGCGGGTGGTTTCGCGGGGTCCGGATGGCGCGTACGGTGCCCCCGTGGACCTCAGCGGGATGATCGCCCAGGAGCGCCGCCGGGCGGCCGACCTCATCGAGCCGCTCACGCCCGACCAGCTGCGCACGCCGAGCCTGTGCTCCGAGTGGACCGTGCACGACGTAGCCGGGCACCTGCTGATGCCGCTGGTGACACCGTTGATCCGGTTCGTGGCGGCCATGGTCACCAGCGGATTCGACTTCGACCGGGCCAACGTGCGGCTCACCGCGAAGGTGAGCTCCCTGCCGGCGCCGGAAATCGCCGCCGCGCTACGACAACGGGCCGGCCATCCGTTCCGGCCACCCGGCTCCGGCTACGAGGCGCCGCTGACCGACCTCGTCGTGCACCAGCAGGACATGCGCCGGCCCCTGGGCCTGGGCACCGACGTGGACCCGGACCACCTGCGCACCTGCCTGGACTACGTCGCCAGCGGCAAGGCCAAGGCGGTGGCGTCGGCGCGCCGCGTCTCGGGGCTTCGCCTCCAGGCCACCGACCTCGACTGGTCCGCGGGCGACGGGGCGCTCGTGCGTGGCCCGGGCGAGGCGCTGCTGCTGGCGATGGCCGGCCGGTCGGTTGCGCTCGACGATCTCGACGGCGAAGGCGTCGCCGTGCTCCGTCAGCGGCCCACCGGTTAGGGCTGGGTTACGGCCGGTCCCAGCGGCGCCCGCCGACGGGCTCGTCCCTGCTGCGGTAGACGATGTACGGCCTGGTCAGGTAGCCAACCGGGGCTGAGAAGACGTGGACCAACCGGGTGAACGGCCACAGCGCGAAAAGGGCGAACGCGACCAGCGCATGCAGCTGGAAGCCCAGCGGCGCCGAGGCCATGAGGGCTGGGTCCGGGTTGAACGACAGCACTCCACGGAACCACAACGACACCGAGTCGCGGTAGTTGAATCGCTCGCCTGACACGCCGAGCCCGAGCAGGCTGGCGACGACGGTGTTCCACATGCCCAGCGCGATGGCCAGGCCGAGGAAGAGGTACATCGCCTTGTCCATGGGCGTGGTCGCGGAGAAGACCGGACCGACGGTGCGCCGGCGGTAGATGAGGATCGCCATGCCGACCACGGTCATCAGGCCCGCAGCCAGGCCACCGATGATCGCCACCCAGTGGTAGAGCTCGGCGCCGATGCCGAGCGCCTCGGTCCACTCCTGCGGCACCAGGAGCCCGATGACGTGGCCGGCCACAACGCCGAGAAGGCCGAAGTGGAACAGGGGGCTGCCCAGCCGCAGCAGCCTGGACTCGTAGAGCTGGGAGCTGCGGGTGGTCCAGCCGAACTTGTCGTAGCGGTACCGCCACAGGTGCCCGAGCACGAACGTGGCACCGCAGATGTAGGGCACGATCACCCACAGGAACACGGTCATCGGGGGGCTCCGACCGGGATGCGGTCGCCCAGGCTCACTCGTCGGTCGCTCATCCGCGGGTCAGCGGCGTACCCGTCGAGTCCGACCTCCTCCACCGGCGGCCCGTGGGCGACCAGCCGCTGGACCCGCAACACGTCGTCGCCGTCCAGCTCCGGCAGCGTGGAGCACAGCGCCACCAGCAGGTGCGCCCAGGGCGACCCCCGCTCCTCCAGCGCGATCCGCAGCACCTCCACGCTCGCCCGATAGTCGGCCAGGATGCGGGCTGCCGCCGCGGCGTCGGCGGTCGCACCGAACTCCAGCACGACGCACAGGTGGTCAGGCAGCTCCTGGGGGCCGAGCTCCAGGCCGGCCTGCCGGTAAGCCTGCTTCAACCGCAGCAGCGCCATTCCGCGGCGCCGGGTGTCGCCGTAGAAGAAGTAGGTCAGGTAAGGACAGCAGCGCCGGGCGTGGTCGAAGGTCTCGACATACCGCCGCTGGGCCGCGCCCAGTCCCAGGTCCTCCAGCGCCGCCACGAACGCCGTGATCGACGCCCCAGCCGTCGCAGGCAGCCCACCGAGGGACCGGATCGCCGGCACGCGCTCGTACAACGCTGCCGACGGGTAGTCCAGCAGCAGCGACACCAGCTGCCACACGGCCAGCCGCTGCGGCTCGCTGACCGCCTCGCCGCGCCGGGTTCGCAGCATCACCCGGCTCATCGGGCTTCGCCGTCCCGGTCGGGGAACAGCCCGTCAGGACTGCCCTTGCCGTCCCAGTTGAGCAGGTTGACCCGGCCGCGCTTGTCGCCGCCGCTGACCAGCCGGTCGGAGGTCTGGCGTTCCTTGAGCATCCGGAAGTTCTCCACCGCCACCGGAGTCAGCTCCCCGGACCCCTCGCCGAACACCCCGCTCGCCGGCTCCTCCGCGAAGTCGACCGGGCAGGTCGTGGCGAGCTCCTCCAGCCCGTGCGCCTGCTCGCGGTGCGCCATCGGGATCACGTACCGCTCGTCGTACTTGGCCAGGGCCAGCAGCCGGAACATCTCGACCATCGACTCGCCGTCCATGCCAACGCTGCCCGCGATCCGCTCGTCCGGCTCGCCGCCGAGGTTGATGTCCCGCATGAAGGACCGCATCGCGGCCAGCTTGCGGAGCACGTCGTTGACCGGGGCCACGTCACCGGCGGTGAACAGCCGGGCAAGGTACTCCACCGGGATGCGCAGCGTCTCGATCGCGGCGAACAGGTTGCCATGGTCCTCGGCGTCGAACCCGGTGTCGCGCACGACGTCGACCACCGGCGACAGCGGCGGGATGTACCAGACCATCGGCATGGTGCGGTACTCCGGGTGCAACGGCAGGGCCACCCGGTAGTCCTGGATCAGCCGCCGCACCGGCGACCGCTTCGCCGCCTCCACCCAGTCCGCCGGTATGCCGCCGCGTTCCGCCTCGCGCGCGACCTGCGGGTCGGACGGGTCGAGGAAGACCGCGCGCTGCGCGGCATACAAGTCGGTGTCGTTCTCGACCGACGCAGCGGCCAGCACCGCGTCGGCGTCGTAGAGCATCAACCCGATGTAGCGCAGCCGGCCCACGCAGGTCTCGCTGCAGACCGTGGGGATCCCGGCCTCGACCCGCGGGTAGCAGAAGGTGCACTTCTCCGCCTTGCCGGTCTTGTGGTTGAAGTACACCTTCTTGTACGGGCAGCCGGACACGCACATCCGCCAGCCGCGGCAGCGGTCCTGGTCGACCAGGACGATGCCGTCCTCGCTGCGCTTGTAGATGGCGCCGCTGGGGCAGCTCGCGGCGCAGCTGGGGTTGAGGCAGTGCTCGCAGATGCGGGGCAGGTAGAACATGAACGTCTGCTCGAACTCCAGTCGCACCTTGTCCTCGATGCCGCGGACCAGGACGTCCCGCGCGGCGTGCTCGAGGCTGCCGGCGAGGTTGTCGTCCCAGTTGGCCGACCAGGACACGGTCATCGGCTTCCCCGAGATCAGCGAGTACGGGCGGGCGACCGGGAACTGCTGCTGTGCCGGAGAGCCGAGCAGCGTCTCGTAGTCATAGGTCCACGGTTCGTAGTAGTCCTGGATCGAGGGCAGCTTGGGGTTGGAGAAGATCGTCGCGAGCTTCTTCCACCGGCTGCCGGCGCGTAGCGTCAACCGGCCGCGGGCGGTGCGCGTCCACCCTCCCTGCCAGCGGTCCTGGTCCTCGTAGCCGCGCGGGTAGCCCAAGCCGGGCCGGGTCTCCACGTTGTTGAACCACACGTACTCGGTGCCGGCCCGGTTGGTCCAGGCCTGCTTGCAGGTGACCGAGCAGGTGTGGCAGCCGATGCACTTGTCGAGGTTCATCACCATCGCCAGCTGCGCCATGACTCTCATTGCGACCTCAGTACTCGACTCGTTGGGACCGGCGGCGGATGACCGTGACCTCGTCGCGCTGGTTGCCCGTCGGTCCGAGGTAGTTGAAGGCGAAGGACAGCTGGGCGTAGCCGCCGATGAGGTGGCTGGGCTTGACCAGGATCCGGGTGAGCGAATTGTGGATGCCGCCCCGACGGCCGTTGGTCTCGGTGCGCGGCACGTCGATCAGCCGGTCCTGCGCGTGGTGCATGTACACCGTGCCCTCCGGCATCCGGTGGCTGACCACGGCGCGGGCCACCACTACCCCGTTCCGGTTCACCGCCTCGACCCAGTCGTTGTCCTTGATGCCAACCTTGGCGGCGTCGACGTCGGAGATCCAGATGGACTGGCCGCCGCGCGAGAGCGACAGCATGAACAGGTTGTCCTGGTACTCCGAGTGGATCGACCACTTGTTGTGGGGAGTGAGGTACCGCACCGTCACCCCGAGCTGCGTCACCTCGCCGATCGCCGGCTCGCCGAACAGGGCCGTCATGTCCAACGGCGGCTTG
>DASSLY010000128.1:0-41603 GCA_035689185.1 Dermatophilaceae bacterium
CCGGGACTACTCCGGAGCCGGCAAGCGTTGACCGCAGCGTGAAGGGTGATCGGGTCGAGGTCGTCATCGACGCGGGTGGGGACGTGCGCACGTATGAGGTCGCCGCCACCCGGGCTGGTCGCCGCGTGGAGGTGTCGACGGGTCGCGGCATGGTTACGGTCACCGAGTTGACCCGCGGCGGCACCCCGGTGCGGACGGCGCAGTTCATGGCCAGCCGCGTGCTCGCGCTGGTCGAGCATCCCGCCCCGCGTCACGCCCCCGACCAGCCCCGTCCGGTCGAGCTGCCCCGTCCGGCGTGAGCCACGCAGACACCGCCGCTAGGCCGACGTGATCTGCTGCATCATCTCCAGCCCGTTGGCTTCCCCCCATCGCTCGGCGACCCGCCCCTCTCGGGTGTGGAGGATATCGATACCGGTAAGGCGAACCTGCCTGTGGCTGGCCGGGACGCCGAGCTGATCACCCTCGTGGGTACCGTCGGCCGTCCAGCGCACGGCGATCCGGTCGCCGGAAACGAGAACATCGTCCGTGCGCGTGCGCAGGTCCGGGAAGGCAGCGTGGTAAAGGGAGATGATCTGTCGGACTCCTTCCCGGCCGGGTTCTTGGCCGGGTTGAGGATTGTGGTCGACGACATCCGGCGCATACACCCGGTCGACCAGCTCTTGTGGGGCGTCAACGTCCCAGACGCGGACGTAGTCCTCGGCCAGCGCGTGTAGGTCCTCAGCCATGACTCCTCCATCGAGGTCGGCGGCCGTCGCCGAAGGGTGAAACCGGGCAATTGTCCTCCCCGCCGTTGCGGCACGGCAATGGTCAGCCGGCATTCCCACGGCGTGCCGCTGGTGCAGCTGCGCCGGGCGGCCCCGGGGGTCGTCTTCGCACAATCCGGCGGAGATGGTGCCGCGTGGGCCGTGCCGGGGAGTCGTCTTCGCACAATCCGGCGCAGATGGTGCCGCGTGGGCCGGGCGGGGGAGTCGTCTTCGCACAATCCGGCGGAGATGGTGCCGCCTGGGCGTGCCGGGGAGTCGTCTTCGCACAATCCGGCGCAGATGATGCCGCGTGGGCCCCGCGGCAGGGTCGTCTTCGCACAATCCGGCGCAGATGATGCCGCGTCGGCCGGGCGGGGGGGTCGTCTTCGCACAATCCGGCGGAGATGGTGCCGCGTGGCCCGGGCGGGGGCGGCCCGGGGAGTCGTCTTCGCACAATCCGGCGCAGACGCCGCCGCGCAGGCAGGCCAGGCGGGGGTCGTCTTCGCACAATCCGGCGGAGACGGTGCCGCGCCACCGGCCGAGACGGTGCCGCGCCCGAACTGGGGGAAGCCGAACACCGGAGACGAGTGCCGCGCCGGGCACGGCGGCGCAGAACTCGGGAAAGGGCTACGTGGACCCCGGTTCGACGACGGGGTTGAGTGGAATACACTCAACTTTGGCGCGTTGAAGACGACGGAAGCACACGGCATACCAGCACGGAGGGAACCAGAGGTGGAGCTTCAGCTGACCACGAAGGCCCAGGAGGCCTTCTCGGCCGCGGTGCGGGAGGCGGCAAGTGCAGGACACGCGCACGTCGAACCGGCGCACCTGCTGCTCGCCCTGACACGGCAGAGCGACACGACCACCGGACCGCTGCTGCAGGCAGCGAACTCAAGCCCCCAGGCCGCCGCGGATGCCGCCGTGAAGGCACTGGCCACACTTCCCCGCGCCTCCGGTCCCACCGTCAGCGCGCCGAGCCTGTCCCGCAGCGGACTGGCCGTGATCGAGGCGGCCCGGCAGGCGATGACCTCGATGGGTGACACGTTCGTCTCCACCGACCACCTGCTGCTGGCACTGGCCCGCACCGGCGAGTTCGGCCTGGACGCCAACGCCATCGCCGGCCAGATCCCGGCCCTGCGCGGCGGCGCCAAGGTCACCTCCGCTGACCCGGAGTCGACCTTCGACGCGCTGGCCAAGTACGGCACCGACCTCACCGCCGCCGCCCGCGACGGGCGGCTCGACCCGGTCATCGGCCGGGACACCGAGATCCGGCGGGTGGTCCAGGTGCTGTCCCGGAGGACGAAGAACAACCCGGTGCTCATCGGCGAGCCCGGCGTCGGCAAGACCGCCGTGGTGGAGGGGCTGGCCCAGCGAATCGTGGCCGGTGACGTGCCGGAGTCGCTGCGGGGCAAGAAGCTGGTCGCGCTCGACCTCGGTGCGATGGTGGCCGGGGCGAAGTACCGCGGGGAGTTCGAGGAGCGGTTGAAGGCCGTGCTGGAGGAGATCAAGTCCGCCGGCGGGCAGGTCATCACCTTCATCGACGAGCTGCACACCGTCGTCGGCGCCGGCGCGACCGGCGAGGGGGCGATGGACGCCGGCAACATGCTCAAGCCCCTGCTCGCCCGCGGCGAGTTGCGGATGGTCGGGGCGACGACCCTGGACGAGTACCGCAAGCACATCGAGAAGGACGCTGCGCTGGAGCGCCGGTTCCAGCAGGTCTTCGTCGGGGAGCCCAGTGTCGAGGACACGATCGGCATCCTGCGTGGCCTGAAGGAGCGGTATGAAGCCCACCACAAGGTCACCATCAGCGACTCCGCCCTGGTCGCGGCCGCCTCGTTGTCGGACAGGTACATCAGCGGCCGGCAGCTGCCGGACAAGGCCATCGACCTGATCGACGAGGCCGCGTCACGACTGCGGATGGAGATCGACTCTTCCCCGGTGGAGATCGATGAGCTCCGCCGCGCGGTGGACCGGCTCAAGATGGAGCAGCTCGCGCTGGAGCGCGAGTCCGACGAGGCATCCCGCGAGCGCTTGGAGCGGCTGCGCAAGGACCTGGCCGACCGTTCCGAGCAGCTGGCCGCGTTGACCGCCCGGTGGGAGCAGGAGAAGGCCGGGCTGAACCGCGTCGGCGACCTGAAGGCCCAGCTGGACGAGCTGCGCTCCCAGGCCGAACGGCTGCAGCGCGACGGCGACCTCGCTGCCGCGAGCGCCATCCTCTACGGCCAGGTGCCCGCGCTGGAGCGGGAGCTGGCGTCCGCCCAGGCCGCAGAGGCCACCACCTCGACCGCCGGCGGCGAGGGACCCATGGTCAAGGAGGAGGTCGGCTCCGACGACATCGCCGAGGTCATCAGCTCCTGGACCGGCATTCCGGCCGGCCGGCTGCTGGAGGGTGAGACCGAGAAGCTGCTGCGGATGGAGAAGGTCATCGGCGCCCGCCTGGTCGGCCAGCGCGAGGCGGTGCGGGCGGTGTCGGACGCGGTCCGCCGCTCGCGCGCCGGAATCGCCGACCCGGACCGGCCGACGGGATCGTTCCTGTTCCTCGGCCCCACCGGCGTGGGCAAGACAGAGCTGGCCAAGTCGCTGGCGGACTTCCTGTTCGACGACGAGCGGGCGATGGTCCGCATCGACATGAGCGAGTACAGCGAGCGGCACAGCGTCGCGCGCCTCATCGGCGCACCGCCCGGGTATGTCGGGTACGACGAGGGCGGGCAGCTCACCGAGGCGGTGCGTCGCCGGCCGTACTCGGTGCTGCTGCTCGACGAGGTGGAGAAGGCACACCCGGAAACCTTCGACATCCTGCTCCAGGTGCTCGACGACGGGCGGCTCACCGACGGCCAGGGCCGTACGGTGGACTTCCGCAACGTCATCCTGGTGATGACCTCCAACCTCGGCTCCCAGTTCCTGGTCGACCCGACGATGGCCGACGACGCCAAGCGGCAGGCGGTGCTGGCGGCGGTGCGTGCGGCGTTCAAGCCGGAGTTCCTGAACCGGCTGGACGAAGTGGTCGTCTTCGACGCCCTGTCCACCGACGAGCTGGCCCGGATCGTGGACCTGCAGGTCGCTGGCCTGGCCAAGCGGCTGACCGACCGGCGGATCACCCTGGACGTGACCGACGCCGCGCGCGAGTGGCTGTCGCTGGAAGGCTACGACCCGGCATACGGGGCACGTCCGCTGCGGCGGCTGGTGCAGCGCGAGATCGGCGACCGGCTGGCCAAGGCCCTGCTGGCCGGCGAGATTCGCGACGGCCAGAGGGTCCTCGTGGACCGGGCGCCCGACGGACCGGGGCTAGCCGTCACCCCCGCCTAATCGCGTGCATCACAGCACCCGCCCGTCCTGGGCCGGTGCGGCCATGACCCGGCCACGGCGAGCGCCTCAGCGAGTCGCCAGGCGGCGCCGGGTAGCGTCGGTGAGGTGCGACGCGCTGCCGGCTTGAGCCTCCTGTGCCTGGTGGGCCTGGTCGGCCTGGTCGGCTGCTCCGGCGAGGAGCCGACCCCGACACCCACGGCGACGACGGCGAGCGCAGCCGACCGGCTGGCCGCGGCACGCACCAAGGCCGACGCGGCCTCCTCGCTGCACCTGGTGATCCGGTCGCGCGACGTGCCCTCCGACGCCAGCGGCGTGCTAGCCGCGGACGGGGTCGGCACCCGCGCGCCAGCATTCAAGGGCACCTTCGACGCGCGGCTGCGTGGGGCTCAGCTCAAGGTCAACATGGTCTCCATCGGTGGCACCCTTTACGTGAAGGTGCCGTTCACCAGCATCTATGCCCCGACCGACCCCGCGCGGTACGGCTTCCCCGACCCGGCGAAGCTCTTCGCCAAGAACGGCGGGGTCACCGAGCTGCTCTCCGCGACCAGGGACCCCAAGCTCGGCGACCGGACCCGGGCCGGGTCCGAGGTGGTCCGGACCATCACCGGCACCCTGCCCGGTGGCCTCGTCGTCGACCTGCTCGGCACGGGCACGCGCGACGGCACGTTCGACGTGCGCTACGGCATCACCGAACCTGGCGACCAGCTGCGGACGGTGGACGTCACGGGCCCGTTCTTCGGGGCCTCGCCCTCGACCTACACGGTGACTCTCGACCGGTACGGCGAGAAGGTTGAGATCACCAAGCCCTAGGGCGCAGCTGGCCACCGCCTCGGTGGCCGTCGCGCTCGCTGCGGCCGACACGTATGTGGTCGTGCTGGCCTTGCCGGACATGATGGCCGGCGTCGGCCTCGGCCTGGAGTCGCTGCAGCGGGCTACCCCGATCGTGTCGGGCTTCCTGCTCGGCTACATCACGGTGCTGCCGCTGATCGGCCGGCTCGCCGACCTAGTTGACCGGCAGCGGGTGCTGCTGGGCTGCCTGGCGGTGTTCGTGCTGGGTTCCGCCGTGACGGCACTGGCGGTAGAGCTGCCGGTGCTGGTGGGCGGCCGGGTGCTGCAGGGCATCGGCGGCGGCGGCCTGGTCCCCGCCACCCTGGCCTTGGTCGCCGACCTCTGGCCGGTCGGGCGACGCGGTATGCCGCTCGGGGTGGTCGGCGCTGTCCAGGAGCTCGGCAGCGTGTTCGGGCCACTGCTCGGCGCGCTGGTGCTCGCGGTCGCGGACTGGCGCGCGATCTTCTGGCTCAACGCCGGGTTTGGCTTGGTCCTCGCGCTGGCGCTGCGTGCTCCGGCTCGTATGCCGCGCGCCTCGGCAGCGCTGCTGGTGCTCGGCCTGACGTTGGCTGGGCTGGCCCTGTGGGCGCCGCAGCGGCTGGTCACGGACATGGTGCTAGGGGCGCCGTTCGTCGGGCCGTCCCGGCTGGTCACGCCGATCGGGGCGCTGGCCGGGGTGTTGCTGCTGGCCTGGCTGGGGGTCAGCGTTCGAGGCTGGTGGCGGCTGCTGCGTAGAGCCGACCTGCCCGGCGCCCTGCTGATAGGTGTCGCGCTCGGTTCGGTGGTCCTCACCTTCGCCTCGGCCGACCCCGAGCGGGAGGTGGTCGGGCCGTCGGGGCGGTGGCTGCTGCCGCTGACGCTGGTGGCGGCCGCACTGGCCGTGCTGCGTCATCTCACGGCCGCCGAGCCGCTGTTCCCGCGGGGGCTGGGCCGGGTCGTCCGACCGGCCATCGTCAGCACCCTGGTCGGGGTGGCGCTGGTGACGGTCGTGATCGGAGTGCCGTTACTGGCCCGGCTCACCGGCACCCAGTCGCAGGTCGAGGCGGCGCTGGTGCTGGCCCGGTTCCTGGTGGCCGTGCCGGCGGGCGCGGTGCTCGGGGGGTGGGCGCTGAACCGGTTCGGCACCGAGGCGCTGACCTCCCTGGCGCTGGCGCTGGCGGCAATTGGTCTGTTCGTCATGGGCAGGTGGGGTCACGGTTCCCTCGACCAGGCCTTCCCGACCACTGCCGTGCTCGTCCTCGTCGGCCTCGGGATCGGGCTGGCGATCGCCCCGGTCAACGCAGCCGCGCTGGAGCGCGGGCCCGCCGGTGCCCACGGGGTGGTGAGCGCCGTGGTCGTCGTGGCCCGGATGACCGGAATGGTCCTCGGTCTGGCGCTGGTGACCGGCATCGGGCTGCGGCTGTTCTACCAGCGGGTGGCCGAACTGCCGGACCCGACCGACCTGGCGGCGCTCGGCCGGTTGGCGGTGGTCCCGGTGCAGGCCATGTTCACCGGCGGCGCGGTCGCCGCACTCCTCGGCGCGGCAACAGCGCTCGGCCCGAGGATGACCCTTCACCGCTCGGCCTCCCCGGTCTCCCGAGGCTCCCGGGGTTCGCTGAGCGCCTTGAGAAGGAGGTCGGGCGCGCGAGAGTGTCATCCGTCGAGCCCGTCCTCACCCGGCCGCGGCTGACCCGTGCCCGCGGCTGACCCCGGCCGCAGCTGACCCCGGCCGCATGACACCTCACTGTGTCACCGGCACCTCCTTGCGTCGCCGACACCTCGCTGGATCACCGACATTTCCTTGCGTCACCGACACCTCGCTGGGTCACCGACATCTCGCTAGGTCCCCGACACGTGGGTGGGGGCAGTGACACCGGATGCGGTGTGGTCGGTGACAGCGCGGTGTGTCTCGCGCAGCGCGGTGTCGGTAGCGGGGTGCCGGGGGGCCGCAGTTGGCCCTTGGCCGCCGACACCTCGCTGGGTCACCGACATTTCCTTGCGTCACCGACACCTCGCTGGGTCACCGACACGTGGGTGGTGGCAGTGACACCGGATGCGGTGTGGTCGGTGACAGCGCGGTGTGCCTCGCGCAGCGCGGTGTCGGCGGCGAGGAGCCCGGAGGCCGCGGGGGACTCGGTCCGGCGTCGGTGCCGAGTTGACCTGGGGCCGCAGCGCGGGTGTCCATGCCGAGCCGCCCGCGGGCGCCAGGGCATGTTCTGCCCAGGGTCGGTGTTTCGTCGGTATGCAACGCGACCGGCAGACCGAGCTGCTAGCCGGTTCCAAGCTCGGCACCCTGGCGACGCTCAAACGAGATGGCTGGCCCCAGCTCTCGATGGTCTCCTACGCCTACGACGTCGACCGCGACGAGATCGTGGCTTCGGTCACGAATGGCCGGGCCAAGACCGCCAACATCCGCCGCGACCCTCGGGTAAGTCTGCTCGCGCGCAGCGCCGACGGATGGTCGTATGCGGTGGCCGAGGGAACCGCCGCCCTGAGCGCGGTCGCCCAGGACCCTCACGATGACGCCGTCGAGAAGCTCGTCGCCATCTACCGCGCGATCGGTGGCGAGCACCCTGACTGGGCCGAGTACCGGCAGGCAATGGTGCAGGACGGGCGGGTGGCGCTCACCATCGCCGTCCACCGCGTCTACGGCCTGGTCCGCTGACGCGAATCGCCAGGGCGACCTGGTCCGCTGACGCGAATTGCCAGGGGCGGCCTGGTCCGCTGACGCGAATCGCCAGGGGCAGCGCGGTCGCCTCCGGTGCGTCAACCACCGCCGTCGCACAGGTGCTACCCGACGGCGCGCCAGAAGTCCCGTTCGTGTTCAACGCCGACCGCGAAGGTCTGCAGCATGTCCTGCACCGCGGCCGGGTCGGCGTCAGCCGCAGCGCGGTCAGAAATCGCTCGCGCCTGCGCCGTCGCGGCAGCGAAGGCCGGGTCGGCATAGGTGGCCAGCCAGTCCGCATACGGATGGGCGGAGGAGAAGGCTCGGGCGTGGAGCCGCTCGCCGACGTCTTGGTAGACCCAGAAGCAGGGGAGGACCCCTGCCACCAGGCGCGGGTACTCTGCCGCGGACACGAGTTCCCACAGCCAGCCCAGGTATGTCGCGCACGTCGGCGACGCGGGTGCGGCGGCGTCGACGCCGTGCGACTCGTGCAACTGCGACTCCACCGTCACCGCCGTCGTCGCGCACGTCGCCCAGAAGGCGACCTCAGCCGGAACTGTCGCCAGGCTGGCGGCCGCGGCGAGGACGCGCGCGTAGTCGCGGAGATAGATCGCGTCCTGGGTGAGGTAGTCCAAGAACACCGCCGATGGCAGCGTGCCGGCCGCCAGCTGCCGCAGGAACGGCAGGTGGTCGATCTCGGCTCGTACGGAGGAGGTGACGGCCCAAGCCTGCTCGCAGAAGGTCATGGCCACCACGCGTGGAAGTGGTGCACCGGTCCATTGCCGGAGCCCACGTGCAGCTCGTCGGAACGCCGGATCGCCTCGTGCAGCCAGCCGGTGGCGTCCCGCACCGTGCACTCCCACGAGTCCCGTTGTGGGCGGAGCGCAGCAAGCGCAGAGGACAGCGAACAGCCAGTCCCGTGAGTGCGGTTGGTCTGCACCCGGTCGTGCCACACGGTGAAGACCCCTTCAGCAGAAACGAACTGGTCGACCATGGTGGGTCCAACCAGGTGACCGCCTTTGAGCAGCACGGCGTTCGCGCCAGCCGTCACCAGCTCGCGCCCCTGTGCCAACAACTCGTCAGGCGACGTCGCCCTCGCCACGTCGAGCAGCGCGGCCGTCTCCGGAACGTTCGGCGTGACCACCGATGCCAGCGGCAGCAGCCGGCGGACGGCCGCCACCGCATCGTCGTCGAGCAGCCGGTCGCCGCTGGTCGCCACCATCACCGGGTCGAGCACCACCACGTCGAAGGGATGCTCGCGCAGGAACGCGCCGACGAGATCGGCCATGTCCGCGGTGGCCAACATGCCAATTTTCACCGCGTCGATCGCCACGTCAGCGACCAGCGTCCGAAGTTGCAGGGACACGAACTGGGTCGGGACGACATGGACGCCGGTGACCCCGCGCGTGCTCTGCGCGGTCAGGGCGGTCAGCACGCTGGTCCCGTAGGCGCCGAGCGCGGAGAAGGTCTTCAGATCGGCCTGGATGCCGGCGCCGCCGGAGGGGTCGCTGCCGGCGATGGTGAGCGCGACCGGTGGCCGGGTCACGCGGCACGCTCCCATGCGGCCCGCAGCGCGGCGGTGGCGGCGGTCACGTCGGGCTGGCCGCAGATCGCGCTGACCACCGCACCACCTGCTGCCCCGGCAGAACGCAGCAGCGGCATACCGGCCGCGGTGACACCGCCGATCGCGACCACCGGCCAGGGACTCCTGGCGACGATGCCGGCCAGCATGTCCAGCCCGCCAGGGTCGGCAGCATCCGGTTTGGTGCTCTGCGGCCAGACCGGCCCGGCGCCAAGGTAGTCGAGAGCCGCCAGCGGCCCGGCCGCCGCCACCTGCTCGACAGTCTGCACGGAGAGCCCGAGGTATGCCGCGTCGCCCAGCATGGCGCGAGCATCCGTGACGGGTAGGTCGGCCTGCCCGACGTGAGCACCGTCAGCGCCGATCTCGGCGACCAGGTGGACCCGGTCGTTCACGATGAGGGGCACCCCCTGGAGCACCTGCCGGATCGACCGGCCGAGGGCTACCAGCTCGGCGTCTGTCGCCAGCGGGTCGCGCAGCTGCACCAGCGTCACTCCGGCGGTCACAGCCGCGGACACGGTTGCGGTGACACCGAACTCGCCGCACAAGGCCGTGTCGGTCACGAGGTAGAGCCGGAGGTCCAACGGAGGGCGGGGCATCTCAGCGCAGGCGCACGCCGGCCGCCAGCTCCGCCGGGGTGATCGTGGTGAGCCTGTCGAGCAGTGCCACCGCAAAGGAGCCGGTGCCTGCGCTGGCCGCCGCCGCCGGCTCGGCAGCCACGGTCAGGGTCGCGGTGGCGGCGGCCGCCGCGACCAGCCGGTCGTCGGTCACCGCCGAGAACGCGGCCATAAGGGCACCGAGAGCGCAGCCGACACCGGTGACTCGGGTGAGCCACGGGTGGCCGTTGGCGATCAGGACCGTCCGGCCGCCGTCGGTGAGGTGGTCCACCGGGCCGCTCACCGCGACGACACACCCGTGCTGCTCGGCGAGCTTGACCGCTGCGTCGGCAGCGGCCTCGGTGGGGTCGGTCGATTCCACTCCCCTGCCGCCGGCGCCGCCGGTGAGAGCCAGGATCTCCGAGGCATTCCCGCGCACGACACTCGGGCCCACCTCGAGCAGCTCGTGCGCCAGCCGGGTGCGCCACGAGAGGGCGCCGGCCGCGACCGGGTCCAGCACCCACGGCCGGCCCGCCGACGTCGCCGCGGTGGCTGCGGCCGCCATCGCGACCGACGTATCGGCATACGGAGTGCCGAGGTTCACCAGCACGCCGCCCGCCACGGCCGCGAACTCGGCAGCCTCGTGCTCGTTGTCCACCATCGCCGGCGCCGCGCCGACCGCGAGCAGCACGTTCGCGGTCCATTGGGCGACGACGATGTTCGTCAGGCACTGCACGAGGGGGACACGCTGGCGGAGCTCGGCGAGCGCGCCGGCACAGTCCTGCGCAGTGACCATCGGTGACGTCCCTTCGCTAGCACGACCTAGATCAGGTTCGACGGGTGTTGTCTCAGCCGCCCGCGTGCGGACCGGCACCCCGCGTCACCCCTGACAGTAACCCGGCCGGCTGAGCGCGCCGGACCCGGCCTGGAGGCCGCCCACAAGCCGCCCGGAAGCCGCGCCGAAGCGTTCCATAAGCCGCCAAGAGGCCGCGCGGACGCGTTCCATAAGCCGCCAAGAGGCCGCCCGGAAGCCGCCCGGAAAGTCACCCAGAGGCGCGCGGAAGTCGCCCCGTGGGCCGCCGGGGGGCCCCGCGGACGCGTTCCCGAAGCCGCCCGGACGCGACCCGGGGGCCGGTCGGCAGCGCTGCGGCGTCACCCGAGCCAAACGAACCAGAGGTCGTCGGTATGCAGCGTCGCAGTCCGCTGCTCGTAGCGGCGCACGGACCATGGCCAGATGGCCCGGTTGGCCCCGTCGCGGTCCAGGTACCAGCTGCTGCAGCCGGTCAGCCAAACCGACCTCGCGCTGCTGCGCCGTACGGCGGCGTTGAACCGCTCCTGCGCCGCCGGCCGCACCTGGACCGACACCGCGCCCCGCCGGTCGCGCTCGCTGATCGCGCTCACGATGAACCTGGCCTGCGCCTCGGCCACGGGTAACACCGCGGTGTGCCCGAGGCCGCTGTTGGGTCCGAGCAGGGTGAACAGGTTGGGAAACCCGGCGACCATGACCCCGTAGTAGGCGGTCGCCTCGTTGGCCCACTCCCGCCCCAGCACCCGCCCGCCCAGGCCGGTCACGTCGGCGAGCAGGTAGCTGCCTCCAGGGATGAAGCCGGTGGCCAGCACCAGCACGTCGAGGCCGGTGTGGCCGGACCCGGTGACCACGCCCGACCCGGTGACCCGCCGGATCGGCGCGGTGTCGAGCCTGACGTGCGGGCGGCCGAAGACCGGAAGGTAGTCGCTGGAGCGCACCACCCGGCGGCAGCCGATCACGTCGGTCGGCGTAAGGGCGGCACGCAAGGACGGGTCGTGGACCTGGGAGCGCAGGTGGCCCAGCGCGCGCCGCCGCAGCAGGCCGAGCTGCCATGCCTGCCGGGTGAACGCGGGGGCGAGGGCCTCCGCGAGCCGGAGCGCGCGCCATCGCCGCCACCGCATCAGGGCGGGGAACCGCTCGAGCAGCCGTCGGTGCAGCGGCCCGAGCGGTGCGTTCCGTCGAGGCAGCACCCACGGCGCGGTCCGCTGGAACACCGTGAGCTCGGCCACCTCCTCGACGATGGCGGGGACCAGCTGCACCGCACTTGTGCCGGTGCCCACCACCCCGACCCGTCGGCCCCGCAGCGACACGGCGCGGTCCCAGGCGGCCGTGTGCAGCAGCGGGCCGCTGAAGTCGAGCAGCCCGGGGATGTCCGGGTTCGCCGGCACGTGCAGCGGTCCGAGCGCCAGGACCAGCGAGCGGCACCGCAGCTGGGAGCTTCGCCCGTCACCGGTGGCCACCGTCAGCTCCCACGTTGCGGACCGCTCGGCGAAGTTGGCGGCGAGCAGGATCGTGTCCAGCCGCAGGTGCGGCTCGACGTAGTACTTGGCCACGCAACGCTGCAAGTAGTCGTGCAGCGCCTGCCCGGGGGCGAACGTCCGCGTCCAGCCGGGGTCGGGCTCGAAGGAGTAGGAGTACAGCTGGGACGGCGCGTCGCAGGACACCCCCGGGTAGGTGTTCTCCCGCCAGGTCCCGCCGACGCCGCTGGACTTCTCCAGCAGCACGAAGTCGTGTTGGCCCGCCCGCTTCAGCGCGATTGCCTGGCCGATTCCGGAGAAGCCGGCCCCGACGATGACCACCTCGTAGTCCACCGCCGGGCGGCCCGACGACGGCAGGCGGGTCATGGGTCGCGCAGCTCCACGATCACGGGGGCGTGGTCGCTGGCGCCCTTGCCCTTGCGCTCCTCCCGGTCGATGACCGCGCCGGTGACCCGGGCGGCCAGCGCCGGTGAGGCCAGCACGAAGTCGATGCGCATCCCCTGCCGGCGGGGGAACCGCAGGTTCGTGTAGTCCCAGTAGGTGTACTCACCCGGTCCGGGGATGAACGGTCGCACCACGTCCTCGTAACCCGCGTCCAGGACTGCCTGGAACGCGGCTCGTTCCGGCGGCGAGGTGTGCGTCTTGTCGGCGTAGTACGCGACGCTCCATACGTCCTCGTCCCTCGGGGCGATGTTCCAGTCACCCATCAGCGCTACCTGGGCGTCCGGCTTCCTGGCCAGCGACTCCCCGGCCGCGGCCGCCAGATGGGCCAGCCAGTCCAGCTTGTAGGCCAGGTGCGGGTCGCCCGGCGCGCGCCCGTTCGGCACGTAGAGCGACCAGACCCGGAGGCCACCGCAGGTCACCTGCAGCGCCCTGGCCTCCGCCGCGAGCGGGTCCCCGTACGACGGCATCCCGTCGAAGCCGACCGCGACGTCGGCGATGCCGACGCGGCTCAGCACGGCCACGCCGTTCCACTGGCTGAAGCCGTGGTGGGCCACCTGGTAGCCCAGCGCCCCCAGGCGGTCGGTGGGGAACTGGTCCGGGCGGCACTTGGTCTCCTGGATCGCCAGCACGTCCAGGTCGCTGCGTTCGAGGAACCCGACCAGGCGGTCGGCCCGGGACCGGACCGAGTTCACGTTCCAGGTGGCCACCCGCATCCACCCACTGTAGGAGGGGCACCGGCCCGGCCGGCCCGCTCGGTAGGCTCGGTCCCCGTGACGAGGACCGCGCGGGACCGGCTGCTGGAGCTGATCAAGGCCAACGCCGTCGTGCACGGCAAGGTGATCCTGTCCTCCGGCCGCGAGCACGACTACTACGTGGACCTGCGCCGGATCACCCTGGACGGCGAGGCGGCGCCCCTCGTCGGTTCGGTCATGAGCGACCTGGTCGCCGACCTCGACTTCGCCGCCGTCGGCGGCCTCACCCTGGGCGCGGACCCGGTGGCGACCGCGATGCTGCACGCGGCAGCCGCTGGGGGACGGCGGCTGGACGCGTTCGTCGTGCGCAAGGAGGGCAAGGCGCACGGGTTGCAGCGCCGCGTCGAGGGACCCGCCATCGCCGGCCGGCGCGTGCTCGTGGTCGAGGACACCTCCACCACCGGCGCGTCCGCCCTCACCGCGGTTGCCGCAGCTCGTGACGAGGGGGCGGAGGTGGTCGCCGTGGCGGTGATCGCGGACCGGGCGACCGGGGCGCGGGAGCGGGTGGAGGCGGAGGGGCTGGCCTACCGGGCGGCATACGGCCTGGACGACCTAGGCCTGCGCTGAGGCGACGGCCTCCTGGTCGGTGACCGGCGCATCCGCCAGCTCGGGGAACGGGTCGCGTCCGGCCAGGTAGAGCGCGACCGTGTTCACCAGGGCCGCGACAGGGACGGCGAAGAAGGCGCCGACCACCCCGGCCAGCAGGGCGCCGACGGCCACCGTCAGCAGCACCGCGAGCGGGTGCAGCGAGACGGCATGTCCCATCAGGAACGGCTGCAGCACGTGGCCCTCGATCTGCAGGACCAGCACCACCACCCCCAGCATGAGCGCGGCGACGACGGGACCGTGGACCACCAGCGCGACCAGGGTGGCGAACGCGCCCACGACGATCGCGCCGACGAACGGGATGAGCGAACCGAAGAACGCCAGCACCGCGAGCGGCACGACGAACGGGACCCGCAGCACCGCCGCGCCCAGGGCGATGCCGGCCGCGTCCACCGCGGCCACGATCAGCTGGGTGCGGACGTATGCGGTGAGCGAGAGCCAGCCGCGCGCGGCCGCCGCGTGGGCTCGCTCGCGCGAGGTCTGCGGCAGCAGCCGCACGCACCAGCGCCAGATCGCCTCCCCCTGGGCGAGGAAGAAGAACGTGGCGAACAGGCAGATGAGCAGCCCGGCGAAGACGTGTCCGACCGTGGCGCTGACGCTGAGCGCGCCGGAGGCCAGCCGACTGGAGTTCGCGGACAGCTGCTCACGACCTTGCGCGATGAGTTCGGCGATCCGCTCCCCGGACAGTTGCAGCGGGCCGGTGGTCAGCCACTCCTGCACCTTGTCGATGCCCGCTGCCGTCTGGGCGCTGAGGCCGTCGAAGTCGGCGATGACCGTGGACCCGGCGGCGCCGAGCAGGCCGAGGACGACCACGATGGCGCCGACCAGCGTGACCGCGGTGGCCGGGGTCCGGCCCAGCGGGCTGTGCCGCTGGACCCAGGTGGTCACCGGCCGCAGCAGACCGGTGAGCAGCACCGCGACCGCGACCGGCACGGCGATCACCGAGACGGCGGCCAGGCCGCGGATCGCGAGGTAGCCGGCGACCCCGATCACCACCAGCCGCCAGGACCAGTCCGCGGCGACCTGGATCCCCCGGGGCAGGGTGGTGGGTCGTGTCATGCGCCCCATTCTGGGGTCTGGGCGTGGCTGGGTCTTGGCCGGTCTTGGCCGGTCTTGGCCAGGTCTGGGCTCAGGTCGGTCCGGCGCACGGAACGGCCGGCCGGTGCCACGCGTCGCAGGTCTAGGCTGCGGCCGAACCTGACGTCTCCCCTGGGGGTGCACTGTGCTCAAGTTCCTCATCGTCATCGCGGTCGTCGTGCTGCTCGTGCTGTGGGCGGTGGCCACATACAACGGGCTGATCAAGCTGCGCAACCTGGTGCAGGAGGCCTGGCGGCAGATCGACGTCGAGCTGAAGCGCCGGCACGACTTGATCCCCAACCTGGTCGAGACGGTCAAGGGGTATGCCGCGCACGAGCGGGGCACCCTCGAGGACGTGATGAAGGCCCGGTCTGCCGCTATGGCCGGCGGCATCAGCAACCCGGCCGACCAGGCGCAGAGCGAGAACGTGCTGACCCAGGCGCTCGGCCGGCTGTTCGCCGTCGCCGAGGCCTACCCGGACCTGAAGGCCAACCAGAACTTCCTGGCCCTGCAGCAGGAGCTGTCCGCGACCGAGGACCGGATCGCCGCGGGCCGCCGGTACTACAACGCCAACGTGCGCGAACTGAACACCAAGGTCGAGTCGGTCCCGTCCAACGTCGTGGCCGGTGCGGCCAAGATCGGCAAGGCCGAGTACTTCGAGGCCGAGCAGACCGCCCGGGAGGCTCCCAGCGTCAGCTTCGGCACCCCCGGCCCGACGCTCGGCGCGCCGGGTGCGCCGTCGCAGCTGCCCCCCTCGCCCAGCCCGGGCGGCCCGGCGGGCCCGCAGGACACCCCCCGCTGAGCGGGGCACGCCCCGCGTCTCGCGCTGGGGCGCCGCGATCAGCGCTGGGTGGGGCACACGCCGCATCCCGCGCTGGGCGGGGCACACGCCGGGGTCAGCGCTGGGCGGCGTCCTCGGCCTCTCCGGCCTCCTCGACCAGCCCGGCGGCCGTGGCGTTGGCCTGGCGCCGGTGCTTGAGGTACTCGTAGACCATGGGCAGTAGCGAGACGGCGACGATGAGGACGATCGCGACGTCGAGCTTGTCCTGAAGGACCGGGAACACCTGGCCCAGGAAGTAGCCCAGCAGGGTGATGCCGACCGCCCACAGCACGGCCCCGACCAGGCTCCAGGTAAAGAACCGGCGCCGCGGCATCCGGCCGGCGCCGGCCACGACGGTGATGAACGTGCGCACGATGGGCACGAACCGGCCGATGACCAGGGCCTTGTTTCCGTGCTTGTCGAAGAAGGCGGTGGTCTGGTCGAAGTACTTCTTCTTCAGGACCCGCCCGTCCCGCTGATACAGCGGCGTCCCGAGCGCACGGCCGATCTCATACCCGCTGACGTTGCCCGCGAAGGCGGCCGCCGCCAGGACCGCGCAGGCCACGCCGATGTTCACCCGGACCTGCCCGGTCGAGACGAACAGCCCGACCGCGAAGAGCAGCGAGTCGCCCGGCAGGAGCGGGAACAACAGCCCGCACTCGATGAAGACGATGGCCACGCTAACCCAGAAGAACTGCGCGCCGAACTGGCTGAGCAGGTAGTTGGGGTCCATCCAGCCGGGTCCGAGCGTCGACATCACGGCCCCAGCGTAGGTGAGCAACCCCCGTGTCGGCTGTGATGTGACCATGACGACGGTCCTGCCGGCATCCCTGACCGACGGCCTCGGAGTGCGCCGTGTGCGCCCGGTGTCCGGCGGTGACATCGCCAGCGCCTACCGGCTGGACACTGCGGGCGGGCCGGCGTTCCTGAAGACCCACCCCGCGCCGCAGCCGGGCATGTTCGAGCGGGAGGCCGCCGGGCTGCGCGCGCTGCGGGCCACCGGGACGGTCCACGTGCCGGAGGTGCTGCGTGCCTCGCCCGACGGCCTGGTGCTGCAGTGGGTGGACGAAGGGCCCCGCCTGCCGCGGGCCGAGGCGGCCTTCGGCGCCGAGCTGGCCGCGCTGCACCGGACCACCGGTATGCGGTTCGGCGGGCTGGACGCCGACCTCGCCTCACCCACGGGGTACCTCGGCAGCCAGCCGGTCGACCTGACCCCGACGCCGCGGTGGGAGGAGTTCCTGCTGGAGCGACGGCTGCGGCCGCTCACCGCGCGCGCGGTCCGGCTCGGTCGGCTCGACCCGTCCGCACCGGGGCTGCTGGACCGGGCCGCGGGGCGGTTGGACCAGCTGTGCGGTCCTCCCGAACCGCCCACGTTGCTGCACGGCGACCTGTGGGCCGGCAACCGCATCGTCGACTGCGACGCGGTGAGCTGGGTTATCGACCCGGCCGTCTACTGGGGCCACCGTGAGGTCGACCTGGCGATGATGGCGCTGTTCGGCGGCTTCGGGCCGGCGTGCTTCACCGCATACCAGCAGGTCCACCCGCTCGCGCCCGGGTGGCAGGACAGGGTGGAGTGGTACCAGCTCACCCCGCTGCTGGTGCACGCGATCCTGTTCGCCGGCGGCTACGGCGCCGCGGCGCTGCGGGTCCTGCGGGCGGCGGCCCGGTGAGGGACCAGCCCGGCGGGCCGGTCGGCGTCGGCGTCGGGCCGTGGCAGGGGCCGTGGCCGGAAGACCTGGACACCTACGACCCGGAGTCGCTCGCCCACGGCGACCGGCGCAACGTGGTGGACCGGTACCGCTACTGGCGGCACGAGGCGATCGTCGCCGACCTGGACCGGTCACGGCACCCGTTCCACGTCGGCGTCGAGAACTGGGGCCACGACTTCAACATCGGCTCGGTCATCCGCACCGCGAACGCGTTCAACGCGGCGGGGTTCCACATCGTCGGCCGACGCCGGTGGAACCGGCGCGGCGCGATGGTCACCGACCGGTACCTGCACGAGCACCACCACCCGGACGTCCCGGCGCTGGCGAGCTGGGGCCAGGCACGCGGCATACCCGTGATCGGTATCGACAACCTGCCCGGAGCCCGGCCGCTGGAGACCTATGACCTTCCCCGCAGCTGCCTGCTGCTGTTCGGGCAGGAGGGGCCTGGCCTGTCCGAGGCCGCGACGGGGGCGGCGAGCGTGCTGCTCTCCATCGGCCAGTACGGCTCCACCCGCTCGTTGAACGCCGGCGCGGCGGCCGCAGTCGCGATGCACGCATGGGTCAGGCGGCACGTGTTCGGACAGCCCACGGGCCCGCCGGAACTGCCCACCGCGCGGTCGCAGGCCCAGCCCGCTCGTGGAAGTATCGGTGACGAAAAGCCGTGATCTGTGCCAACGAAGGAGTGCCGTCATGCCCATCGCCACCCCCGAGGTCTATGCCGACATGCTCGACCGGGCGAAGAAGGGCTCCTTCGCCTACCCGGCCATCAACATCTCCTCCAGCCAGACCCTGAACGCCGCCATCCGGGGATTCGCCGACGCGGGCAGCGACGGCATCGTCCAGGTCTCCACCGGCGGCGCGGAGTACCTGTCCGGCCCGACCGTCAAGGACATGGTCTCCGGGTCCCTGGCGCTGGCGGCCTACGCCCACGAGGTGGCCAAGAAGTACGACGTCAACATCGCCCTGCACACCGACCACTGCCCCAAGGACAAGTTGGACAAGTTCGTCCGCCCGCTGCTCGCCGCCTCCACCGAGCGGGTCAAGTCCGGCGGCACCCCCTGGTTCCAGTCGCACATGTGGGACGGATCCGCCGTGCCGCTGGAGGAGAACCTCAAGATCGCCCGCGAGCTGCTGGACCTGTGCCAGGCGGCCAACGTCATCCTCGAGATCGAGGTCGGGGTCGTGGGAGGCGAGGAGGACGGCGTCGCCGCGGAGATCAACGACCAGCTGTACACCACCCCCGAGGACGCCATCGCCACGGTGCAGGCCCTGGGCACCGGCGAGAACGGCCGCTACCTGACCGCCCTCACGTTCGGCAACGTGCACGGGGTGTACAAGCCGGGCGGGGTGAAGCTGCGCCCGGAGATCCTCAAGCAGGCCCAGGACACCGTGATCAAGGAGAAGGGCTTGGCCGCCGACGCGCTGCCGTTCGACCTGGTCTTCCACGGCGGCTCGGGGTCGCTACCCGAGGAGATCTCCGCCGCGGTCGACTACGGCGTCATCAAGATGAACGTCGACACCGACACCCAGTACGCGTTCACCCGCCCGATCGTGGACTGGATGCTGTCCAACTACAGCGGCGTGCTGAAGATCGACGGCGAGGTGGGCAACAAGAAGCAGTACGACCCGCGTGCGTGGGGCAAGGCGGCCGAGGCCGGCATGTCGGCCCGGGTCGTGGAAGCCTGCCAGGACTTGCGGTCCGCCGGCACCCACGCCTGATGCCGGGGGATCTCCTCGGCATCCCCGCGACCCTGCTTCCGGTCGACCCCGCTGCGGCAGAGCTGCAGGAGGGCCGAGACCTGCGTCTCGTCGCGGCGGCGCACCCGGCGTCCGCGCTGGCTTGGGCGGGCCTCGCCGAAGAGGCACTGGAGCGCGGTGAGCTGGTGGAGGCGTACGCGTTCGCCCGGACCGGCTACCACCGCAGCCTGGACCAGCTGCGCCGGAATGGCTGGCGCGGCCAGGGGCCGGTGCCGTGGTCGCATGAGCCGAACCGTGGCTTCCTGCGCTGCCTGGCCGCGCTGTCCCGGGCGGCGGGCGCGATCGGGGAGACGGAGGAGCAGCAGCGTTGCGCCACGTTCCTGCGCGACGCCTCCGCTGAGGCCGCGGACACCCTGGAGCTCTAGCGGCAATGGCCAGGGCCAGGGGGAAACCGGTCACCGCCGCCGACGTCGCCGCCCGCGCAGGTGTCTCCAGGACCGCTGTCTCCTTCGTCCTGAACGGCAGGGACGCCGGCAACGTCTCCTCCCCCACCCGCGACCGCATCCTGGCCGCCGCCGCCGACCTGGGCTACACCCCCAACCTGGTGGCGTCCAGCCTGCGCCGCCAGAGCACCCGCCAGGTCGGCATCATCACCGACACCATCGCGAGCAGCCCGTTCGCCGGGCGGCTGCTGCGGGGGGCGGTCGACCGGGCCAGCGAGCGCGGCTTCATGGTGTCCCTGTTCGACACCGCGCAGCGTCCGGAACGGGAGTCCTCGGCCGCGCACGAGCTGCTGCGCCGCCGCGCCGACGGCATCCTCTACGCGTCCATGGGCCTTCGCGAGGTCACCGACCTGCCCGACGTGGGGTTGCCGATGGTGCTGGCCAACTGCTACGTCGCAGGCGACGCACTGCCGTGCGTCATCCCGGACGAGACGCTGGGCGGCCGCACCGCGGCGCAGTACCTGCTCGGGAACGGCCACCGGCGGGTGACCATGCTCGGCGGCTCCGGCGCGGTCGCCGGGCCGCTGCGGGCCGGAGGGTTCCGGTCTGCGATGCGCTCTGCCGGACTCGACCCGGCCGCGACGCCGGTGGTGGAGGCCGGCTGGACCATCGACGCCGGGTATGCCGCCGCCTGCCGGGTGCTGAACCCTCCGCCGGAGGGGGAGAGCCCGACCGCGGTCTTCGCGGTTAACGACCGGGTCGCGCTCGGGGCCATGCTGGCTGCCGCCCGGCTGGGCCTGGACGTGCCGGGGGACCTGTCCATCGTCGGTTTCGACGACCAGGAGGAGCTGGCCGCGAACCTGGTGCCGGCGCTGACCACGTTGGCGTTGCCGCACCACCAGATGGGCGAGCGCGCGATGGATGTGCTCCTCGACCTGCACGCCGAGGCGCTGGAGCCGGACCGGCCCCGGCGGCAGCTGCTGGACTGCCCGCTCATGGTCCGCGACTCGGTGTCGCCGCCTCGTCGCTGACGGCAGCTCTCGTCAGGCCGGGAACGCGGGCTCGACCAGGGCGGTCTCCAGCAGAACCTGCCGATCGCCGTGCAGGGACCAGTCCCCGTGCTGGGCCGACCGCACCGTCAGCGGCACGCCGCCGTACACCTCGACCACGTCGCCGTCGACCCAGATCTGCACGCCGTCCGAACCCACGACCAGCGGCACCGCCGTATCCCCGCACCGCAGCATCAGCGCCAGCGAGCCCGAGCTCGAGCCGCCGCCCGAGCCGGCGTCCCCGCCCGAGCCGGCGTCCGGGGCCGCCGCCGGCCGGACGACCACGCGGCACGCAGCCGGCAGCGTCGCCGGCCCGGTGGCCAGGTCGACCACCTCGCGCCGGGCCGCGGACAGCGCGGCGGCCACCGCGGGGTCGACTCGGGTGGTCAGCCGGTCGCCGTCCAGGCCGAGCCGCCTGGGCAGGGTCAGGCAGCCGGCGACCGCGTCGCCCGGCTCGTCGCGCGGGGCATTCGGCTGCATCACCCAGCCGAAGGACAACGGGCCGTCCGGGTCCGGCACCGCCTGCGGGGCGTAACACTGGCTGCCGGCATCGGCCGGACCGTGGGCCCGAGCGCTGAACCGGGGTAGACCGTCCTGGTCGGCCGACATCGAGCCGACTACGTAGCGCACTCCGTTGGCAGCCCCGTCGCTCACCAGGGAGAGCAGCAGCAGCCACGAGCCGTCGAGCTCCAACAGCTGCGGGCACTCCCACACCTGGGCCCGGTCCAGCGTTGAGACGACCGGGTCCCTGTCGGTGAGCCAGACCGACTCGTAGCGCCAGGCGGTCAGCTCGTCGCAGGAGAACAGCAGCAGCGCCGCCGAGCCGTCGGTCAGGCCCGCCCCGAGCAGCGCCAAGCGCCGTCCCGCCCAGTCGAAGACGAACGGGTCGCGCATCTCCGCGATGCCCAGCCCGCTCGGCGTCTCTGCCACCACGACGGGCTCGCTCCACGTCAGCAACTGCTCGTCCAGGGCCTCGCGCAGGCAGACGTTGGCATTGCTCACCTCGTCCGCGATGCCGGAGTACACCATCACCACCGGTTCGGTGCCCGGGACAGCCACCCCGCTCCAGGCGCCGAAGCGATCCGGACCCTGCGGCGTCGGGCCGAACGCCACCGGGTGCTCGGTCCAGCCCACCAGGTCCGGGCTGCTGAGGTGGCCCCAGTGGATGTCGCCGTGCCGGGCCTGCCACGGGTTGTGCTGGAAGAAGACGTGCCATCGTCCCCGGTGCCGGACGACCCCGTTCGGGTCGTTCAGCCAGCCCCGACGGGGCCGCGGGTGGTATGTCGTGCGGAGGGCCGGCGGCGGACCGGCCGGCTGGGTGGGAGAGGAAGTGGTCACCGGGAGGGCTCCAAGGGACGGTGGCGGCGAGCGGCCTAAATCGTGTCAGGAACGTCCTGGCCGCGGCAAGTCGCGGTCGTGCCCCGGCACTTTTGTGGCCCGCCCCGTCGTGGTCCGGGCACCTTGTGGCCCGCCGCGGGACAACGCGCAAGCGCGGACCGTCCGCGTCGTGGTCCGGCGCGTCGTGGTCCCGACACTTTGTGGCCCGCCGCGTCGTGGGTCCGGCGTCGTGGTCCCGCCAGTCGCGGCCCCGGGCCGCGCAGTGACGGTCCACGCGCTTCCCCGAGTGTCCGGGCCGGCCGCCGCTCTCCCCGTGTCATGCGGGGGCCTACGGGGTAAGGACCAGGCAGCCATCCGCTGGCCGGAAAGCCGCGTGGCCGCATACTGCCATTGGCCGTAACCTGCCAGTGGGGCGCGCGCCCAGCGCGCCGTGGGAGGTCCGATGAGCCGGGCGCTGTCAGCGTTCTCCCTGTCCGCGACCGCGGTCAGCTTGTACCGGCAGGTGCTGCGCAGCGCGCCCGCCCGGCTGGAGGACCACGCCCGCGAGCTGGACCTCGACCTGGCCAGCGCCGCCGCCGAACTGGACAACTTGGTCGCTCAGCGGCTGGTGCGAAGGACGGCCGACGGCCTGGTGCTGGGCGAGGACCCCCGCCTGGCGTTGGGGCGGTTGCTCGACCGCGAGGAATGGATGCTGGCCAACCGGCGCCAGGACCTCGCCGACGCCCGGACCGCCATCGGGGTGTTCGCCGCGGACTACCAGATCGGCCACGCCGGCCCGGCCGACGGGGTTCAGCCGGCGGTGGAGACGGTGTCGGCGGAGGCGGCCATGTCCCTGCTCACCGCGGTGATCCGGCGCACCCATGGCCCGGTGCTCGGCAGCGTCAGTGACGAGCTGATCCTGCCTGTGCTGGACGACGACCTCCTGTTCGCCCAAGACCTGGCGGCCGGTGTCCATCACCAGCGCACGCTGTTCGCTGCGTCGGTGCTGGAAGACCCGCGGGCGCGCGCGATGGTCGACCGCTGGGCGGCCAGCGGCGCCCAGCAACGGATCGCCGGGGAACGCCTTACTGACTTCGTGGTGCTGGGGACGGAGATGGTGATCACCCGGGCCGACTGGGGCGTCGGCACCGGCCGGTCCATGGTGATCCGTGACCCGATGCTGGTGCGAACCTTCAGCTGCCTGTTCGACCACGCGTGGGCCATGGCGCTGCCCATGCAGGGCAGCCGCCAGCAGGCGCCGGAGCGGACCCTGCTCACCCTGCTCGCCGCCGGGCTGAAGGACGAGGCGATCGCCCGCCACATGAGTTCGGGGGTCCGTACGGTGCGCCGCCGGGTGGCCCGGCTGATGTCTCAGCTGGACGTGGAGACCCGGTTCCAGCTCGGTGCGGCGGCAGAGCGCAGCGGCCTGCTGAGGCTCACCGACTCGGAAGGGGTAGGCGCAGCGGCGACCCGGTACGAGGAGTGAGTTGAGCCGACGAGCGGCAACGTGGCGCGCCGCCGACCCAGCCGTCCCGAATGCAGCCGGTAGCCTGGCCCGACGCACGCGTCCGGCATACCGGCTCGGACCCCACGGCGACGAGTCGACGAAGGTGGTGTCCCATGCCCGCGATCGTGCTGGTCGGCGCCCAATGGGGGGACGAGGGCAAGGGCAAGGCGACCGACCTGCTCGGGTCCTCCGTGGACTACGTGGTGAAGTTCAACGGCGGAAACAACGCCGGGCACACGATCGTCGTCGGCGGGGAGAGGTACGCGCTGCACCTGCTGCCCAGCGGCATCCTCACCCCCGGGTGCACGCCGGTCATCGGCAACGGTGTGGTGATCGACCTGGTGGTGCTCTTCGAGGAGCTGGACGCGCTGCAGGCCCGCGGCGTGGACACCTCGCGCCTGGTCGTGAGCGCCAACGCCCACCTCATCACGCCATACAACCGGGTGCTGGACAAGGTGACGGAGCGGTTCCTCGGCTCGCGCCGGCTGGGCACGACCGGGCGGGGGATCGGGCCGACGTACGCGGACAAGATGGCGCGGGTCGGCATCCGGGTGCAGGACCTGTTCGACGAGTCGATCCTGCGGCAGAAGGTCCTCGGCGCGCTGGAGACCAAGAACCAGATGCTGGTGAAGCTGTACAACCGCCGGGCGGTCTCGGTCGAGGAGGTGATGGAGGAGTTCCTCCGCTACGCCGAGCGGGTCCGGCCGATGGTGGGGGACACCGGGCTGCTGCTGACGCGGGCGCTGGACGCCGGCAAGACGGTGCTGTTCGAGGCGGGACAGGCGACCCTGCTCGACGTCGACCATGGCACCTACCCCTACGTCACCTCCTCCAACGCCACCGCCGGGGGCGCGTGCACCGGCTCTGGGGTGCCGCCCACCCGGGTCGACCGGGTCATCGCGATCCTGAAGGCCTACTCGACCCGGGTCGGCGAGGGGCCGTTCCCCACCGAGCTGCACGACGATCTGGGCGAGTTCCTGCGCAAGACCGGGAGCGAGTACGGCACCACCACCGGGCGGCCCCGCCGCTGCGGGTGGGTGGACACCGTGGTGGCCCGGTATGCGACCCGGGTCAACGGGGTCACCGACTACGTGGTGACCAAGCTGGACATCCTCACCGGCCTGGAGCGGGTGCCGGTCTGCGTCGCGTACGACGTGGGCGGGGTCCGCCACGACGAGATGCCGATGTCGCAGTCGGACTTCCATCACGCGACCCCCATCTATGAGGAGCTGCCCGGCTGGTGGGAGGACATCTCCGCGGCGCGGCGGTTCGCGGACCTGCCCGCCAACGCCCAGCGCTACGTGGAGCGACTGGAGCAGCTGATCGGCGCCCGCGTGTCCGCGGTCGGGGTCGGCCCCGGCCGGGACGCCACCATCGCGCGGCACTCCCTGCTCGGCTGAGCGTCAGCGCCGGGCCGGCCGACCCGCGCCCGGTCAGCGCACGGTGACCACCGTCATCCGGTGGGCCGCGCGGGTCAGGGCAACGTAGAGCACCCGGACGCCGCCGGGCGACTCCGCCACGATCCGGTCGGGGTCCACGACCACGGTCGCGTCGTACTCCAGTCCCTTCGTGGCCATCGGGGTGGTCAGCTGCACCCGGGAGGACAGGCCGGCCACGCCCGCGAGCGCCTGGGTCCAGGTGGCGGTGCCGATGACCGCGATCGAGCCCTCCACCTGGTCGAGAAGGTCCTCGACCGACTGGGTGACGGCATCGACCGCGGCCGACGCCGGCACCGTTCGGATCACCGGGTCGACCCCGGTCTCGCGGACCGCGTCCGGGATGTCCGCGTCGGGCACCTCGGCGCGGATCACGGCCGCCGCGTGGTCGAAGATCTCCCGTGCGTTGCGGTAGTTGGTGCCCATGTGGAACCGCTGCAGCGGGGCTCCGGCGAAGGCCTGCTCCCGGGCGGCGCCGGCCTCGGCCAGGTCCGCCCAGGACGCCTGCGCGGCGTCACCCACCACGGTCCAGGACGCCCAGCGCCCACGGCGGCCGATCATCCGCCACTGCATCGGGGAGATGTCCTGCGCCTCGTCGATGAGGACGTGGGCGTACTCCTGGGCCGTGTCCAAGCCGCCCGCGAGCAACCGCTCCCGGGCCGTCGTCGGTGCCAGCTCGGCCTGCAGCGGGACCACGTCGGCGGTCCGGCCGCCGACGGCGCTGACGCCGTACTGGCTCACGTCGTCCAGCTCCTCCACCTGGTAGAAGCCCCGTTCCTCGGCCGGCTCCTCCCGCGGCAGGCCGAGCCGGGCCACCAGGTCGTCGACCAGGGCCGCGTCGGCCACCGACCAGCTCCCGAGGTCCAGCGCCGCGCTCATGGACGCCGCCAGCATGTCGGCCTCCGCGCTGCTGAAGACCCCGGCGGCATACCGGCGCACGCGCTCGTGGTCGGCCAGCCACAGCAGCACCTCGCGGGCATCCAGCGGCGGCCACCAGGCCTGGAGGAACGCCTCCACGTCCAGGTGATCCTGGAACCGGCTGACGAACTCCGCCCGGTCACCGGTGCCGACGGAGCCGGAGGACCAGGCCGCCTCGGCGAGCAGCTGCACAACGGTGTCCCGGGCCTGGTTGCGCTGGTGGTGCCGCAACGCGCGGGCCCGGACCTGGTCCAGCGCCGCGCTGTCCAGCCGCACCGCGCGTCCGGCCACGAACGCGCGGAACTGCGTCGGTGCGTCCGGGACGGCATCTGCGGCGGCACGCGACAGCACCCGCCGGATCCGGGTCGTGCCCTTGAGCGCGGCGACTTCCGGCGGGTCCAGCCGGGTCGCGGTCAGGCCCTGAACGACGTCCCCCAGCGAGCGCAGCGTGACCGTCTCCTCGCCGAGGGACGGCAGCACCCGTTCGATGTAGGCGGTGTAGGACGCCGAGGGCCCGACCACGAGAATCCCACCCGACTCGAATCGCCGCCGCTCGGAGTACAGCAGGTATGCCGCGCGGTGCAGTGCCACGACGGTCTTGCCGGTGCCTGGGCCGCCGGTGATCTCGGTGACCCCCCGGGCGGGTGCTCGGATCGCCTCGTCCTGGTGGCGCTGGATGGTCGCGACGATGTCCCGCATCCGGTCGCCCCGGGCCCGGGTGAGCGCGGCCATCAGCGCACCGTCGCCGACGACAACGAGATCCTCCGGCGGCACGGCGACCATCAGGTCGTCCTCGACACCGACGACATCGGCGCCCTTGCAGCGCAGCACCCGCCGGCGCAGCACCCCCATCGGCTCCACCGGCGTGGCCCGGTAGAACGCCGACGCCGCCGGTGCGCGCCAGTCGATGACCAGCGGCTCGTAGTCGTCGTCGCGCACGCCCAGCCGGCCGACGTACCGCACCTCTCGCTCCTGGTCGGCTTGCAGGTCCAGCCGGCCGAAGACCAGCCCTTCGTACTGGTTGTCCAGGGTGGCCCGGCGCTTGGTGGCGTTGAACACCAGCGCGTCCCGCTCGAACAGTCCGGATGCTTCCTCGTCCCGGACGTCGCCCGTGCGGTCGGTGCGTCCGCGGGCCAGCCCCTCGGCCTCGACCAGGGCGATCCGGTCGCTCACCTTGGCCAGCTCGGCGTAGACCCGGTCCACGTGCGCCTGCTCACTGGCGATCTCACTGGCGATGTCACTAGCAACCTGGTCCGGACGCTGATTCGCCGGTCCAGGCGGCTTGGAGATGGTCACGGATGAATGCCTCAGGGACGGGGGCGGTTGGGCGAACCCATGAGTCTAGTGTCCTGGCTGTGCCCGCGCCCGCCCGCCGCCCGCCAGGTGGCCACCCGCTCCTCGGCCGGGTGGTCCGGCTGGACCCCCTCGTCCCCGCGGACGCACCGGACCTGTATGCCGCGCTCGACGACTCGCGGGTCTGGCAGGCCGGCTTCGGCGGCGGTCCGGCCGGCAGGCCCCGGTCGGTGCCGGCGATGGCCAGCTTCCTGGAGCGGATCAGGACCCGGGGAGCCGGGCACGCGGCATACACGATCCGGCTGGTCGAGTCCGCGACCGTGGTCGGCACCAGCAGCCTCGGCGACGTGGACCTGACCAACAGCCGCGTTCACCTTGGCTGGACGGCCTACGCGCCGGGCTGGTGGGGCACCGGGGTGAACGCGGCGGCGAAGCTGCTGCTGCTGGGGCACGCCTTCGACGACTGCGGGTTCGAGCGGGTCAAGCTCCAGACCGACGCGCTGAACGCGCGCTCGCAGGCGGCGATCGCCAGGTTGGGGGCGGTGCGGGAGGGGGTGCTGCGCCACCACATGGTCCGGGCCGACGGCAGCTGGCGGGACACCGTGGTCTTCAGCGTGCTGGCGCGGGAGTGGCCCGCGGTGCGGGAGGGGTTGCTGCACCGGCTCCCGTCCTGATCGCCGGTGGGAGGGTCGTCCTTTCCGCGCTTGCTGCCTACTTCGGGACGGTTTGGCTCGGCTGCCGCGGGCGAAAGCGTCCCGTCCGGAGTAGCAAGCTGGCAGCAAGCGGGCGACGGGCTAGACGATCCAGCCCCGCCGGGCCGCTTGCACGCCGGCCTGGAAGCGGGTGGCCGCGCCGAGCCGGTCCATCAGCAGGCGCACCCGGCGTTCCACGGTGCGCTGGGAGATGCCGGTCTGCCGGGCGATGGTGGCATCCGATGCCCCGGCGCCGAGCAGGCCGAGGATCGCCACGTCGCGGGGGTCCACGTCGGACTGGGTGACCCGGTCCAATGAGGTGCCCCGCCGCCACAAGCCCTCGACCAGGGCCTGCAGGGCCAGCACCGCCGGCCGGGTGCGGACCAGCAGCGACCCGTGCCCGCTCGGCTCGTAACTGCTGAGGTCCACCACGGCGCCTACGTCGTCCACGACGACCGCCGAGAACGGCACGCCGGCGACGAACCGGGCCCGCTCGCCCGACTCGCTGCGGGCGAGCAGCACCTCGCGGGCGTTGTCGATCTCCAGCACGTGCACGTCGAAGACGGCCCGGGTGAGCATCGCCGACCCGTCCTGGCCCAGGGTGCGGTCCCGTTGAGCCGTCATGGGTGCCCGGAACAGCACCTCGGTGCGCGGCGAGCGGTCCCGCATCGACAGCACGCTGTCCCGGGCGGCGCCCACCAGGTCCGCGGTGGCCAGGTGCAGTTCGTCCAGCGAGTGCAGCACCCGCACCCCGTCCGGCACCGGCCGGTCCCCCGAGCGGGCGTCGTAGAAGATCTGGGCGAACTCGTGGGCGCTGGCCCGCAGGGTGCGGGCACGCACCTCCAGCTCCCGCGCGTGGGAGGGGAGCGAGACGTCCGGCGGCACCACCTCCCAGCTGCCGTCACCGCGCAGCGTGATCAGGCCGCGGTCGGCGAGCACCAGCAGGCAATGGTCGACCAGGACAGCCGGGATGCCCTGGGCCACCAGCAAGGCCCGGCTAGGGCGAGGCTGCTGCAGCGAGGCCAGGTAGATCCGGGTGACGAAGCCGCCCACGTCGTCGATGTCGTAGCCGTCCAGGGCCAGCGAGGACCGGGCCGCGAGCCGGTTCAGGCTGGCGCCGTGGAACTCCACCGGTACGTGATCAATGGGAGAGCCCATTGGACTCCTCTCGGGTCGTGTCCTCGGTATGGCCGTCTTGGTATGGCGGTTTTCCGCCATTGACGTTACTCCGCCAGCGCGGCCCTTTACGCCAGTCGTTGAATTTGGGAAGGTACAAGGAGCCGGCCTAGCCGGCCCGCGCGCAGAGTCGCAGGTCCCCCCGCCGGGCGACCACGCGCTGGGCGTGACGCCCCCGGGTGTGCCCCCCTGCCTCCCGGGGGCGTCGCGCGTCTGCCTGCTGCTGGTGCCCCCCTTCCTCCCGGGGGCGTCGCGCGTCTGCCTGCTGCTGGTGCCCCCCTTCCTCCCGGGGGCGTCGCGCGCCCGCCTGCTGCTGGTGCCCCCCTGCCTCCCGGGGGCGTCGCACGCCCGCCTGCTGCTGGTGCCCCCTGCCTCCCGGGGGCGTCGCACGCCCGTCGGCCACGCACGGCGCACCCCTAGGCTGGGTGTCCGTGAAGGTACTCGTCATCGGCACCGGCGCGCGCGAGCACGCCCTGGTCAAGGCGCTTGCCGCGGACGGCGCGGTGGACGCTGTGGTCGCCGCACCCGGCAACCCCGGCATCGACGACATCGCCCTGTGCCGGCCGCTGCCCGGTGGCCTGCTCGACGGGGAGGGGGTCGCGGACCTGGCTGCCGAGCTCTCGGCCGACCTGGTAGTCGTCGGCCCCGAGGGGCCGCTGGTGGCCGGGGTGGCCGACGCGGTGCGAGCTCGGGGCATCCCGTGCTTCGGACCGTCCGCGGCGGCCGCCCGGTTGGAGGGCAGCAAGGCCTTCGCCAAGGAGGTGATGGCGGCCGCCGGCGTTCCCACCGCGATGGCGCACGTGTGCGACAGCCTCGACCAGGTGACCGACGCGCTCGACGCCATGGGGGCGCCATACGTGGTCAAGGACGACGGGCTGGCAGCGGGCAAGGGCGTGGTCGTCACCGAGAACCGGGCCCAGGCCCTCGCCCACGCCGCCCAGTGCCTGAGTCTCGGCGACGGCGGTCGGCCCGGCCACGAGGTGGTGGTCGAGGAGTACCTCGATGGGCCCGAGATCTCCCTGTTCTGCGTCACCGACGGGCAGACCGTCGTCCCGCTCGCCGCGGCGCAGGACTTCAAGCGGGTCGGTGATGGTGACACCGGCGCCAACACGGGGGGGATGGGCGCCTACAGCCCGCTGGACTGGGCCCCGCCCGGCCTCGCGGCGGACGTCCTCGCGCGGATCGCCGAGCCCACCGTGGCCGAGATGCGGCACCGGGGGACGCCGTTCACGGGGGTGCTCTACGTCGGCCTGGCGCTCACCGCGCGCGGGCCGCGGGTGGTCGAGTTCAATGCCCGGTTCGGCGACCCGGAGACCCAGGTGGTGCTGGCCCGGCTGGCCAGCCCGCTGGGCGGCCTGCTGTACGCCGCGGCGACCGGCACGCTGGAGGAGTTCCCCACCCTGCGCTGGCGGGACGAGCACGCCGTCACCGTGGTGGTGGCAAGCAAGGGCTACCCGCGCTCGCCCCGGACCGGGGACGTCATCGACGGCTTGGACGACCTCGGCGAGCATGCGTACGTCCTGCACGCGGGGACCAACCGCACCAGCGAGGGGGCGCTTGTCTCGGCCGGCGGCAGGGTGCTCTCGGTGGTCGCCACCGGCAAGGACCTGAGCCAGGCCCGCGCGCGGGTCTACGCCGCGGTGGACCGGGTCCGCCTCAAGGGCTCCCACCACCGCACCGACATCGCGCTGGCCGCCGAGCGGGGGCAGGTGCGCGTCCCGTGACGACCCCCCCCACCTCCCCGCTTGTTGCTCCGGAAGCACCGAATCCGGCCGTCCAGACGCCAAGAACGGTGCCCCCGGAGCAACAAGCGCTGGGGGGGGAGGGGTATGTCCACCTCCACTCCGGCAAGGTCCGCGAGCTCTACACACCGCCGGGTCGGGACGACCTGGTCCTGCTGGTCGCCTCCGACCGGATCTCGGCCTTCGACTTCGTGCTGGACACGCCCATCCCGGACAAGGGGGCCGTGCTCACCCAGCTGTCGCTGTGGTGGTTCGAGCAGCTCGCCGACCTGGTGCCCAGCCACGTCGTGTCCACCGACGTGCCCCGCGCCGTCGCCGGCCGGGCAGTGCTGGTGCGCCGGCTGGCCATGGTCCCGGTGGAGTGCGTGGCCCGCGCGTACCTCACCGGCGGCGGCCTGGCCGAATACCGGTCCGCCGGCGCGGTCAGCGGGGTGCCGCTGCCGCCGGGACTGGTCGACGGGTCGGCTCTGCCTGCCCCGGTCTTCACCCCCACCACCAAGGCGCCGGTCGGTCAGCACGACCTGCCGATCACCTTCGCGGAGGTCGCCGAACGGGTCGGTATGCCGCTCGCGCAGACCCTTCGCGACCTCACCGTCGCGGTGCTCGCCCGAGGCAACGCCGTGGCCGGGCCGCGCGGAATCATCGTCGCCGACACGAAGGTCGAGTTCGGCCTGGACGCCGACGGCACAGTGGTCCTCGCGGACGAGGTGCTGACCCCCGACTCCTCCCGGTTCTGGCCCGCCGACCAGTGGCGGCCGGGACGCAGCCAGCCGTCATACGACAAGCAGTTCGTCCGCGACTGGCTCACCTCGCCGGCCAGCGGCTGGGACCGCGCGTCCGGCGAACCGCCGCCCGGCCTGCCCGACCGGATCGTCGAGCAGACCAGGGCGCGGTACGTCGAGGCGTACGAGACGCTGACCGGGCGCGAGTTCGTCGCCGGATAGGCTGGCCCGCATGGGAAGCGTCGTCGTCGACGTCATGCTCAAGCCCGAGATCCTCGACCCGCAGGGGCAGGCCGTCGCCGGCGCCCTGCCGCGGGTGGGGATCGAGGGGTTCACCGACGTGCGGCAGGGCAAGCGGTTCGTCCTGTCAGTCGACGGCGAGGTGACCGAGGAGGTGCTCGCGGCGGCCCGTGCGGCTGCCGAGAAGCTGCTGGCCAACCCGGTCATCGAGGACGTCGTCTCGGTGCGGGCGGTGGTCCCGGCGTGAGGGTCGGCGTCGTCACCTTCCCCGGCTCGTTGGACGACATGGACGCCCGGCGCGCGGTGCGGGTCGCCGGCGGTCAGGCGGTGCCTCTCTGGCACGCCGACGCGGACCTGCACGGCGTCGACGCGGTGATCCTGCCCGGCGGGTTCTCCTACGGCGACTACCTGCGGTGCGGGGCGATCTCGCGGTTCGCGCCGGTGATGGGCGTGCTCGTCCCGGCTGCGCAGGGCGGGTTGCCGGTGCTGGGGATCTGCAACGGGTTCCAGGTGCTGTGCGAGTCGCACCTGTTGCCGGGCGCGCTGATTCGCAACGACCACCGCAAGTTCGTCTGCAAGGACCAGCGGTTGCGGGTGGAGAACGTCACGACGCCGTGGACCCGGCAGTACCAGCAGGGTCAGGAGATAACGGTCGTGCTCAAGAACGGCGAGGGTGGCTTCGTCGCCGACGAGGCCACCCTGGACGAGCTCGAGGGCGAAGGCCGGGTCGCGTTCCGCTACCTCGACGGCAATCCCAATGGCTCCTACCGGGACATCGCCGGCATCACCAACGCCCGCGGCAATGTGGTCGGCCTGATGCCGCACCCGGAGCACAGCGTGGACCCCCTGTTCGGCCCGTCCACCGACGGCCTGCCGTTCTTCACCTCGGTGCTCACCGCGGTGGTCGCGGCGTGAGCGTCGACACGGTCCAGCACGCGGCGCAGACCCCGGACGTCGACCAGCCGTGGCGCGAGCTCGGGCTGAAAGCCGATGAGTACCAACGCATCCGGGACACCTTGGGCCGCCGCCCCACCAGCGCCGAGCTGGCGATGTACTCGGTCATGTGGTCGGAGCACTGCTCCTACAAGTCCTCCAAGGTGCACCTGCGCCAGTTCGGCGAGAAGACCACCGAGAAGATGCGGGAGCAGCTGCTGGTCGGCATCGGCGAGAACGCCGGCGTGGTCGACATCGGCGACGGCTGGGCGGTGACCTTCAAGGTCGAGTCGCACAACCACCCGTCCTACGTCGAGCCGTACCAAGGCGCCGCGACCGGGGTCGGCGGCATCGTCCGCGACATCATGAGCATGGGCGCCCGGCCGATCGCCGTGATGGACCCGTTGCGGTTCGGCGCCTTGGACCACCCGGACACCCTGCGCGTGCTGCCCGGGGTGGTCGCCGGTGTCGGCGGCTACGGCAACTGCCTGGGCCTGCCCAATATCGGCGGCGAGGTCGTCTTCGACCCCTGCTACCAGGGCAACCCGCTGGTCAACGCCCTGTGCGTGGGCAAGCTCCGGGTGCAGGACATCCACCTCGCCACCGCTTCGGGCTTGGGCAACCTGGTGGTCCTCTTCGGCGCGCGGACCGGCGGCGACGGGATCGGCGGGGTGTCGGTGCTGGCGAGCGAGACGTTCCAGGAGGGCGGCCCTGCCAAGCGACCCGCGGTCCAGGTGGGTGACCCGTTCGCCGAGAAGGTCCTGATCGAGTGCTGCCTGGAGCTGTTCGCCGCCCACGTGGTCGAGGGCATCCAGGATCTTGGCGGTGCCGGGTTGTCCTGTGCCACCAGCGAGCTGGCGTCCAACGGCGACGGCGGGATGCGGGTCTTCCTGGACCGGGTCCCGTTGCGGGACGCGACTCTTCGGCCCGAGGAGATCCTCATGTCGGAGAGCCAGGAGCGGATGATGGCCATCGTCGCGCCGCAGCACCTGGAGGAGTTCCTCGCGATCACGGGCAAGTGGGACGTCGAGGCGACGGTGCTCGGCGAGGTCACCGACGGTGACACGCTGCAGGTCCTCTGGCACGGCCAGCTCATCGTCGACGCCCCGCCCCGCTCGGTGGCCCACGACGGCCCGACCTACCAACGGCCGGTGAGCCGCCCGGCATACCTGGACGCCTTGCAGCAGAACCGAACCCACTCCCTCCCCCGGCCGAACAGCGGCGCGGAGCTGGGTGACACGCTGCTGCGCCTGCTCGCCTCGCCGAACCTGTGCGACAAGTCCTGGGTGACCGACCAGTACGACCGGTACGTCATGGGCAACACCGCGCTGGCCCAGCCCGACGACGCGGGCGTGGTCCGGGTGGACGAGGCGACCGGGCGCGGGGTCGCCGTGTCCACCGACTGCAACGGCCGGTTCGCCAAGCTCGACCCGTATGCCGGCGCGCAGCTGGCGCTGGCCGAGGCCTACCGCAACGTCGCGACGGCCGGGGCCGTGCCGCTCGCGGTCACCGACTGCCTGAACTTCGGCTCGCCGGAGGACGCCGGGGTGATGTGGCAGTTCGCCGAGGCCGTCCGCGGACTCGCCGACGGGTGCGCCGAGCTGGGCATCCCGGTCACCGGAGGCAACGTCTCCTTCTACAACCAGACCGGCGACGTGGCCATCCATCCCACCCCCGTGGTCGGGGTGCTCGGCGTCCTGGACGACGTCGGCCGTCGCACCCCGTCCGGCTGGCGCTCCCCGGGGCACGTGGTCTACCTGCTCGGCACGACTCGGGCCGAGCTGGACGGGTCGGAGTGGGCGCATGCCGTGCACGGTCACCTGGGCGGGCGGCCGCCGCTGGTGGACCTGGACCTGGAGCGGCAGCTGGCCGAGATCCTGGTGCACGCCTCCCGGGACGGCCTGGTGGACGCGGCGCACGACCTGTCCGACGGCGGGCTGGCGGTGGCGGTGGCCGAGGCGTGCCTGCGCTACGGGGTGGGCGCGCGGATCTGGCTGGACGCGGTGTGCGACCGGGACGGGGTGACCCCGTTCGAGGCGCTGTTCAGCGAGTCGACGGCCCGGGCCGTGGTCGCGGTTCCGCGGTCGGAGGAGGTGCGGTTCACCGACATGTGCTCGGCCCGGCGTTTTGCGCACGCCCGGATCGGCGTCGTCGACCCGGCCGGCGGGCAGCTCGACGTGCAGGGCCTGTTCACGCTGCCGCTGGCGCGCATGAGCGTCGCCCACCGGGAGACCCTGCCGGCCCTGCTCGGTCGCTGACCCGGTCCCGCGCTCAGCGCAGCCGCCAGCCGGACGCGGGCGGCGGGGGTGACGGCTCGGCGTCCTCGCCGGAGAACGGCCGGGCGGCGCCGAGCCGCCGGCTGAGCGCCGCACCGGTCAGCACGGTCGTCGGCAACGGCATCCCGGCCGCGCGCCGCTGCAGCGCGGCCAGCCACGGGCCCGAGCCGGCGGCGACGACCAGGTTGCCGAACCGCCGGCCCTTGAGCACCTCGGCCGGGGCGATGACGGCGACCACCGGCCACCGGTTCGCGACACCGGCCAGGACGCGGGCGGCATACCGGAGCCCGGGTTCGTCGGCGAGGTTCGCCAGCAGCACCCCGGCCGGGCGCAGCACCCGGGCGACGTCGGCCAGGTACTCCGTCGTCGTCAGCTCGGCCGGCACCCGGCCAGCGGCGAACGCGTCGAGGACGACGACGTCGGCGCTGGCGTCCCGGAGTGCGGCCAGGCCCGAGCGCCCGTCCACCGGCCGGACGCGGATCCGGTGACCTCGCGGCAGCGGCAGCGCCGCCCGGACCAGGTCGGTGGTCGCCGCATCCGGCTCCAGCACAACTTGCGGGGAACCGGGCCGGGTCGCCTGGACGTAGCGCGCCAGGGTGAGCGCCCCACCGCCGACGTGCGTGACCGACAGCCGCCCCGGAGGCAGCAGGTCGATCCCGGCGGCCAGGTGCTGGACGTACTCGAAGGCCAGGAACCGCGGGTCGGCCGGGTCGACGTGCGACTGCGGCACGCCGTCGACGACCAGCGTGCTCCCGCCGTGTCCGTCCGGCACCAAGCTCACCCGGCTAGTTTGGCCGGGTGAGCTTGGTGGTGTTCGACTGCGACGGTGTGCTCGTCGACAGCGAGCGCCTGGCGGTCGAGATCGACGTCCGGGCGATCACCGAGCTGGGCTGGCCGATCACCGCGGCCGAGGTCATCGAACGTCACGTCGGCATCAGCGAGGCCGACGCCATCGCCGACATCGAGGCCCACCTCGGCCGACCGGTGCCGGGCGGCTGGGCCGAGTCGTGGGCGGAGGCCTACCTCACCGCCTTTGCGCAGTCGCTGGAGCCGGTCCCGGGCGTGACTGCGGCCGTCCAGTCCCTGGTCGAGCGCGGGTATGCCGTGTGCGTCGCCTCCAGCGGCTCGCTGGCCAAGATCGAGCGCAGCCTGCGAAAGACCGGGCTGTGGCCGCGCTTCGCCGGCCGCTCCTTCAGCGCCGCGCAGGTCCGGCGGGGCAAGCCGGCGCCGGACCTGTTCCTGCACGCCGCGCTGGCGATGGGCATGGACCCGTCGGCCTGCGTCGTGGTGGAGGACAGCCGGCACGGGGTCGCCGCGGCCCGTGCGGCCGGGATGGCGGTGGTGGGCTACGCCGGCGGGATCACGCCCGCCGCCCAGCTGGCCGACGCCGACCAGGTGATCACCGACATGGCCGATCTGCTCGCCGCCGTGGCCCGCCCTGCCGAGGGTGGGTGAGCGCCCGCCACATCCCACCCGACGGCGCGAATCAGGGCGCCGGCGGCGATTCCGCGGCCGGAGGGGTGTCCGGTTGGGAAGACCGGGAGTGGGAGGGAGGATGGGCCGGTGCCGGCCCGACGACGCATCGACCAGACAGCAGGTCACGCAGCGGTCCGGGCCTGGCGCGCGGACCCGGCCGGCGTGCCGGTCGACGTGGTCGCGACGGCGGTCCGGTTCGGCCTGGAGGAGCTGGCCGCGCGGGCTCCCGGGCGGACCACCGAGGTACGGGTGCCACCGCATGGCGCGGTGCAGTGCATCGACGGGCCGCGGCATACCAGGGGGACACCCCCGAACGTGGTGGAGACCGACCCCCAGACCTGGCTGGCCCTGGTGACCGGAGCGGTCGGCTGGGCCGATGCCGAGACCGGCGGCCGGGTGCGTGCCAGTGGCCGGCGGGCGGTGCTGGCGGACTGGCTCCCGCTCTGGCCGCGCTGATCGGGACGATCCGGGACGGCATGGGACGGGCATGGGACGGCATGGGACGGCTGGGGCGGGCCCCGCGCTGGCCCGGGTCATGGGGTCGTGAAGACCAGCCGGTGGGACTCCAGCCGGACGGTCAGCTCGGTGAAGTCGCGGATCCGGGGCAGCCCCGCCGTGAGCGCCGACGCGTGGCTGCCGACGACCACCGTGTGGGCGCCGGAGCGGATGGCGGCCTGCAGACCGGCCTCCGCGTCCTCGAAGGCGACGCATTCCACGGGGGGCAGGCCCAGCCTTGCGGCGGCAGCGAGGTATCCCTGCGGGGAGGGCTTGCCCTCGGTGACGTCCTCGGCGGCCACCATGACGTCGGGGACCGGCAGCCCTGCCGCCCGCAGGCGACGCGCGGCCAGCTCCCTGGGTGCTGAGGTGACCACGGCCACCGGCGCGTCCCGCAGCAGCGCCAGCATGCCGGCCGCACCTGGCACCGGCACGATCCCGTCCATCACCTCCAGCTCCTCCGCCTCGAATGCGGCGATCGTCTCCGACCGGCCGACACTGTCGGGCAGGAAGTGCCGGATGGTGTCCGGTGTCCGCCGGCCGTGGGCGTGGCGCAGGAGCACGGGCAGGTCGATCCCGTGTCGGTCGGCGAAGGCCGCCCACAGCCCGTCAACCACGGCGGTGGAGTCCACCAGGGTGCCGTCCATGTCGAACAGCGCGGCTGCGGCGATCACGGAGTCGGCTCCACAGGCTCCTCCGCGGTGAAGGGGGTGGGTGCGGGGGGCGGGTCCGTCAAGCGAACGAGACCAGGACGATCGGCTTCGTCGTCGGCTGCGGTGAACCGCCGGCCGGCTCCACCGTGATCCCGGCGCCGAGCGCGGTGCGGGCGTCCCCGGTCAGCGGCTGCACCACCTCGTCGGCACCGGTCTTGGGCACCAGTCCGGCCGGAGCGAAGGTGCCGTCCGCCCGCTGCAGCCACAGCTCGTACACCTTGTCCGCGGGTAGCGCGGGCAGCTTCTCGGCGACCAGCACGGCCCGCCCCAGGCTGGCCGACCGCACGATGGTGGCGACCCCGTCCTGGACCGTGGTGGGGTACCGCCGGGCGTCCTGGGCCTGCAGCACCCGGTCCGTCGGCGACAGCTCCGTGCGCCACGGCTGCCACACCAGCCCGACGACACCGAGCCCGGCCGCCGCGACCAGGCCGGCGGCCCACGCGCGGGTCCGCCGCCGGCGACGATCGGCCAGCCGGTGGACGCGGGCGTGCGGGTCCGCCTCCTGCTCCGGCCGGACAGGGTGGCGCCCCACCGGGGGTCCCGCCGGCGCCGGCGTTGACGGCAGGGGGAGCGGACGCACCGACGAGATGCCGGACAGCACAGCGTCGCGCAGGTACGCCGGCGGCCCGGCCACGACCAGCTCGCCCAGCTCCGCGGCCGCCAGGCGGAGGCTGGCGACCTCTTCGCGGCACTCGGCGCAGCCGGCCAGATGCTGCTCGAACCGGGCCCGCTCGACGCCGTCGACAGCGTCGACGGCGTACGCGCCCGCGAGGGTGTGCAGCTCGTCGTCGCTCATCGTTGCATTCCTAGGTTGTCGCGCAGCCTGATCAGGCCGTCACGGATGCGGGTCTTCGCGGTGCCGATCGGCAGGTTGAGGATCGAGGCGACCTCGCGGTGGGTGTACCCGCCGAAGTAGGCCAGCTCCAGCGCCCCCCGCTGGGTCTCGGTCAGCGACGTGAGCGCATTGCGGACGCGCTGGGCGTCGAGGTTGCGGTGCGCGTCCTCGACCGTCACGTCATACGGGATCGCCTGCTCGCGAGCCTCGTATGCCGTGTCGCGCCGGCTCTGCGCCTCGGCGGAGCGGACCCGGTCCACCGCCTTGCGGTGGGCGATCGTCAACATCCAGGACAGCGCGCTGCCCATCGACGCGTCGAACCGGGGGCAGGACCGCCAGATGTCCAGGTAGGCGTCCTGGGTGACCTCCTCGGCCTGGGCTCGGTCCCGCACGACCCGCAACACCAGGCCGAACAGCCGGTGCGAGGTCAGGTCGTAGACCCTGGCGAAGGCGGCCTCGTCGCCCTCGGCGCAGTCCCGCAGCAGCGACGCCAGCTCGGCCACGAGCGCGGTCGGGGGCCCCCCTTCGGGCGCGCCGGCTCCCCCGGGCATGGCGCCGCCCGGCGGGACGAGTGTCATGAGGACCATGATGGGCCACAGGCTCCCCTGATGTGAGGGCCGAGGCGTCACGCCGGTCATCGGGGCGCGGCCTCGCTCGGGCCACCGGGCACGGCGGTGCAGGGTGCGTCCGGTCGGCTGTGCCTCACATCTGGTGTCTTCGGAGCCTTCGGCCGGATGGATGGTGCCGGCCCTGGACCTCCGGCTGCCGGGCCCCCGCGGCTAGGTTGGCTTCGTGAGCGACGACAGCCCACCCCGCCCTGAGCACCTGGAGCCGGCTCGCCGGTTCCGGGTGCGCCGGACCCCCAACTTCGTCCGCTTCATGCTCACCGGAGCCGTGGTCGGGGTGCTGGCCGGGTTCGTGGTCGACCAGGCCACGAACGACGTCCGGTATGGCGCGCTGTCCTCGTTCGCGTTCTTCGGCCTGGGCTTCGCCGCCGTCGGGGTGCTGCTCGCCGCGCTGATCGCCGTGCTGCTGGACCGTCGGTAGCCCGCCGCTGTGGGAGACTTGCCGCGTGGCGCGCGGTGACGGACGGCTGACCCACGACCTGCTCCCGGGCGAGCGCGGCCCGCAGGACGCCTGCGGGGTGTTCGGGGTGTGGGCACCGGGGGAGGACGTCGCCAAGATCACCTACTTCGGGCTGTACGCCCTGCAGCACCGCGGTCAGGAGTCAGCCGGCATCGCGACCAGCGACGGGCGCAGCATCCTGGTGTACAAGGACATGGGCCTGGTCTCCCAGGTCTTCGACGAGTCCAGCCTCGGCTCGCTGCGGGGGCACCTCGCGATAGGTCACTGCCGGTACTCGACCACCGGCGGCAGCACCTGGGAGAACGCGCAGCCCACCCTCGGCGGCAGTGGCGACAGCACCGTCGCGCTGGCGCACAACGGCAATCTGATCAACTCCGCCGAGCTGCGGGACCTGCTGCAGTCCCGGCACGGCCGGCTGGACCGGCTCGGTGGGGAGATCGCCCGCGGGAACACGACGGACACCGCGCTGGTCACGGCCCTGCTCGCGGGCGACCCGGACCGCTCCCTGGAGGCCGCCGCTCTGGACCTGCTGCCCCGGCTGCGGGGGGCGTTCACCTTCGTCTTCATGGACGAGCACACGCTGTATGCCGCACGCGACCGGCACGGGGTCCGTCCCCTGGTCCTGGGCCGGCTGGAGCGCGGCTGGGTGGTCGCCAGCGAGACGGCGGCCCTGGCCACGATCGGTGCCAGCGTCATCCGCGAAGTGGAGCCCGGGGAGCTCATCGCCATCGACGAGGAGGGTCTGCGCACCCACCGCTTCGCCAAGGCCGAGCCCAAGGGGTGCGTCTTCGAGTACGTCTACCTGGCCCGGCCGGACGCGGTCATCGCCGGCCGGACCGTTCTGGACGCCCGGGTGGAGATGGGCCGCCGGCTGGCCAAGGAGCACCAGGTCGACGCCGACCTGGTCATCCCGGTCCCCGAGTCGGGCACCCCGGCCGCGATCGGGTACGCCGAGGCGAGCGGCATCCCGTTCGGCCAGGGCTTCGTGAAGAACGCCTACGTGGGGCGGACGTTCATCCAGCCGAGCCAGACCCTGCGGCAGCTGGGCATCCGGCTGAAGCTCAACGCGCTGGAGTCGGTCATCCGGGGCAAGCGGCTGGTCGTCGTTGACGACTCGATCGTGCGGGGGAACACCCAGCGGGCCCAGATCCGGATGCTGCGCGAGGCCGGCGCCAAGGAGATCCACGTCCGGATCTCCTCGCCGCCGGTGACCTGGCCCTGCTTCTACGGCATCGACTTCGCCAGCCGGGCCGAGCTGATCGCGACCGGGCTGCGGGTGGAGGAGATCAGGGCCAGCATCGGCGCGGACAGCCTGGGGTACATCAGCGAGGACGGCATGGTCGAGGCGACCGAGCAGCCCCGGGAGCGGCTGTGCACCGCGTGCTTCACCGGGCACTACCCGATCGAGCTGCCGGAGGCGAACCTGCTCGGCAAGCACTTCCTGGAAGCGCCGCTGCCGGGGCTGGAGAACGCCGACCGGCTGGACCGCGCCCGCCCGGTCGCCCCCCTGATCGACGTGGACGGCGTCACCGTCGGGGTGGGTGGCGGCGCCCTCGAGGCGCTGCTCCGGCCGTGAGCACCCCGCTCACCTACGCCGCCGCCGGGGTCGACGTCGAGGCCGGCGACAGGGCGGTTCAGCTGATGAAGGCGTCGGTCCGCGCCGCCGGGCGGCCCGAGGTCATCGGCGGCCTGGGCGGCTTCGCCGGGCTCTTCGACGCCAGCGCCCTCGCCGGGATGACCCGCCCCGTGCTGGCGACCAGCACCGACGGGGTCGGCACGAAGGTCGCCATCGCGCAGGCCCTGGACAAGCACGACACGATCGGGTTCGACCTGGTCGGCATGGTCGTCGACGACATCGTCGTCTGCGGCGCCGAGCCGCTGTTCATGACCGACTACATCGCCACCGGCACGGTCGTGCCGGAGCGGGTCGCGGCCATCGTGGGCGGCATCGCGGAGGCGTGCCGGAAGGCTGGTGTCGCCCTGCTCGGGGGCGAGACCGCCGAGCACCCCGGCCTGCTCGGACCGCAGGAGTACGACCTTGCCGGCGCCGCCACCGGTGTCGTGGAGCATGCCCGGCTGCTGGGACCGCACCGGGTCCGGCCCGGCGACGCCGTTGTGGCGCTCGCGTCGTCCGGGTTGCACGCCAACGGGTACTCCCTGGTCCGG
>DASSLY010000129.1:0-5560 GCA_035689185.1 Dermatophilaceae bacterium
GAGCTGTCGGTCGGCAGCGACGACCCTGAGGCGCAGGCCGAGGCGATTCTCCAGGAGTCGGACGAACGGACGGACGACCCTGAGGGCACGCGAGCTGAGTCCAGCCAGACCCCGGGGGAGTAGGGCTCGAATTCGTCGATCCGCTGCGTCGTTTGGATAGGATCACTTACTGAACGGGACACGCCTGGGGCGGTAGCTCAGCCGGTTAGAGCAAGGGACTCATAATCCCTGGGTCGCGGGTTCGAGCCCCGCCCGCCCTACACAGCGAAACACCTAGTCAGCAGCACTTTCAGCCGCTGCTCTGAAGAGGCACAACCGCTAACCGTGGTCCAGATGTCCGCAAAATGTCCGCATTAGAACGCCGCGCCGCTGCGTCCAGGCTTTCAGCGACTGCATCGAGGTCGTCCCCAAATAGCCCCGCGTACACGTCCAGCGTCATCGCGGCCGAGGCATGCCCCATCATCTGCTGCACCACCTTCACGTTGGCACCGGCCGCGATCGCCAGGCTGGCCGCGGTGTGCCTCAGGTCGTGGGGAGACAACCCGGCAAGGCCGACCGACTCCGCGGCGGGCGTCAACACCCGATGACGGAAGTTCGAATTACGCATCACGCCCCCATTGGGCGCTGGGAACAGCAGCTCGTCAGCTGGCCGATCGCCAATGTGTTCGGCCAGGGGATCGACCAGAAAACGGGGGAGGACGACGACGCGGCGCTGATGCGTCTTGGTCGGCCCAAAGATGATCTTCCCCTGCACCTCAGCCGCCGACTCCGCCACCGTCACGCGACGCCTCGTCAGGTCCACGTGGCGCACCCGAAGAGCGGCAAACTCCCCCCACCGCAGACCCGTGTACGCCAGGAACCTCACAGCCAGCGCCGACGGGCCACAGGCATCGGCCAGCAGCGAAACCTGCTCATGGGTCAAAAACCTCTTTTCCTTGGGCACTATCCGCGGCAGCCGGACAGCCTGCGCCACGTTGCGGGCAAGCCGGCCATCTCGGACCGCCAAGCCCAGAATCAGTGAGAAAACCCGATGCGCCTGCCGCACCGTCGCGGGCGCATACTCCTTGGCCACCAGGTCGCCGACCCACGCCACCACGTCAGCGTGACTAATCGCTGCCAACGGCACCTTCTCCCACCACGGCAGAACCTGATGCTGCAAGATCCGCTCGTACCGGTTGTGAGTCGATGGTCGCAACTGACTCTGGCCCGCCAACCAGCTGGCTGCCCACTTCCCGAACGTCAGCCGCCCAAGGGCCGGATCGAACCACTCACCACGCGACTTCGCCGTCTCCACCGAAGCCAGCCAACGCTCCGCATCGACCTTCCGCCGGAAATCGCGTGAATGCTCCCGCTTCGCCGGGTCCCGATACCGCGCCCGCCACCGACCATTAGGCCGCTTCGCAACACTGCCCGGCATCCCCTACCCCGCCTCACCCATACAGGACTCGACCAGCCACCGCTTCACCCGCACCGGGTCGTACCGCAGATGACGTCCAACCCGAAACGCGGTCGGACCCTGGCCCAGATAGCGCCACTGGTGCAGCGTGGTCACCGGCACCCCAAGGAACGCCGACACGTCATCAGCCGTCCACAACCGCTCACACTCCGGCAGCAGCAGCGCCGCCTCCGGCTCACTCTTTCGTACCATGATCAACTCCTTCTTGTCGTAAATCTGCATCGGTTGCGATGCCCTCCCTCTGCCCCAGGATGATCACGGTCAGCCGGGGTCCCTCAAGGGCGCTTCGCGTCACTTCGTGATCGGGCAAGCCCGACCCTTGACCGACCCCAGCTAACCGAGACAAGCGGCAGCTATCGGGAGGCGGCGAAAACTGTGGCGACCCGCACGCGGTCAGTCGTCCCGGGCCCGGGCAGCGGAGGCGGCGGCGAGGGCGGCATCACCGGCGGTCAGCCAGCCCATGCCAGCGAACCGCCAGGACCCGACCACCAGGGTGGTCTCCTCCTGGGCGTCGTCCTGGTCGTCACCGACGTGCACGACAGGCCCGGCCGAGTCCGTGGGCATGTGCCGGCGGGTGTAGTCGCGGCGGGCTTGGCGGAGCCGACCGAGCGTGGTGGAGTAGCGCCGTGACTTGGTGGCCAGGTGGCCGCGAAAGCCGAACATGTCGCCCCACCGGCTCCAGCCCTTGTAAGCATCATCCTCAGCCGTGCCTGTTCCGGCTATCGCGGTGATCGCGGCGCGGCCGGCGAGGTCGCGCAGGGTCGCCTTCAACCGGCGAAGATGATCACTCCTGTCAGCCTGGTCGGTGGGGAGGTCGGCGGCGGCCTTGGTGGCGTACTTGGCGATGTAGGCGGCCACAGTCTCAGGGTGCAGCTGCGCGCCGTGGGTGTCGCGGTCAGCGGATCCGGTGACGGGGCGGGCGTCGAGCTGGGCGCCGAACCGCAGCCGCCGTACCTGATCCGCCTGGTCGACCGGTGGGGCGTCGCACCACACCGACCCGGCCGCCGCCGTGACCAGGTCGGCCAGCGTCTGCGATGTCACCTCCACCGAGGGTGCGGGGTAGGGGTCGTCGTCGGTGGGTGGGCCGTCGAGCCGGATCAGGGCGTGGAAGTGGATGATGCCGCGGCGCTGGAACTCGGCCACCTTGGCGAACTGCACCCGGACCCGCTGCCGAGCGACGGTCTCGGAAAGCCCGAGATGAGCAGCGAGGCGACGCCGGAGGGTGATGGTGAACCGGCGCCACAGCTCCGGCGCCCACCACTGCCAGACCAGATGGCTCTCGTAGTCGTAGCAGTCCGCGCACAGCGGCTGCCCGGTCGTCGGATCGGTGTGGTCGTGCACCTGCATGCACCAGCGCGGTCGGCCATGCGGACACAGTTCCCGGCGGCTGCCGGAGCGGGGGTGGCAGCGGCGGCTGCCGGGACGGCCGGGTTTCTTCGCCGCATGTACCAGCCCGAACGATGGCGCGGTCAACGTGGCGAACACCAGCGGATGCCGGCTGACGGTGGCGGGGACGTTCTTGATGCCGCCGGCGGCGCCGGCCATCAGCAGATGCCAGACATCGCCCTTGTACTCATGCGAGCAGGACGGGCACACCGACGCCCGCCGGTTCCCACACCGAACGTACGTCACGCCGTCCGGCTCGGCGGCCGAGCTGTACGAGCCGAGGACTTCACCGGTGCCGGCGTGGATGGTGTCGGAGCCGCCGACCAGCCGGACCGGGTGGGAGCAGTGCCGGACCTGCTCCACCTGCCCCAACCACCGGCCCAGATCCGGCCGGGACAGCCGATCCGCCACCTGTGCCTGCACTGCCGGCGACCACATGTCGACGCTCATGGGTCAGGCCGCCCATCGGCGACGGACGCCATGGACCCGTACGGCCGGTGTCTCTTCGCTGAGGCGTTGGTGCACGAGGGTGCGGCGTTCCTCGGTGGTCAGGCCGCCCCAGATGCCATAAGACTCCCCGGCATCCAGCGCGTACGCCAGGCACGCCTCCTGGACCGGGCACCCCTGACAGATGGCCTTCTCCGCGGTCAGGTCGGTGTCGTCAGGGTTGCCGAACCAGTCCCCGGGCTGCCCGGCGCAGGCCGCCTGGTGCACCCAGTGCCGCACACCGGGGGGTGGTGGGGTGCCGGCCGGCCGCCAGCGCGGGAGCACGTGGAACCCGATCCGGCGGCGCATCAGGCCACCTCCGCCGCATCCTGCCGCGCCGCCCGAGCCGAGCTACTGGGCCGGGGGGAGCGAGGCCGCCGAACCGGCTCACCCTCGACCGGCTCCGGCACGACCACCGGGCGGGGGTTGGCGGCGGGGAACCGCGCAGCAGCCGTGGTGATCATGGCGTCGGAGACGTACCCGGCACGCACCCTGACTGGTCGGTTGTCCTCCCCGAGGACGTACCCGACGCCCGGGGTCGAGCGGGGGATCTTGTGGCAGGCGGCGCCGGCGTGGACGGCGCCGTCGGAGAGCACCATGGCGACCTCTTCGCGGTCCCGCAGCCGCAGGCCGAAGGACTGCGGGAACAGGTGCCGCATCTTGATGGTCTCCTTCCGCGGGTCCTGCAGGAACCCGAACACGAAGAACCCGACCGCCCGCCCCTGCGACAAAATCAGCGCCAGCGCTGTTTCGGCGCGGCGCAGCAAATCCCGGTCGGTCTGATAGGCCACCAGCGCGGCGAGCTCGTCGACCACCACGAACACCAGCGGCTCCCCGGTTGTCGGCGCCTCCAACGACCGCGACACCCCGGCCAGCCGCTGGGCGCGGGCGGTCATCTGCCCGGCCGCCTCCTCCAACAACACCACCGCGACCTCGGGGGTTTGGGCGTAGCGGGTGAACAGCGGTCGGCCCATGGCGAACTCCATGCCGCCCTTCAAGTCGATGCCATGCACCTCGACCAGGCCGGCGCGGATGGCGGGCGCGAGGCCGAACATCAGCGACCAGACCAGCGACGCCTTCCCCGAGCCGGAGGTACCGGCCACCAGGGTCGAGACCCGGACATCCAGCAGCCACGGTGTGCCGTCTTCGGTCCGGCCCATCCGCAGCCGGCCCAAGATGGGTAGCTCGGCGTCGACGGTGGGGACGGTGGCGTCGAACGGCTCCCGCAGCAGGTCGCCGAAGGACCAGACGATCCGGCAGGCCGTGTTCGCCGCGTTCGGCATGACTCGGCAGCGCTGGGCGTCGACCGCGACCCTCAGGCGCTCGGCGGCGGTCTCGACGTTTTCCACCGTCTGGCCGACCAGCAGCCGCGGCGTTGCGACCAGCTGCCCGTCCCGCCACCGCAGCCGGTGCAACCCCGGCCCCACCACCCGATCTCGAGGAACAACCGGCCGATCGGGCCGGGCCGGCGCTGTGGTGGTGGGGATGCGGCGGGTCAGGCCGACGGCCTCCATCACCAGCGGCCACATCCGCCGCACCCGGCGGCGGACCCGACGCCGCCACACCGGCCCACCGACCAGCCGGGCGTACGAGACCGGGCCGATCCGGCACCACAACGCCAACCCGGCCAGCGGCGCCAGCACCAGGACCAGCAGCAGCTTGAATCGCCCCGGGTCTGGTGGAGGCTTTCATTCCAGGAAGGATGAGAGCTGTGGTAGCTCCGAAGAAGTACAGCGACGAGTTGAGGGGTCGGGCGACCCGGATGGCGGTCGACGCCCGCCGAGACCCGGCAACCAGGCCGGGGGCGGTCAAACGGATCGCCGACCAGCTGGGGGTTCATCCGGAGGCGTTGCGGACCTGGGTTCGGCAGGCTGAGGTTGATGGCGGTCTGCGGCCGGGCACGACGAGTGACGATTCGGCTCGGATCGCTGAGCTGGAACGGGAGGTCCGTGAGCTGCGGCGAGCTAACGACATCCTTCGGACGTCCGCGGCTTTTTTCGCGGCTGCGGAGCTCGACCGCAAGATCAGGTAGCTGAGCAGGCCCCGGCACGAGAGGTGCCGGTCGCGGTGGTCGTGGAGTACATCGACGCGCACCGCGGCCGAGTCGTCGAGGGCCGTGAGCTTGGGGTCGAGCCGATCTGCGCCGTCCTGAAGGACGCGGGTGTGCAGATCGCCCCGAGCACCTACTACGCCGCCAAGAATCGGGTCCCCTCGCCACGTGCGGTGCGGGAC
>DASSLY010000130.1:0-21597 GCA_035689185.1 Dermatophilaceae bacterium
CCGTGCGTCGCGGGCGTGCGGTGGAGGTGGCGGGAACGCTCCGTGCCGACGTGGTGACGGCCCGAGCGGTCTCGGGCCTCGGCGTGTTGGCGGCGTGGTGCGCTCCGTTGATGGCGCCGGGGGGCTGCGTGCTCGCGCTCAAGGGCGCCGGGGCGGCGGCGGAGGTCGAGCGGGACGAGCACACGCTGCGCTCGTGCGGGCTGACGGCGGTGGTCCAGATCTACGGGGTGGGCCTGGTCGACCCGCCGACGACCGTGGTGCGGCTGAGCGCCGGCGCCGGCGCCGGTGAGGCGACGGCTGTCGGCTGATATGAAGGGGAATGTTGTCACGAGGGCCGGGTGAGGCGCCGCCGGGCTGGGTGCTCGGCGGCGCCTCGTCGTTCACCGTTGCCGGTGAGAAGGTGCCCCCGGGTCGGGTCGATGATGACGCTGGCCGACCGGCGGGGGCTTCCCGCCGTGGCCGCAGCCGAGTACCTTGGCTTGGCGGGCCAAGCGTCCCCGGATCTATGAAAGGGCGAAACGATGCCGCAGTTCATGGATGTGCACACCAGCATGGCGGGGGTCACGGCTGAGCAGCTCAAGGCTGCGCACCAGGCGGACCTGGACATCCAGGGGGACGAGGGAGTCGACTTCCAGCACGCGTGGGCTGATCCGAAGACCGGCCACGTCTTCTGCCTGTCGGAGGCACCCAGCGCCGAAGCGGTTCAGCGCATCCACGAGCGAGCCGGCCACCGGGCTGATGAGGTGCACGAGATCACGGTGACCGCGTAACCAACTGCCCAGGCCCCCTGGCGCACGCGGGCCTCGTTGCGAATTGTCTCGGGACAACGCGAACAAGGCAGTCACGATCTGTTGGCAGACCCTGTGGCGCAGGTACTGCTCGGCTCGACCGCTGCGGCCCGGCTCGCCCATAGCCGGACCGACGGCACGCCACGGATGGTCCCGATCGGCTTCCACTGGAACGGCACGGAGATACTCGGTACTCCTGCCGACGCTCCAAAGAGGAAGGTGCTGCGGGACGCGCGGCTGGGCTTACCCTCCGTCGAGGCCGCCCGCCTGGAGCTGCGCGACGTGGACTGACGGGCGGGGGCTCGTGGTCCGCGGCAAGGGACCCCGGCAAGACCGGCTCCCGTCACCTGCCGAGGTCAGCAAGCCCTGGTCGCCCGCGGGGGGGTGTCAGGTGCGGCCCCGGTGGGCCGTGCGCCGGGTGGGGCCGCCTGGCCCTACGGTGGGACCACGCAGACCCGCCCTCCCAGCGAGGCCGCGGAACTGCGCAACGGGTCGGCGTCGCGCCGCGAGCGGGTCCGGCGCGAGAGCGAGAGCAGGAGTGCGATGACGGTGACTGCTGGGGTGGCGGCAGGGCGACTGGGCGTCGCAACGGGGCATGGCTGGCCCGTTGGGCTGGCCGGCGGTCCTAACGATTCCGCCCCGCCCGGCCGCGCCGCCGACTCCAGCGTCGCGGGTGCGGCGGCCTCGCCGGCTCGGGTCGGCCGACCAACCGGCTGGGGCTGGCCGTCTTTCGGTCTCGACGACGGCGAGGACCTGGACGCCGATGAACTCGCGGTGGGCGATGTTTCACGTGAAACCGGCGCCATCCCACCGGTCACCGGCGGGGGCACCGGCTCGGTGCCGACCACCGCGAGCCGGCTAGGGCAGGCCAGCGGCGGTGGCCATGACTCACCGGCAGCCGACGCCGGCGAGCCGACGTCCGGTGCCGGGACCGGCAGCGCAGAGGATGCCGCCGCGACGGGCGTCGGGACCGGTGAGCGGGCGGTGGCGGCAGTCCCGTCGGGGCAGGTTTCACGTGAAACAGCGCAGCCGCCGGCAGGCAGCCCTGCGGCGAGCTCCCCCCCGCCCGCATCCCAGCAGGTCCGGACCGAACCTGCCCCGACCGCGGATCCGCTGCCGAGTCGGGCCGGGACCCTGCCCCCTCCGCCGGGGACCAGGGTCATGACCGTGGCCAACCAGAAGGGCGGGGTCGGCAAGACCACAACCACGGTGAACATCGCTGCGGCGCTGGCAATGGCCGGCCTGCGGGTGCTGGTGATCGATGTCGACCCGCAGGGCAACGCCAGCACCGCGCTCGGGATCCCCCACCATGCCGAGGTGCCCAGCGTGTACGACGTCCTGGTCGACGGCAAGCCGCTGAACGGAGTGGTGCAGGAAGCGCCCGACCTGCCCGGCCTGTGGGTTGCGCCGGCCACCGTCGACCTCGCGGGTGCGGAGATCGAGCTGGTCGCCATGGTCGCCCGCGAGATGCGGCTGAAGGCAGCGCTGACGACCTTTCTTGCCGAACGGGCAACTTCCGCGGCCACCCGCCTCGACTACGTGTTCATCGACTGCCCGCCCAGCCTGGGGCTGCTGACCGTCAACGCGCTGGTCGCCGCGAACGAGGTCTTCATCCCGATCCAATGCGAGTACTACGCGCTGGAAGGGCTCAGCCAGCTGTTGGCCAACGTGGAGCTGGTCCGCAGTCATCTCAACCCGGGGCTGGCCGTCACGACGATCCTGCTCACCATGTTCGACGCGCGGACCAGGCTTGCCGCCCAGGTCGCCGACGAGGTGCGCCAACACTTCCCGGCGGCGGTGCTGCGCGCCGCTGTGCCGCGATCGGTCCGCATCTCCGAGGCGCCCAGCCACGGCCAGACGGTGATGACCTACGACCCGGCGAGCAGCGGCGCACTGTCCTACCTCGACGCGGCACTCGAGCTGGCCCAGCGGGGCGCCGGCGCATCGGCCAGCTGAGGCTGGCACGGCCCCTCGGCGGCGCGCCCTCGGCGCGGACGCGGCTCCGAACGCCAAGATGACCGCATGAACGACAAGCGGCGCGCCCTCGGGCGCGGGCTCGGTGCGCTGATTCCCGTCGGTCCAGCGGCCGAGGGCGGACGTCCGGTGGACATGTTCTTCGGCAGCCGGCCGATCGACCTCACCGCGCTGGCCGAGACCGGCCCCGGCTGGGTCGACGGCACCGATGGTGAGCACGGCTCGGGCAGCTCTGCGCCGGCCCCGGCCGACGACGTGCACGCGGGCGAACCATCGTTGCGCGGGGTCCCGGGCGCGACCTTCGCGGAGCTGCCGGTCGGATCGATCCGGCCGAATCCGCGTCAACCGCGCACCGTCTTCGACGAGGACGACCTGGCGGAGCTGGTGCAGAGCATTCGCGTGGTCGGCATGCTCCAGCCGGTCGTCGTCCGACCCGTCGAGGTTGCCGCAGGCGCCGGCGCCAGCGGTGAGTACGAGCTGGTCATGGGTGAGCGGCGGTGGCGCGCTGCCCTGGCAGCCGGGCTGGAGTCAGTGCCCGCCATCATCCGGCACACAGCCGACGAGGACCTGCTGCGCGACGCCCTGCTGGAGAACCTGCACCGCAGCCAGCTGAACCCGCTGGAGGAGGCGGCGGCCTACCAACAGCTGCTGACCGACTTCGGCTGCACCCACGAGGAGCTTGCCGACCGTATCGGCCGGTCCCGGCCCCAGATCAGCAACACCATCAGGCTGCTTCGGTTGCCCCCGCTGGTGGCGCGCCGGGTCGCGGCCGGGGTGCTCAGCGCCGGGCACGCGCGAGCGCTGCTCTCGCTACCCGACGGGGCCGCGATGGAGCGGATGGCCCAGCGAATCGTCGCCGAGGGCATGTCGGTGCGTTCCGTGGAGGAGCAAGTGGCCCTCGGGGCAGCGCAGTCCGAGCCTCCCGCTCGCCGGCCTCGGGCTGGGGAGCGTCATCCCCAGCTGGACGACCTGGCCGCCACCCTCTCCGACCGGCTGGACACCCGGGTGCTCATCGCCCTGGGCCAGCGCAAGGGCAAGGTGACGATCGAGTTCGGCTCGATGGAGGATCTGCACCGCATCCTCGCCGTGCTGCAGGCGCAGTCGACCGACCAGGACGACAACGTGCCGTCGGTGGCTGGCTAGTTCTCGGTTAGCTGGTTGCCACCGCGCGTTCCACGATCTCCCCGTAGACGGCACTCTGGTCCAGGCCCGCCGCCTCGACAGCCAACGGCACCAGCGAGGTCTCGGTCATGCCCGGCGAGCTGTTCGCCTCCAGGAACCACGGTCGGCCCTCGACGTCCACGATGAGGTCGATCCGGGACAGGTGCCGGTGGCCGAGCACCCGGTATGCGGTCAACGCCGTCTCCGCGGTGGCCGAGGCCACCGCGGGTGTCAGCCGGGCTGGGGTGACGAACTCCGTGGCGCCCGCGGTGTACCGCGCGTCGTAGGTGTAGACACCTCCGTCCGGGACGATCTCCACCGCGGGCAGCGGGACCGGGGTGCCGTCGGCCCCCTCGATGACCGACACCGCGACCTCGGTGCCGCTGACGAACTCCTCAATCATGGCGATATCACCATACGCATAAGCGCCGACCATGGCGGCGGGGAGTTCGGAGGCCGCCCGGACGATGGTCAAGCCCAGCGCCGACCCGCCGCGGGCGGGCTTCACTGACAGCGGCAGGCCCAGGGACCGGACCACCGCGGCGAGCACCGCCGGCGCCCCCAGCTCGCGGAAGGCCGCGTGCGACAGGGCGACGCCGCGGGGCGCAGCCACCCCGGCAGCCGCGACGAGCGCCTTCGCCACCGGCTTGTCCCAGGTCAGTCGGCATTGCGCGGCGCCAGGGCCAACCGTGGCAACTCCCAAGGTGGCCAGCACGTCCCGCAGCCCACCGTCCTCGCCGGTGGCGCCGTGCAGCACCGGCCAAACCACGTCGGGAGCAGTGGCCTCGATGGCTGCCAGCAGGCCGGCGTCGACGTCGCGCACATGGGCCTCGAAGCCGCCCCGCAGCAGCGCGTCGGCGACGCGCCGGCCGGATCGAAGGGACACGTCCCGCTCGTGGCTCAGTCCGCCGGCAAGGATGAGAACCTGCCTCATGGGATAGCCAGGTATATCATCTGTGACATTAGATGAGATCCGGACCGGGGGACTGCGCGGCCGGTGCCGAGTCGTCGTAACCGGCTCCAGCGGCATACGGGCCGAAGGTCTCGAGCAGCTCAAGCTCCGCCTGGACCACCCCCGCGAACCGGCGGACTCCCTCTCTGATCCGCTCCGGGCTCGGGTAGCAGTAGGACAGCCGGGCGAACTGGTGGCCGGTGCCGTCGGCGAAGAAGCCGGTGCCGGGCGCGTACGCGACCCGCTCGGTGACCGCCCGGGGCAGCATGGCCTTGGCGTTCACCCCCTGGGGCAGGGTGACCCAGACGTAGAAGCCGCCATCCGGGTGGGTCCATCTCGCCTGAGGGAGCATGTCGTCGAGGGCGTCGATGATCGTGTCGCGGCGCTCTCGGTAGAGCTCGCGGTAGGTCTTGATCTGGGCCTGCCAGTCGCAGGTGTCCAGGTAGGTGGACACGGTCATCTGGGCGTAGGCGCTCGGGCAGAGGATCGCCGACTCGCTGGCGAGCACCAGTTTCTCCCGTACCGCGTGTGGTGCCACAGCCCAGCCGACGCGCAGCCCCGGAGCGAACGTCTTGGAGAACGACCCCAGATAGATGACACCCTCCTCGCTCATCGAGCGCATCGCCGGGTAGGGGTCGCTGTCGAAACCGAGCAGGCCGTACGGGTTGTCCTCGACCACGAGGATGCCGTGCCGGTCGCAGATCTGCAGGATCTCCGGGCGGCGCGCCACCGACAGAGTCGTCCCGGCGGGGTTGTGGAAGGTGGGCACGGTGTAGAGGAACTTGATCCGGCGGCCCGCCGCCAACAGGGCTTCCACGCGTTCGGCCAGCGCTGTCGGGACGAGTCCGTCGTCGTCGGAGCGCACGTGTTCGACCTGGGCCTCGTATGCCGCGAACACCCCCAGCGCGCCCACGTAGCTCGGCCCCTCGGCCAGGACGACATCCCCCGGGTCGACGAAGATGCGGGTGACCAGGTCCAGCGCCTGTTGCGAGCCGGTGGTGACGACGATGTCGTCCGGGTGGGCGCGGATGCCCTCCAGCGCCATCACCGCAAGGATCTGCTCGCGCAGCTGCGGGTCGCCCTGTCCGGAGCCGTACTGCAGCGCCGTCAGGCCGTGCCGGGTCAGCATGTCCTGAACGGTCTCGGCGACGGTCTCCATCGGCAGCGCCGCCAGGAACGGCATCCCCCCTGCCAGGGAAACCACCTCGGGACGGGAGGCGACGGCGAACAGCGCCCTGATCTCCGAAGCAGTCATGCCATGAGTGCGCGCGGCATACGAGCCCCTCCAGGGGTCCAGTCGCGAGCTGCGGGGCAGGTGCTGCGTCATCGTCGTCCTCCTTCCCGGCGTTGGCCAAGCTTGTCCTGTGGCCGGAGCGGGTTCTCCGGCCATCTCGTGGTAGGAGTCTGACATGCAGCATGCCTTGGTCGCCGCCACATGCTGGCCGGCGCGGGTCCGCGCGGTGCCGACGGCGCGGGTCCGCGCGGTGCCGACGGCGCGGGTTCGCGCGGTGCCGACGGCGCGGGTCGCGCGGGGTGTGGGCCTGCCGCGACCACGGGCAGGGGCGGGCGCCCCATGAGCAACGGCCGCGAGGTGCGCAGTCTTACCGTCGACCGGCTGGACGACCTGCCGGACCCGTGCCGGACGTGTCTGCGCTGGGAGCTGGACCCGGTGGGCGCGGCCGACCTTCGTGGGCCGGCCGAGATCCGGATCGCGAAGCAGACCTGGCTGTCCACGGCACTGCTGGAGTGGGGCAGTGTCGGGCGCATCGTCTACGTCGACGACCGGCCGGCGGCGTACGTGATGTATGCGGCACCGGGACTGGTCCCGCGCGCCACGCTTTTTCCTACCGCCCCGGTCTCGGGCGACGCGGTGCTCATGATGGGCGCTCGGGTCGACGAGAAGTACGCCGGCCAGGGCCTGGGCCGGCTTCTGGTGCAGGCGATGGCCAAGGATGTGCTGCGCCGCGGGATTCGCGCCGTGGAGGCGTTCGCCAGCCGTGGCGAGCAGGCCCAGGCCAGGGACGGCTGCCTGGTGCCGGTGGAGTTCTACACGGCGGTCGGCTTCACGACGGTGCGGGACCACCGGCGCTACCCCCGGCTGCGGCTGGACCTGCGGTCCACGCTGACCTGGCGAGAGGACGTCGAGCAGGTGGTGGAGCGGCTCCTGGCGCAGGTGCGTGCCCCGGTCCTGGCGCCGGACAGGTCCAGCCCCGGCGTCAGCTGAGGTAGTCGGACAGCTCGCGGACCAGCTTGGGCTTGGGCAGCGCCCCGACGACCGTCTTGACGACCTCGCCGCCCACGTACACGTTCATCGTGGGGATGCCGGTAATGCCGTACTTCGAGGTGACCACGGGGTTCTCGTCCGTGTTGACCTTCACCACCGTGACCTTGTCGGCGTGCTCGACGGCGAGCTCCTCCAGAATCGGGGAGACGGCGCGGCAGGGCCCGCACCACGGCGCCCAGAAGTCGACAATGACGGGCTTGTCCTGGTTCAGCACGTCATCGGTGAAGGTGGCGTCGGTGACTTCCTTGGTGGCTCCCATGAGGGGGCTCCTTTCATCGGTGAAGGTCCGTGCGGGGGGTTCCCGCGTGTCGAGATGCGCGGTCAGCGGGCTCCGGTCAGCACGGCGGCCTCGTTCGGGGCAGCCTCGGCGGATCCGCCGCGCGCCCGCTCGGCCAACTGGTCCAGCCGGGCCAGGTAGCGCTCGGCGTCCAGCGAGGCGGCGCACCCGGAGCCGGCCGCGGTGACCGCCTGCCGGTAGGTGTGGTCGACCAGGTCGCCACAGGCGAATACGCCGTCGAGGTTGGTCAACGTGCTGCGCCCCTGGACCAGGACGTAACCTTGCGCGTCGAGGTCGACGCTTCCGCGGACCAGCGCGCTACGCGGGTCGTGCCCGATCGCGACGAACAGCCCGGTCGCGGCGACCTCGCGGGTCGCACCGGTGACGGTGTCCCGCAGCGTCACTCCGGTCAGCTTGGCCTGGCCGTGGAGCGCCGCGACCTCGCTGTTCCAGGCGAAGGAGATCCGCTCGTTGGCGAACGCGCGGTCGGCCATGATCTTGCTGGCGCGCAGCTCGTCGCGGCGGTGCACGATGGTCACCGAGCGGGCGAACTTGGTCAGGAAGGTGGCCTCCTCGATGGCCGAGTCGCCGCCGCCCACGACCAGGATGTCTTGGTCCCGGAAGAAGAACCCGTCGCAGGTGGCACACCAGGACACTCCGTGCCCGGACAGGCGCTGCTCGTCCGGCAGTCCCAGGGCTCGGTACGCCGACCCCATGGCCAGGATCACGGCATACGCGTGGTGCGTGGCGCCCGAGCCGTCCACTACCGACTTCACCGGGCCCTCCAGCGACACCGACTCCACGTCGTCCGTGACCAGTTCCGCGCCGAACCGCTCGGCTTGCGCCCGCATCTGCTCCATCAGGTCGGGTCCCATGATGCCGTCGCGGAACCCGGGGAAGTTCTCCACCTCGGTCGTGTTCATCAACGCACCGCCGGCGGTCACCGACCCGGTGAACACCAGGGGCCGCAGGTTCGCCCGCGCGGCGTAGATCGCTGCCGTGTAGCCGGCCGGTCCCGAGCCGATGATGATGAGGTTGCGGATCTCCGTCGGCGCTTCCGAGGACGCCGCGAAAAGGCGCTCCCCGGCACCGCTCTGGCTTGCCAACATGGTCCCCTTGCTCGTCATGGCTCGCTTCGCCGTGGTCCTGGGTGACGGTGCCCGTTCCGGTCGGCCCGTTCCGCTCGCTCCAACCGATCCTAGGGCGGCTTTGTTCCAGTGCCGCAGGCCGAGGACCCGCCTCAGCCAAGGTCCACGCTGGCGATCTCGGCGGGGTTCGTCGCCGAACAGGCCGGTCGCACGACGTGGGCGGTGCGCCGTCCGGCCGCGGTGACGAGGATTACTGCGGCTGGGCTGCCCTGGTAGGTCGCGAGATCGACAACGACCGTGCTCGGCTGGGGCAGGCGAAGAGACTGAAGGCAGGCCTGCAGGCCCCGGCTGGTCGCCAGCTGCCCGTAGACCGCCGCGTTTCGACCGCTGAGACGGGACGGACCTGCCCCGGAGCCGCTGAAGGACGGGGTGGGGACAGCCTGGTCCACAGCGGCCGACAGCTGGCCGGCAAGGGTGGACTCGGTGTAGGCCCGACCCGAGCTGAGGACCTGGACGGCTGCCGGACCGAGCGGTGCGGCCGGCGTCCGCACGTTGTCCTCGGCCCCCTGGCTGGAGGCACCGCCCAACGCGGCCGACCCCGCGTTGCTGCCGAGCTTGCCCTGCTGGGCCAGGTTCGTCCCGAGCACCCCGATGGCTGCGACCGCGGCCACGGCACCCAAGGCGGCGACGACCCGTGGCAGGCCGAACCGCCGACGCCGAATCGGCGTCACCCGGGGGTCGGCCGGCGTGCGCGCCGCCTGTTCTCGCGCCAGGCTGGCACCGATCCGTTCGACCAGGTGGGCCGGCATCGGTCCGGGCTCGGGCAGTGAGGCAAGCAGCGCGCGGATGCCGGTGGGGTCCTCCTCGGGCTCGCTTCGCCGGTCGTGCGGGCCTCGCGGCGCGGTCACGATGTGGGCACCTCCTCGGGTGGTCTCGTTGCTGCAGGGTGGAGGCGATCGCCACCGGCGACACACCTTGATGTATGACGTCAGGTGGGTGCTGTGGGTTCCGGCGCCTTGGCCGACCCGTCGGGGTGCAGGAGCTGCGCGAGGGCGTTGCGACCCCGCGCGCACCGGGACTTGATCGTCCCCTCGGCGACGTCGAGCACGGCGGCCGCCTCGGCGACGGACAGCCCGTGCATGTCGACCAGGATCAGCGCCATCCGCTGCCCGGCGGGAATCCGGTCGAGTGCCTGCTGGACGTCCAGTCGCAGCTCGACCTGGTGCGGCGCGTCCACCGGGGAGGCCAGGATCGCGTCGTCGTCATCGCCGAGCTCGCTGGTCGGGCGCTGTCGGCGCAGCCGGTCCAGGCAGGCGTTGACGACGATGCGGTGCAGCCACGTGGTGACCGCTGACTCGCCCCGGAAGGAGTCGGCCCGGCGGAAGGCGGCAATAAACGCCTCCTGAACCGCGTCGGCGGCGGTCTCCGGGTCGCGGGTGGTGCGCAGGGCAACGGCCCACATCCGGTCCCGGTGCCGGCGGAAGATCTCCCCGAACGCCTCCGCGTCGCCGGCGCAGTGGGCCGCGAGCAGGTCACGGTCGGTGGCGTCGCGCAGGTCGTCGGGGCGCATGGCGGGATGCTCAGCTGAGCACGATCTCGGCCAGCGTGGCGCGGTACTTGCCGTCGTCGGTGAGCGCGGCCTGGGTGAACCAGACGATGACGAACTGGGTCTTCGGCGCGTCGGCTGGGGCGGTGAGCTGCACCACGCCCCGGGCCCCGTCGGCCTGGCCGAGGAGGAACGCGCCCTCGACCGAGGTCTTGTTCGTGGCGAGGACCCGGACGTTGACGGGCTTGTCGCCCAGCGTGAGCGTGATGTGCCCGACCCGGGCCTGCTGGCCGAGGTCGAGCAGCACCCCGATGCCCTTCTTCAGCCCGCCCAGCCCAGCCGAGCGGTACCCCTCCGAGCGCCAAACCGTGGCGGCCTTGCCGTCATACACCTTGGGCGCGTCGGCGTTGTTCTCCACCTTGTCCCCCTGCGGGTCGAATCCGCGGGCGGACAGGATGGCGATCGGTCCGGTGTCCAGCGACGGGCCGACGGCCGGGCTCGTGGTTGCGCCGGGGCCGCCGGTGACGGTGACCGGCGGCGCCGTCGCGGTCACCGTCGCGATCCCCGGAGTCACGCTGGGCAGGCTGATGCTGGCCCCCAGCCCCCGAAGGCCGCAGTACCCGAGCAGCAGCGCGACGAGCAGCACCCCGAGCACGATGAGCAGCACGACCCGGGATTGCCCCGGCGGCGGGTTCAGCCCCGTCTCCGGCGGGAGCATCGGCAGCGGTGGCTCGACCAGCGAGGCGTCCTCGGTGAGCACCTCCGGCAGGTGGGCAGCCCGAACGGGCGTCCTGGGTCGGGTGGGCGCGGCCGGCCCCGAGGTCGTCGCCACAGCCCGGCCGGTATGCGGGGAGGCCGGACCGCTGGCCGGTGTGCCTGTCGTCGTGCCCGGTGTGCCTGTCGTCGTACCCGTGGCTGGTGTGCCTGCAGTCGGGGCCGCGGCCGGTGTGCCTGCCGTCGTGCCCGCGGCCGGTGTGCCTGTCGTCGTGACCGGTGTGCCTGTCGTCGTGCCCGCGTCTGGTGTGCCCGCAGTCGGGGCCGCTGGGGGTGTTGCGGCGGCGGCCACCGTGAAACGGCCGTTTCGCTGCGGGCGGAGCCGACCTACCGTGGCGGCGGCCAGGGCTTGCCACCGGCCGACTCGGGCCGTGCCGGCGCGAGGTTCGGCGGTCTCGCCGGGTGATGCGCTCGCGGGCGCGGTCTCGGAGCCGGCCGTGCTGGTGGCCTCGTCGGCTCCGACCGGGAGGCGCTGGGTTGCGACGGGCTCGGCGGCGCGACCGGGTCCGTCGGGCTCGGCCGTGGCCGCGCTGTGGGTCATGTCGTCCTCCGGTGCTAGCGGCGCCGTGGGGGTCGCCCCGCCGGCGCCGGCCGCGGTGAGGGCCTTGGCGGCCGGCGCGCCGGCCGCGGTGGCGGAAGCAGTCCGGCTGGCCGGCCGCTGCGGCCATGGGCCCAGCAGATCCGCGACCTCCGCCGGGGTGCGCGGTCCCCGGTCCTGGCCGAGGGTGCTGAGGGTGTCGCGGCACAGCCGGTCGAGGTCGCCCGGCACGCCGGCCGTGATGTCGCTCGCGGCGACCAGGCTGCCGGAGACACGTGGCGCCAGCGGCAGCCCGGGATCCAGCTCCACCCGCCTGCCCTGCGGGTGCGCGGGGGGACCGGTGCCGGGCCAGCGGCCGGTCAGCGCGGCATAGAGGATGGCGACCAGCCCGATGCTGTCGGCCCGGGCCGCCTGCGCCGTCGGGGTGTCCTCCTGCCCGGTGAGGGCGGCGGCGACGGCGATGCCGGTGAGCTTGACCGAGCCGTGCGCGGTGCGGGCAACGACCCGTGGCGTCAGGCAGAGGTGGTGCAGCCCGCGCAGTCGCGCGGTCTCCAGCGCGATGGCGAGCTCCCCGGTGATGCGCCGTGCCTCGGCCGCCGCCAGGGTGCCCTCCTGGAGCAGCACCGACAGCGGGGTGGCCCCCGGATGGTGCTCCTCGACGACGAAGCTGATCCCGTCGTGAGTCCCCACGTCCAGGATGCGAACGAGCCGGACGTCCTCCACCCCGGCGGCGCGGCGGGCCGCGTCCAGCGCGGCCGGCGCGTTCGGGTGGTGGGCGTCGACCACGGTGACGCAGACGGTGCGTTCCAGGATGGTGTCCACCGCGGTCCACCGGGCCGCCTCGGGTGCGGGGACGCGGGAGGAGAGCCGGCGCTGCACGGCATACCGGTCGGCGAGCACGGTCCCAGGGCCCAGACCGGCCAGGCCAGGCGAATCAGGGACGCCTTGCACGTCCGCTCCCCTCTGCCCGTAGCCCTACCGCGGCGTCTGGTGCGCGGCCCTCGGCGCCGTCTCCGGCTGACATCCTAGGCACGACCGGCACCGGGACCCATCCGGCGCGCGCGGCTCAGCAGTGGGTGTAGCACCTCCGTGAGCTCCCGCACCCGCAGCGCGTGGGCCACGCCCAGGTAGACCCCGCCGTACACCGAGCCGGCGGCCAGCAGGACGACCGGACCCTGCAGCCGGCCGCCGAGCAGCCCGGTCAGCAGCAGCACCATCGGCCAGCAGATGGCTGCGGCGACCGCCGCGGCGAGCAGGAGCCGGACGTGGGTGCGGATCACCCGGGACATCGGCAGCCCGCCCAGCAGCCGGCGTGCCAACACCACCCCGACGACGGCGCCGACCAGGTTGCTGGCCGACTGCCCGGCGCCGACGGCGATCCCCACCACCTGGTCCGGCAGCGCCAGGGCCGACAGGTTCACCGTCGTCGCGACGGCCGTGACCAGCACTTGCAGCACGAACGGGGTGCGCGCGTCCTCGAAGGCGTAGAACACCCGTTGGAGCAGGTAAAGCGCGCCGAAGGGAACCAGGCCGGCCAGCATCGCGGCCATTATCCCGGCGATGCCGTGCTGCTCGGCGCGGGACTGGTTGAAGTACAACGTGCCGGTGATCGCTCCCGCCAGCATCATCCCGCCCACCGAGGCGGGCACCGTGGCGACCGCGGCCAGGCTCAACCCGCGTTGCACGTCGCGGCGCACCCGGGTGAGGTCGGCGGCCGCCGCGGCCTGCGACATACGGGTGAACAGCGCCGTCACCAAGGACACCGTGACCAGGGAGTGGGGCAGCATGAACAGCAAGAACGCCTGACCGTAGGCGTAGCGACCGGGCTGGCGCTGCGCCACCGAGGTCAGCACCTGGGAGGTGACCACGAAGCCGAGCTGGGAGACCGCGAGGGCGGCGAAGGTCCACATCGCTACCCGCGAGGCCGTCCGCAGCCCGACGCCGCGCAGGCCCCACCGGGGCCGGTACCGGAACCCGGACCGCCGCAGCGGCAGGACCAGCACCAGCGCCTGCGCGAACACCCCGGCGGTGGCCGACCCGGCGAGCAGCCATACCATCTGCGGGGTCCATCGTCCGGGGTCGGCCTGGGTGGGCATGGTGGCCAGGAACGTGGCCAGTCCGGCGATGGCGACGACGTTGGCCACCACGGGCGCCCACATGTATGCCGCGAACCGGCCCCGGGCGTTGAGCACCTGGCCGAGCAGCGTGTACATGCCGTAGCCGAAGATCTGCGGCAGGCAGATGAGCGCGAACGACGTGCTCAGCGCCGCCGTGGGCCGGTCGAAGCCGTTGGCGTAGACCCGCACCAGCAGTCCGGCCCCCAGCGTCGTCACCAGGGTAAGGACGGCCATTGCGGCGATCGCCAAGGTGAGCAGCCGGTCGACGTACTCCCGGCCGCCGTCGGCGTGGGTGGCGGCCCGGGTGATCTGCGGGACGAGCACGGCGTTCAGCACGCCGCCGGCGAGCAGCAGGTAGACGATGTTGGGCAGGCTGTTGGCGACCTCCCAGCCGTTGGCCGCGACCGTGAGTGCGCCGAGCACGGCCGTCTGCATCGCCGCCCGGACCATGCCGAGCACGCGGGAGACGATGGTGCCTGCGGCCATCGCGGCGCTGGACCGGGCCAGGCCGCTCGTCGACGTGGCGGTCACGGGGGTCCTTCCTGCTCGGGCACGGTGGCCGGGTAGGGCAGCGGGGCCCGGCGACCGGACCGCAGCGACCGGACCACGCCTATCACCATGACGACTCCCGCACCGACGCCGAGCACCCAGAAGATCCAGGTCGCGGTGGGCCGGACCCGCAGATCGACCGCGGCGGGCGCGCCCAGTGGCGTGCCGTTCGCGGTGCGCAGCGTGGCGACGATCCGCACGCGGCCGGACGCGGTGGCCGTCACGGCCTGACGCACCGACGCCCGGCTGCGCGCCCCGATGCGCAGCGGCGCGGGCTGTCCCTCGATTCGCAGCCGGTTCGCCTCGGCGCCGGGCACGGTGAGGTGCACCTGCACGTCGCGCACCTCCACGCTCAACGCGTTGACGACGGTGATCTGGATCAGTCCCTGGTCGGCGAAGAAGTTGATCGTGCGCGGCTCGACATGGATCCCGCCAGCCAGCGCGGCGACGGCGGCCTGGGTGGCTCTGTCGAGGGCCGCGAAGGCCGTGGCCTGCCCGCGCCAGCGGGTGGACAGCAGCTGTTGCTGGGCGTCGGTCCACCCGGTTCGGAACGCGGTGCGCGGACCGTCCTGGGCGAGCATGTCGGCGATGCCCTCGACCTGGTGCAGGGTGCGTGGGATGGCGCCCAGCCGGTTCGGCGTCAGCGGCGATGCCCTGACGGTCGCAGCCGGAATGGTGGTCCGCACGGGGGTGCCCGGCACGCGCTCCGGTCGAGCCGTCACGGCCTGCGCCAGCACCTGCTGGGTGTCCACCGGCCGCAGCCAGGCGGCGCTACGGATGGCGGCGAAGAACGCGTGCAGGCTGGCCGGTTCGGCGGCGAAGGACCGCGGCGCGGTCACCAGGACCGGCCGGGGCGTTCCCGGCCGCTCCGCCAATAGCGCAAGGCTGTCCGCGAGGAACCGCTGGGTCGCCGCGCTGACCTGCGCCGGCGTCCCCGCTCGGGCGAACTGCCCGCTCAGCGCGTCGTCGGCGGCCAGCAGCGGCAGGCCGTCGGCGGTCTTGCGGGCCGCGCCGCCGGTGAAGCCGCTCTGGCTGGGCAGCTGCGACACCCAGGTGACCGCCGCGGTGAGGCCGCTGCCGGTGTACACGTGGCGCAGCGTCGCCTCCCGCGCGGCGGTGACCGGGCCGCCGACGGGCCAGGCCACCGCGCCGCCGGTGACCGTGGCACCGAGCAGCCCGGCCAGGTCGGTGGCCCGGCCGAGCAGGTCGCGCAGGAGCGGGTTGCCCGGCGCAGCCGCCAGGAGCGCGGTGAGGTCGGGGTCGGCGTACGGCAGCTGCCAGACGGTATGCCGCGCAGCGTCTGCCCGCAGTCGCTCTAGCAGATCAGCGGACAGCTGGGGGACCTCGTCGCCCCCCGGTGTGCTCGGTGTGCTCGGTGTGCTCGGGGTGGGGGCGGGTGCGGGAGGCGAGCTGGTCGCCGTGCCGGGCGAGCTCGGCGTGCCGACCGTGCCGGGCGTGCTCGGCGTGGGGCCGGGTGCGGGAGGCGAGATGGTGGCCGGCGAGGCGGGCGAGGTGGTGGCCGGCGAAGCGGCCGGGGACGCCGGCCGCGTGCCGGTGGGTGTGCCGGCTGGCGTGCCGGTGGGAGTGGCGGCGGCCGTGACGGTGGGCGTGACGGTGGGCGTGCTGGCGGGGAACCTGGCGGCGGGTGCGGGCCCGAGGACCGCGGGGTCGACCGCCCAGGTCACCGGCTCGCCGGTGGTGGCCTCGACCAGTCGCTGCAGCCGTGATGCCGGGCCGACTGCAGCGGTCCAGGCGGCGTTGCGGGCGGCGCTCGGGGGGCCGAACAACGCCGGCGCCGGATCGAGCGTCAGCGGGACGGCGAACGCTATCGAGAGCGGCTGGTACTCCTTGACCCGTGAGTAGGCAAGAAACGAGTGCGCCTGCGCCAGCCTGACCGCGCCCCCACCGCTTCGGAGCTCGACGGCGAGCGGCAGCGCGGCGAACGGCGCCGAGGCGGCCGCCGACCGGAGGCTCGCCGAGGGGACCGTGAGCCGAACAAGGCCCGCCTGGCCCGGGTCCAGCCTGGGCGTCGGGACCCGCGCGACCTCGGTCGCCACACCGGACAGCTCCCTGGCCGCGGCCCAGCCGGCCACGTCGGCCCGGCTCGCCAGGCGGCGACCGTCCAGGACGGCGACGACCTGCCCGTCGGCCAACGGCTGGTCGCCGGTGTTGACCACCGTCACGCCGATGCGGACGGGCGTGCCGGCGGGGGCGACGGCGGGCTGGACAGAACTCACGGTGAGCCGGGCCGTCACGTCGGCGGTCCGAGCCGGAGCCCGGGTCGGTGCAGTCAGGGCGGCGGTCCGAGCCGGAGCCCGGGTCGTGATGGCGGCGGTCCGAGCCGGAGCCCGGGTCGTGATGGCGGCGGGCCAGGCGACGAGGGGGCCGTGGCCGGTGAGGGGCACGTGGACGGCGGCGGGCACGCCGACCGTGGCAGGCAGCAGCAGGATCGCGGCCACCAACAGCAGCCGGGCCGTCGCACGCGTCACAGACTTCCAGTGCGTCCAGTGCGTCCGGTGCGTGGCGGAGCGGACCCGGCGGCATACCGGCCTGTGTCGCCGGTGAGGAGGGCCAGCTCGCACCCCCCTCAGCGGGGTCATCCGGCGCCCGCCAACCGCTCCCACGCGACCTGGGCGATCCGGCGTTCGTTGGGGAAGGTGAGCTGCCGGTGCACGTCCTCCAGCGGGAACCAGGCGACGTCGAAGGCCTCGTGGTCCGGGTCGTTATCGACGCTCAGCTCCCCGCCGGTGGCCTCCAGCAGATAGTGATGGACGACCTTGTGCACCCGCTTCTCGTGGGTGGCGAACCAGTAGTCGACCGTGCCCAATGTGGTGAGCACCCGGCCGGTGATGCCGGTTTCCTCGGCCACCTCACGGGCTGCGGCCTGCTCCAGCGTCTCCGCACCCTCCGGATGGCCCTTGGGCAGGCACCACTCGACCCGGCCGGCCCGGTTGCGACGGGCGATGACCGCGACCATGGCGTGGCCCGCGTCGACACCCACGACGATGCCGCCCGCGGAGGTCTCCTCGACCACGGGCAGCCGGCGGGACGCGTGGGGCGGTGGATGCGGCGTCGGCTCCTCGGTCAGCCGGTCGGTCACTGGGTCACTGTAGCCACGAGGTGCTAGGCCGACGGGGCGCAGCACGGGTGACGGCACGGTTGCGGCGCCGGCCGGAGCGCCGGTATCGGCACGCTCGCACGGTCGGGGCGTGGTGGGACTGGCCTAGGCTTGCTCGGCGTGTCCCCGAACGGCTCGCTTCTGCCCAAGGCCGTTCGGCGGCTGGCTCCGGTGCTTCCGCTGCTCGTCGAGGCCGGGCAGCGGTTCGCCGACGCCGGTCACGAACTGGCACTTGTCGGGGGCCCGGTGCGCGATGCGTTCCTCGGCCGCGACTTCCCCGACCTCGACTTCGCCACGTCGGCCACGCCGGAGCAGTCCGAGGCGGTCATGGCCGGCTGGGCACATGCGACATGGGACGTGGGTCGCGCGTATGGCACGATCGGCGCGCGCCGAGGCGAGCGGCTGCTGGAGGTGACGACCTACCGCGCGGACGCCTACGACCGGCAGACCCGCAAGCCGCTGGTCGCCTTCGGCCGGAGCCTGGAGGAGGATCTGGCCCGGCGCGACTTCACGGTGAACGCGATGGCGTTGCGGCTGCCGTCGCTGGCCTTCGTCGACCCCTTCGGGGGCCGCCTCGACCTGGACCGACGCGTGCTGCGGACCCCGTCCTCGCCGGAGCAGTCCTTCGGTGACGACCCGCTACGGATGATGCGTGCCGCCCGGTTCGCGGCGCAGCTGGGCTTCAGCGTCGACCCGGAGGTCGCGCAGGCGATGCGGAAGATGGCGGCGTCGCTTGCCATCGTCAGTCCGGAGCGGGTGCTCGCCGAGTTCACCAAGCTGCTGCTGGCCGACCGGCCCCGACCGGGGCTCGTGCTGTTCGTCGAGACTGGACTGGCGCAGCTCGTGCTGCCCGAGCTGCCGGCGCTGCAGCTGGAGATCGACGAGCACCACCGGCACAAGGACGTGTACGAGCACTCGCTCACGGTGCTGGACCAGGCGATCGCGTTAGAGGGTCCCCCGGGCGGGCCGGAGGACGGAGTGCCCGGGCCGGATCTGGTGCTCCGGCTCGCCGCGCTGCTGCACGACATCGGCAAGCCGGCCACCCGCCGGTTCGAGCCGGGCGGCGGGGTCAGCTTTCACCACCACGAGGTGGTCGGGGCGAAGCTGGCCCGCAAGCGGATGACGGCGATGCGGTTCGCCAAGGAGACAACAGAGGCGGTGTCCCGCCTGGTCGAGCTGCACCTGCGGTTCCACGGCTACGGGCGGGGGGAGTGGACCGACGCGGCGGTTCGCCGCTACGTCCACGACGCCGGCCCGTTGCTGTCGCGGCTGCACCGGCTCACCCGGGCCGACTGCACCACGCGCAACGTCCGCAAGGCCCAGCAGCTGGCGCGCACCTACGACGCCCTGGAGCAGCGGATCGCGCAGCTGCAGGCTCAGGAGCAGCTGGATGCGGTGCGCCCGGAGCTGAACGGTCACCAGATCGCCGAGATCCTCGGCATCCCGCCGGGGCCGGTGCTCGGCCGGGCCTACAAGTACCTGCTCGCGGTGCGGCTGGACCAGGGCCCGATCGGTCCGGACGCCGCCCGGGACCGCCTGCTCGCCTGGTGGGCGGACCAGCCGGAGGCTCAGTCGTAGGACTTGCCCTGGCGGCGCTGCCGTTTCAGCTGCGCCTCGTACAGATGGCGCCGGCCGCCGGCCAGCTGCTTCCGCACCTGCTGCTCCACCTCGCGGAAGGCCCGGAAGTACCCGTCGTCGTAGGCCTCGAGGATCTGGAAAGTCCACATCCCCGGCAGCACATTGCGGCCCACCAGCTGCTGCTCGACCCGGTCGGCGACGTCCTGGTGGCCGGCCTTGCGGAACAGCTCCACCGCCTCGTCCAGCTTCATGTCCGCGGCACCGGTGAGCTGGTGGAAGTCGTAGAGGCGCCCGCGAGCCCGTTCGGTCTTCTCCAGCACTTCGGACAGCATCCCCAGCGCCTCGATGGTCGAGTCGTCCAGATCCTCCGGGGGCGTGTGCTCGGCGTCGTCCGCGGTGGGGGTACTCATGGGGCCAGCATCACCCGGCCGGCCGGCCGGCGCACCTCACGCCGCCGCCTGCTGGTCCGTCTCGGCGGCGACCGCGGTGAACCCCCGGCCGGTGACCCGTTCCAGCGCCGCGAGCAACGGCCCGGCGACGACGCCGGCGCCGTAGCCCCATACCAGGGCCGAGATGGCGTCGACCCACGAGCCCCATGCGTGCCCGGCATACAGCAGGACCACCCCCGCCCAGGTGAGTGACGCGGCCACCAGCAGGAGCAGCAGCAGGTCCACGCTGCGCCGCTCGATCCGCGGCAGCAACCGTGCCGGCCACCAGCGCCCGCCGGGCCCGAACGTCAGGTCGCCGACCAGGTCCGGCGTTGGCGCCGCCGGTTCCAGGCCACGGGTGAGCACGTGGTCCTCGGTGCGCAACGGCAGGCCGGCCAGCAGCGACCTGGCCTGCTCCAGCAACGCGTCGACCTTGGCGGCCTGCAGCTGCTGCCAACCCATGGTGGCGAAGGCGTCCTCGGCCTCGCGGACCGCCTGTGCGGCCTGCTGGTAGCGGGTCAGGTCCGCGGCCAGGTACTGGACCCGGTCGCGGGCCGCGACCCCGGCCCGCAGCAAGTCCAGCGCCGGCAGCAGCCGCAGCAGCGCCGCCGTGGTCTCTAGCTCCTCCATGAAGGGGCGGACGTCCGCGGGCCGGAGCTGGTGCAGGGCGGTCGGGTGTACGAGGGCCTCGGCGCCGGCGAGCAGCGCGGGCGCAGACACGGTCGCCTGCGCGCCGTGAGCCCGCAGCGCCGCCGCCAGGTCGTCGAACAGGTCCGCGGCGCGCGGCCAGGCCTGGATCGCCTGGGCGCACAGATCCACCTCGGCCACCAGCAGCCGCAGGTCGTCGCTCACCTCGCTGACCGGCCGCGGCAGCACCGACCTCAGCCAGCCGAGCGAGCGGCGTTCCCGGTCCGCCTCCGCGGCCAGCTGCCTCATGGCCAGGGAGACCCCGGGCTCCAGCAGGAACGCCGGGCGGCCGCCGGCGCGGGGCGCCGCGGCCGCGCGGACCACGATCGCGTCCGCCGCTCTGGCCTGGGCCGGCAGCTCGAGCGCCTGCTCCTTCAGCACGGCGAACGGTCGCCGGTTGACCACCCAGGCCCGCTGGCCGACGGCGGCCAGGGTGCCGAGCACAGCCAGGAGCGCGGCCCACATCCAGCCGGCGGACGCGGTCACCGAGATCCCGGTGCTCTGGCCCCCGATCGCGAGCTCGCCGCGGTACACCCCGGGCCGCGGTGTCGCGGTGAGGTCGAGGACCACCGCGTCACCTCGGCAGGCGGTGCTGGCCTGGATCGCCGCGTTCCCGTCGTGCAGGGTGAGCGGCGGCCCGACCCACGACGCCGGGCAGGTCCCAGGGGTGGTGGGGACGCGCACCTGCGCGTTGCGCGGCCCGCTGAACCAGGTCAGCCAGCCGCCGACCCGCCCGGTCCAGCTGCTCGACGCCGGGCGCGGCAGGTCCCCGGCGGCGCGCACCTCGCGCTGCACCAGGGTGGTGACCCCGTCCGCGGTTGTGCTCTCCAGGGTGAGCACGCCGGAGCCGGGCACCGGCGCGCCGACGGTGATCGCCAGGGTCTGCCCCCAGTCCAGCTTGCGGCGGACCTCCTCGGAGGTCTCCTGCTCACCGACGACGGTCAGCGCAAGGGCGGTGGTGCCGGCGGTGCCGTGGCCGGTCGGCCCGGCACCGACGACGAACCCGCGCACCGTGATGGACACCTGCTTGGTGGTCTGGTTGGCCAGCACGATGCTGCCGGCGCCCTCCGTGAACTGCAGCGGGCCCTCCGGCAGCAGGGCCACCGGCCCGTCCTGCTGAGTCGTCGCGGCCGCGCCGGTCGAGGCGACCCCCACCAGGCCGAGCACCGACAGCGCGATAGCGAGGAGTAGCCGGTGCGTCATGGCGAAACCGTAGCCACCGGGCCAGGTGGTGTCCCGCAGGTTCCCCGGGGGGTTCCATCGAAGTCGTATGCCGTGCAGCCGAAGCGGCTACTACGGGGAGGTCTGCTCGTGGAGTCTGACAATCAGCGCGTCTGTCTCGTCCAGCTCGGCTGGCGAGACCAGGTCGGGGAACGCGTCAGCGAGCGGCCTGAGGACGTTGAGTCGCTCGCGCTGCAGGCGGAGGGCTTCCTCGGTCCGCCCGGCGTGCTCGGCGACCCGGCCGAGGTTGTCCAGGGCGGCGGCCAGGTCGCGGGCGGCCTGGGGGGTGTCGACCCGGTCGGCCAGGTCCCGGGCGATGGTCAGGAACTCCTGGTAGGCGGTGTCGGCGGCGGTCCAGTCGCCGCGGGCTTGGGCGATCCGGCCGAGGTTGTTCAGGGCGGCGGCCAGGTCGCGGGCGGCCTGGGGGGTGTCGGCCCGGTCGGCCAGGTCCCGGGCGATGGTCAGGAACTCCTGGTAGGCGGTGTCGGCGGCGGTCCAGTCGCCGCGGGCTTCGGCG